>NZ_JBPQTO010000012.1:0-620885 GCF_051386375.1 Actinoplanes sp. URMC 104 | reverse complement strand
GTCGTTTCCGGGCGCGGAGCGGTCACTTGGGCAGGGTCAGGCAGACCGTCGTGCCGCCGCCGGGGTACGCGCGGTCGGCGGTCACGTCGTTCATGACGATCACGGCGCCCAGCGTGCGGCCGGCGTCGTCGACGATGCGACCGCCGGTGCAGTCCAGCTGCACCATCGGGCGGCCGGGGGACCGTACGGCCATCTCGACGTTTCGCACCCCGGCCCTCCTTGAGGGCGCGCAGCAGCGGCACCTCCGCGGGCTCGAGCAGGCGGCGGCCCTCGGCGTCGAACAGCCCGTAGTGGCCGGGCAGCTCGACGGCGTCGAGCGACGCGTCGGCCTCGAGCCCGTGCCAGTCGCGGACGGCGCGGTTGAGGAGCGTGACGTGGCCTTCGGCGTCGGCGACGACCACGCCGGTGTTGATCGTCTCGAGGATCGTGGTCATGAACTGTTGGCGGTGCTGCGCCTCGACGGCGAGCCGTTCGGTGAGGCGGGCCTGCCGGCGCCGCTCGAACAGGGCCACCAGCACGTCGGGCAGGTCGATCAGGCGGTCGGCCTGGTCGTCGGTGAGCTCCTTGACCTTGCCGTCGAAGACGTAGAGCGTCCCCAGCGCGTACCCGTCGGGGGCGATCAACGGCGCGGACGCGTAGAAGCGGACATTGGCCAGCCTGCCGGTCACCCACGGGTTGTCGCGGTAGAGCGGGGGCTCGGTCGCGTCGGGCACGTGGACGAAACGGCGGGCGCGGAACTGGATGGCGCACATCGAGTCGGTGCGTGCCGAGTCGCCACCCTCGAAGCCGTGCGTGGTGAGCTGGCACTGCCTTCGGTCGTCGATCAGGGTGGTTCTCTGTATGGGACGTCTAGTCCAGGTCCAGCCCGACCGCTGGGGACTCGGGATGCAGGAGCGTGCTGTTGTGCTGGGCCAGCACCGAGCGCAGCATGCCCGCGAGCTGGTCGGCGGTGAACGGCTTCGCGATGAAGGGCGCCCCGCGCTTGATGATGCCGCGGCGGATCGCGATCTCCTGCGGCATGCCCGAGACGTAGACGGTCTCCATGCCGGGGCGCACCGCGGCCGCGGACCGGGCCAGCTCGCCGCCCGACACCCCGGGCAGGCCCAGGTCGGTCAGCAGCACGTCGATCTTGCCCTCATGCACCCGGCACGTGGTGATGGCGGAGACCGCGTCGGTCGCGACGAGCACCTGGAAGCCGCGCAGCTCGAGCATCTGCGAGGTCATGTCCCGCAGGTCCTCGTCGTCCTCCACCAGCAGGACGACCGGCCCCTGCTGGGGCGCCGAGGTGTTCCACATCGCCTCTCCCCCTCCGGCGTCGGTGAAGCCGCGATCGCGCGCGGGCGTGGCCTCACGGAAAACGCTAGGCGAGATGCTGCCCCACCGGGGGAATTCGGCGGAAACGGGGACTAGTTGCCCTCGGCGCGCCCCAGGCGCCAGTAGCCCATGAACGCCACCAGCCGGCGGTCGACCCCGCACCCGCCGACCAGGTGCCGGCGCAACGTCTTGATCATCGCTGCCTCGCCGGCCAGCCACGCGTAGAAGCGGCTGACGTCGGTGACCTCCTCGGGCACCTCCCAGAGGATGTCGTGGTCGACGTCCACGTCCTCCAGCTCGACCGCCGGGCCGGTCTGCTCGTCGCCGAGGATGCGCCGGGCCGCGGCGCGCACGGCCGGCACGAGCTTGGAGCCGTGCGCGGCGCCCTCCCGGGCCAGCCAGGTGACCCGGACGCCCGCGGGCGCGACCAGCCGCAGCGCGTCGCCGGCCGCGGGCACCTCGATCAGCGCCTCGCCGCGCGCGTCGGCGGGCAGGCGCTCGAGGATCGAGGCGATGGCCGGCGCCGCGGTCTCGTCGCCGCCCAGCAGCAGGCAGTCGGTGTGCACCGGCGGGTGGAAGTCGATGCCCCCGTGCGGTCCCTCGAAGAGAGCGTTCGGACCCATGAGGTACGCCTCGGCGCCCGGCCGTGCCTCGGCGGCGAATCGGGAGGCGGGGCCGTCGATGCCGTGCAGCACCATGTCGATGTCGACCTCGCGCAGCTGCGGGCGGACCGCGCGCACCGTGTAGGTGCGGATCGGGTTGCGCAGGCCCTCGGGCAGCGCGCGCCACTGCTCGTACCAGTCGGGTCCGGTCGGCAGGTGGGCCATGCCGGCGCCGGGCAGCGGCGGGATCAGCTTGATCCGCTGGTCGAAGCCGTTGTCGGCGAAGTGGTGCAGGTCGTCGCCGGTGAACGTGACGCGGACGAAGTGCGGGCTCAGCCGCCGCACCGCGCGCACCTCGGTGGCGAAGAACCGCCAGGGCAGCGTGGCCGCGGCCGGTTCGGCGAGCTGGGTCACGGGAGGCCTCCTGGACTGACGACCGGCGCTTAAGTTGGCTAACCTAACCTGCCGGCCGTCGGGGGCACCACCCGGGTCACTTGTCGGCGGACGCCTCCTGCGCCGCCTCGGCTTCGGCGGCCACCTTGGCCTGCACCCGCGCCTCCGCCTCCGCCTTCGCGGCGGCCGACGCGTAGACCCGCGGCTTCGGGATCGCCGCCTTGGCGGTGATGGGGCGCGCCGGCTTGGGCTTGGTCTCCGCCATCGCCGGCGCCGCCGCCGCCGGCTCCGGCTCCGGCTTCGGCGCAGCGGAGGACGAAGGCGCGGCCGGGGCCGGTGAGGACGGCGCGGCCGGCGATGTCGGAGCGGCGGAGGGGGCCGCCGGCGCGATCGGGGCCGGTGACTGCGGCGCGGAGGCCGGCGGCGCGGGCGCCGCGAAGTCGCCCGGGCCGTCCAGCACGGCGAACCGGTCGACCGGTTCGGCCGCCGCTCCGGAGGTGTACGCCGGGGCGGGAGCACGGCCCGCCAGGGTGCGCGGCACCAGGCCGCCCTCGCGCTCGGGCACCCCGATCAGCACCGCGGCCACGCGGCCGGGGGCGACCTGGGTCAGCTCCGAGGCGACCCGCACGGCGCCGGCCCGGTCGGTGCGGCGGTAGTCGGTCACCAGCAGCACCTGGTCACTCTGCGCGGCCAGGCCGATCGCGTCGGCGACGTCGAGCAGCGCGGGGGAGTCGAGCACCACGACGTCGCACTGCTGCTTGAGCTCGTGCAGCAGCCCGGCGAGACCGCCGGCCAGCAGGTCGGACGCGCCGTCGCGGTCGGCGCCCACGGCCAGCACCCGCAGGTTCACGATCGCCCCGGCCGCGAGCGTCTCGGCGAGCTTGTAATCGCCGGCGAGCACGTTGGTCAGCCCGCGGTCGCGGGACAGGTCGAACATCAGGTGCAGCGCGGGGCGGCGGACGTCGGTGTCGACCAGCACCACCCGGCGGCCGGACTGGGCCAGCGCGACCGCGAGGTTGGCCGCCGTGGTGCTGCGGCCCTCCCGGTCGAGGCCGCCCGCCACCAGCACCGTGGCCGGGCGCTCCAGCCGCGGGTCGAGGCGCGCACGCAGGTAGCGGTAGGCCTCGGCGTCGACCGAGTCGGGCGAGCGCAGCATCACGGGCAGCGGGGCGCCCGGACCCCGCGACCGGCGCGCCCGCGGGATCGTCGCGAGCACCGGGACGCCGGTCGCCCGCTCGAAGTGGTCGCGCCCGCGCAGGCGGTCGCGGCGGCGTGCGTGCCAGAGCGCGGTGAGCAGGCCGATCAGCAGGCCCGCGAGCGCGCCGGCGGGCAGGGTGACCCAGAGCGGGGTGCGGTGGCCCTGCGCCTCCCCGGCCGGCGAGACCAGCGACGCGGCGATGCCGTACTGGTTGATGCTGGAGTTGCGGTAGCCCACGTACTCGGCGGCGACGGCCTGCGCGCGCTGCTGGGCG
The DNA here is from genome assembly GCF_051386375.1 of Actinoplanes sp. URMC 104. Taxonomy (NCBI): domain Bacteria; kingdom Bacillati; phylum Actinomycetota; class Actinomycetes; order Micromonosporales; family Micromonosporaceae; genus Actinoplanes; species Actinoplanes sp. URMC 104. The sequence continues at coordinate 617,104 of NZ_JBPQTO010000012.1, read as the reverse complement.
ACCCGGGCGACCGGGTTGCTGTACGTGACCGTGATGGCGGCGCCGCCGTCGGGGACCACGTCGACGTCCAGGCCGTCGGCGAGCGTCCCGGGGCTGATGCCGAGGTCCTTGGCGACTTCGCCCAGCACCGTGCCGGAGCGGGCGATCTCACGCTCGGTGGCCGCGTTGGCCGGCACGGCGGTGCCGGACGCGCGCAGGCGGGGGCTGACCACGGCGGTCGCGGTGGACCGGTAGTCGACGGGCTCGAGGCGGCTCACCCCGTACGCCGCGAAGGTGAGCACGAGGGTGACCAGGATGATCCACCACCCGTACCCCCGTAGGAGCCGCACAGGTCTGCCGTTCGTGGTCATGCCGGGTCCGCCCTCCCGCTATGCCGCTGATCAGCAGCCTACGGCGCGTCGGAGGCGAGCCGCCAGCCCGGTGATCTGTCGGCTACCCGCGCGGCGGGCCGCCCGGCCGCGGGTAGCCGTGGTGGCAGGGGCGGCGTCCTGGACAGGCGATTGACCGGGATCTATGGTGAGCGGTACCGCCGAACATCGAAGCGCTTCGACGAACACCCGCGCTCCACCCGATGAGGAGAACCGCCCATGCGAAGGCGTTTCCTGGCGGTGCTCGCCGCCGGGCTGCTGGCCGCTCCGGTCGTCCCCGCCGCGGCGCACGCCGAGCAGTCCTATCCGTTCCGCGACCCGTCCCTGCCGCTGCAGACCCGCGTCGACGACCTGGTCGGCCGGCTCACGCTCGACGAGAAGGTCGCGATGCTGCACCAGTACCAGCCGGCCGTCCCCCGGCTGGGCGTCGGCTTCTTCAAGACCGGCACCGAGGCGCTGCACGGCGTCGCCTGGTCCACCGACATCGACAACGGCGGGGCCGTGGTCACCGCCGACGGCACCTCGTTCCCGCAGGCGGTCGGCCTGGCCAGCACGTGGGATCCGGCCCTGATCAAAAAGGTCGGCTCGGCGGTCGGCGACGAGGCGCGCGGCTTCCACGCGAAGCAGCCGCGCGTCTTCGGCCTCAACCTGTGGGCGCCGGTCGTCAACCTGCTGCGCGATCCCCGGTGGGGGCGCAACGAGGAGGGCTACTCCGAGGACCCGCACCTGACCGGGGCGATCTCCACCGCGTACGGCGAAGGTCTGCAAGGACCCGACCCGGACCACCTGAAGACCGCGCCCACGCTGAAGCACTACCTGGCCTACAACAACGAGACCCGGCGCGACACCACCTCGTCGAACGTGCCGCCGCGGGTCCTCAACGAGTACGACCGGCAGGCTTTCAAGCCCGCACTCACCGCGAACGCCGCCACCGGCGTGATGGCGTCGTACAACCTGGTCAACGGGCGGCCGGCCACCGTGGACCCCGACCACGCGGGGCTGCTGCGCGAGTGGTCGGACTACCCGCTGTTCAACGTCAGCGACGCGTGGGCGCCGACCAACCTCACCGGCTCGCAGGCGTACTTCGCCACCCAGGCCGAGGCGGACGCGGCCCTGCTCAAGGCCGGGCTGGACAGCTTCACGGTCAACGACACCGACAGCGCCCCCACCATCGCCGCGGTCAAGGAGGCGCTCGCCCGGGGGCTGCTCGCCGAGAGCGACGTCGACCGGGCGGTCGGGCACGCGCTCAGCGTCCGGTTCCGGCTCGGCGAGTTCGATCCGGACGGCGGCCCGTACGCGGGAATCGGACCCTCGGTCATCGACACGCCCGCGCACCGCAAGCTCGCGCGGGAGGCGGCCGGTGACGCGATGGTGCTGCTGGAGAACTCGCGGACGCTGCCGCTGCGGCCCGGCGGCAAGGTCGCCGTGGTGGGGCCGCTCGCGGACACGCTCTACACCGACTGGTACGGCGGCAAGCTCCCGTGCCAGGTGACCGCCGCCGACGGCATCGCCGAGCGCGCGTCCACAGTGGTCCGCGGCTCGGGCGCCGACCGGATCGCGCTGCGGCAGGTCTCCACCGGGCAGTACCTGACCGCCAACGGCACCGAGGCGTCCGTCTCGGTCACCGCCGCCACGGCCGGCGAGGCCGCGCAGTTCGACAGCGTCGACTGGGGGCAGGGCGTGCTGACGCTGCGCAACGTCGCCACCGGCCGCTACCTCGGCTCGTCCAACGGCGCCTTCGTGACCCGCGACGAGCAGCCGGGCGGCTGGTTCGTCCAGCAGCAGTTCAGGATCGAGCCGCAGGCCGACGGCAGCGTCGTGCTGCGCTACGCCGGATACGAGACCACCGAGAGCTGGTTCGGTCCCAACACGTACGTGACGGTGGGTGCCGACGGCAGGCTCACGCTGGGCTCACCCGACGCGGCGGGCGCCACCCGCTTCAGCCGCGAGGTGCTGCGCAGCGGCATCGACGAGGCGGTCACCGCCGCCAAGTCGGCCGACACGGCGGTCGTCGTGGTCGGCAGCCAGCCGATGATCAACGGCCGCGAGGCGCACGACCGTACGTCGATCGCTCTGGGTTCGGGACAGGAGGCGCTGGTCGAGGCCGTGCTGAAGGCCAACCCGCGCACGGTCGTGGTGCTGCAGACCAGCTATCCGGTGACGATGAAGGCCAAGGCGCCCGCGGTCGTCTGGACCACCCACGCCGGAGCGGAGACCGGGCACGCGATCGCCGACGTGCTGTACGGCGACCGCAACCCCGCCGGCCGGCTGACGCAGACGTGGCCGCGCTCGGAGTCGCAGCTGCCGCCCGACCTCAACGAGTACGACATCATCACGTCGAAGCAGACCTACCTGTACAGCCGCGCTACGCCGCTGTACCCGTTCGGCTACGGCAAGTCGTACACGACCTTCAAATACGGCCCCCTGCGCGTACGCGACGGCGCCGTGACCGTCACGGTCACCAACACCGGCAAGCGCGCCGGCGACGAGGTCGTGCAGCTCTACACGCATCAGCGCACCTCCCACGACGCGACCGCCGTCAAGCAGCTACGGGCGTTCTCCCGGGTGGCGCTCGCGGCCGGACAGACCAGAACCGTCACGCTGCCGCTGCGCCCCGCCGACCTGGCGCGGTGGGACCAGACCCGCGAACGCTGGATCGTGGAGACGTCCGACTACGACATCCTCGTCGGGGCCTCCTCCGCGGACATCCGGCAGCGCGCCGTGCTGCGGGTCAAGGGCGAGACCGTTCCCGCCCGCGACCTGTCCGTGCCCACGCGTGCCACGACCTTCGACGCGTACGCCGGGGTTCGCCTGCTGGACGAGACCAAGGCCGCCGGAACCGTCGTCGGCTCCACCGCCGCCGGGCAGTGGGTCGCCTACCGCGACGCCCAGCTGCGCGGATCTTTCACGGCGCGGGTCGCTTCCGTGGGCGGCGGGACGATCGAGGTGCGGCTCGGCTCACCGCGCGGGCGTCTGCTCGGGACGGCGTCCGTTCCTGCCACGGGGGACGTCTATGCGTACGCGGACGCCCGCGCGACGCTGGCCCGGACCAGCGGGCGCCAGGACGTGTACCTGGTTCTGAGCGCGGGGGTTCGGCTTGCGTCTTTTGCCGTGAAGTAGTGGATCGCTGCCCGGCCCTTTTTCGGGGCCGGGCGGCGTCATGGTCGGAAGTGCGCCGGGTCGTATGGTCGCTCGCCAACGGTGCAGTGGTAGCAGTGTTCCGTCGTGTCATCCGATTTGTACCAGTCGTGGTTGCCGCAGTCGTGGTTGCCCTTGCCGGCGACGCCTCGATCGATGAGGAACCACGGGAGGTGGGGGCGGAGCCTGGTGCGCCAGCGGTAGCGGCCCCGGCTGGAAGAAACCATGGTCGGAAGCTAGTGGGGGATCGTCCGGAAGGCATAGCGGATTTCGCCGGATGTGGGGGAGTCGCCGCGGCTCGGGTGTGGGCGTTGCGGTCGACGTCCTAACTCGGTTTCGTCCGGCCGACCGCTGGAATGCGGGGTTGTGCCGGACCGTCGGCCGGTTGTGCACGGCCGTGGCCGGAATGCCGGGCGATGCCGGACGATCGGCCGGTTGTGCAGGGACGCGGCTGGAATGCGGGTGCTGCCGGGACCGTCGGCCGGTTGTGCACGGGCGCGGCTGGAATGCGGGGGTGGTACCGGACCGTCGGTCGGCTGGGCACGGTTGTGGCTGGAGTGCGGGGTCGTGCCGGACCGTCGGTCGGCTGGGGACGGTTGTGGCTGGAGTGCGGGGTCGTGCTGGACCGTCGGCCGGCTGGGGACGGTTGTGGCTGGAGTGCGGGGTCGTGCCGGACCGTCGGTCGGCTGGGCGCGGTTGTGGCTGGAGTGCGGGGTCGTGCCGGACCGTCGGTCGGCTGGGCACGGTTGTGGCTGGAGTGCGGGGTCGTGCTGGACCGTCGGCCGGCTGAGCACGGTTGTGGCTGGAATTCGGGGTTGTGCCGGACGGTCGGCCGGGTAGGGACCCTGCGGTCCGATCGCGACGCCGGGCGTCTCGGTTGCGGGCCGACTGTGCACAGCCCTTGCGCCAATGCCGTCGCGGTGCTCGAGCGCTCTGTGGACAACTGACCGTCCGCGTCTTGACGGAGCGTAAGGTCGTCCCCATTCCCGGGTGGGTGGGGGCTTGGGATGGTAAACGGTAGGGGTGACATGACGCGACCGAACGGAGAGTGATGGCGGCGTCCGGCGGGCATGCCGGCAAGTGCCGTCGGAGCGCGTGAGCCGAGCATCCGTGCGGTGGCCGCTGTGGCGTGACCCGCCGCGCCTTGGCCGTGCGACTTGCAAAGCCATGCGCGCCCGTAAGCGGACGACGCGCGCCAGGGGACGACGCCCGCACGGTCATCCGCGCGCAAGGGGACGACGCGCGCACAGGCCCGCGCGCGCAAGCGGACGAAGCTCGCACACCCCCGCGCGCAAGCGGACGACGCGCGCACAGCTGTCGCAGCCGGGCGGCCGGACCGGGCCGTCGAAGCCCGCGCAGCCGCCCGCGTCAGCAAGCGACGCGCGCACAGCCGTCGCAGCCGGGCGGCCGAAGCGGGCCATCGACGCCCGCACAGCCGCCCGCGCCAGGCGAACGACGCACGCCCAGCCGTCGCCGCCGCACGGACGGACCAGGCGATCGACGGCCGCACAGCCCACCGCCGCGCGAGGGCCGGACCAAGGCATCGGGGTCGGCGAGGGACCGCGTGTCAGGTTTTGATCATGGTGGTCAGTAGGATCCGCTCGAAGGGCGCATGCTGGAGCGCAACGGTGGGGGAGGCGCGGATGGCGACGATCAACGACGTCGCGCGGGCTGCGGGCGTCTCGCCGAGCACGGTGTCGTACGTGCTCAGCGGCCGCCGGCCGATCTCGGCCCGGACGCGGGAGCGGGTGCAGGCGGCGATCGCGGAGCTGGGCTTCCACCCGCACGCGGGGGCGCGGGCGCTGGCCAGCAGCAGGACGAGCGTGCTGGCGCTGGTGGTGCCGCTGCGCGTGGACGTCAACGTGCCGGTCATCATGCAGTTCGCTACCGCGGTGGTCACGGCGTCGCGCACGCACAACCACGATGTGCTGCTGCTGACCAAGGACGAGGGCACGGCGGGGCTGGAGCGGGTCGCGCACAGCACCATGGTCGACGCGCTGATCGTGATGGATGTGGAACGCGACGACGTACGGCTTCCGGCCCTGCGCACCCTCAAGCAGCCGTCGGTGCTGATCGGGCTGCCGGAGGACCCGGGCGGCATCGTCTGCGTCGACCTGGACTTCGAGGCAGCGGCGGCCGAGACGCTGCGGCACCTGTCGTGGCACGGGCACCGCAGGATCGCCCTGGTGGGGCCGTCCCCGGCGGTCTACCGACGTGGCACGACGTACGCCGAAAGGTTCCTGACCGGGTTCACCGAGAGCTCGGCCGCCCTGGGCCTGGAGACGATGGCGCACCCGTGCGAACCGGACCGGGCGGGCGTGCGAGCCTGCTTGGCGGACATCGACACGCAGCTTCCGGGCGTGACGGCGCTGGTGGTGCACAACGAGGAGGCGCTGCGCCTGGTCCTCGAGGAGCTGCAGGCGACCGGGCGGCGCGTGCCCGCGGACATCTCGGTGGTGGCCGTGTGCCCGCGGGACGTCGCCCTCAACATGCCGTTGCCGCTGACGTCGGTGGACATCCCCGCGCACGACGTCGGCGCCCTGGCGGTGGAGACGGCCATGCGGCTGCTCGACGGGCGGTCGACCGAGCCCGTACGCCTGCTGCCGCCGACGCTGGTCGAGCGGGACAGCTGCGCCCCGCCCGTGCGGAGCTAGTTCGCCTGGTTGATGCGCACCATGTTGCCGGCGGGGTCGCGGAACGCGCAGTCCCGCAGGCCGTACGGCTGGTCGATGGGCTCCTGGACCACGTCGCCGCCGTTCTTCTGCACCTGCTCGAACGTCTCGTCGACGTTCGGGGTGCTCAGCACGATGCTCGCGTAGCTGCCCTTGGCCATCAGCTCGGCGATCGTGCGCTTCTCCTGGTCGGTGAGGCCCGGGTCGGCCGCGGGCGGGTGCAGCACGATCGAGGTCTGCGGCTGCCCGGGCGGCCCGACGGTGATCCAGCGCATGTCGCCGTAGCCGACGTCGAGGCGGACCTCGAAGCCCATGGTGTCGCGCCAGAACGCCAGGGACTTCTCGGGGTTGTCGGCGGGAAGGAATGCGTTCGCGATGGTGAGGTTCATGCCTTCGACGCTAGAAGGCCCGGCTGCCGCTCGCTTCTCGATTCCTGACCGGTCTGGTGGCCACCTTGACGACACAGCCCGGCAGACCGGCGACCTGCTGCTGCTCGGCGGTGAGCCGGCGGTAGGCGCTGGGGGACATGCCGACCAGCTCGGAGAAGCGGGTGCTGAACGTGCCCAGCGACGAACAGCCCACGGCGAAGCACACGTCGGTCACCGACAGGTCGCCGCGGCGCAGCAGGGCCATGGCGCGCTCGATGCGGCGGGTCATCAGATAGCTGTACGGCGACTCGCCGAACGCGGCCCGGAACTCACGGCTCAGATGGCAGGCGGAGAGGTTCACCCCGCGCGCCAGGGCCTCGACGTCGAGCGGCTGCGCGTAGTCGCGATCGATGCGGTCGCGGACACGGCGCAGCGACCGGAGATCCCTGAGCCGCTGTTCCTGTTTGTCCGCCACTTTCACCGTATATCACAAGTGGGCTCTTGCCGCAAGACCCGGGTGGCGGTCGAGAATCGCTTCTCGTGGACGCCTTCAACCTGCCCGACAACCTCGCCGCCAAGGCCGACCCGGCGCTGATCGCCGCCGACGAGAAGCACTTCGCCGCCATCGCCACGAGCCTGCGCAGGACCGTGGCCGACCTGACCGGACGCCTCGACGTCGTGCGCAAGGCGCCCGCGGGCAAGGGCCGCCAGGCCGTGGACCGCGACGAGGAGGTGCAGCGGCTGACCTCGCGGCTACGGGCGCTGCGCCGCTACAGCCTGGACATCTGCCTCGGGCGCATGGCAGGCGCGGACGGGCGGGAGCCGGTGTACGTCGGGAGGTTCGGGCTGACCGACACCGACGGCCGGCGGCTGCTGGTCGACTGGCGCTCCCCGGCGGCCGAGCCGTTCTTCGGGGCCACCCACGCCGACCCGATGGGGCTGGTGAGCCGCCGCCGGTACCGGTGGACGGGCGGGCGGGTCACCGACTACTGGGACGAGGTGTTCACCGCGGACGGGCTCGAGGGGCACGCCGCGCTGGACGACCAGTCCGCGTTCATCGCGAGCCTGGGCGGCACCCGGTCGCCGCGGATGCGCGACGTGCTCGGCACCATCCAGGCCGACCAGGACGCCATCATCCGCGCGGGATCGAGCGGCGCGCTCGTGGTCGACGGCGGCCCGGGCACCGGCAAGACCGTGGTCGCCCTGCACCGTACGGCGTATCTGCTCTACTCCGACCCGCGACTCGGGCACCGCCGCGGCGGTGTGCTGTTCGTCGGCCCGCACGAGCCGTACCTGGCGTACGTCTCGGACGTGCTGCCCAGCCTCGGCGAGGACGACGTGCAGACCTGCATGCTGCGCGACCTGGTTCCCGAGGGTGCGGCCGCGAGCGACGAGACCGACCCGGTCGTGGCGCGGCTCAAGGCGTCCGCCGGGCTGGTGCGGGCCGTCGAGGCGGCGGTGCGCTTCTACGAGGAGCCGCCGGCCCGGGGCATGGTCGTGACGACCGACGACGCCGAGCTGAGGCTCACCGCCGCGGACTGGGCCGAGGCGTTCGAGGTGCTCGGGCCCGGCACCCCGCACAACGAGGGGCGCGACGAGGTCTGGGAGGAGCTGCTGGAGATCCTGGTGCAGAAGTACGACGGCGACGAGCCCGAGGAGCTGCTGCGCCGCTCGCTCGTGCGCAACCGCGACCTCGCCACGGCGTTCCACCGGGCGTGGCCGATCCTCGAACCCGCCGACGTCATCGCCGATCTCTGGTCGGTCCCGGCGTACCTGCGCAGGTGCGCGCCCTGGCTGAGCGCCGACGAGATCCGCGCGCTGCAGCGCCACGACCCGCGGGCGTGGACCGTCGCGGATCTGCCGCTGCTGGACGCGGCGCGGCGCCGGATCGGTGACCCGTCCACGTCCCGGCTACGCCGCCGCCGCGAGGCCGCGGTCGCCGCCCAGCGCACGGGCATGGCGCGGGTCATCGACGACCTGCTCGCCTCGCACGAGTTCGACGACGGCCAGGGCCTGATGCCGATGCTGGTCCAGCCCGACCTGCACGAGGTGCTCGTCGACGAGGCCGCGCTGGACGGCGCGACCCCCGACCGGCTGGCCGGGCCGTTCGCGCACGTCGTGGTCGACGAGGCGCAGGAGCTGACCGACGCTGAGTGGCAGATGATCCTGGCGCGCTGCCCGGCGCGCAGCTTCACGATCGTCGGCGACCGGGCGCAGGCGCGGCACGGCTTCACCGAGTCGTGGCAGGAGCGGCTCACCCGGGTGGGCATCGAGCGGATCCGGCAGGCCTCGCTGACGATCAATTACCGTACGCCGTCGGAGGTCATGGCCGAGGCCGCGCCGGTCATCAGGGCCGCGCTGCCCGACGCCAACGTGCCCGTGTCCATTCGCGACGGTGGCATTCCCGTACGGCACGGGTCCGTCGCGGAGCTCGAGGCGATCGTCGGTGAGTGGCTGGAGCGGTCCGCCTCCGGCGAGGGCGTCGCGTGTGTCATCGGCGACCCGTCGTTCGCCGCGCGGCCGCGGGTGCGGTCGCTGACGCCCACGCTCGCCAAAGGACTGGAGTTCGACCTGGTGGTGCTCGTCGACCCGCAGTCGTTCGGCGACGGGATCGAGGGCGCGGTCGACCGCTACGTCGCGATGACCCGGGCGACGCAGCAGCTGGTGATCCTCACTTCGTGACCGGGGTGAGCGGGGTGCACCGTTCGAAGTCGATGCCGTGCTCGCCGGCGGACGGCCCCCAGCAGGTTTGCCGGTAGAGGGCCGGGGTGCTGTAGCCGTCCTGGCGGTGGTCGACGAGCACCTGGGTACGCCCGCCGGCACCCGCGGTGTAGGTGATCGGGATCGGCTGGCCCTCGACCGTCGGCCGGGTGACCTTCAGCCGTGCCGGGCGGCCCGCCGCCACCGCGTCGACGAAGCACCGGGCCGCCGAGTCCGCGAGGTCCTCGCCCTGGCCGAGCACGAACGTGCCGCAGTCGACCGTGGCTTGACCGCGGGTGACCGTCGTGCCGGGCGCCGCGGTGCCGCCACTCGGACGCGCGGCCCGTGCCTCGCCGCCCGGCGAGTCACAGGCGGTCACGAGGAGCAGCAGCGGTACGAGGGCGGGCATGCGCTTCATCGGGCACCTTTCGCGGAGTTGCGCCTTGGACGCGCCGCTGCCTGCATCGGTTGCAGCCGGGAGGCAGGCGAAGCCTAGCCTCCTAGGATGCCTACCGGGCGTGGCTGGGGTCGTCGGGAAAGCGGCCGGTCACGGTCTTGGAAATGTCCTTGTCACACCGTTGACATGTGTGGGCGGCGGAGCCTAGCGTCCTCCCAAAGTCCCGCGTCGAAGCGCTTCGACAGGCGGTCGGTTCCGCGGCAGAAGCCGAGACGGCCGCGCATTGTCGAAGCGCTTCGACGGACCCCTCCCGGAGGACGAACAGACATGATTCGATCGCGAGCCGGCCTCGCCGCCGGTGCACTCTTGATGGCCACCTCGCTCGCCCTCACCGCCTGCGGGGGCGGCGGCGACGACGGAGGCTCGCAGGAGGGCGCCGACGCGAAGACCCTCACCCTGTGGCACTACGAGGGCCCGACCAGCGCGATGGGCATCGCCTGGAACAAGGCCATCGAGATGTTCAAGACCGCGCACCCGGGCGTCGAGGTGAAGTTCGAGGAGAAGGGCTTCGAGCAGATCCAGCAGAACGCCCAGATGATCCTCAACTCCGACAGCGCGCCGGACATCATGGAGTACAACAAGGGCAACGCCACCGCCGGGCTGCTGAGCAAGCAGGGCCTGCTCACCGACCTGACCGAGGAGTCGGGCAAGCGCGGCTGGGACAAGGCGCTCAGCGCCAGCCTGCAGACGACCACGAAGTACGACGACGACGGCATCATGGGCTCGGGCAAGACGTACGGCATCCCGAACTACGGCGAGTACGTCGAGGTCTTCTACAACAAGGACCTGTTCAAGAAGTACAACCTGCAGGTCCCGACCACCCTCGACGAGTTCACCAAGGTGATGGACACGTTCGTCCAGAACAAGGTCACCCCGCTGGCGGTCGGCGGCGCGGAGTACCCGGCCCAGCAGATCCTCTACTCGCTGGCGCTGTCCAAGGCCGACCGCGCGTGGGTGGACGACTACCAGCTCTACAAGAACAAGGTCGACTTCAAGGGCCCGCAGCTCAAGTACGGCGCGGACACGTTCAAGCAGTGGGTCGACAAGGGCTACATCGCCAAGAGCTCGGCCGGCATCAAGGCCGAGGACATGGGCGTCTCGTTCTCGCAGGGCAAGTTCCCGATCATGATTTCGGGCAGCTGGTGGTACGGCCGGTTCGTCAAGGAGATCAAGAACTTCGAGTGGGGCACGTTCCTGTTCCCCGGCAACAAGCTGCACCCGGGCTCGAGCGGCAACCTGTGGGTCGTGCCGGAGAAGAGCAAGGCCAAGGCGTTGGCGTACGACTTCATCGACATCACCATGAAGCCGGAGATCCAGGCGCTGCTGGGCAACAACGGCGGCGTCCCCGTCGCGGCCGACCCGGCGCAGATCACCGACCCGAAGAACAAGGAACTGATCGAGAACTTCAACAAGATCTCGTCGGAGGACGGGCTCGCGTTCTACCCGGACTGGCCGGCCCCCGGCTACTACGACGTGATGGTCGCCGGCACGCAGAGCCTGATCAACGGCTCGAAGACGCCCGACCAGGTGCTCGACGAGCTCGCCAAGCCGTACAACGAGAACCTCGCCGACCTCGGCAAGTGACCCCGGACGCGGACGGGGGCTCGCAGGGCCCCCGTCCGCGTGCAGAAAGAGGGAAAGCATGAGGCGCAAGGGGTACGGGGTCTTCCTGATCCCGGGTGTGCTGCTCTCGCTGCTCGTGATCGTCGTGCCGCTGGTGATGACCGTCTACACGAGCTTCACCAAGTGGAACGGGGTCGGCGAGCAGCGCTGGATCGGCTTCGACAACTACACCCGGCTCTTCGAGGACTCGCTTTTCTGGTCGTCGTTCGGCAACATCCTGCTGCTGATCCTGGCGATGGCCGTGGTGCCGACGCTGCTGGGGCTGTTCCTGGCCGCGCTGCTGTTCGACTACGTGGCCAAGAAGTTCAGCGACCGGTGGGCGTCGCTGTTCCGGTCGGGGTTCTATCTGCCGCAGGTGATCCCGGTGGCGGTCACCGGCATCGTGTGGGGCTGGATTCTGCACCCGGAGTACGGCGCGCTCAACAGCATCCTCGGCAAGATCGGGCTGGGCGGGCTGGCGCACAACTGGCTCGGTGAGCCCGGCTCGGCGCTCTACAGCGTCATGGGCATCATGATCTGGGTCCAGCTGGGCTATCCGATCGTCATGTTCATGGCCGGCCTGCAGCGGGTCGACCCCGAGCTGTACGAGGCGGCCGACCTCGACGGGGCGAGCTGGTGGCAGCGGTTCCGCAAAATCACGGTCTACCTGATCCGGCCCGAGTTCTACGTCGTGCTGGTGACGACCACGATCGCCGCGCTCAAGATCTTCGGCCCGATCTTCGTGCTGACCGGCGGCGGCCCGAGCAACGCCACGCTGGTGCCGTCGTACTTCGCGTACAAGAACTTCTTCGAGAAGGCCCAGGTCGGGTACGGCTCGGCGATCTCCACGGTGCTGACCGTGCTCATCGTCGTGCTGTCGTTCGTGTTCCTGCGCCTGCAGAACCGCGCCGAGAACGGGAGGGTCCGATGACCGTCACCGCGGCTCCGGCCACCACGACGAAAGCAGCCCCGCCGGTCAAGGCGGCCAAGCGCAGCAACCCGGTGCGCTTCGTCATCCTTGCCGCGCTGCTGGCGTTGCTGCTGATCGTCATCGCACCGCTGCTGATCATCACGATCAACGCGGTGAAGAGCCCGGCCGACTACGCGAGCGGCGGCCCGCTGTCGCTGCCGCTGCACCTGTACTGGGACGGCATCGTCGACTTCTGGAACCGGGTGAGCTTCGGCGAGAAGCTGTGGAACAGCTTCATCACGAGCCTGCTCGTGGCCGTGCTCGGCGTGCTGCTGTCGATCCTCAACGCGTACGCCCTGGGCATCGGCAAGGTCAAGGGCCGGCTCTGGTTCCTCGTGTTCTTCCTGGTGGCGAACCTGCTGCCGCAGGAGGTGCTGGTCTACCCGCTGTACTTCCTGTCCAAGCAGGTGCACCTGTACGACAGCCTGATCTCGATCGTCATCATCTTCACGGTCATCCAGGCGGCGTTCGGGACGTACCTGCTGACCTCGGTCTACCAGGAGTTCCCCACCGAGCTGCTGGACGCCGCCGACGTCGACGGCGCCGGCAGGTGGCGCACGCTGTGGAGCGTCGTCATCCCGGTCAGCCGCCCCACCCTCGGCGTGCTGTTCACGTTCTTCTTCATCTGGACCTGGAACGAGTTCTTCCTGCCGCTGGTCTTCCTGGTCTCCAACGAGAACCAGACCGTGCCGGTGGCCCTCGGGGTGCTGCAGGGCGACCGGCTGATGGACGCCACCATGACCAGCGCCTCGGGGCTGATCGGCATCCTTCCGGCGATGATCTTCTTCCTCGTCTTCCAGCGCACGCTCACCCGCGGCATCACTGCCGGCGCCATCAAGTAAGGGATGCCCATGAAGTTCACCGACGGGTACTGGCTCAAGCGCAAGGGCCTCACGGTCCTGCATCCGTCCCAGCTGCGCGACACCCAGGCGGACGAGAAGAGCCTGACCGCGTACGCCGCCACGAAGCCGGTGCGCAGCCGGTCGGACACCCTGGACACGCCGCTGGTCACGATCCGGGTCGAGGCGCCGGCGCCGGACGTGCTGCGGGTGACGCTCGGGCACTTCCTGGGCGGCGTGCCCAAGGGCCCGAACTTCGCGATCACCGGCGAGGAGCACGAGGTGACCGTCACGGGCACGTCGCTGACCTCGGGCCGGCTCACGGCCCGGTTCAGAGCCTCCGAGGCGGCTTCGCCGCAGAACCCGGGCAATGGGGGAGGCGAACATTGGGGGCTGGACTTCGAGGCGGAGGGCCGGCGGCTCACCGGCACCGGCTGGCGCGGCATGGGCATCGTGGACACCGCCGACGGCGAGCACTACGTGCACGAGCAGCTCGACCTGGGCGTCGGGGAGGCCGTGTACGGGCTGGGGGAGCGGTTCGGCCCGTTCGTCAAGAACGGCCAGAGCGTCGACATCTGGAACGAGGACGGCGGCACCAGCAGCGAGCTGGCGTACAAGAACGTGCCGTTCTACCTGACCAACCGCGGGTACGGCGTGCTGGTCGACCACCCGGGCAAGGTGTCGTTCGAGGTCGCCAGCGAGATGGTGTCGCGCACGCAGTTCAGCGTGGCCGGGCAGACCCTTTCGTACCTGGTCATCTACGGACCCACTCCCGCCGAGGTGCTGCGCAGGTACACCGCGCTGACCGGCCGGCCCGCGCTGCCGCCGGCCTGGTCGTTCGGGCTGTGGCTGACGACGAGCTTCACCACGCCGTACGACGAGGAGACCGTCACGTCGTTCGTGGACGGGATGGCCGAGCGGGACCTGCCGCTGAGCGTGTTCCACTTCGACACGTTCTGGATGCGCGAGTTCCACTGGTGCGACTTCGAGTGGGACCCGGCGATCTTCCCGGACCCGCCGGGCATGCTCAAGCGGCTGCACGACCGCGGCCTGCGGACGTGCCTGTGGATCAACCCGTACATCGCGCAGCGGTCGGCGATGTTCGCCGAGGGCCTCGCGAACGGCTACCTGGTGCGCAAGGCCGACGGCGACGTGTGGCAGTGGGACCGCTGGCAGGCCGGGATGGCGCTGGTCGACTTCACCAACCCGGACGCGCGGGCCTGGTACGCCGGCAAGCTCGCGGCGCTGGTCGAGATGGGGGTGGACGCGTTCAAGTCGGACTTCGGCGAGCGGATCCCGACCGACGTGGTCTGGCACGACGGCTCCGACCCCGAGCGGATGCACAACTACTACACGCAGCTCTACAACCAGGTCGTCTTCGACGTGCTCCGCGAGCACCGAGGCGAGGGCGAGGCGGTGCTGTTCGCGCGGTCGGCGACCGTGGGCGGCCAGCAGTTCCCGGTGCACTGGGGCGGCGACAACTCCGCGACGTACGAGTCGATGGCCGAGAGCCTGCGCGGCGGGCTGTCGCTGATGAGCTCGGGCTTCGGGTTCTGGAGCCACGACATCGGCGGGTTCGAGGGCCGTCCCGACCCGGCCGTGTTCAAGCGGTGGATCGCGTTCGGGCTGCTGTCGTCACACAGCCGGCTGCACGGCAACCACTCGTACCGGGTGCCGTGGCTGTTCGACGAGGAGTCGGTCGAGGTGCTGCGCTCGTTCACGCACCTCAAGTACAGCCTCATGCCGTACCTGTTCGAAGCCGCCCGGCAGGCCCACGAGCAGGGGCTGCCCGTGATGCGCCCGATGATCGTCGGTTTCCCGGACGACCCGGGCGTGACGCACCTGGACCGGCAGTACCTGCTGGGCGGCGACCTGCTCGTCGCGCCGGTGTTCAGCGAGGGCGGCGAGGTCGGCTACTACGTGCCCGCCGGCCGGTGGACCCGGTTCCGGACGGGAGAGGTCGTCGAGGGCCCGGGCTGGGTGCACGAGACCCACGGCTTCGGCAGCGTGCCGCTGCTGGCCCGTCCCGGCGCGGTGATCCCGGTCGGCAACCGCACCGACCGGCCCGACTACGACTACGCCGACGGCGTGACGCTGCGCGTGTTCGAGCCGGCCGAGGGCAGCACGGTCGTCCGGGCCGGCGACAGCACGTTCACGGTGACCCGCGACGGCACGGCGATCCGCGTCGAGCGCGACGGCGCCGAGCTGCCGTGGCGGGTGGAGATCGCCGGGGGCCCCTCCGCCTCGCTGGCCGCGACGGACGCGGTCTGGGTCGCGGACTGACCCGACGATCGGTGGGGTCGCGCCCACACCGCGGCCCCACCGCCTGTGACCTCGCATAGGATCTTAAGGATGACCCCGGCACTGGACCTGTTCGTCCCAGGCGTCGTGTACCTCGACATCATCTTCACCGGTCTGGAAGGCCTTCCCGAACCCGGCACCGAGGTTTGGGCCTCCGGCATGGGCTCGTGCCCCGGCGGCATCGCGAACCTGGCCGTGGCGGCCGCGCGCCTCGGGCTGCACACCGGTCTGGGCACCGCGCTGGCCACCGACGCGTACGGCGACTTCTGCGCGCAGATCCTGTGCGAGCAGGAGGGCATCAACCTCGACGCATCGCGCCGCATCGACGGGCACTCGCCGGTCACGGTGTCGCTCGCGTACGACCGGGACCGCAGCATGATCACCCACGGGCACCCGCTGCCGGTGGGCGCCGACGGGCTCGTCGGTTCGCTGCCCTCGTGCCGGGCGGCATCGGTCTCGCTGACCAAGGACCGGCTTCCCTGGGTACGGCAGGCGTCGCAGGCGGGGACGCTGGTGTTCGCGGACGTCGGCTGGGACGCGAGCGCCGAGTGGCCCGCCGAGGTGCTCGACATGCTCGAGGACTGCCACGCGTTCGTGCCCAACGCGGTGGAGGCGATGCAGTACACCCGCACCAGCACCCCCGAGCAGGCGCTGCGCCGGCTCGCCGGGCTGGCCCCGGTCGTGGTCGTGACCTGCGGCGGCGACGGGGTGCTCGCGCACGACGCCCGCACCGGCGAGACCGTGCACGTGCCCGCCGTGCCGGTGCCCGCCCTCGACCCGACCGGCGCCGGCGACGTCTTCACCGCCGGGTTCATCCTCGGCACCCTGCGCGACTGGCCGCTGCGGCAGAGCCTCGCGTTCGCCAACCTGATCGCCGCGCTGTCGGTGCAGCACTTCGGCGGGTCGCTGTCGGCGCCCGGCTGGGGCGACATCGCGGACTGGTGGCGCCAGTCGGCCCCGTCGGAGGCGTACAGCTTCCTCGACGACGTCATCCCCACCGTCGAGCAGCGCACCGTGCGGCGCGCGGGAGCGACGATCGCCCGGCTGTCGGACGCCCATGTCTCGTAGGCGGCTGGTGATCCTCGGCGGCGGCGGGTTCCGGGTGCCGCTCGTGCACGGCGCCCTGCTCGGCGCGGACTCGCCCGTCGACGAGGTGGTGCTGCACGACGTCGACGCCGCCCGGCTGTCCGCGATCGTCCGGGTGCTGCGGGCCCAGGCCGACCGGGTCGCGCACGCCCCGCGCCTGGAGGCGACGACCGACCTGACCGAGGCGCTGACCGGCGCGGACTTCGTGTTCAGCGCGATCCGCGTGCACGGGCTCGAGGGCCGTGTGATCGACGAGCGGGTCGCCCTGGCCGAGGGCGTGCTCGGGCAGGAGACGGTCGGCGCGGGCGGCATCGCGTACGGCCTGCGGACCGTGCCCGTCGCCCGGGCGATCGCGCGCCGGATCAGCCTGGTGGCGCCCGACGCCTGGGTCATCAACTTCACCAACCCGGCCGGCCTGGTCACCGAGGCGATGGCGGCCTTCCTCGGCGACCGCGTGATCGGCATCTGCGACTCGCCGTCCGCCCTGGCCCGGCGCGTGACCCGGGCGCTGGGCGCGCCGTCCGCCGAGGTCGAGTACGCCGGGCTCAACCACCTCGGCTGGCTCACCGCCGTCCGGGTCGACGGCCGTGACCTGCTCCCTTCGCTCCTGGCGGACCCGGCGCGACTGGCCACCTTCGAGGAGGGACGGCTGTTCGGGGCTCAGCGGCTGCGTTCGCTCGGCGCGGTGCCCAACGAGTACCTGCACTACTACTACGACCACGACGCCGTCCTGCAGTCCGCGCTCGCCGCCGAGCAGACCCGCGGCGAATACCTCGTGCGGCAGCAACACGAGTGCTACGCCCGGCTGGTCGCCCCCGGCGGCGATCCGCTCGCCGCGTGGGAGGCCGCGCTCGGCCGGCGCAACGCCACCTACATGGCCCAGGAGGGTCTCGGCGAGCGCGACGCCGAGGACGTCGAGGGCGGCGGGTACGAGGCCGTGGCGCTCGCTCTGATGTCGGCGATCGCCCGGGACCGGCCCGCGACGCTGATCCTCAACGTCCGCAACCGCGGCACGCTCGCCGACCTCGACGACGACGCGGTGGTGGAGGTGCCCTGCGTGGTCGACGGGTCCGGGGTGCGGGCACTGCCCGCCCGGCTGTTCCCGCCCGGGGTGGGTCTGGTGCAGCGGGTCAAGGCCACCGACCGCGCCGTGCTGGAGGCGGCCGCCACGGGCGCACGCGCGGTCGCCGTGCGCGCCTTCGCGTCGCACCCGCTGATCGACTCGGTGCCGGCCGCCCGCCGGCTGATCACCGCGTACCAGCAGCGGCTGCCCGAGCTCGCCTACCTGACCTGACCCTCGGCGCGTCACCGGTCGTTCCGGGCCCGCGCGAAGGCGGTGATCGCGCCGGCGGAAAAAGTTGTGGCGGGCGTGTCGAGTGGGCCGGTCGCCGATCGACGCGTCTGCGGGATGCGGGAGAGAACGCGTCCGCGAAGAGGACACCTGGGCTCAAGGAGACGGCGATGCGATTCATGGTGATCACGAAGGCCACGGCGGACAGCGAGGCCGGCCGGCCGCCGGCGACCGAGGACTTCGACACGATGGGGAAGTTCATCGAGGAGATGATGGACGCCGGTGTGTTGCTGGCCGCGGACGGGCTGCACCCGAGCAGCCAGGGGGCGCGGATCCACTTCGACGGCGGGAAGCGGACCGTGGTGGACGGGCCGTTCACCGAGACCAAGGAGCTGATCGCCGGGTTCTTCCTGGTCGAGATGAAGTCGATGGCGGAGTGCGTGGAGTGGTTCAAGCGCTACCCGATGGCCGACGGGGGTGACCTCGAGATCCGGCGGGTCATCCAGGCGGAGGACTTCGCGGACGTGATGACCGGCGAGCAGCGGGCGGCCGTGCAGCGGCGCGACGAGGGCGCCAGGTACAACTGACCAGGTGAGCACCGAGACCCACCGCGCGATCGAGACGGTCTGGCGCATCGAGGCGCCCCGGCTGATCGCGGGGCTGGCCGGCCTCGTCCGGGATGTGGGCGTGGCCGAGGAGCTGGCGCAGGACGCCCTGGTCGCGGCGCTGGAGCAGTGGCCGGGCGAGGGCGTGCCGCGCAACCCGGGCGCGTGGCTGATGACCACCGCGAAGCGCCGGGCCGTCGACCGGATCCGGCGCGACGAGACGTACCGGCGCAAGCTGGAGGAGGTCGGCCGCGGCCTCGCCGAGCACGTGCCGGACGTCGCGGCGCTGGTCGCCGAGGACGACGGCATCGGCGACGACCGGCTGCGGCTGGTGTTCGTGGCGTGCCATCCGGTGCTGTCGGCCGAGGCGCGCGTGGCGCTGACCCTGCGGCTGCTCGGCGGGCTGACCACCGGCGAGATCGCCCGGGCGTTCCTGGTGCCGGAGCCGACCGTGGCGCAACGGATCTCGCGGGCCAAGAAGGCGCTGGCCGCCGCGCGGGTGCCGTTCGAGGTGCCGCGGGGCGACGAGCTGGCGGCCCGGCTCTCCTCGGTGCTCGAGGTCGTCTACCTGATCTTCAACGAGGGTTACTCGGCCACCGCGGGCGACGACTGGATGCGTCCGCAGCTGTGCGCGGACGCGCTGCGGCTGGGCCGGGTGCTGGCCCGGCTGACGCCGCGCGAGCCCGAGGTGCACGGCCTGGTGGCGCTCATGGAGATCCAGGCCTCGCGGGCGGGCGCGCGCACCGGGCCGGGCGGCGAGCCGATCCTGCTGGCCGATCAGAACCGGGCCCGCTGGGACCGGCTGCTGATCCGGCGCGGCCTGGCGGCGCTGGAGCGGGCCGAGGCGCTGGGCGGCGCGGGGCCGTACGTGCTGCAGGCGGCCATCGCGGCCTGCCACGCGCGGGCCTGGCGCTTCGAGGACACCGACTGGCGGCGCATCGCCGGGCTCTACGAGCGGCTGGCCGAGGCGATGCCGTCCCCGGTGGTCGAGCTCAACCGGGCGGTGGCGGTGTCGATGGCGTTCGGGCCCGAGGCGGGGCTGGCGCTGCTCGACCAGCTGACCGCGTTGCCGGCCCTGCGGAACTACCACCTGCTGCCCAGCGTCCGCGGTGACCTGCTGTCCCGGCTGGGGCGCACGGACGAGGCGCGCGCGGAGTTCGAGCGGGCGGCGTCGCTGACCCGCAACGAGCGGGAGCGGACCCTGCTAGTCAGCCGGGCCGCCGCCTGCGGGTAGCCGCTGCGCGGCCCTGCGGCGGCGGAAGGCGGCGGCGCGGGCCCGGTTCTGGCAGGTGAGGCAGCAGAAGCGGCGCTTGCCGGCGGGGGAGGCGTCCACATAGACGTCCGCGCACTGGTCGTCGGCGCAGACGCCCAGGCGGCCCGGATGCTCGGCGAGGTGGTGGCGCAGCGTCAGCGCGGCCGCGGCGCGGGGCGCCTCGGCAGGCTCCGCAACGGTCCACGCCTCGGTCAGGTCCAGGCCTAGCGTCGGCCGTACGTCGGTGGCCCGCAGCAACGCGGTGACCAGCGTCGCGCGGGTGGCCGCGTCGGGGGCGGCGAAGACCGGGTGCAGCTCGTCGGCCAGGACGGTCGAGGCGGCGCCCGGGCGGGGAGCGCGACCGTCCACCCGGCACGGCAGGGTGCCCCACTCGTTGACCAGGGTCACGAGCTCGTCGATCGGCATCGGGTCCACGTGCACACGGACAGCGTAACGCCATGAGTGCGGTTTACGCGTTGCGAACCGCGGGCACTCCTCGTAACGTCATGAATGAACTCATCGCGTGACGGACGGAGAGAAGGATGCGTTCCTGGGCCGGTCTCGGCGTGCTCGCGCTGCCCTGTCTGCTCGTGTCGCTGGACGCCGAGGTGCTCAACATGGCCGCGCCGCAGCTGACGGCCGACCTGCGTCCCAGCGCGGTGCAGCTGCTCTGGATCATGGACAGCTACGTGTTCGTGGTGGCGGGCGCCCTGATCGCCATGGGGGTGCTCGGCGACCGCATCGGGCGGCGGCGGCTGCTGCTCGCGGGGGCGACGGCGTTCGCGCTGTCGTCGCTGCTGGCGGCGTTCGCGCGCAGCCCGGAGCTGCTGATCGCGGCGCGGGTGCTGATGGGGCTGGCGGGCGCCTCGCTGATGCCCTCCACGCTGGCGCTGATCCGGGCGATGTTCACCGACGCGCGGCGCCGGGGGATCGCGCTGGGGGTCTGGAGCGCCTCGTTCTCGCTGGGCGGGCTCGCCGCGCCGCTGATCGGCGGGGTGATGCTCGAGCACTTCTGGTGGGGCTCGGTGTTCCTGCTGGCCGTGCCGGCGACGCTGCTGCTGATCGTGCTCGGGCCGGCGCTGCTGCCGGAGGCGCGCGACGGCGGCGCGAAGGGCTTCGACCTGGGCGGCGCCGTGCTGAGCCTCGCGGCCGTCCTGATCTTCGTGTACGGACTCAAGCGGCTCGCGGCCGAGGGCCGGCCGGCGGTGCCGTTCCTGGCGATCCTGGCCGCGGGCGGCCTGGGCGCGCTGTTCCTGCGCCGGCAGCGCCGCATCCCGCAGCCGCTGCTCGAGCTCGGCATGTTCCGCGACGCCCGGGTGCGGGTGGCGCTGGCCACCAACGCGCTGTCGTTCTTCGTGCTCTACGGCACCCAGCTCGCCATCGTGCAGTACCTGCAGATCGTGCTCGGCCTGTCGCCGCTGCGCGCCGGGCTGTGGGCGATGCCGTCGGTGGTCGCGTTCCTCGTCTCCTCGCTGGCCGGCCCGGTGCTGACCCGCTGGTTCCCGACCGGCCGGGTCGTGGCCGCGGGCGCCGTCGTGCTGGCCGCCGGGCACGCGCTGATGGCGTTCGCCCCGTTCGGCGGCGGGCTCGCGGCGCTGGTGACCGGGATGGTGATCGGCGGCCTCGGGCTGGCGCCCGTCTACACGCTGACCACGGATCTCGTCGTCTCCTCCGTACGATCCTCGCGCGCGGGCATGGCGGCGGCGGTCACCGAGACGGGGGCCGAGCTGGGCGGCGCGGTGGGCATCGCGGTGCTCGGCTCGGTGGTGGTCGCGGCCTACCGGTACGGCATGTCGGGTGTGCCGGGCCTGCCCGCCGACGGCACGCTGATGGACGCGGTGGCCGCGGGCGACGACGCGATCCGCGCGGCCGGACCGGCGTACGGGAACGCCTTCGCCCTTGTCTCCCTGGTGGCCGCCGCGCTCGTGGCCGGCGCCGCGGTGCTGGCCTTCCGGGTGCTGCGCCCGGCTCCGGCGCCGGCCGATCCGTCCGATATGGTCGAGCCCGTCGCGTGCTCGACCGGCGCCGCGTCCGTGCCCGGCGCCCGCTCGTGACCGACGTCCCCGGCACACGTGATGGTCGGCGTCCCGTCGATCGAGTAAGCTACATCTCCTATCTGTTAAATAGCCTTTGGGAGGCGCGATGACCACGGCCGCACACCGGGTGAGGCCCGTCGGGGACGCCGGCTTCGCGTTCGACCGCGGCGACATCTGGGACCGCATGGTGCGCCCGGGCGACCGGCTGCCCTCCGCGGTGCTGCTCGAGGCCGACCTCGGCCCCATCCACCTCGACCGGCTCCGGATGACCGGCCCGATCGTGTTCGTCTTCTTCCCGTACGCGTCCTCGGCGCGCGCCGGCGCCGCGCTCGCGGACTACGAGCACCGCCTGCACCCGGCGCTCGCCGCGACGGACGCGCACCTGGTGGCCGTCAGCCCGCAGATCCCCGCCCGGCTCGCCGAGGTGAAGCGCCGGCACGAGCTCAGCTTCTTCGTGGCCGCCGACCCCCGCCACCAGCTCATCGACGCGTTCAACGTCGGCTTCCCCGCCCCCGGCGCCGACGTGCTGCTCGGCGCGGGCCGCTCGATCCTGCCGTTCCCGGCCGTGATCGTGGCCGACCGGGCGGGCACGGTACGGCACGCCGACGTACGCCCCGACGGCGCGGCCTATCCCGAGCCGGCCGAGATCCTCGCCGCGGTCGCCCGGCTGCCCTGAGGCGCGCGGCCCGCAGCCGGTGAACGGGACGTGTATCGGGCGTGGATTCCCGGGTATAGCTAGCCCGATGCGAGATCAGGACCACGCGCTCGAGGTTCGCCTGGCGGCGGCTGCCGCCGGGGCCGTTGCGCTGCTCGTGCCGTTCGCGGTGATCGCGGCGCTGATCGTCGGCAACGTCGGGTGGCTGCACGCGCTCGACCACGACGTGAGCGTCCCGGTGCACGAGTTCTCGGCCGCGCACCCCGACTGGGCCCGCTTCATGCAGGCCTGGTGCCTCGTGTTCGACCCGTGGACCTGGCGGCTCGCGGCTCTCGCCCTGGTGATCTGGCTCGCGCGGCGCGGGGAGCGCGCGCTGGCCTGGTGGGTGGGCATCACGATGACCGCGGGCGGGCTGCTCGGCGTCCTGCTGAAACTGCTCTTCGAAAGGCAGCGGCCCTCGTTCCTCGATCCGGTGGCGACGGCCGTCGGGTACTCGTTCCCGTCGGGCCACGCGCTGAACAACGCGCTCGGCGCCGCGGTGGTGCTGATGGTCCTGCTGCCCCGGGTGCGGCACCGGCCCGCGCTGCACCGCTGGCTGCTGATCGGCGGCATCGCCGTTCCGGTCCTGACCGGCGCCTTCCGGATCGGGCTGGGCGTGCACTGGCTGAGCGACGTGCTGGCCGGATGGCTGTTCGGGCTGGCCGTGGTCGCCACGACGGCCGCGGCGTTCGCCGCGCGGCGCGGCCGCCGGCCCGCCGCCGACCATGCCTTGATCGGCGCTCAGGAATAGCCGGTCGCCGATTCGGGTAGAAGCCCGGCCGTGATAGCGCAGATCGCGAAACGCCTGCTGCTGCCGGTGGCCGTCCTCTTCGGAGTCATGGTCGGCCTCGGGCTGCTGGTGACCAGGGTGCTGGACCACACGTGGCCGTTCACCGTCGAGGACGACCTCAACCGCGGCCTCGAGGCGCACCGCGAGGCCCCGCTCAACGTCATCAGCGAGATCCTCAGCCTGATCGGCAGCACGCCGGTCATCATCGCCGTGACCGGGGTGGCCGCCTTCCTGCTGCACCTCAAGCTGCGCACCTGGCGCGAGCCGCTGTACCTGTGCGCGGCCGTCAGCGCGCAGGCCCTGGTGTTCCTGTTCACCACCCTGGTCATCGACCGGCAGCGCCCCACCGTGCACCGCATGGACGACTCGCCGCCCACCTCGAGCTTCCCCTCCGGGCACACCTCCGCCGCCGTCGCCCTGTACGTCGGCCTGGCGCTGCTGCTGTTCACGCTGCTGCGCCGCACCTGGGCCAAGCGGTTGGCCTGGCTGCTCGTGCTCGTCCCGGTCGCGGTGGCGTTCGCCCGCATGTACCGCGGCATGCACCATCCCAGCGACGTCACCGCGTCGTTCCTCAACGGCGTCACGTGCGTGCTCATCATGAGCCGCGAAATCCTCAACCGGGCCGTGCAGTGGGCGGTGCCCCAGCGGCTGCGAACCGGCAACCGCCGGATCGCCCACTGACCGCTCAGCCCACCCTCTGCACGGCGGCTGCGAGGCACCCGGGGAACTCGTCGACCTCCCCGCACCGCCCGGCCCATTCCTTGAGCCGGGCGGCCTCCCGGTCGACCAGCTTCGCGAGGAACAGGTTGTTCTTCGAGTGCGCCGTCCGCGCGGCCTCGTCGAGTTGCGCCAGGTGCACCTCCCGGTCGCCCTGGATGAAGTCCGTGTAGCCGAATCTGTGCAGGCTGGGAACGATCGCGGCGAGCAACGTGGCGATGCAGCCTTCGTCGCGGAGCTTCGGGTCGCTGTCCCAGATGCCGTACAGCCGGACCGCGACCGATCGCAGCGCGTTCTCGCTCGGATTCGAGTTGATCGTCATGTTGAGCAGCGCCTCGACCAGAAGGAGTTTCGTGCGAGGCACGAAGTGGGGCATCCACCCGCCGTCCAGCACGCTGGGCCACTGGAGGGACTGGCAGGCGTCGAGGCGCTTCGCGTTGACGCACAGCAGCTCCGCGGGGACCAGCGGAGCATTGGACGCCTTGTCCTCGATGCGTAGCGCGTCGTTGATGACCAGGATCGCGGTCTCGGTGGAGACCCGGTCCTTGCCGTCCGACCAGAGATCGACCAGGAGGGCGATGAGACCCACCAGCGCGGTGACAAGCGCACCGGCGTAGACAAAGTCCTCTTTCATCTCGCCGAAGACGTTCCAGAAGATCAGGGGAAATCCGGGAGCTGCGGTCAGGAGCACCGCGCCCCAGATCAACAGCCATACCGGTCGCTCATCGATCGCTCGGCTTGCACTTGGGCGACAGCGGCAGCAGCCAGGTGCGGGATCCGGTCGAGAGGCGCGGGTCGGCGGGCGCGGCATGGGAGCACACGCGCGGTGGCGTTGCCTCATGCCGCACCCGACCGGCCACGGCGGTCGGGACTACCGCGAGATGTCGCGCCGTCCTCCGCCGGGCTCGGTCCTTCAGAGACTTCCCGACATCAGGCCCTCGAGGGTTGCCCGCGCGCCGCGGGTGTGCAGGGAGGACAGGACCGCGGTGTAGGCGGAGACGAAACGCTCGTCGTCGACGAGGTCGCCGAACAGGTCGCGGTTGCGGATGAAGGCCAGCGGGTCCTCGCGCTGGCGCAGGGCGGCGGCGTTGAGCTCGTCGCGCAGGCGGTCGACGATCTCGATGGGCTCGCCCTGTTCGTCGACGCCCTCGTCGTAGCGGGCCCACGAGGCGACGACGGCGGTGGAGAGCAGGATCTCCCCACCGGTCTCGAGGTTGCGGCGGACCACCGGCAGCAGCCACTTGGGGATGCGGTCGGAGCTCTCCGCGCACAGCCGGGCGACCGTGTCGCGGACCTGGGCGTTGGAGAAACGGTCGATCAGCTGGTGCTGATATTCCCGCAGGTCGATGCCGGGCACCGCGGCCAGGGTCGGCTCGGCCTCGCGCTCCATGTAGGTGAGCAGGAACTTCGCGAACAGCGGGTCGCCGGCCACGTCGTGCACGAAGCGGTAGCCGGACAGGTAGCCGAAGTAGCACAGCGCCTGGTGCGAGGCGTTGAGCAGCCGCAGCTTCATCAGCTCGTACGGCTCGACGTCCGGCACCACCTGCACGCCCGCGTCCTCCCAGCGCGGGCGCCCGGAGCCGAACTTGTCCTCCAGCGCCCACTGCGTGAACGGCTCGCACACCACCGGCCAGCCGTCGTCGACGCCGAACTGCTTGCGCACTTCGTCGCGGTCGTCGTCGGTCGTGACCGGCGTGATCCGGTCGACCATGCTGTTGGGGAAGCGGACGTTCGCTTCGACGTACGAGGCGAGGGCCGGGTCGCGCAGCGAGGCGAACGCGACGAACGAGCGCCGGGCGGCGTCGCCGTTGCCCTGGATGTTGTCGCAGCTCATGATCGTGAAGGGCGGCAGCCCGCGGTCGCGGCGGCGCTCGATCGCGGCGGTGATCAGGCCGAACGTCGTACGCGGCTCGTTCGGCAGCGACAGGTCGTGCTGCACGTCCTTGGTGTTGGCCATGAACTCGCCGGTCACCGCGTTGAAGTTGTAGCCGCCCTCGGTGACCGTCAGCGACACGATCCGGACGTCCTCCGACGCCATCTTCTCGATCACCGCGCCGGGGTCGTCGGGCGCGAACAGGTACTCCTTGATCGAGCCGATCACCCGCGCCTCGAGCGTGCCGTCCGGCGCCTTGACCACCAGCGTGTAGAGGCCGTCCTGCGCGTCGAGCACCTGCTGCATGCGCCGGTCGCCCGGCATCACCCCGACCCCGCAGATCGCCCAGTCCAGCGCCTGGCCGGCGTTCATCAGCCGGTCCAGGTACATCGCCTGGTGGGCGCGATGGAAGCCGCCGACCCCGAAGTGGACGATCCCGGTGCGCAGCGCGCCCCGGTCGTAGGTGGGGACGGCGAGCTCGGCGGACAGCTCGCTCAGCGTCTCAGCGTTGAGGGGCAGCATGATGGCACTTCCTCCCGGCCGTGGTTCGGGGATCACCCACAGCATCGCACTGGTTCGCCCGGGTCACCGCCGACCGGCTCCACAGAATCTTGTGACGACCCCGGTCATCCTTTACCCGCCGCCGGGCAGGCCACGCCGTTCCGCCGTGCCCGCTTGCCCCGCGCGTACGCCCGCCGCCGGTCTCAGCCGCGGCGCAGCGGGATCGGGTTGTCGTCCGGCACGACCCGCCACGCCCGTTCGGCGAGCGGCGTGAGCAGGCGGGCGCAGCGTTGCGTCGCGGCTCCGCCCAGCCGGCGCCACGGGCCCGCCGCCAGCCGGTCGGTGAGTTCCTCGACCTGGGCGTACGCGTCCCGCCCCGCAGCCGTGGCCGTCCCGTCGGCGTCGATCCACCCGCGCTCGCGCAGCCGCCGCCCGGCGTCGCGCCACTGCTCGTCGGTCCACCCGCGCGCCGGCTGGGTGACCTCGCGCAGCCGGCCGCCGTCCAGGCTCACCCGCCACACCAGCGACTCGCAGCCGTCGACGCCCGCGGTGAGCAGCGCCGCGACGTGCCCGTCGCCGCGGTGCTCGCGCAGCACGGTGGCCGCGTGCCAGAGCCGGGCCACGGGTTCCTCCGGCCACGGCAGCCCGGCGTGCGCCGCGGCCAGCACCCGCCCCGGCAGCTCGGCGGCGCGGGCGGCCTGTTCGAGCAGCTCGGCCGCCTCACCCACCGTCTGGAGCAGGTCGGCGGCCTGGCCGGCCGTCTGGAGCGGGTCGGCGGTCTGACCGGCCGTCTGGATCGGGTCGGGGCCCTGGCCGGCCGTCTGGATCGGGTCGGGGCCCTGGCCGGCCGTCTGGATCGGGTCGGGGCCCTGGCCGGCCGTCTGGAGCGGGTCGGCGGTCTGACCTGCTGTCTCGAGCGGGTCGGCGGCCTGATCTGCCGGCTCGAGCAGTGCGGTGGCCGGCGCGGTCCGCGGAGCCTGGTCACGCGGCCGATCCGGAGAAGCAGGCGGCTCGGTGAACAGGTCGTTCAGCGCAGCGCTCGCCCCGGCGCGGCGGGCAGCAATGGCGGCGGACGGGCTGATCCGCGACCACACGTCCGGCAGCGCCCGCGCCACCATGGCGGGCGCGAAGCCGAAGAACGCGGCGGTCACCGGCTCAGGCCCGACCGGTCCCAGGGCGGCGCTGCGGCCGGCGAAGTAGCCGCGCCAGAAGCCGGTCAGCCCGGCGTCCGCGAAGGCGGCGGCGGCGGCCTGGGGCGCGAAGTAGGTGACGGCGTGCAGCGGCTCGAACAGCGCCCACAGGCGGCGCGCGACGGTCGGCTCGGTCATGTCCGTATCCCAGAGCGCGCGCGGCGGCCGGGCAAGGGCCGCACCGCAAGCGGTGGCCCCTGGGCGGTCAGCGGGTTCGAGCGCTGTCGGACAGGGCGCCGAGGTGGCGGCGGGGTGGACGGTCAGCGGGGTAGGCGTCGTCGGGCAGGGCGGCGGGGAGGACCGTCAGCAGGGGTGCGGGCGCTGTCGGGCAGGACGCTGAGGTGGCGGCAGGCGGTCGCGGCCCGCGCCGCGGGTCGGCGGTGGGTAGACGGTCAGCGGGTACGAGCGCTGTCGGGCAGGACGCAGAGGTGGCGGCGGGCGGTCGCGCGCGGGCCCGCGGGTCGGCGGTGGGCAGACGGTTAGCGGGTGCGGGCGCCGTCGGGCAGGGCGCCGAGGTGGCGCGGGGTGGACGGTCAGCAGGTGGGCGCCGTCGGGCAGGGCGCTGAGGTGGCGGCGGGCGGTCGCGGCGCGGGCCCGCGGGTCGGCGGGTGGACGGTCAGCGGGTGCGGACGCCGTCGAGGAGGACGCCGAGGTAGCGGCGGGCGGTCCCGGCCCGCGCCCGCGGGTCGGCGGCGGGGTGGACGCGGGCGGCGAAAACGACGCCGCACAGCAGGGGGACCAGGTCGGCCTCGGTCACGGCCGGGTCGGCGTCGCCCGCGGCGTGCGCGTGGGCGAGCAGCTCACCGAACATCGCGATGAGGCGCTGCCGCAGCTCGGTGGTGCGCGGCAGCGCGTGTGTCTCGGCGGCCAGCACGGGTGGGAGCGCCGCGTCGGTGAGCTGGGCGTCGACCGCGGCGGCGAGGAAGTCGTGCAGCGCCGGCCAGGCGTCGGGACGCGCCAGGGCCCGCTCGGCGTGCTCGGCCAGGGCCTGCAGGCCCGGGGCGGCGACCGTCTCGAGCAGCGCCTCGGGGGTGGGGAAGTGGCGGTAGACCGTGGCCACCCCGACCGTGGCGGCCCGGGCGACCTCGTTGAGCTGGATCGGCACGCCCTCGTCGACCAGGCGGCGGCCGACCTCGACGATGCGGCGCCGGTTGCGGGCCGCGTCCTTGCGGGCCGGGACGGTGGTCATGGTCACCAGCATAACCGGATAGGCCATCCACTTTGCTACGGTGAAGCGGATGGCTCATCCGTTTCGGAGGTGGCGATGACCGCAGTACGCAGGGGCAGCGTGGACCTGGACGGCCGGGCGCGGACCTACACCGTGGCCGGGGACGCGTACGGCAAGCCCTTGATCCTGATTTTTCACGGGTCCCGGCAGACCGGCGAGAAGCATCGCCGCTTCACCGGGCGGGCGTTCGACGCGCTCGCGCAGGACGGCTCGGCGGTGGTCGCCTACCTCGACGGCTATCGCGGCAACTGGAACGACGCCCGCCGGGAGAGCCGCTTTCCCGCCCGTCGTGACGACATCGACGACGTCGGCTTCGCCCGCGCGGTGATCGAGCAGCTGGCCGCCGGCCACCGGATCGACCGCACGCGGGTGGTCGCGGTGGGCTACTCGAACGGCGGGCAGATGGTGATGCGGCTGGCCCACGAGACGCCCGAGCTGCTCGCGGGCGCGGTGGTGATCGCCGCGACCATGCCGGCGCCGGGCAGCTTCCTGGACGCCGGACGGCCGGCGGCGCCGCTGCCGATGCTGCTGATCCACGGCACCCGGGACCGGATCGTCCCGTACGAGGGAGGGACGATGAGCTGGTGGGCGCGCAAGGCGTTCAAGGTCGGCGGCGAGAGCCTGTCGATGCCCGCGACGGCGGCGTACTTCGCGGCCCGCAACGGCATCGACGCCGCACCGGTGTCCACGCGGCTGCCGGCGCGCGGCCGGACGTGGGTCGAGCGCACCGAGTACCGCCAGCCGGGGCACCCGTCCGTGCAGCTCTACACCGTGCACGGCGGCGGCCACACCGTTCCGGGACCCGGCAGCGCGCCGGCGGTGGTGGGCCGCACCAACCACGACGTCAACACCGCGGAGCTGGTCAGGACGTTCTTTCTCGACTCCGCGCGGGAGGGTCAGGCGAGCTCGATCCAGTAGCGCCGGTAGCCCTCGCGGACGTCCTCGAGCACGCCGCCGTTGCGCTCGATCGTGCGGGCCGAGGCGACGTTGTCCTCGGTGCAGGTGACCAGCACGCGGTCGAGGCCCAGGGACCGGGCGAGCGGGAGCGTCCCGCCGAGGGCCCACCCGGCCAGGCCGCGGCGGCGGGCGGAGGGGCGTACGCCGTAGCCGATGTGGCCGCCCCGCTCGAACAGGGCGTCGTTGAGGCGGTGCCGCAGCGAGACGGAACCGAGGAAGCGGTCGTCCTCGACGATCCAGCGGTACGTGCAGTGGACCCAGCCGGCGGCGGGCTCGACGAACGGGTCGGCCTCGGCGTGCAGGCGGGCCACCAGGGCGGCGAACCCGGCGGCCGACGCGACGTCGTCGCCGGGGTGCAGGCCGTGGCCGTCCAGGTGGGCGTCCGGGGGCCACTCGGCGCGGGCCTCGAGCCACGAGGCGTGCAGGCGGGTCGTGGGCGCGATCAGCTCGGGCATGCGCCCGACCCTAGCGTCAGGGCTGCGCGGCCAGCTGCAGCAGACGCTGGATCTGCGACCGGCGGCGGGTGGTGACCGTCTCGCCCAGGGCGCGGGCGGGTGGATAGGCGCCGCCGGCGGTCTCCATGCGGGCGGTCTCGACGCAGTTGCCGAGGTGACCCAGCAGCAGGCTCACCGCCGTACGGTCGAAGGCCTTGCCCGTCGCGGCGCGGAGCTCGCCGATGTCGGACGGGCGCAGCATGTGCAGGTCGCCGTGCCCGGCGTGGGCGCCGGACGACGGGTCGGCGGTGAGCGGGCGCTGCCAGCCCAGCAGCCAGCGCTGCATGGTGGCGGACTCCTCGCGCCACTGGGCGCGCAGCTCGGCGGCCAGCGCCCGCAGCGTGGCGGAACCGGCGCGTTGCTCGGTCAGCGCGGCCACCTGGTCGCCCTCGCGCACCTGCTCCAGCGCCATCTGCAGGAACATGACGTCCGTGTCGCCGAAGGCGGGAGCGGGGGTCTCCGGCCGCTGCGCGGAGCAGCCGGAGACCAGCAGCAGGACAGCCAGGACGGCCGCGGCTAGTTGGCGGCCCACAGGGCGGGCACGTTCGGCGGCTCCCAGCCGGTCAGCGAGGTGTGCGCCTGGCGGCAGGTGTAGGAGCGGCCGTTGTACGTGACGACGTTGCCGGGCTGGTAGGCGACGCCGGCGCGCCACGTGCCGCTCGCGGGCGGGTTGGTCGGCGGGGTGGTGGGCGGCGTGGTCGGCGGGTTCGTCGGCGGCGTGGTCGGCGGGTTCGTCGGCGGCGTGGTGGGCGGGGTGGTCGGCGGGGTGGTGGTGCCGCCGCCGATGTTCACGTCGACGCAGGCGTAGAACGCCATGGCCGTGTCGGCGACGTTCCAGCGGGCGAGCACGGTCTGGCGGCCGGTGAAGCCGCGCATGCTCACCGTGTGGGACTTGGTGGCGCCGGGCTGCGCGCCGCCGTCGTTGAACGAGGCGAGCTGGGTGTTGCCGATGAAGTACTCCCACGTGCTGGTGGAGTGACGGGCGGTGAGCACCCAGTTGAAGGTGACCGACTGCCCGACCGACGTGGCACGCCAGCCCTTGTTGTTGTCGTTGAGCACGGCGAACCGGCTGCCGCCGCCGTTGCACTGCATCGAGCCCTTGGGCGCCTCGACGCTCTGCGGCTCGTAGACGATGTCGCCGCAGCCGGAGACGGCGCCACCGGCGCACTGCGCCTGCCGGCTGGGCGGGTTGGAGATGTAGCCGTGCGCCGAGGCCGGGGAGACGCCGACGGTGAGGGCGGCCGCGGTCGCGGCGACGGTCAGTGCGGGAAGGGTGAACCTGCGCTTCATGATGGACTCCTCCGAGTGGGGGGCTCGAGGACGGTCAGGTATCGACCAACATAATTTAAAGCTTCTTAACAGTAAAGAGTGTTACGGAGTCCGAACTTTTATTAAGTCGGCGCACTTCCGGCCGATGAGGAGATCCGTGCGCGATATCCACGAAGTCCTCGACAACCGAGCGGTGACCACGCTGTTCCAGCCGCTGGTCGACATCTCCAGCGGACGGGTGCTGGGCTACGAGGCGCTCAGCCGCGGCCCGGCCGGCAGCCCGTGGGAGTCGCCCGCCGCACTGTTCGCCGCCGCCCGCCAGGTCGGCCGCGAGACCGAGCTGGACTGGATCTGCCGGGCGCGCGCCTACGAGGCCGCGCTCGCCGCGAACCTCGACCCGGGCCTGACCTGGTTCGTCAACATGGAGCCGGCCGCGTCGCGGACCCCGTGCCCGGCCGATCTGGCACCGGTCGTCGAGCGCGCCCACCGGCGCCTGCGGGTGGTCACCGAGATGACCGAGCGCGCGATCGCCGGCGACCCGTCGGGCCTGCTCGCCGCGTCGGCCGACTGCCGGGCCGCGGGCTGGGGCGTGGCGCTCGACGACGTGGGCGCCGACCCCATGTCGCTCGCGCTGATGCCGTTCGTGCACCCCGAGGTCGTCAAGCTCGACATGCAGATGCTGCGCGCGCCCGGCGATCCCCACACCGCCCGTGTCGTCGCCGCGGTCGCCGCGTACGCCGAGTCGTCCGGCGCGGTCGTGCTGGCCGAGGGCATCGAGACCGAGGAGCACCTGGCAGTCGCCCGCACCATGGGCGCCACCGTGGGCCAGGGCTGGCTGTTCGGCCGCCCGGCGCCGCTGCCGGCGGCCGCCGCGCCCGCGCTCACGCTGCCGTTCATCGCGCCGCCGCGCCACGCCACCGGCACGCCGTTCGGCATCGTGGCCGGCCGCCGCCCGCTCACCCGCGCGACGAAGGCGCAGCTCATGCCGATGAGCCGCCACCTCGAGGCGCTGGTCGGCGACGGCGGCGAGCCGTCGGTGCTGCTCGCCTGCTTCCAGGAGGCCCGGCACTTCACCCCGGCCACGGCCCGCCGCTTCCGCCGTTTCGCGACGTCCAGCCCGCTGGTGGCCGCGCTGGGCGCGGGGCTGAGCGACGAGCCGGTTCCCGGCGTGCGCGGCGCCTGCCTGGGCGACGCCGACGTGCTGCGCGGCGAGTGGAACGTCATCGTGGTCGGCCCGCACCGCGCTGCCGCGCTGGTCGCGCACGACCTGGGCGACTCGGGGCCGGACCCCGAACGGCGCTTCGACTTCGCCATCACCCACGACCGCGCGCTGGTCGTCGAGGCGGCGCGCTCGCTGCTGGGCTGGCTCGCCCCGGCCCGCGTGCCGGAGCTCATCGCCGGCTGACGCCTCAGCCGAGGGCGCCCGGGGCGCCGGGGGCTCCGACGGCGTCGGTCTCGATCCGCCACAGCCGGCCGGCGCCCGGCCGGGTCGCCCAGTCCATCCCGAAGTCGGTCACCCACAGCGACGACCCCTGGAAGCAGCAGTTGGTCGGGTTCGCCCCGGCGTCCAGCGGGATCAGGCCCAGGTACCGGCCGTCGGGGCCGAGCACGGTGATCCCGTGGGACTCGCAGGAAGCGATGAAGATCCGGCCGTCCGCGGCGACCGCGAAGCCGTCCGGAACGTGCCCCTGCGGCAGCGTGGCCAGCACCCGGGGACCGTCCGGCCGCAGCGTGCAGACCCGCCGGGTGTACGACTCCACCCACAGCAGCCGCCCGTCACCGGTGAAGCCGATGCCGTTGCAGTACACCCCGCCGACGTCGGCCACGAGTTCCGAGGGGTCGTCCCGGCCCGGATCCAGCGCGAAGATCCGGCCGGCCGGCGCCGGCTGTGCGGGACGGAACGGCTGCGCCGGATCGGTGAAGAACAGCCGGCCGTCCGGGCCGAACGCCAGGTCGTTCGGCGCGACCAGCGGCATCCCGGCGGCCTCGACCGCGAGCGTCTCCACCGGCCGGTCGGCCGCACCGGGCCGGGCCCGCTGGATGGCCGGGGTGACCGGGTGCGGCGACCGCCAGTCACCGACCACGCCCCCGTTCTGGCACACGTAAAGCAGCCCGTCGGCGCCGACGGCGCACGAGTTCGCCGCGCCGCCCGTGTGCACCAGCGGGACGGCGGCCGCGCCCTCGAGAACCGAGATCCGGCCGGCGGTCTGCTCGGTGAAGGCGATCCGGCCGTCGGGCAGCACCGCGGGACCCTCGGGCACGTGCAGGCCGGCGAGAACCACCTCGGCCTTCACGGCGCACCGCCGGGCGGGTCCATGACAACCATGTCCTGCAGTGTGGCAGCCGCGGGCCGGTCACGCCGGTTCGGTCAGCGGCCGGTACCGGTCGTGGAAGGCCGCCACCCCGCGTTCGCGCAGCAGCCGGTCGCGGGCGGCCGCCGGCAGCCTGATCAACTCGGCCAGGGCCGCGCTCTGCTCCCGGACCCACGCCACCCGGGGCGCGCGACGCCGGGCGTACGCCGTCAGGGCGTCAGGGACGCTCGTGGCCCGGGTGAGCTCCTCGGCGAGGACGACGGCGTCCTCGACCGCGAGGCAGCCGCCCTGGCCCATCATCGGGGACGCGGCGTGCGCAGCGTCGCCGACGAGAACCACCGGTCCGGCGTGCCAGGCGACGCCGGGCAGCCACTCGACCGGCCCGCAATGGATGTCCGCGTCGCTTCGCACGGCGGCCAGGTACCGCGTTACCGGCGCTCCGAAACCGGCGAAACGGTCGAGCAGCCGTTGCCGGCGACCCGGAACGGGGTCCCGCCGCGGCGGGCCGGCCAGGGTGCCGAAGCCGTAGGTCAGGCCGGGCGCGACCGGGCACAGGCCGAAGAACCGGTCCTCGCCGAGCCAGAACTGCACGGCGCCGGGCCCGTCGGGGCGTACCGGCGCCAGGCTGCGCCACGCCGTCTGCCCGCCGTGCACCGGGCGCAGCACGCCGTCGACGCACCGGCGGACCACCGAGTGCAGGCCGTCGGCGCCGACCACCAGGTCGTACTCGCCGGCGGTGCCGTCGGCGAACCTGACCCGGGCGCCATCCCCGGCGGCCTCGACCGTCGCGACTCCAGATCGGAGGCGGCCGCTGCCCGGAAGGGCGAGGGCCTCGTGCAGGGCCTGCCTGGTGATGCCCACGAACGGACCCACGCCTGCCCACAGCTCGCCGAGGTCGATGTCGCAGAGCAGCGTGCCGCTGCGGTCGCGGTACTGGAAACGCTCGACGACCACCCCGGCCCGCTCGACCTCGCCCGCCACACCCAGGCGCCGCATCGCCCGCACGGCGTTGGGCTGGACGGCGATTCCCGCTCCGAGCCGTGCGCCGCGTCCGTCGCGCTCGGCCAGGTCCACCCGCCACCCGCTGCGCGCCAGCGCCCGGTCGAGGGTGCGTCCGGCGATGCCGCCGCCGGCGATGAGGATGCGCAGCTGCTGCACGGCCGTCCTCCGATCACTCGCCGCAGACGCTAGCCGCGGCGGCGGTCACCGGCGCGGACCCCGGCGAACACGCGGCGGGACTATTGTGAACTCCGGGGGCGACCGCGAGGGAGCAGCCGTGATCGACGCATCCGGGGCCACGGCGCTGACGTTCACCACGCGAGGGCTGGCGGTGGCGTCGCGGGGCCCGGTGCTGTGCGCGCTGCTGGAGCGCGGGCTCCTGCCGGTCGAGCCGTTGCCGGGGCGGACTCCGGCGGTGGAGCTGACCAAGTGGCGCCTGCCCGGGGCCTCCGTGCTGTGGGCGAGCTTCGCCGGGGTACGCCAGCGCGGCGATCCGGCGACCGCCGGCCCGCCCGGCGACCTGTTCTTCGCCGTCAACCTCAGCGGCGCCGGCCTGGTCCGCCAGCGGGGACGGGAGGTCGCGGTCGGCGCCGGCGAGGCGGTTCTGATCGAAGTGGACGGCGGCCCGTTCACGGTGCTGCGCCCGGAGCCCACCCGGTTGATCGGCCTGCGCGTGCCGCGCGCCGGCCTCGGGGCCGACGCCGCGAGCGCGGGGCCGCGGCTCGTGCCCCCGTCCCGCCCGGCCCTCGGCCTGCTGCGCCGGTACCTGCTGGCCGTGCGCGACGACCCGATGCCCCGCGCCGGCCCGCTGGCGGACGCGTTCGCCGGGCACGTGGGCGAGCTGATCGGCCTCGCCCTGCGCCCGGACGACGGGGACGCCCGGCAGGCCGGCGCGCCCAGCCTGCGGGCCGCCCGGTTGTCCGCCGTCAAGGCCGACGTCGCCCGGCAGCTGACCGATGCCGGGCTGAGCGCCGCGCGGGTGGCCGGCCGTCAGGGGATCACGGTGCGGTACCTCCACAAGCTGTTCGAGCGGGAGCCGCAGACCTTTGCGCAGTTCGTCCTCGGTCGCCGCCTGGAGCTGGCGCACCGGCGGCTGGGCGACCCCCGGTGGGCCGGCCGGACCGTCAGCGCCATCGCCCACGACTCGGGATTCGGCGACCTGTCCGGCTTCAACCGGGCCTTCCGTCACCGCTACGGCGTCACGCCCTCGGAGGTCCGCGAGGCGGCGGCCCGCGCCGGGGGCTGACTCCATTGTGCTCGGTTGTGACAATCGAGCAGCCGGAATCCGAGGCTGCGACGGGGAGATGTCAGTGACCGAGGTTGTCACGTTCAGGAAGCTGCTGCCGCACGACCTGCGCAAGTTCGCCGCGGTCGCCCAGACGCTGGACAATCAGTGGGTGCCGCGACGGCTTCTCACCAGGATGATCGACCAGGGGCTGAGCCTGGCCGACGTGCGGGCCGAACGCGACGCCGTCGTCCGGACCGAGTACCTGCGGGCGGTCCTCAACGCCGAGCAGCTCGTCGTCAACCGGATGTACTTCTTCAACAACCCGGTCCTCGTCCGCGACTTCGCCCGGCCGGGACCCGACCGCGACGCGTTCCGCGACCTGCTCGAGTCCGCGGTCCTGGTGCCCTTCCTGTACGGGGAGGAATCGCCGGTCGACGACGACGCCGGCCCGCGCATCTCCGGCATGGCCGGCTGGCAGCCGTGGCTCGACGTGGCGCGGGAGACCGAGATGTCCTGCGTCCGGCTCGCGTGGAAGTCGAGCGAGGCCAACCGCGCGGCGATCGTGCGGGGCCTCAACGAGCGGTTCCACGAGTTCGTCCTGTCGCTGCGCTCGAAGTGCTACGACGGCGGCGACGAGGTCTTCGCCAGCCATCTCGGCCTGCCGCCGGAGCGCGCCCGCGAGCTGGGCTCGCGGCTCACCGAGGCGGCGGCGTGGGCCTTCTCCGCGGGCCACCGGGTCATGCGCGAGGAGTTCTACGCCGAGTTCGTCGTCGACGGCAAGCCGGCCGAGGGCCGCTACTCGTCGTCCAAGAAGTTCGCCGCCGAGCTGAAGCTGCTGATCGACCTGGCGTACAACACGTCGCTGCCCGAGACCCTCGACCGGTACCCGCTGCGCCCGGAGGACTCGCTCAACCGCTCGGCGCTGCAGGAGTGGACGCCGCGCACGGAGCGCCGCGAGGACGTGGTCGGAGAGGACCGGTTGCTCGAGCAGCTCGTCGTGCGCCGGGTCGCGTTCGACGTCGCGACCGACCGGCTCGCCGTCCCGCCGCTGGGCGATCTCGGCCTGGCGGACATCACCCGGGCCCGGCGCACCGACGAGTGGCACGCCTACATGGCAGCGCTGGCCGACGTGGTGGGGCACCCGGAGACGTTCGAGAGCGGCGCGCAGGCGCTCCGGCAGGCGTACGACGCCCTGCTGCGGCAGCTGACCCGGATCGCCGGCGCCCACCGGCGCAGCCTGCGCTTCTCCACCGGGTTCGGCTTCAACCTCGACTTCGCGGGCGTGCTGCTCAAGGCCCGGTACTTCGGCGGGCAGCTGCTCTACCGCCAGGTCGGCGTGCCACCGTCCGAGCCGCGGCCCACCCGCGGGATGTCGCGGGTGGTGGTCGCCGGCGACGACATCGAGACCCAGGACGCCCGGCGCGGGGGACACATCGTGGCCGTGGACCTCAAGCCGTTCCACGTCGAGGACCCCCGGGAGTTCCTCCGCGAGGCGGTCCGCCGGCTGGAGGAGGCCGGCGCGCGCCGGGTCGACGCGGGGCCGGGCACCCGCGACGGCGGGCTGGAGCGGGACCTCGAGGACGAGTCGGTATGACCGTGGCCGCGGTCTCCTGGGACGCGGTGGAGGCGATCGCCACCGCGGCCGGCGCCACCGCCACCCTGGTCGCGCTGATGGTCACGTGGTCGGCGTTGCGCCGCGAGTCGCGGGCCCGCCGCGAGGACGTCGCGCGGCTGGACCGGCACCGGCAGGAGGACGAGGCCGCCGCGGCCGGGCTGGTGATCTTCGGCGGCGCCGAGGGTGCGCTCAACTCGGGCAAGGCCACCCTGAAGCTGACGAACTTCGGGTCGCGGCCGGTCTTCGACGTCCGGGTCCAGCTGATCCGCGACGGCCGCCCGGTCGAGCTGACCGACGGGCGCGACACCGACGTCACGCGTCACGTGGTGCTCGAGCCGCAGGAGTCGCGGCCGGTCACCATGAACGCCCCGTACGGCGAGGAGCCGTTCGTCGCCGGGCGCGTCGAGTTCCGCGACGTCAACGGCCGGCTGTGGCGCCGCACCGACAACGGCCCCCCGCGGCGGCTGGGAGCCGACGGCAAGGAGCTGGGCCCGTGACCGCGCACGACGACGAGCGGCAGCGACGGGAACGGCGGCTCGACCGCTACGACCGGCTGCGCGCCGAGCGGCCCCGGCTGTTCGCCAACCCGCCGGGGGCCGCGTACGAGATCGTGGTCGACCGCGAGACGCAGCTGGCCTGCGCCGAGGACTGGGCCGGCCGCGCGCGGCAGCGCGGCCTGCCCGCCGAGTACGCCGACGTGGGCGTCGTCTACGAGGACAGCTACTTCATCGTCCTGCGCGACGCGGTCCGGTTCCGCGACGGCTCGCTGGGGCCGTACCTCCGGGTGGTCGGCGCGGTGGACGGCCCGGGCGCGGCCGTGCTGCCGGTCCTCGCCGACGGCCGGATCGTGCTGGTGCGCCACTTCCGGCACGAGGCGCGCGACTGGGTGTGGGAGGTGCCGCGCGGCTTCCCGGAGCCCGGCGAGGACGGCCCGGCAACCGCGGCGCGCGAGCTGAGCGAGGAGCTGGGCGTCACCGCGCGCGAGCTCCAGCCGCTCGGCCGGCTCGGCCAGGATGAGATCTATCTCGGGCGCATCGACGGGGCGCGCCTGACCGCGGACGCCGTCGAGGAGGGGCTGGACGAGATCCGGCCCGTCACCGCCGCCGAGCTCGCCGGCCTGATCGCCGGCGGGCAGGTCACCGACGGGTTCCTGCTCGCCGCGTACGCGATGGCGACGGCCCGGGGGCTGCTGTGAGTCAGGCGCGGCGGTCGAGGAACTCGTAGACGTCCTGGGCGTCGACGCCGGGGAACGTGCCCGGTGGCAGGGCGGCCAGCAGGTGCGAGTGCACCCGCGCGCTCGGCCAGGCGTTGCCCGCCCAGCGGTCGACCAGCGCGGCGGGCGGGCGGCGGCAGCAGGCGGGGTCGGGGCAGCGCGAGACCGTGCGCCGGGTGGTGTCGCCGCCGCGGAACCAGCGCGCGTGCTCGTACGGCGTGCCGACCGTGACCGAGAACTCGCCGGAGCGCGTCGACTCGATGTGGACGGTGCACCAGTACGTGCCCGCGGACGTGTCGGTGAACTGGTAGAACGACGAGTACGGGTCGTCGGCCTGGAAGATCGTGCGGGAGGCCCAGCGGCGGCAGATGGGCTGGCCCTCGATGGCGCCGGTGACGTCGGCCGGGAACCGTACGCCGTCGTTCTCGTAGGCCTTGTAGACGATGCCGCTCTCGTGCACGCGGGTGAAGTGCACGGGGATGCCGAAGTGGTGGGTCGCCAGGTTGGTGAACCGGTGCGCCGCGGTCTCGTAGGACACCCCGAACGCGTCGCGGAAGTCGTCGATCGCCAGTGCCCGGTCGGCCTTGGCCTCGCGCAGGAAGCCGACGGCGAAGTGCTCGGGCATCAGCAGCGCCGCCGCGAAGTAGTTGGCCTCCACCCGCTGGCGCAGGAAGTCGCCGTAGCCGGCCGGCTCGGGGTGCCCGAGCACGAAGTGGCCCAGCGTCTGCAGCACCACCGCGCGCGGGTCGTGGCCCTTGCCGCTGGCGATCTGCGGCAGGTAGATGCGCCGGTTCGCCAGGTCGGTCACCGACCGTGTCGAGCCGGGCAGGTCGTTCACGTAGTGCAACGTGAAGCCCAGTTGCGCTGCGATGTCGAGGATGCCGCGCTGCGACAGCGGGCCGGTGGTGTTGCGCACCGAGCGCAGCACCTCCGCGGCCGCCTGCTCGATCTCGGCGAAGTAGTTGTCGCGCTCGCGCATGTCGGCGCGCAGCTGCGCGTTGGCCCGGCGGGCCACCTCGGGGGTCGCGCTCTGCTCGGTGAGCAGCCGGTTGAGCTCGCGGTGCAGACCGACGAGCGACTCGAGCGCGTCGGCCGGCAGCCGCCGCCCGCCCTTGACCGCGGGCAGCCCCAGGCCGGCGTACGCGGGGGACTGCTGGAAGTGGGCCAGCTCGATCTCGAGCCCGGCCCGGCGGCTGGGCGCCTCCGGCCGGAGTAGATCTTGCAGCGGTACGCCGAGCGCGCCCGCGATCGCCTGCAGCACCGACAGCTTGGGCTCGCGCTTGCCGTTCTCGATGAGCGAGAGCTGCGACGGCGCCCGGCCGACGGCCTCGCCGAGCTGCTCGAGCGTCAGGTTCTTCGATTTGCGCAGGTGACGCAGGCGCTGCCCGAGCGTCACGAGATCGACGTCCGGCGAGAAAGGCGAAGCGGTCACGGGTTTGACGCTAGCAGAAATTCTTCATTTCTTCTGTTCACAGAAGCCTTCAAACGACCTTGGCGCTTCGGACAGAGTCAAATTCAACCCAAGCAACAAGGAGGGCTGGCAATGACTGATCAGCTGACCGAAGTCAGGGGCGGTACCGCTGCGGACCTCACCAGGACGTGGGCCGGCGATCCGCGGTGGCTGGGCATCAAGCGCACCTACACCGCGCACGACGTGGTCAAGCTCCGCGGCACGGTGCAGGAGCGGCACACGCTCGCCGAGCGCGGCGCGCAGCGGCTGTGGGAGCTGCTGCACAGCGAGGACTACATCAACGCGCTGGGCGCGCTCACCGGCGGTCAGGCCGTGCAGCAGGTGCGGGCCGGGCTCAAGGCCATCTACCTGAGCGGCTGGCAGGTCGCCGCCGACGCGAACCTGGCCGGCGCCACCTACCCCGACCAGTCGCTGTACCCGGCGAACTCGGTGCCCGCGGTGGTGCGCCGCATCAACAACGCCCTCATGCGCGCCGACCAGATCGACACCGCGGCCGGCAAGCATGAACGCGACTGGCTGGCTCCGATCGTGGCCGACGCGGAGGCCGGCTTCGGCGGGCCGCTCAACGCGTTCGAGCTGATGAAGGCCATGATCGTCGCGGGTGCGGCGGGCGTGCACTGGGAGGACCAGCTCGCCAGCGAGAAGAAGTGCGGCCACCTGGGCGGCAAGGTGCTGATCCCGACGGGCCAGCACATCCGTACGCTCAACGCGGCGCGCCTGGCGGCGGACGTGCTCGGCGTCCCGTCGCTGATCATCGCGCGGACCGACTCGCTGGCCGCCGACCTGCTCACCACCGACGTCGACGAGCGTGACCAGCGGTTCCTCACGGGAGAGCGGACGGCGGAGGGCTTCTTCCGGGTCCGCAGCGGACCCGAGGCGGCGATCGCGCGCGGCATCGCGTACGCCGACTACGCCGACCTGCTGTGGGTGGAGACCGGCAAGCCGGACCTGGAGTTCGCGAAGCTGTTCGCCGAGGCGGTGCACCGCGAGCACCCCGGCAAGATGCTGGCCTACAACTGCTCGCCGTCGTTCAACTGGAAGCGCAACCTCGACGACGCCGACATCGCCCGGTTCCAGAAGGAGCTCGGCGCGATGGGCTACAAGTTCCAGTTCGTCACGCTGGCCGGTTTCCACGCGCTCAACCACTCGATGTTCGAGCTGGCCCGCGGCTACGCCGAGACGGGCATGACCGCGTACGTGAAGCTTCAGGAGGCCGAGTTCGCCGCGGAGGCCGACGGCTACACGGCGACCAAGCACCAGGCGGAGGTCGGCACCGGCTACTTCGACGCCGTGGCGACCGCGCTCAACCCTTCCTCGTCCACGACTGCCCTCAAGGGCTCGACCGAGACGGAGCAGTTCTGATGGCCTCCGAGGAGATCACGATCACGGGCACGCAGGACGGCCGCTACTCCGAGATCCTCACCCCCGAGGCGATCGCGTTCGTCGTGGCGCTGGACCGGGAGTTCGGCGCCCGCCGCGTGCAGCTGCTCGAGCGGCGCCGCCGCCGGCGCGCCACCCGCACCGACGAGCTGGACTTCCTGCCCTCGACGGCCGCCATCCGCGACGATCCGTCGTGGACCGTGGCGCCGCCCGCACCCGGCCTGCTCGACCGGCGCGTGGAGATCACCGGGCCGCCCGAGCGCAAGATGACCATCAACGCGCTGAACTCCGGCGCGCAGGTGTGGATGGCCGACTTCGAGGACGCCACGTCGCCCACCTGGGACAACGTGGTGACCGGCCAGCTCAACCTGCGCGACGCGCTCGACAACAAGCTGGACTTCACCGCGCGCGACGGCCGCCGGTACTCCCTCGGCGACCGGCTGCCGACCATCATGGTGCGCCCGCGCGGCTGGCACCTGCCCGAGTGTCACCTGCGCATCGGCGGGCGGGCCGTGTCGGCCGCGCTGTTCGACTTCGGGCTCTACCTGTTCCACTGCGCGCAGCGGCAGCTCGACCGCGGCAGCGGCCCGTACTTCTACCTGCCCAAGCTCGAGTCGCACCTCGAGGCCCGGCTGTGGAACGACGTGTTCGTGTTCGCCCAGGAGCAGCTCGGCATCCCGCGCGGCACGATCCGGGCCACCGTGCTCATCGAGACGATCACCGCCGCGTTCGAGATGGACGAGATCCTGTACGAGCTGCGCGAGCACTCGGCCGGGCTGAACGCGGGCCGCTGGGACTACCTGTTCAGCATGATCAAGAACCGGCCCGACGTGGTGCTGCCGGAACGCTCGCAGGTCACCATGACCGCGCCGTTCATGCGGGCGTACACCGAACTGCTGGTCCGCACCTGCCACCGCCGCAACGCCCACGCCATCGGCGGCATGGCCGCGGTCGTGCCCAGCCGCGACCCGGTCGCCGCCAAGCGCGCCCTCAACCAGGTGCGCCAGGACAAGCGGCGCGAGGTCGGTGACGGCTTCGACGGCTCGTGGGTCGCGCACCCCGGCCTGGTCGCCACCTGCCGTGAGGTGTTCGACCAGTGGCTCGGCGACGAGCCGCACCAGATCGTCCGCAAGCGCGACGACGTCCGCGTCACCGCCGAGGACCTGCTCGACGTGCGCGCGGTGGGCGTGCAGGTCAGCGAGGTCGCGCTGCGCACCAACGTCAGCGTGGCGCTGCGCTACGTCGCGGCCTGGCTGGACGGCCGCGGCGCGGTCGCTCTGGGCGGGCTCATGGAGGACGCGGCCACCGCCGAGATCTGCCGCGCGCAGCTCTGGCAGTGGATCCGCAACGGCACGCCGACCGACTACGGCATCCCGGTCAGCGCCGCGCTGGTCACCCGGATGCTGCGCGAGGAGCTCGACGTGCTCAGCGAGACCGGCGCCCTCGACGAGGACGCCGCGCGGCGCTTCAGCCAGGCCCGCACGCTGCTGACCGTGCTGCTGACCGAGCGGACCTGCCCGGAGTTCCTGACGCTGCCGGCGTACCTGCGGCACCTGTCGGCCGGCTCACCGGTCGCGGCGCCCGTCGCCGCCTGACCTCCGGCGCGGCCCCGGTGCGCCGGGGCCGCGCCGCAGGCCGTCGAGGTGCTTGCGGACGGCGTCGCGGCTCAGCGTCATGCACTCGATGCGGCTGTTGAGCCGCTCGAGCTCGGCCGCGAACAGCCCGGCGAGCTCGCCGTCGTCCGCCGGTCCGGGGTGGTCGCGGCGCAGCAGCGGGATGATGAGCCTGGTGGGCAGGCC
Source organism: Actinoplanes sp. URMC 104 (assembly GCF_051386375.1). Taxonomy (NCBI): domain Bacteria; kingdom Bacillati; phylum Actinomycetota; class Actinomycetes; order Micromonosporales; family Micromonosporaceae; genus Actinoplanes; species Actinoplanes sp. URMC 104. Next base: position 573,689 of record NZ_JBPQTO010000012.1, on the reverse strand, counting down.
CGACCGGATCAGGCTGCTGATCAGCGCGGCCTGCTCGACGTGGGTCTCCTCGTACGAGCGGTAGCCGCTCGGCGTGCGCTGCGGCGTCAGCAGCCCGCGCTCCTCGTAGTACCGCAGCATCCGGACCGGGATCTGCGTGCGTCTGGACAGCTCGCCGATGCGCACGAATCGCTCCTTGACTCTCACATCTGTGTGAGACTTTACGGTCCTGAGCATGACCGCTCAACTGCCCTGGCGCGCCCTGCTCGTGCTCTCCGGCGCGGCGTTCGCCACCGTCACCGCCGAGCTGCTGCCGGCAAGCCTGCTGCTGCGGATCGGCCACGACCTGCACGTCTCGGCGGCGACCGCCGGCGGGCTCGTCGCCGCGTGGGCGCTGACCATCGCCGCCACCAGCGTCCCGCTGACCCGCCTCACCGCGCGCGTGCCGCGCCGCGTACTCATCCCGGCCGTCCTGCTGGTGATCGCCGGGGCCACCGCCGGCACCGCGCTCGCTCCCTCGTACGGCTGGGCGCTCGCCGGCCGGACCGTCGCCGCCGCGGGGCACGGCCTGTTCTGGTCGCTGCTCGTGCCGACGGTGGCCACGCTCGTCGCGCCCGGCTCGATCGGCCGGGCCGTCTCGGTGGTGCTGGCCGGCCCGGCCGTCGCGGGCATCGTCGGCATCCCGCTGGGCGCCACGGCCGGGGCCGCCCTCGGCTGGCGGGCCTGCTTCGTCGTGCTCGCCGTGCTGCTGGCGCTCGCGGCGCTGGTCATCCGCGCGCTGCGGCTCCCCGAGGCGCCGCAGCCGGCCGCACGTTCCCGGGGCGACGGCACGGCACTGTGGACGGTGCTCGGCGTCGCGCTCGCCGCGGGTCTCGTGCTGACCGGCCACTTCCTGCTCTACACGTACGTCGCCCCGCTGTTGCAGGACTTCGGCGGCTACGACGCCCCCACCAGCGGCGTGCTGCTGTTCGTCTTCGGCGCCGCCGGGGTGCTCGGCACCGCGCTCGCCGGCCGGCTCTCCGACCGCTTCCCCCGGCAGGCGCTGGGCTGGGTCAGCGTCGCGTTCGCCGCCGGAGCGGGCTCGCTGGTGCTGCTCGACCGGGGCGTCGCCGCGGCGGCCGTCGTGATCGCCGGCTGGGGCGTGCTGATCGGCGTGCTGCCGCCGGTCTACCAGACCCACCTGCTGCGCATCGCCCCGCCCGGCCGCGAGGCCACCGCGAGCGCGATCGGCATCACCGTGCTCAACCTCGGCATCGCCGCGGGCGCGCTGCTGGGCGGCGTGGTGCTGCAGCGGTGGCAGGCCGCCGCCCTGCCCGCCGTCGCCGCCGTCGTCATCGCCGTCGCCGCCGCGGGTCTGGTGGCGGCCGAGCTCCGGGGCCGCCGCGCCGTCCCCGCAGCGCCACGCCGGCCTTAGAGGCCGGCGGGCTCCCACCACGTCAGGTTGGCGGCCGCGCGGGACGCCGGCTCGATGATCTCCCAGCCCTCGGCGATCCGTCCGTCGTGGATCCGCCAGAGGTCGACGACCGCGATCTCCGCGCCGCGGCCGGGCAGCCGGCGCCGCGAGTGCACGACGACGTGGTCGCCGTCGGCCAGCAGGTGCAGGATCTCGACCTGCATGCCCGCGAGCGGCCCCAGCGCGGCGCCGACGGCGGCGAGCCACTCCGCCCTGGTCGAGGTGGCGCCGTCGGGCCTGCGGTGCACGAAGTCGTCGCTCAGCACGCTCGCGAGCGCCTCGACGTCGCCGGTCTCGATCAGCCCGGCCAGCGCGCGGCGGACGAGGTCCTTGTTGTTGTCCGTGGTCATGGAGGCAGTGTCGCGGCGGCCCCGCGGGGTGTCGATGAAACCGCATGTCATGGCGTCCGGCGCGACGATGCGTACGCTGCACGATCGTGCACACGGTCGGGGAGCTTCTGCGGCAATGGCGGCACCGCCGCGGACTCAGCCAGCTGGACCTGGCGATCGCCGCGGACGTCTCCGCCCGGCACGTCAGCCTGGTGGAGACCGGCCGGTCGCGGCCGAGCGCCGACATGATCCTCCGGCTCGCCGGCCAGCTGCGGGTGCCGCTGCGCGAGCGCAACCGGCTGCTGCTCGCCGGGGGCTACGCCCCTCGGTACGCCGAGCGCCCGCTCGGCGACGACGCGCTGGCGGCCGTCCGCGACGCCGTCGCCCGGATCCTGCGCGCCCACGAGCCGTACCCGGCTGTGGTCTTCGACCGCCGGTGGAACATCGTCCTGACCAACCGGGCGGTCGAACCGTTCTTCGCGCGGGTGGACCCGGTCCTGTTGCGGCCGCCGGTCAACCTGGTGCGGCTGGGGCTCGACCCGCGCGGGCTCGGCGGCCTGGTGGTCAACCGGGCCGACGTACGCGCGATGTTCCGCACCCGGCTCGCCCGGCAGCTCGCGGCCGCCCCCGACCCGGAGCTGACCGCGCTGTACGAGGAACTGTTCACGCCCGGCTCCGACGACGGGCCTGGCCTGCCGATCGACGCCGAGGTCGTGATGCCGATGGTCGTGCGCCTCGACGGCCGCGAGCTGCGGCTGTTCTCGACCATCACCACGTTCGGCACCCCGGCCGACATCACGGTCGAGGAGCTCGCGATCGAGTCGTACTACCCGGCCGACGCCGAGAGCGCCGCCTACTTCACCGGATAAATCGGTGGACCGGGCTCCGCGCCCGTGTCAGCATCGGACCGCAAACCGCCGAGAGGAGAACGACCATGCGCGCAGCTTCCACGCCCCGGACCCCTGACCGTCCTGCCGTGGAGATGCGTTTTGGCCTTTCTCAACCTCGGAGTCGTCGCCCACGTTGACGCCGGCAAAACCAGCCTGACCGAGCGCCTGCTGTTCGAGGCGGGCGTGCTCGCCGAGCCCGGCAGCGTCGACGCCGGCACCACCCGCACCGACGCGATGGAGCTCGAGCGCCGGCGCGGCATCACGATCCGCGCGGCGGTGACCTCGTTCGCGATCGGCGACCTCACCGTCAACCTGCTCGACACCCCGGGCCACCCCGACTTCATCGCCGAGGTGGAACGCTCGCTCGCCGTGCTCGACGCGGCGGTGCTCGTGGTCTCCGGCGTCGAGGGGGTGCAGCCGCAGACCGTCGTCATCTGGCGGGCGCTGCGCCGCATCGGCGTGCCCACCGTGCTGTTCGTCAACAAGGTCGACCGGGCCGGAGCGGACGTACGGCGGGTCGAGGCGCAGGCGCGGCACCGGCTCACCCCGCACCTGGTCGCGCTCACGGCGGTCGACGGCGAGGGCCGGCGCGACGCCCAGGTGAACGCGCTCCCGCTCAACGCCCCACCGGTCGTGGAGGCGGTCGCGGAGGTGGACGACCGGATCCTCGCCGCGTGGGTCGACGGCGAGCGGTCCCGGCGCGCCACGCTGCGGCGGGCCATCCGGCAGGGCGTACGCCGGGGCGCGCTCACGCCCGTCGTGCACGGCTCGGCGCTGACCGGGGCCGGGGTGCCGCAGCTGCGCCGGGTCCTGGCCGGTCTGCTGCCGCGTGCCCGCGACCAGCACGGCCCGCCCGCCGGCAGCGTGTTCGCCGTCGACCGCGACGAGCACGGCCGGCGCGCCTGGGTGCGGCTGTGGGCGGGCGAGCTGCGCGTACGGGACCGGGTCGCCTTCGACGGCCGCCGGCCCGAGCGGATCACCGAGGTCGCGGTCAGCCGGCACGGCGGGGTCCTGGTGGACCGGGCGGCCGGCGCGGGCCAGATCGCCGCGCTGCGCGGCACGTCGGCGCGGATCGGCGAGACCCTCGGCGTGCTGCCCGAGCGGCGTACGCACCGCTTCCCGCCCGCCACGTTGCAGGCGCTCGTGGAACCGGCCGACCCGGCACGGCGGACCGCCCTGTTCGCCGGCCTGGCCGAGCTCGCCGACGAGGACCCGCTGATCGACCTGCGGCTCGACGAGCAGGCGGGCGAGGCGATGGTCAGCCTGCACGGCGAGGTGCAGAAGGAGGTCCTCGCCGCGCTGCTGCAGGACCGGTACGGGGTCGAGGCGCGCTTCTCCGGCACCACCGTCGCGTGCATCGAGCGGGTGGCCGGCACGGGCGCGGCGCACGAACGGGTCAAGGAGCGCGGCAACCCGTACCTGGCCGGGATCGGTCTGCGCGTCGAGGCCGCGCCGGTCGGGCACGGCATCGAGTTCTCCGCCGGCATCGAACCGGGACGGCTGCCGCCCGCCTTCGTGGCCGCCACCGAGGAGGGCGTCCGCGCGGCGCTGCGCCAGGGCCCGCACGGCTGGCCGGTCACCGACTGCGTGGTCACGATGACGTCGTCGCAGTACTGGCCGCGGCAGAGCAGGCCGCACCAGAAGTTCGACAAGTCCATCTCCAGCGTGGCGGCGGACTTCCGCAACCTCGCCCCCGTCGTGGTCGCCGAAATCCTGCGCCGCGCCGGCACCCGGGTGTGCCAGCCCGTCAACCGGTTCGAGCTGGACCTGCCGCGCCCCGCGCACGGCCCGGTGACCGCGCTGCTCGGCCGCCTGGGCGCGCTCGTGCTCGACGTCGCAACCACCGGCGGGTACGTGCGGCTGGCCGGCCACCTGCCGTCCGCCCAGGTGCCTGCGCTCGCCGCCGCGCTACCCGACCTGACCGGCGGCGAGGCCGTCCTGGTGACCCGCTTCGACCACCACGCCCCACTGGCCGGCGCACAGCCACCCACCCAGCGCCGGCGCGGCCCCGACCCCGCCGACCGCGACGCCTGGTTCCGCGCCGTGCCGCGCTAGGGGCGTGCTGCCCGCGGACGCTGCGGTGAATCGCTCGGACGCTGCCACCCGCGACCGGCCCCGCCGACTCGCCGGCAAGGTGTCCGAGCGAGCCGCTTGTCGTGCGGAGGCCGGTGGGCGGTCACGGCTGGACGAATGACTCGTAGCGGTGCCAGCGGGCGTCGTCGTCGCGGGTCAGGACCGTGTGGAGGCGGTGGGCTAGCTCGGCGGCGGCGGGCCGGCGGGTGGGCGGAGCAGCAGGTAGGAGGCCAGCTGGAGGTCGCACAGCACGACCCGGCCAGCGGAGGTACGCAGCAGGTTGCCGGGGTGGACGGTGCCGGGCGGCAGGGTCCACGGCGCGGCGGACAGCTCGCGGGCCGTCTCGTCGCAGCGTTCGAGCAAGCGGCCGACCAGCTCGGGCATGGCCAGTCGGAGGTGGGCGAGGCTCCACGCCGAGTCCGCGGGCGTCGGAAGTAGCGGTGCTGCGAGATCTCAAACCACCGGAACGAGCGACGGGGGAACGGGTGGGTCCCGCGGATCAACCGGGTAATTCGGACTCAGCACCCGGACACGGGATGATCATCGACTGAAATGAGGAGGCCCCCCATGGCCAGCGTCACCCACACCCCGAGCAGCCTCGACGTCTCGCGGCGCCACCTTCGTGGTGAAGAGACCAAGCCGTCGTTCAAGACCAGCGAGCTCGTCGCCTACGTGCTCTCGGTCATCGGCGTGCTGGTCGCCTCGAACGTCGTGGGCGACGGCGCGGCCGAGAACGGCAGCGACTACTTCGCCGCCGACAAGGCGTGGTTCTACATCACGCTGCTCACCATCGGTTACATGATCAGCCGTGGCCTGGCCAAGGCCGGCAGCCGCACGACCGACCACGACCCGCGCACCCACTGACGCGGCGGTCGCCGAGCTCCCGGCGGGCCGGCCGTCTCCGCACGGCCCGCCGGGATCAGCCCCTTCCCGCCCGCGCCAGGGCCTGCTCGGCCTGGCCGGCCAGCGCCTCGACCAGGCCGGCCGCGGGCGGGCGGTCGCCGATCAGGTCGACGGCCTCGCCGGCCCACACGGGCAGCGGCGGGATGACGCCGCGCGCCAGGTCGTCGTCGTAGTCGCGGCGGGCCTGCGGGTCGGCGGCGGCGTCGGCCTCGCGGCCCTGCCAGCGTTCGAGGTGGGGATGGCCGAGCGTGCGGGCCGTGTACGCCGAGGGCCAGGGGGAGCCGCGCACGATGTCCAGCACGCTGTTGCGCTCGGTGTCCTCGCCGCGCCCGGCCAGGATGGCCGCGACGGTCGCGGGGTCGGCCAGCGACTCGGCGGTCGCCTGGAAGCGGGTGCCCAGCAGGGCGCCGGCCGCGCCCAGGGTCAGCGCGGCCGCGATGCCCCGGCCGTCTGCGATCCCGCCCGCGGCCAGCACGGGCACGGGACCGGCCAGGTCCACGACGGTGGGCACGAACGACAGCGTGGAGCGGCCACGCCGCGCGCCGTGACCGCCGGCCTCGGTACCTTGGGCGACGATGACGTCGGCGCCCAGGTCGAGGGCCTTTCGTGCCTCGTCGAGGCCGGTCACCTGCAGGATGAGCTTCGCCCCCGCCCGGTGGACCGCCGCCGCGTACGGGCCGGGGTCGCCGAACGACAGCATGACGGCCCGGGGACCGTACTCCAGGGCCTTTTCCACCACGCCCGGGCGCAGCGCCCAGGTCAGGAAGCCGACGCCCCAGGGCCGGTCGGTGCCCGCGGTCAGCAGCGGCACCTCGCGGGCCAGCCACTGCGCGTCGCCGTCGCCGGAGCCGAGCATGCCGAGGCCACCGCCACGGGAGACCGCCGCCGCCAGTGCGCCTCCGGCCGAGCCGCCCATCGGGGCGAGCGCGATCGGGTGCCGTACGCCGAGAAGCCGGGTGAACGCCGTGGCCAGCGCCATCGTCAGTCGTCCAGCCGGGCGATCGGGATCTGCTCGCCCTCGGCCCAGCTCAGCGCCTGCACGATGCGCTCGTGCGGGAACGGGCGTTGCCGGGTCGTCATGACCACCATGTGCGCGGCGCCCGGCAGGAACGGGTTCTGCGCGCCCGCGGCCTGCAGTTCCGCGTGCAGGTGCTGGGCCGTCTTGACGGCGTCGTCGAAGGCCAGCGCGGGCAGCATCAGCAGGAAGTCGTTCTCGCCGAGCCGGGTGATCCGGTCGGCGTCGCGCAGCACCCCGGAGAACACCGCGATGAGGCTCTCGTTGCGCAGCGCCCCGGTGCGGCGGCCCGCCTGTTCGGGCAGCTGGTGCGGCGGCGGCACGCGCACGGCCAGCAGCGAGACCGGCAGGGTGCCCGAGGCCGTCACGCCGCCGGCGCCCGCCCAGCGGCTGATCTCCTCCTCGGGCGCCACCGTCTCGGTCGCGGAGGTCTGCCGGCGCAGCCGCGCCAGCTCGGTGCCGGCGCGCTCGGTCCGCCCGACGAGCAGGTCGAGCACCGCGTCGGCGCGGCTCTCACCGGCGCCCGCGGGCACGTCCCGGACGTACGCGAGGACCTTGTCGATGCCCGCCCGCGCCTCCGGCGGCATCCGCTGCGCGAACGCCTGCTGCAGCTCGAGCAGCTTGTGCAGCGCGTCGTCGCGGCGCAGGCTGCACCACCCGTCGAAGAGCCGGCCCGCCTCCAGCGTCGCCGCCGAACCGGACACCTCCTCGCGGTCGCGCGCCTCCAGGACGGCGCCGAAGCGCGGGGTCAGCACCACGACCGTCCATTCCCGGGCGTACGGCTCCTGCTCGTCCAGCGCCACCAGGTGCGACCCGGCCGGCAGGTCCAGCGCCTGGTCGCCGACCAGCCCCACGACCGTGACCGCGGCCGCGCGGGCGATCCGCTCGTACACCTGCCGTTCGCGTTCGAAATAGGGCAGCCGCTGGAAGAGCGCCACCACCGCCATCGGCCCGTCCTCGGCCGCGGCGAGGGCCGCCCGTTCGATGGCGTGGGAGACGGTCACCAGCGTGCTCTTGGTGAGCAGAGCGGCACTCTTCGATGGGGGCACCGGGGCAGCTTAGGGGTTTCACCTCCGGCGGAGAAGCCTGTTCAGCGGACGGTTTCCCCGGGCGCGGCCGCGGCGGGCGCGCAGCCGGGTGAGCACCGCGGCGGTGACGGCCGCTCCGCCGGCGAGCGGCATCGCATACCGCAGCGCCGGGCGGGTCTCGATCGCCGTCCACACGCTGTGCTGCCGGGCGTGGTCGCCGACGGTGCCGGTCACCGTGTCGTGCGCGGGCAGCGGCGCGAACAGGTTGTCGGGCGCGTCCTCCGGCTTGGGGTCGTCGGTGAAGTGCACGCGGTAGCCGGCCCGCCGCATGACCGCGTCGACCAGCCGCGGCGCCGCCGCCTGGGCGGTGATCAGCGTCTTGGCCGCGCCGCCGACCACGATGTCGCGCACCGGATGCCTCGCGGCGAACAGGATGGCGTCGGCCACCAGCTCGGGCGGATAGACCGGCGGCGGCGCGATCGGCTTGACCCCCAGCTTGGTGCGGGCGTTGTCGAACAGCGGGGTGTTGATGGTCGCGGGCATCACGTTGGTGACGGTGACCGGCACCTTGTCGTGCCGGAACTCGACGCGGATCGCCTCGAGGAAGCCGTCGACGCCGTGCTTGGAGGCGGTGTACGCGCTCTGCAGCGGGATGCCGCGCTTGGCGCCCATCGAGGACACGTGGATGAGCGCCCCGCCGCCGTCGCGCCGCAGGTGCGGCAGCGCCGCCATCGCGCCGTGCACCTGACCCAGCAGGTTCACGTCGATCACCCGGGCGAACTCCTCGGGGGTGGTGTCCTCGAGCGCGGCGACCAGCAGCACCCCGGCCACGTGCACCCAGGTGTCGAGCCGGCCGTACGTCGCGACGGCCTGGTCGGCCACGGCCCGCATCGCGGCGGGGTCGGTCACGTCCGCCACCACCGCGGTGCCCTCCCCGCCGGTGTCCTTGATCTCGCGCACCAGCGAGTCGAGCCCGTCGAGGCTGCGGGCCGAGACCACCACCCGGGCGCCCTCGGCGGCGAACCGCAGCGCCGCGGCCCGCCCGATGCCGCTCGAGGCGCCCGCCACGACCACCACCTGGTCCTTGACGTGCCGGCGTCCACTCATGTCACTGCTCCTTCGCCCTGGAGGTCGCCTCGTGCACGAGGCTCACGATGGTCGCGGGCGCGTCCGACTGCGGAGCGTGCCCGGCGCCGAACAGCGGCCGGAACACCGAGCCCGGGACGGCCGCGAGGAAGCGGGGCGTCTGCCCGCCGGAGATCCAGTCGGCCGTGCCCTGGGCCAGCACGACCGGGCAGTCGATGTCGCCGAGACCGGTCGGCACGTCGGCCAGCACGGCCCACCACAGCGTCGCCCAGAACCGGCGCGCCTCGGCGAACCCGGGCTGCACCGCGCGGGCCTCGGTCTCGGAGGCGTCCCACGGCCGGGCGCGCAGCGTCGCGAGCAGCGGCGTGCGGCCCCACGGCACCCCGGCCAGCGGGGTGATCCAGCGCCGGAAGACCCGCAGGTTCGCCCGGGTGGCCCCCATCACCAGGCCCTGATAGGCCCGCTCGAGCGGGAACTGCATCCCGGACGGGGCGATCGCCACCACCGACCGGGCCCGCCCGCGCCACGCCAGCTCCAGCGCGATCCGCGCGCCCAGCGAGTTGCCCAGCAGGTGCACCCGCTCGAGGCCGAGCGCGTCGAGGTCGGCCGCGACCACGTCGGTGAGCGCGGCCACGGTCGGCCGCGTCCGCAGCGGCGGCGACTGGCCGTGCCCGGGCAGGTCGGGGGCGAGGACCTCGTAGTCCGCCGCGAGCTGCGCGCGCACCGCGGCGAAGTCGTCGTGCGTGGTGCCGATGCCGTGCAGCAGCACCAGTGGGTCGCCCAGACCGGCGCGCTCCCAGGCCATCGTCGTCGCCGTCACCGGGGCCGCCTACCCCCTGCGCCGCGGGGTACACGTGCCGTCCGGCGCTCAGCCGAGCAGGCGGCGCTCCCAGGCCCAGGCGGCGATCTCGACGCGGTTGCGGGCGCCGAGCTTGGTCATGACGCTGCCGACGTGGGTCTTGACCGTGCCGATCGAGATGAACAGCTGGGCGGCGATCTCGGCGTTGGTCAGGCCCTTGGCGGCCAGCCGCACGACGTCGAGCTCGCGCGGGGACAGCCCGCCGTCGTCGCCGGCGGGCGCCGGGGGAGAGAGGTGCTCGAGCAGCCGTACGGTGATGGAGGGGCTGATCAGCGCGTCGCCGGAGACCGCGGCGCGGACCGCCTCGACCAGCAGGGCCGGGCCGGAGTCCTTGAGCAGGAAGCCGGCGGCGCCGTTGCGCAGCGCCTGGTGCACGTACTCGTCGAGGTCGAAGGTGGTGACCACGACGACCTTGACGGGGTCGCTCACGCCGGGGCCGGACAGCAGCCGCAGCGCCTCCAGACCGTCCATCTTGGGCATGCGGATGTCGAGCAGGGCCACGTCGGGCCGCAGCTTGCGGGCCAGGGCCACGGCCTCGACGCCGTCGCTGGCCTCCCCGACGACCTCCATGTCGGGCTGCGCACCGATGATCATGCCGAAGCCGGTGCGGACCATGGCCTGGTCGTCGGCGATCAGTACGCGGATCATTCGCTCGTCCTCGGATCGATCGGGAACGCGGCGTCGACCACCCAGCCGCCCTCGATGCCCGGCATGGCGGTGATGCGGCCGCCGACCGCGCGGACCCGCTCGGTCAGGCCCACGAGACCGTACCCCGGGCGGTCGCGCGGCGTGGTCGGAACCTCGCCGTCGTTGGCCACCCGCACCAGCAGCCACTCGGGCGTGCGCCGGATCCACACGTCGGCGGCGGTGGCCGCGGGCGCGTGCTGGCGCACGTTGGTCAGCGCCTCCATCACCACCCGGTAGGCCGAGGTCGACACCTCCACCGGCAGCCCGTCGAGCTCGCCGTCGAGGTGCATCCGGGCCTTGGCGCCGCCGGCGGAGTTGAACTGGTCGAGCAGCGCGGCGAGGTCGTGCACGCCGGCGACCGGGGCCAGCGGCGCGTCCGGCTTCGAGTCGGGGTCGCGCAGCACGCCGACCATGCGGCGCATCGAGGCCATGGTCTCGGCGCCGGCCCGCTCGATCTGGTCGAGCGCGTGCAGCACCCGCTGCGGGTCCTGCTCGGCGATGAACTTGGCGCCCTGCGCCTGCACGACGATGCCGGTGACGTGGTGGGCGATGAAGTCGTGCAGGTCCCGCGCGAACTCGGCGCGCTGTTCCGCGCGGACGGCGTCGACCGCCCGCTGCCGCGAGCCCTCCACGATGCGCAGGTAGATGCCGAGCCCGATGGCCGCGGCCGCCGCGAGGGCCTGGATCAGCCCGAAGATCACGTAGACGTACGTCTGCCCGGCGCGCAGCGGCATGAACGACACCGCCGCGCCGACCACCAGCAGCGCGGTGGCGGCCCGCCCGGCCGGGGCGTGCCGGGCCAGCACGTAGCAGACGCCCAGCAGCGCGGCCGACTCGGCGAGACCCCAGCTCGTGCCGCCGGCGAAGCCGTTCGTCGGGGAGGCCGCGATCACGAAGGTGGCCAGCAGCGAGAAGCCGCCCAGCACCAGCGCGGCGTTGGGCAGCCGGGTCGACCCGGAGCGGTGCGCGGGCAGCCAGACGGCGGCCGCGGCCATCGCCAGCGCGATCTGCGCCAGGCCCAGCGGCTCGGAGCGCGACAGCAGCCCCTGGGCGACGTCGAACAGGCCGAGCACCGCCATCGCGAACAGCGCGAGCAGTTGGGCCGCACGGCGAAGAATCGTGTTCTGCATCGTGACCCCAGCGTATGCGCTGGTACCGGGCCCCTCATCGGCCGAAAGACAGATCCGCCGTGATCGGCCGCCCCGGCCCGCGGCCGATGTGCCGGTCGGCCGGCTCCGCCCAGAATCTGCGGCGACGAGATCGCCATCGAGTGGAGAAATCATGCAGACGCAGAGCGTGGACACGTTGGCCGCGGTCGCCGCCGTCGACCTGGTCAAGGTCTACGGCAGCGGGGACACCGCGGTGCGGGCGCTGGACGGCGTGACCGTCGGCTTCGCCCGCGCCCAGTTCACCGCCATCATGGGCCCGTCCGGCTCCGGCAAGTCGACCCTGATGCACTGCCTGGCCGGCCTGGACACGGCGACCTCGGGGCAGGCCCTGCTCGGCGGCACCGACCTGACCAGGCAGAGCGACAAGGTGCTCACCAAGGTGCGCCGCGAGCGGATCGGCTTCGTGTTCCAGGCGTTCAACCTGCTGCCGCAGCTGACCGCCGCGCAGAACATCGCGCTGCCGCTGGAGCTCGCCGGCCGGCGTCCCGACCCGCACCTGTACGCCCACCTGACCGAGACACTGGGCATCGTGGCGCGGCTCGACCACCGGCCGGGCGAGCTCTCCGGCGGCCAGCAGCAGCGGGTCGCGCTCGCCCGCGCGCTGGTGTCGCGGCCCGAGGTGGTGTTCGCCGACGAGCCCACCGGCAACCTGGACTCGCGCTCGGGCGCCGAGGTGCTGCTGTTCCTGCGCAACTCCGTGCGCGAGCTCGGCCAGACGATCGTCATGGTCACCCACGACCCCGGCGCCGCCGCGTACGCGGACCGGGTGGTGCTGCTCGCCGACGGCCGCGTCGCCGGCGAGCTCGAGCGCCCCGACATCGCGTCGGTCACCGACGCCCTGCAGAGCCTGGCGGTCGCCCGATGAGCGTGCTGCGCACCCAGCTGCGCGGCGTGGCCCGCCGCCCCGCGCGCCTGCTGCTGACCGGCCTGGCCGTGCTTGTCGTCTCGTTCGTCGTGTACGCCACCGTGCTCGCCCAGCAGATCACCGAGCGTAGCCTCCTCGACGGGCTGAGCGGCACCCCGGAGAGCGTCGACGTGGTGGTGCGCGACGGCGCCATGACCTCGGCCGAGCTCGCCGCGGTGCGCCGGGTGCCGGGCGTCGCCGAGGCGGCCGGCCGCATGGAGTACGGCGGGCAGGTCGGCGGCGAGTACCTGCAGCTGCTCGCCGACCCGGGTTCCGGCCCGCTCGCCCTCGCCTCGGTGACCCAGGGCCGCTACCCGTCGAAGCCGGGCGAGGTCGCGGTCACCCCGCGCACGGTCGAGCGGATGGGCCTGAAGCTCGGCGCCCAGGTCAAGGCGCAGCTCAACTACGCCGACGACGGCAAGCCGCTGGCGCCGTCGCCGCTCACCGTGGTCGGCATCGTCTCGGCCCGCGACGACTACGGTTTCCAGGCGTACGCCCCGGCGGGCGCGCTGGCGCAGCTGACCCGCGCCGATTTCCTCAACCGGATCGACGTACGGCTCGCGCCCGGCGCCGACCCCGCCGCGGTGCAGCAGCGGATCACCGCCGTGGTGGCAGCGCCGAAGGTCCCCGCCGACCAGCGTCCCGAGGTGCTCGACGGCGCGACCGTGCGGCACGACGAGGCCGAGGAGAAGGTGTCCGACGTCAACGCGGTCTTCGCGGTGATCGCCATGTTCGTCGCGATCGCCGTGGTCGCCGCCGGCCTGGTCGCCACCTCCACCTTCCGCATCGTCTTCGCCCAGCGGATGCGCCAGCTCGCGCTGCTGCGCGCGGTCGGCGCCGGCCGCCGCTCGATCACCGGCGCGCTGGCCGCCGAGGGCGCGCTGACCGGGCTGGCCACCGGCACAGCGGGCGTGCTGCTCGCGCTGGGCGCCGGCCACCTGGTCCCGCTGGTGGCCGGCTGGTCCGGCGCGCACATCGCGTCGCCCGGCCTGCCGGTGCCCGCCGCGCTCGGCACGATCCTGCTCGCCGTCGTCCTGACCGTGCTCGCGGTCCTCGCCCCGGCGGCGTCGGCCGCGCGGGTGTCGCCGCTGGAGGCGCTGCGCGGGGCGGGCACCACCGGCGCGCGCCGCGACATCGGCCGGCTGCGCTGGGCCACCGGCATCCTGCTCACGGCCGGCGCGGTGCTGCTCGCCGCGTACGTCGTCGCCAACTTCCCCGGCCGCGACCCGGAGAACTACGACCCGCAGCCGATGCTGTTCGCCACCGTCGCGTCCGGCGCGTTCGCGTTCTTCGCGCTGGTGGCGCTCGGCCCGGTGCTGGTGCGCCCGGTGCTGGCGCTGCTGGGCTGGCCGATCCGCCGCTCCGGGCCGGTGGGCCGGCTGGCCGCCGGGGGAGTGGGCGCCGCCCCGCGCCGCGCCGCCGCGGTCTCGGTCGTGGTCGCGCTGGGCGTCACGCTCATCGCCGGGGCCCTGGTCGGCGGCGCGTCGTTCCGGGTCCTCGCCGACCGGGAGATGGCCGCGTCGTCGCCCGCCGACTACGAGCTGACCGGCGTCGACCTCGACCCGGTGCCGGTCGCGCTGGCCGAGCAGCTGCGGGCGCGCGACGAGCTGACTCACGTCACCCCGTACCGGCGGATGGAGATCACGATCGGCGGCACCGAGGGGCTGGCCGCCACCGACCTGGCGGCGCGGGCGCTGCCCCAGCTGGCGAAGCTGGACCTGAGCGCCGGCTCGCTGGGGGACGTCGGGCCGGGCAAGGTGGCGATCTCGGGCTTCGCGTCGGACCTCACGGGCAAGCACGTCGGTGATCAGCTCGAGCTGACCGCGGGCAAGCGGACCGTACGGCTGACCGTCGTCGCGCAGCTCAACGGCGACGCTCCGCTGCACGCCGCCGCGATGCTCGACCCGGCCGACCTGACCCGGCTGGGCGCCCCGGCGACGTACTCCGGGGTGCTGGCCGACGCCGCCGCGAGCGGGGAACAGGCGCGCACCGCCGGCAACCGGGCGATCAACGAGACGCAGGCCGCCGCCGGTGGCAGGTGGAAGGTCGACGTGCTCGCCGACCAGCGCGACCAGATCAACGACAACGTGACGCTGCTGCTGGTCATCGCGGTGGGCCTGGTCGGGCTCACGGTCGTGATCGCCGTGGTCGGCGTGGGCACCACGACCGCGCTGTCGGTGGTGGAGCGGGTCCGCGAGTCCGGCGTGCTGCGCGCGGTCGGCCTCTCGCGGCGCGGCCTGCGGACGATGCTGACGACCGAGTCCGCGCTGTACGGGGTGATCGGCGCCGCGCTCGGGCTGGTGCTCGGGGTGCCGTACGCGTGGATGGCGGTCAAGGCGCTGGGCGTCAACGCCCCGCTGGCCGTGCCCGTGGGCCAGCTCGCGGCGGTGTTCGCGATCCTCGTCGCGCTGACCGCGCTGGCCGGCGTGCTGCCCGCCCGCCGCGCCGCCAAGGTCAGCCCGGTGGCGGCCCTGGGCGCCGAGTAGGCGGCTCCCGGCCACCCTCGCCGATCACGGGGTGGCCGGGCGACCGTCCATCCGCTACCCTCACGCGCGGCTCGCAAGAAGATCAACGGGGGGATCACGTGGGACGTCGTGCGGTCGTAGGAGCGGGCGCCGCTGTCGCGGTGCTCGCGGCGGCGGGCGGCATCGCCGTGCTGAGCTGGCCCGACGACCCGGTTCCCGTGTCGCTGCCGGCCACCGTCCCGTCCGCGCCGCCGGCCTCGGCCTCGGCCGGCGCCCCGGGCACGGGCACGGGCACGAGCCCGGTCAAGGCGCCGGCCGTCAGCACCGCCGTCAACCGGATCGCCCTCGCGTCGGCCTCGCTGCCGCAGCGCGCCACCAAGCGGTTCAGCATGGTGAGCGTCAGCTGGCAGAACCCCGCGGACGAGCCCGCCGGCACCGTGCAGGTGCGCACCCGCAGCGCGCGGACCGGCGCCTGGAGCGGGTGGAAGTCGCTTGCCGTCGCCGAGGACGCGGCCGACAAGGGCGAGCAGGCGGGCGTCCGCGGCCGGACCGAGCCGCTCTGGGCGGGACCGTCGAACGGCGTGGCCGCCCGCCTCGCCGGGGCCGGCGCCGGCGCGAAGGCCCTGCCTGCGGGGCTGCGGCTGACGCTCATCGACCCGGACGCGCCGGTGACGACCGGCGGCGCGGGCGGCGGCATGCTGGCCGAGCCGACCACGCCCGCTCCCGAGGGCCCGGCCGGGGCGCCGCCCGCCCTGTCCCCGGGCGCCACCGCGCCCGCGCAGCTCACGCCCTCGTCCGCGACGCGCAGCCCGGCGCCCTCGGCCACCCCGAGGCCCATCGAGAAGCCGATGGAGAGCGGCAAGCTCGCGGTCCTGCCCAAGATGGTCACCCGGGCCCAGTGGGGCGCCGACGAGAAGCTGGTCAAGGCGCCGGCGACCGTTGCCGCCGAGGGCGTCAAGATGATCTGGGTGCACCACGGCGGGTTCGCCAACCCCGAGCCCTGCTCGGCGACCCCGTCGATCCTGCGCGCGATCATGACCCAGGACCTCGAGGACGGCTTCGACGACATCGGCTACAACTTCGTCGTCGACAAGTGCGGCACGCTCTACGAGGGCCGCAAGGGCAGCGCCACCGCCGCCGTGGTGGGCGCGCACGTCGCGGGCTTCAACACCGGCTCGGCCGGCATCGCGCTGCTCGGCGACTTCACCACCGTACGGCCCACCCAGGCGGCGCTGACCACGGTCGCCCAGGTCGCGGCCGCGCGGCTGGGGGCGTACGGCTTCGACCCGGTCTCGACGGCCGAGATGACCGCCGGCGTCACGGGTCTCAAGTGGCCGCTCGGCACGAAGGTCACCTTCCCGCGCATCGCCGGGCACCGCGACGGCGCCGAGACCGAGTGCCCGGGCGACCTGCTCTATCCGCTGCTGGGCGTGGTGCGGGCCCGCGCGGTGCTGCCCGGCCTCAAGATCACGAAGCTGACCGGCGGGCCGCTGGTCGGCGCCACCGGCACCTACTACGTGCGCAGGACCGCGCGGCTGTTCTGGGACGTCACCGGCGACCTCGCCCGCGTCGCCCGCTACGACGTCCTGCTGGACGGCAAGGTGAGCCGGACGGTCGACGGCAACGCCGAGCGCGCCGCGACCGTCGACGTCCCCGCCGGGGCGCACACCCTCGCGGTGCGGGTCGTGCACGCCTCGGGCGTCGCCGACGTCACCCCGTCGATCAAGGTGTACGGCGACGTGACCGCGCCGGTGTTCCCCGCCGCCCCGGCCGTGACGCTGCGCACCGGCACGTCCTCGGCGACCGCGGTGCCCGTCACCGTGACGTTCCGCTCCACCGACAACGTCAAGGTGTTCAGCCAGCGGGCGACCTCGCCGGCCGCGGTGGCGCTCGGCGCGGCCTCGACGGTCTGGTACCCCACGGCCAAGCCGAACACAGCCGTGAAGTACGCGGTCGAGGCGCGCGACTGGGCGGGCAACGTCGGCACCGGCGCGGTGACCCGCACGGTCACGCAGCTGCCCGAGACCTCCGCCAAGCGCACCGGCGCCTGGTCGGCCCGGGCCGCGTCGACCTACCTGGGTGGCAGGGCGCTCGCCGCGTCGGCGAAGAACGCCAAGCTGGCCTACACCTTCACCGGCCGCTCGGCGGCGCTGACCTTCACCCGGGCGGCGTCGACCGGCGTCGCGTACGTCTACGTGGACGGCGTCAAGGTGGCCACCGTCGACACGAAGGCCGCCAGGACCACCCACCGCCAGACGCTGTGGGTGCGGGCCCTGACCGCCAAGGCCCACACCGTCTCGGTCGTGGTGGCCGGCACCGCGGGCCGCCCGACGGTCATCTCGGACGGCCTCGCCTACGTCGGTTAGCCGTTGCGCCGGGCCTGCGTGCGCCGGTCCGGGCCCGCGCCCGGGCCGGGCGCGGGCGGCAGCGTGAACCAGAAGGTCGCGCCGCGGCCGTCCTCGCCCTCGGCCCAGATCTCGCCGCCGTGGCGCTCGACGGCCCGGTGCACGGTGGTCAGGCCGATGCCGGTGCCGGGGAAGTCCGCGGCGCTGTGCAGGCGGGCGAACGGCCGGAACAGCTCGCCCGCCTTGCCGGCCGGGAAGCCGGCGCCGTTGTCGCGCACGTAGAACCCCCGCGGCGTACGGCCGATCTCCACCGCCGGATGCTCGATCTTGCGGGTGAACTTGACCGCGTTGTTGATCAGGTTCTCGAGGATCACCCGGACCAGGCCCTCGTCGGCGTCGGCGCGCATGCCCTCGTGCACGGTGAACGCCACCTTGTGCTCGGGGTCGCGGGCCTCCACCTCGCCGATCACCTGCCACGTCGTGGTGGTCAGGTCGAACTCGGTGCGGCGCAGGTCGCCCCGGCTCGCCTGGGCCAGGATCAGCAGCGACTCGACCAGGTCGGCCATCCGGTGCGCGGCCGCCTGGATGCGGCTGAGCCGCCGCCGCGCCTCCGGGCTCAGCGGGTCGTCCTCGTCGTCGAGCATGTGCTCGGCGAAGCTGCTGATGACCTGCAGCGGCCCGCGCAGGTCGTGCGACACCGAGCCGGAGAACGCCTCCAGCTCGCGGTTGCGCCACTCCAGCTCCTCGACCAGCGCCGCGCGGGTCTCGGCGAGCTGGCGCGCCGAGCGCTCCTCGGCCGCGTCCAGCTCACGGCGCATCAGCTCCTCGCGGATGCGGCGGCTCTCGTCGTGCGACTGCTTGCGGCGGATCTGGGTGCGCACGTGGGCCCGCAGCGCCTCCGCCCCCGAGTCGGCCCGCACGTAGTCGTCCGCGCCCGAGGCCAGGCACTCCAGCATGTCGTCGTCGCCGGCGCCGGTCATCACGATCGGCGTCTCCCCGATCCGCGGCACCTCCTTGATCCGGCGGCACGCGTCGCGGCCCAGCCGGCCGTCCGGCCCCAGGCCCAGCACGATGCAGTCGACCGGCTGCTCGGCGAGCAGGTCCAGCGCGTCCGCGGTCTCGGCGGCCTGGATCACGTCGTACCCCTCGTCGCGCAGCGCCTCGGCCAGAGCGGCCAGCCGCTGCCGGTCGGGGGTCAGCGCCAGCACCTTGCTGGGCCCGTGCAGGCTGCCGGTGACCTCGATCGGCAGCTGCTCGGTGCCCTGGCGCAGCACCGCGTTGAGCTTCGCCGGCACGATCGCCAGGTTCTGCTGCTTGCGCACGAACGCGTCGGCGCCCGCGTCGAGCATCTGCAGCTCGGTGGCGTAGTCGTCGGCCGCGGTCATCAGGATGCACGGGGTGTCGCGCAGCGCCGGGTCCAGCCGGATCCGGCGGATCACGGTGGCGCCGTCGATGCCGGGCATCACGCCGTCGACGATGACCGCCTGCGGGCGGCGGTCGGCGGCCGTACGCAGACCCTCCTCGCCGCTCGGGGCGGTCAGCACCGCGTAGCCCTCGCCCTCGAGCAGCTCGCGCAGCTGCTCGCGGAAGGTCATGCTGTCGTCGACGATCAGGACCGTGGTGCGGTCGTCGGAGCGGCGCGGGTCGTCGCCGAGCAGCTGCCGCGCGCGGGCGACGACGTAGCCCGCGTCGTACGGCTTGCCGACGTACTCGTCCGCCCCGATGCGCAGCCCCGCGAGCCGGTCGGCGACCTCGTCCTCGGTGCTCAGCAGCACGGTCACCACGCGGGCCCGGCTCGGCATGCCGCGCAGCTCGGTGAGCAGCTCCAGGCCGTCGGCGTCGGGCAGCAGCACGTCGAGCACGGCCACGTCGAAGTCCTCGCCGACGAAGGCGGTGCGGGCCTCGGCGCCGGTCGCGCAGAGCACGGTGCCGAAGCCGTCCGCCTCGAACGCCTCGTGCAGGTCCATGCGCACGGTCAGGCTGTCGTCCACGATCAGCACGCGGTGGGTCATCGCCGGCTCCCCGCGGGCTGCAGCTCGGCGAGCCGGGCGGCGATGCGGGCCGGGGGCAGCACGTACGCGGCGGCGCCCAGCAGCGCGGCCTCGCGCGGCATCCCGTAGACGACGCAGCTCGCCTCGTCCTGCGCGAACGTGACCGCGCCCCGGGCACGCATCTGCAGCAGCCCGTCGGCGCCGTCGCGGCCCATGCCGGTGAGCAGGCAGCCGGCCGCGGCCGCGCCGAACTCGGCGGCCACCGACTCGAACAGCACGTCCACCGACGGGCGGCAGGAGTGCCGCGGCGGCGCGTCGCTGAGCCGCAGCAGGCCCTCGCGCACCAGCAGGTGCCGGTCCGGCGGGGCGAGCACGACCCGCCCGGCGAGCGAGGTCACCGGCGTACGGTCCCTGGCGTAGCTGACGTCGCGGCCGGTCTGCCCGGCCAGCCAGTCGGAGAACGCGACCGCGAACGGCTCGCTCGCGGCGATGTGCTGCACGCACAGGACCGGCGGGCGGAACCCGGACGGCAGCGCCCGCAGCAGCTCGGTGAGCGCGCCCGGGCCACCGGTCGAGGAGCCCAGCGCCACGGCCTGCAGCGAGTCCTGCGGCAGCGCGGCCGGGACGAGCGGCGGCGGCGCGGCGAGGGCGCCCGGCCGGCCGCGGCCGTCGAGGCGGGCCCGCGGATGCGTGATCACCCGGATGCGCGAGACCAGGCGGACGGCCGCGCACAGCCGCCGTCCCCAGTCGGCGTCGCTGTCGTCGCCGCGCGGCTTCTCCAGCACGTCGACCGCGCCCGCGGCCAGCGCGTTGTACGTGCTGAACAGCTCGCGCCGGTCGGCGGAGGACACCACGAGGATGGGCGTCGGGTGCTCGGCCATGATGTGCTCGGTGGCGACCAGACCGGTCATCGTGGGCAGCATCATGTCCATGGTCACCACGTCGGGCCGCAGCCGCGCGACCATGTCGACCGCCTCGCCGCCGTCGGTCGCCTCGCCGACGACCTGCAGCTCCGGGTCGGCGGCCAGCGACTCGCGCAGGTGGTGGCGCATGGTCGCGGAATCCTCCACGAGCAGGACACGGATCATCAGAGGATCAGCCTCCGGATGTGGGCGAGCAGCTCCTCCTGGTTGAACTCGCCCTTGACCACGTAGGCCGAGGCGCCCGCCTCGGCGCCGCGGCGGCGGTCCTCGGCGCTGGCCCGCGAGCTCACCAGGATCGCCGGCACGTGCGCCAG
Organism: Actinoplanes sp. URMC 104; assembly: GCF_051386375.1. Lineage (NCBI taxonomy): Bacteria > Bacillati > Actinomycetota > Actinomycetes > Micromonosporales > Micromonosporaceae > Actinoplanes > Actinoplanes sp. URMC 104. The sequence continues at coordinate 553,276 of NZ_JBPQTO010000012.1, read as the reverse complement.
CTGAGGGTCCGCGCGGGTCTGCGCGACGAAGGTGAAGCCGTCGATGCCGGGCATGTCGATGTCGGTCAGGTAGAGCCCGTACTCGCGTTTGCGGGCCTTCTCGAGGCCCTCCTCGCCCGAGGCGGCCAGGTCGACCTCGTAGCCGGCCGACTCGAGGATGCTGCGCTCGAGCATCCGGGTGGTCAGCGAGTCGTCGACGACCAGGATCGGCATGCGGGGCCGGACGGTCGGCGAGGTGTCGCCGCGGGTCGCCGCGCTCTCCTGCCGCGCCTCGGCGACCAGCCCGTGCGCGTCCAGCACCAGCCGGGGGTTGCCGTCCAGGTCGATCGAGACGCTGCCGATGACCGGGGCGGCCGGGGCCAGGTCGGGCAGCGGGCGGGCGACCAGCGTGGTGATGCCCGCCAGCCGGTCCACGCCGACGGCCACCGTGTCGCGGTCGGCGGCCAGCACCACGGCCACCCCCGAGCCGCACTCCTCGTCGGCAGGCGGCACGTGCAGGGCGCCGGCCAGCGGGAGGAACGGCAGCACCTCGCCCTCGTGCGCGAACCGCCCCGAGGCGGTCGCGGCGGCCACCTCCGCGGGGGACAGCCGCACGCAGCGGCGCACGGCGTCCAGCGGCATCGTGGCGGTGGTCCCGCCGGCCTCCACGATCAATCCGTTCATGCTGAGCAGGGTCAACGGCACGACCAGGCGTACGGTCGCCCCGGCGCCCGGCCGGTTGTCGATCGACACCTCGCCGCCCAGCTGCAGGGCCACGTCGCGGGCCACGTCCATGCCGATGCCGCGCCCGGCCACCTCGGTGACCCCGGGCGCGGTGCTGATGCCGCCGTGCAGCACCAGGTCGACCAGCGCCTGCGGGCTCGCCTCGGCGCCCGGCGTCAGCAGCCCGCGCTGCTCGGCGGTGCGGCGCAGCGCGGCCAGGTCGAAGCCGCGGCCGTCGTCGGTGCAGCGGAACTCGGCGTACCGGCCGCGGCGCTCCACGTCGACCCGGACCGTGCCCTCGGCGGGCTTGCCGGCGGCGAGGCGCTGGTTTTCGGGCTCGATGCCGTGCACGACCGCGTTCCGTACGACGTGCAGGAACGCGCCGTTGATGAGGTTGAGCAGGTGCGGACCCATCCGCACGTCGGCGCCGGTGGCCTGGAAGCGGACCTGCTTGCCCTCGGCGTCGGCGGCGTCGCGCACGGCCCGGCGCAGCGCCGTGAAGATCGAGCCGGCGGGCACCAGGCGCAGCCCCTCGGCCCGGCCGCGCACCTCGTCGAGCTCGCGTTCCACCTGGTCGACGGCGTCGGTGAGCCGGCGGCCCAGCGCGCCGAGCTCGCCCGCGAGGCGGCGCACGGCGGTGCGGGCGGCGGCGTCGGTGACCGTGGTGCGCCCGACGCGCATCCGGTCGCCCAGCGTCTCGACGTTGCGGTGCAGACGGGCCAGGGTGCGGCTGCCCTCGCGCAGCGGGGCGATGCGCGCGCTGGCCTCGCCGATCGCGTCGAGCAGCTCGTCGAGGTCGGCGGTGGCGGCCCGCTCGGGTTGCCGGTCGGCCGCGGCCTCGGCCCCGCGCACGAGCTCGGCGGCGGCGTTCGACTGATCGATCTCGGCCTGCGTGTCGGGCGCCCCGAGCGGGACGGTGCGGATGGGCTCCGGCTCGGCCGGCGCGGGCGCGGCGACCGGCGCCGCCGGCGCCGACAGCGCGTCCACGTACCCGGAGATCTCGTCGTTGAGGCGCAGCAGTTCGCGCATCTGGTCGGCGGCGAGCGCCGGCGGGGCCTCGTCGCGGTGCGGGACCAGCACCTCCTCGAACTCGTGCGCCCGGTCGGCGATCTCCTGCTGCCGGACCACCCGGGCCGCGCCCTTGAGGGTGTGCGCGAACCGCAGCAGCCGCGCCACCACGTCGGGCTCGGGCTGCTGATCCAGGTCGAGGACGCCGGCGCTGATCTGGTCGACCAGCTCGCGGGCCTCGATCCGGAAGTAGCGCAGCGGATCGCGGTCGGCCATCAGTGGCGTCCGGTGCCGACCAGGTCCAGCAGCTCGCCGGAGAGCGTGGTGAGGTGCGCCGCGGTCTGCTTGGTCTGCACGGCGCTGGCCTCGGTCTCGCGGGTGACCCGGGCGGTGTCCGAGGCGGCGACGTTGACCTGCTCGACCGCGGTGGTCTGCTGCTTGGTGGACAGCTCGATCTCGCGGGTGGCGTCGCTGGTCGTGGCCACCAGCCCGGCGATGCGGCGGAACGAGCTGGTGGCGTCGTCGAACTGCCGCGAGCCTGCGTCCACCGCCTTGGCGCCGATCTCGGTCGCCATGACGGTCGTGTTCACCGCGCCGCGGACGTCCTCGATCAGGGCCCGGATCTCCTTGGCCGACCCGGCCGTGCGGTCGGCGAGCTTGCGGATCTCCTCGGCCACCACCGCGAACCGGCGGCCCCACTCGCCGGCGCCGCTGGCCTCGATGGTCGCGTTGATGGCCAGGATGTTGGTCTGCTCGGCCAGTTCGGAGACGAGGTCGACCACGCCCCCGATCTGCTGCGACTTCTCGCCCAGCGCCAGCATGTGCTGCACGATCTGGTCGACCTGGGTGCGGATGGCGGTGATCGAGGCGCGCGTCTGGTCGATGGTGGCGTCGCCGGTGCGGGCGGCCTCCGCGGTCTCCTCGGCGATCTTGGACACCCGCTGGGCGCTGTCCGCGATCTGCCGCGAGGTGATCAGCAGCTCGCTGATCGTCGTGGTGATCTCGTTCATCGCGCTGGCCTGGTCGCGCCCGCCCGAGGCCTGCTGCGCCGCGGCGGCCTCCAGCTGGGCCGATGAGCTCTGGATGTGCCCGACCGCGGCGCCCACCTCGCGGCGCAGGTCGCGGCCGAGTTTCCAGGCCACCAGCGCCGAGGCCACGATCAGCAGCGCGCCCAGCACGACGATGAAGATGATCGCCTGGGTGGCGCGGGCCGACGACTCGTTGCTGCGCGCGCTCACGACGACGTTCTGCCGGGCGATCAGGTCCGCGATCGCCTGCCGCACCGCGATCCGGGCCGCCTTCACCTGCTCGTTGCCCGTCAGCTGGTCGATGCTGGACAGGTTCGCGATCTTGGCGCGCTGCGCCATGACCGGCGCCAGCACCGACGCGTGCTTCTCCTCGGCCGTGGAGACGGTTTCGAGGAGGCTGCGCGAGGTCGGGTCGACGAGCGTGCCGCGCAGCTTGGCGACCTCGCGCAGGAAGTTGGTGCGGTCCTCGCCGGCCGCGGTGAGGTACTCGTCGGTGCCGGCCAGCAGGTAGCCGCGGTAGTCGGCGATCCGCGCCTCCATGAACGCGCTGAGCGCCTGCGTGCCGGTGAGGTTCTCGCGCGCCGAGGTGATCACGGCGTCCTTGGTGGTGAGCACGTAGCGCAGCGCCAGCACCGAGGTGGTCGCCAGCAGCAGCGTCAGCGCCAAAGTCAGGCCGAAGCCGGCCGCCAGCTTGGTGCCGAAGGTCTTCCCGGACATCATCGAGGCTCCTCGTCGCGTGCTTGGGTGTGACCGGCCAGGGCGTGCACCATCGCCCGGGTGGCCGGGATGTCGACGATCGGGCGGCTGCCGCCGGGCAGCTCCACCAGCCCGCGCAGGCTGCCGCTGGGCGGGGTGCCGGACTGCTCGCCCGCCTCGCGGACGATGTCGGAAACGGCGGCGCGCACGTGCCCGTCCAGCTCGTGGAAGGCCAGGCCCAGCGGCGGCGTCCCGGCGGCCAGCACCAGCCAGCGGGGCACCTCGCCGACCGGGTGGCCGAGCAGCGCCGCCAGGTCGTAGACGGGCACCACGGCCCCGGCGAACCCGGCCAGGCCGAGCAGGGCGGGCTGCGGTCCGGGCAGGGCGGTCACCGGCCGGTCCGGGTGCACCCCCGAGGTCTGGGAGAGCCTGATCGCGTACGGGCGTCCGCCCGCCCGGATCGTGAGCAGCTCCAGGTGCTCCTCGTCGTGGCCGCGGGCCGGCTCGGCGAAGGACCGGTCGAAGTCCTCGCGCAGCTCGAGCAGGCGCCGGCCGACCTTGGTGGGGGCGGTCACGGGCGCACCCCGCAGGCGTCGAGCTCGGAGCGGCAGACCACGGTGAGCGCGAGGCGGCCGAACCCGCCGCCGAACAGCGTGATCCGCTCCTCGTCCTCGTGCGCGAGCAGGTCGAGCGCGCGCTCCAGTTCGCCGGCCGCGGTGCGCTCGTCGCCCTGCCGCCGGGCGAGCTGGCCCAGCCGCATCCGGGGCAGCGCGAAGCCCGGATCCAGATACGCCGCCAGGCGGTACTGCCCGATCGCCTCGGCCACCGCCGAGCCGTCCTCCAGGCACAGCCCGAGCAGCTGGTGCGCGTCCGGGAACAGCCCGTTCTCGTCGCTGAGCCGGCGGGCCAGCGCGATCGCCTCGTCGAGCCGCCCGGTCTGCGCCAGCAGCACCCCGTGCAGCAGCCGGTCGCGGGGCGGCAGCGCGCCCGGGCGGGCCGCGGTGATCAGCTCCAGCGCGGCGGTGAACCGCTCCTGGCGCAGCAGCTCGAGCGCGCGGTTGCAGGTGTCGGTGTCGCCGGGGGAGGGCAGAGCCGGCGGCTCCCGGACGACCGGCACGACCACCTCGGCCGGGGCGGCGGCCCGGACCGCGCCGGGCGCGCCGGCGCGGCGGTAGTAGAACGTCTGGTGGCTGTGCCGCAGCTCCAGCCCGGCCGGGTCGCTGCCGAGCGAGTCGGTGTGCCCGAGGAACAGGAAGCCGCCCGGCGCCAGCGCCTCGGTCATCCGCCCGACCAGGGCCGAGGCGACGTCCGGGGTCAGGTACATCAGCAGGTTGCGGCAGAAGACGACGTCGTACTGGCTAGGGCGCCACACGTCGCCGCCGGGGTCGGCCACGTTGCCGCGCTCGAAGCGCGCCATCCGCCGGATCTCGTCGACCACCCGGTAGCCGCCGTCGTCGGGCCGGAACCAGCGCCGCCGTACCGGCTCCGGGGTCTCGCGCAGCGACCACGCCGAGTACCACGCCCGCTCGGCCCGGCCGAGCACCGCCGGGTTGGCGTCGATCCCGGTCACCCGCACGATCCAGTCCGGGTCGGGCCGCACCTGCCGCCCGGTGATCGCCAGCGAGTACGCCTCCTCGCCCGACGAGCACGCCACCGACAGCATCCGCAGCGTCCGCTGGGCCGCCCGGGCCGCGGCGCGCTCGGGCAGCGCGTCCTCGCGCAGCGCCGCGAACTGCTCGCCGTGCCGGAAGAAGTACGTCTCGGTGATGCTGAGCCGCTCGACCAGCTCGGTCAGCTCGTCGTCCCACGGCCGCGCGCCCAGCCGGGCCAGGTAGTCGTCCGGGCCCAGCCGGTGCTCGGCCGCCCGGTCGCGCAGCAGGTCGGCGAGCCGGCCGCCGTCGCTGTCCGCGAACGTCCAGCCCAGCCGGCGGGCCAGCACCTCCCGGAAGCGGGTGGTCCGCGCGGTCGTGCTCACGACGGCACGCCCGACGCGGCGGCGGCGGCCTCCCACACCTCGTCGGGCACGGCCCGCATGCTCTGCAGGAGCAGCAGCGGCTCGGTGCCGAGCGTGCCCACCCCCGCCACCAGCCGCGTGTTGCCGCCGCCGAGCAGGGCCGGATGCCCGCCCGTGGGCTCGGCCTCGACGCCGCGGATCCCCAGGATCTCCCCGGTGACCAGCGCGATCGCGCCGCGCTCGGTGCGCACGGCGACGTACCGCTCGGCCTGCGCGGTCGCGCCGCCGAGCAGCCGCGACACGTCGATCACGGGGGTCGGCACGCCGCGCAGCACCGTGATGCCCCGGACGAAGGCGGGCGTGCCCGCCAGCGCCCGCGTCTCGAGCGGCCGCATGGTCTCGATGACCTCGTCGAGCGGCAGCGCGCAGAGCAGCGGACCGGCCCGGAAGACGAGCGAGATCACCCCGGCGCCCTCGTCGGAGAGCGCCGACGCCTGTCCGTACTGCCGCATTCGCTCAGGTTAGCGAGACTTCATCCCGGATAGCCGAGATTCCTTCACACTCGTCAGTCCCGGAGGTCGTCCCGGTGCCACGGCTCGGCCCGCCGCCCGGCCACCGGCAACCCCGGATCCGCCCGGGTGGGCTCCTCCGCCGGGTGCCGAGCCTCCTCCGGATGCCGCGCCTGATCCCCGGGATGCCCAGCTTCCGCTGGATGCCAAGCCTCCGCCGCCGGGTGGCCGGCCTCCGCGGGGTGCCGAGCCCCCTCCGAGTGCCAGGCCTCCTCGGGACGCCAGGCCTCCTCGGGACGCCGGGGCGCGACCGGGTGCCGGGCCTCTTCCGCTGCCGGGTGCCGGGCCCCTTCTGCTGCCGGGTGCCGGGCCTCGGCGGCGGGGGTCGGCGGCCAGTTGGCGGGCGTCCTCGTCATCGCGGCCGCGGCGCTCGACCGGCCGTGCGGGGCGGTCGCCGGCAGCTCGGCCGCCCGCTCGGCGCCCTGCGTGCCGGCCGTCTGCGGGTCACCCTGCTCGGCCCGCTGCGGCGTCGTGGCCGGCCACAGCCGCGGCCGCCGCTTGGCGCTGAGATCCTCGGCCCAGCCGAACGCCAGCACCGCGACCAGCGTCAGCACGAACGCCGCCACCAGATCGGTGACCGCGCCGAGCTGGTCGCCCAGGTCGTCGAGCGCCAGCACGGTCAGCACCGGCCACACCGCCGCGATCGCGATGTTGTGCCACAGATAGACCGTCACCGCCCGGGCGTTGAGCAGCGTCACCGTCGCGTCGAGCGGGCGCACCCGGGCCAGCCAGCCCATCGGCGGCTCCCAGCGCAGCACGACCAGCACGAAGGCCAGCGACCACAGCGCCTGCGACTCCGAGATGTCGTTGAGGTCCCAGCTGCCCTCGTTGTGCGCCCACCACAGCGCGGCGGCGCCCATCGCGAGCGTGACCGGATAGGCGATGTACGGCTTGAGCCGCGCGAGGCGGCCGTCGTGGTGCGCGAAACCGGCGATCCAGCAGGCCCCGTACGTCACGAAGTCCCACAGCGCCGCGTCCGCCGTGTCCGGCAGCGACAGCCCGGTGACGTCCAGCGCCACCATGATCAGCAACGGGAGCGCGACGGCGGCCCAGCCGACCCGGCGCCACAGCGCGAACAGCACGGGGGAGAGCAGGACGAACCAGACGTACGCGCGGAGGTACCAGAGCGGCTCCCACACGTCGACGGCCTGGTCGCTGCCGGGTGGGTCGCCCAGCGGCAGGACCCAGAACGCGAGCTTCGCCCAGCTGAACGGGTGCTCGCCGTCGCTCTCCTGCAGCCAGCCGGTGACCAGCATGACGGGCACGGCGATCACGCCGAGCAGCCACAGGGGCGGGAGCAGGCGCCGCAGCCGGGAGGCGACCACCTGCCCCGCGTCACGCCGCGACAGCGACGCGGCGGTCAGCGAGCCGGCCAGCGCGAACATGACGCCCATCGCCGGGAGCAGGATGGACAGCCAGGGCCAGCCGAACAGGTGGTAGACGATCACCCGGACGATCGCCGCGGCACGGAGGAGATCCAGGTAGCGGTTGCGCACCGCGACGACGGTGCCACGACCGCACCGGGGCTGACGACCTCCGGGCGGACGGGGAAGACGGACCCGGGGGCTTACCCCGTACGAATGAACTGTCCGGTTTGTCTGTGCGAATGTGCGACTTCCGTGCCGCCCCCTCCGGCCGTGAAGTGCCTGCTGAGAGCGCATATTGCAGTGACCGTCGCCGGTGTGCCGCGGCGCCGCCCGCGTGTCGGCGAAGTGACCTCTGCAGGGCTGTGACGTTGACCTCGCCGAGTGCCGCCCGGAACGGCTGGGCGGCGGTGGATCGATGGGGATTACGGGGTATGCGGAAACCACTCGTTGTGGTCTGTGCGGCGGCTTCGGCGTTGTTGCTCGCGGGCGGCGTCGTGGCGACGTCGGCCGACGCCGACGAGCGGCCGGACATGGCAGGCTTCGGCGCCTTCTGGTGGCCGGACCTGTTCGGCGACGACGCGCCGGGCGACGAGGCGGACGACTTCGCCGACGAGGAGCCCTTCTCCGATCGCGGCCCGGCGGAGCGGCCCACCCTGGAGGACCCCGCCGGCTCCGACGACGTCGACGCCGACGACCCCGATGCGGATGCCGACGACGCCGACGACCCGGATACGTCCGATCCCGGCACCGACGGCTCCGACGACCCGGGCGCGTCCGACGACTCCGCCGACGCCGACGACCCCGGCGCGTCCGACGGCGACGCTGACACCGCCGACGCCGACGACGACGACCGCGGCACCCCGCGCGCCGCCACCGCGTCCGGGCAGCAGCGGCGCCCCGACGCCGCCCAGCGCCCCCGCATCGTGGAGCGCCCCGCGCAGCAGCCCGGCTTCTCGGCGCAGCAGCGCCCCGCCTTCACCGCGCAGCGACCCGCCCAGCGCAACGCGCAGCGCTCCGGCGCCGCCGTGCTGGCCGGCGCCCGCCGGGCGGTGACCCTGCGGGACGTCTCCGTGAGCCCCTCCGCGCCCGTGCAGCAGCGCGTCCTCGTGCTCATCAACCAGAACCGCCGCCGCCACGGCTGCCGGCCGTTCTCGCTCGACCGCCGGCTGATCCTGGCCGCCAACCGGCACGCCGCCGACATGGCCCGCCGCCGCTACTTCGCCCACCGGTCGCCTGGCGGCGAGAGCGCCGGCGAGCGCGTGAGCGAGGCCGGTTACCGCTGGAAGCGGTACGGCGAGAACATCGCCCGCGGCGCCGACAGCCCGTACGAGGTGGTGCACGGCTGGATGAACAGCCCCTCGCACCGCGAGAACATCCTCGACTGCCGGCTGCGCCAGATGGGCATCGGCCTGGCCATCTCGCGCGACCGCACCCCGTACTGGGTCCAGGACTTCGCCACCCCCGACGCCTGACCCACCAGCCCTCCCCGCCCACCCAGGGGGCCGGCCAGAAGTTACCCCGGCCGGCTGCGCGAAACGGCGTTGTCCACAGGCGACGACGCGTGAGCCTGCTGACAATTCGAGAGCATTGGTGATCAATAAGTCTTGACTCGACGGGGCGCGGGCCGATGGCTCTACCGGTTTCGCGCCACGCTTTCCTCCGGGAAGCCGTGCGCCGCTTCGACGTGGTTGTATGTGCGCACGAGTTTCCTGGGGAGGAAAAGTGAGAGTGAGACGGGTAGCGACCCGCCTCACCGGGGTCGTCCTGGCGACCCTGGTCGGCGGCGGTCTGGGCGCCGCGGCGCTGTCACCGGCGACGGCCGGTGCCGCAGCGCGAAAGCCCGCGACGGCCAGTGCCGCAGTGGGAAAGCCCGCGACGGCCGGTGCCGCAGTGGGAAAGCCCGCGACGGCCGGTGCCGCACTGACAAAGCCGGCGGTGGCCGGTGCCGCGATGACGCAGCCTGCCACGGTCGTCAAGGCCGCGGCGGCCGGCTGTGCGACCGGCAAGTACCAGAAGCAGGTCGAGTGGTGGCTGCACAAGCTCGGCGGCTTCGGCAAGACGACCGTCGACGGCAAGCAGTCCGCCGCCGACTGCGCGGCGATCAAGAAGTTCCAGAAGCGGTACGGCATCCAGCCCGCCCAGGGCCTGGCCGGACCCACCACCTACGACGTGGCCGGCCGGCTGGGCCGCAGCAACGTGGCGGCCTGCAAGGCCAAGAAATCGGGCATCACGTTCTGCGTCAACCTGACCGAGCAGACCGCCTGGATCATGAAGAACGGCAAGCGGTACACCAACCCGACCGTGGTCCGCACGGGCATGAAGAACTACCGCACGCCCGCCGGCACCTACAAGATCAACAAGCGGGCGATCAAGGAGTGGTCCGACCCGTACGAGGTGTGGCTGCCCTACTGGCAGCGCTTCAAGGGCGGCATGGGCTTCCACCAGACCACCACCTACATCCACGACAAGTGGCGGGGCTCGCACGGGTGCGTCAACCTGCTCCCGCAGGACGCCAAGACGTACTGGAGCACCGGCAAGATCGGCATGACCGTCAAGACCTTCGGCCGGCGGCCGGGGACGTGACCGGGGGCGGGCCGCTCAGGCGGCCCGCCTTCGCGCGTGGGTGGTCAGCACCTCGTGCCGCGGGAACAACCGCTCGCCACCGGCTGCGGTGATCAGCCGCAGCCCCTCGCGCCCCAGCGTGTAGCGCACGTCGACGAAGCGGCTGACGGTGTCGTCGTGGTGCACGATCGTCAGCTCGTCGGCTCTCAGCATGCCCGGTGATACGGATCCGGCGCCCCGCCCGGTTCACCCGTGCGAGCGACATACAGTTGCGTGCGTGTCCGCCGAACTCCCGCGCCGCCGGCCCCGCCTCTTCGTGCTCGCCACGGCGGGCGTCCTCCTGGTCTCGTCCACAGCGGCCTCGTGCGGCGACGACGAGCCGACCGACGTACGCCTCGGCGAGGCCTCCCGCGGCACGGTGTCGGAGATCGTCGAGGCGCCCGGCTCGGTGACCGCCCGGGCCGCGGCCACGGTCAGCGCGCCCGCCGCCGGCACGCTGGACGACCTGCGCGTCGAGTCCGGCAGCCGGGTGAGCAAGGGCCAGGTGCTGGCCGTGATCGACGCCCCCGAGCTCGAGGCGCGCCGCCGGTCCGCCGAGCGCGCGCTCGACGAGGCGTCCCGCGGCGGCGGCTCGATCGGGGACACGTCGGGCTTCACGACCGTACGGAGCAGGACCGACAAGCAGGCCGCGGACGCCTTCACCGAGGCCCGTGCCGCGGCCGGCAAGATCACCGATCCGGCCCTGCGCCAGGTGCTGCTCAAGCAGGTGGACGCGGCCAAGCAGCAGTACGACGCGGCCTCCGCGGCCGCGGCCGAGGCGCTGCGCTCGGTGCAGCGGGGCGTGGCGTCGCTCGGCGAGGCGGTCAGCTCGCTGTCGGCCGCCCAGCGGCTGCAGGCCCGGCAGGCGTACGAGCTGGCCGACGCCGCCGTCGAGGCGCTCACCCTGCGGGCCCCCGTGGCCGGGGTGGTGCAGCTCGGCGGCACCGCGGGCGGCGGCTCGCCGTCGCTGACCGACCTGCTGTCCTCCGGCGCCGCGGGGGCCGCTCCCGCCGCGGCCGGGGGAGGCCAGTCGCTGCCCGGCGTCGACGCGTCCGTTCCGCAGGGCGCCTACGTCGCGGCGGGCACGCCGATCCTCACCGTGGTCGACGTGAGCCGGCTGGGCCTGACCGCCGAGGTCGACGAGACCGACGTGCTGCTGGTCAAGCCCGGCGTCAGGGCGGCCGTCGAGCTGGACGCGGCCACCGGTTCGAGCTACCGGGCGACCGTACGCTCGATCGACCTGCTGCCGACGACGTCGGCGCGCGGCGGGGTGTCGTACAAGGTGCGCCTCGACCTCTCCGGCGGCAAGGACCCGGCCGGGGCCACCGCGCCCACCCCGCGACCCGGCATGAGCGCCGTGGTGCGGCTGCAGGTGCGCGAGGCGGACGACGCGGTGACGGTGCCGGCCTCGGCGGTCATCAACGTCGACGGCCGCGACACCGTGTGGACCGTGCGCGGCGACCGCTACGAGCGGGTGCCCGTCAGGCTCGGTGTGCAGGGCGAGGACGTCGTCCAGGTGACCGAGGGGCTCGACGCCGGGCAGCGGATCGCCGTGTCCGGCGCCGACGAGATCCAGCCCGGCGACCGGCCCTCATGACGGCCGCGATCGTCGCGACCGGCATCAGCCGCACCTACGACCTCGACGGCGTCACGGTGCCCGCGCTGCGCGGGGTGTCGCTCACCATCGACGCGACCGACTACGTGGCGATCGTCGGCACCTCGGGCTCCGGCAAGTCGACGCTGATGCACCTGCTCGGCGGCCTCGACCGTCCCACCGGCGGCACGCTGCTGATCGGCGGGCGCGACGTGTCCGGGCTCGGCCCGGGCGAGATGGCCCGGCTGCGCAACGAGACCATCGGCTTCGTCTTCCAGTCGTTCCACCTGCTCGCCCGCACCACGGCCCGCGACAACGTGGCGCTGCCGCTGGTCTACCGGGGCGTGGGCCGCCGCGAGCGCCGCGCCCGCGCGACCGCGATGCTGGAACGCGTCGGGCTGGCCCACCGGCTCGACCACCGCCCCAACCAGATGTCCGGCGGCGAGCAGCAGCGTGTGGCGATCGCCCGCGCCCTGGTGACCGGCCCGTCGGTGCTGCTGGCCGACGAGCCCACCGGCAACCTCGACTCGGCCACCGGCCAGTCGGTGCTGGCCCTGCTCGAGTCGCTGAACGCCGAGGGCGTGGCCGTGGTGCTGGTGACCCACGACCGCGACGTGGCCGCGCGGGCCCACCGCCAGATCGTGATGAAGGACGGCGTGATCGTCTCGTGAGACTCGCGGAGGCCTGGCGGGTCGCCATCGACGCGCTGCGCGCCAACCGGCTGCGCAGCGTCCTCACCATGCTCGGCGTCGTGATCGGCGTGGCGGCGGTGGTCGCGCTGGTGGGCATCGGCACCGGCACCAAGGGCCAGATCGAGCAGCAGGTCGAGGGGCTGGGCTCCAACCTGCTGCTGGTGGTGCCCGGCCGGCTCGAGGCCGGGTCCGCGCCGACCGCCTCGACCATGACCATGGACGACGCCGACGCCGTGGCGCGCGTCGTCGGCGACCGCGACCGGGTGGCCGTCACGATCGCGTCGGGGGAGACCGTCCGCGCCGGCTCGCGTTCCGCGTTCGCCAGCATGCAGGGCGTCCTCGAGACGACCCCGACGGTGTTCGTCCGCCGCCTCGACCGGGGCTCCTACCTGACCCGTACGGACGTGAGCACCGGCCGCCGTGTCGCGGTGCTCGGCGCCGGCACCGCCACCGCTCTGTTCGGCGACCGCGACCCCATCGGCCGGCAGGTCACGATCGGGGGCGTACGGTTCCGGGTCATCGGCACCTTCGAACGGCTCGGCCAGAGCCTCGGCGTCGACCGCGACAGCGAGGTGCACGTCCCGGTCACCGCCGCGCAGCGCCTGCTCGGCACCGACCGCATCGACGGCCTCGCGATCCGCGCCCCCGACCGCGAACGCATCGACCAGCTCAGCTCCGCCGTGGTCGCCACGCTCACCGAGCGGCATCCCGACACGGACTTCAGCGCCGTCACCCAGGAGCAGATCCTCGGTGTGCTCGGCGACATCCTGGGCGTGCTCACCGGGGTGCTCGCCGCGATCGCCGGCATCAGCCTGCTGGTCGGCGGCGTCGGCGTCTCCAACATCATGCTGGTCTCGGTGCGCGAGCGGACCAAGGAGATCGGCCTGCGCAAGGCCGTCGGCGCGCGCCCCCGCGACATCGGCGTGCAGTTCCTGCTCGAGGCCGTGCTGCTGACCACGATCGGCGGCGTGCTGGGCATGGCCCTGGGCGTCACCGCCGCGCTGCTGGTCGACCGCTTCTCGCCGGTGCCCGCCGCGATCACGTGGTGGTCGCTGGCGCTGGCCTTCGGCGTCTCGGCGATCGCGGGGATCGTGTTCGGCGTGGTGCCCGCCCAGCGCGCCGGCCGCCTCGACCCGGTGGTCGCCCTGCGCACCGAGTGAGTGACGCAGGGCACCAGCCGCGGGGCCGGTGTGCGGCGGGACCGACCGCCCGCGAGGCTGGCGGGATGAGACGGATCGAGGCGCCCGCGCCCCTGCTGGTCGTCACGGCGATCGTGTCGGTGCAGGTCGGCAACGCGATCGCCCGGGATCTGTTCGACGACCTCGGCGCCGCCGGGGTGACCTTCGTCCGCCTGGTGCTCGCCGCGGTCATCCTCGCCGCCGTGACCCGTCCGGACGTACGCTCCTGGTCCCGGGCGGCCTGGTGGTCCGCCGCGCTGCTCGGCGTCGTGATGGCCGCGATGAACCTGATCTTCTATCAGGCGCTGCGCGAGGTGCCGCTCGGCACGGCCGTGACCGTCGAGTTCCTCGGCCCGCTGCTGCTCTCGGTCGTGCAGACCCGCCGGCTGCTCGACCTGCTCTGGGCCGGGCTCGCCGCGGCCGGCGTGCTGCTGCTGGGCCTGGACAGCGGCGGGTCCGCCCCGCTCGGCGGGCTGCTGCTCGCCTTCCTGGCCGGGCTGTGCTGGGGCACGTACATCGTGCTCAGCGCCCGGCTCGGCAGCCTCGTACCGGGAACCGGGGGTCTCGCCGTCTCGCTGGCCGTCGGCTCGCTCGTGGCCGCCCCGTTCGGCGCCGCCGGCGCCACCGAGGTGCTGCACACGCCGTCGCTGCTGGCCGCGGCGGTCGCCGTGGCGCTGTTCGCGTCGGTTCTCTCGTACGGGCTGGAGATCAACGCGTTGCGGCGCATCCCCACCCGGGTGTTCGGCATCCTGATGAGCCTCGAACCCGCCGCGGCCGCGGTCGCCGGCCTGCTGATCCTGCACCAGCGGCTGGGCGCCGCCGAGATCGTCGCGCTCGCGCTGGTCACTCTGGCCAGCGCCGGGGTCACGCTGGCCCGCCGGGACCCCCCGCGCGACGAGGCGAAGGCCGTCGCGGAGCCGGTCTAGGCCGATCGCTCAGATCGGGCCGGGTCGCGCCGAACTGTCCGGGAGAGAGGGGGCGGGCACACGGTGCGATTTCAGCTCCGCGACGAACCGGGCGCCGCCCGCAGCGTCGCGTACCTGATGCTCGCCGCCGCTCCGCTCGTCTTCGTGACCGGCATCGTGCTGCCCGACGAGCACCCGCTCGGCTGGGTCGTCGCGATCGCGCTGGTCTGCCTGGTCATGGCGGGCGGCGGCGCGATGTCGTACTGGCGGCCGGCGCGGCTGCCCCGCCTGTGGTGGCTGGTCGCCCCGTTCGCCACCACCATCATGATCGCCGGGCTGAACTTCGCCTCCCGCGACGCGGCCGCGGGCTCGCAGTTCTTCTACCTCTGGCCGATCCTGTACGCCGCCAACTTCCTCAGCAACCGCAACGCCGGGCTCACGCTGGCGCTGGTCTCGGCCGGCCAGGCCGCGGTCGGGTTCACGGTGCTCAGCCCCGGCCACGCGCTTGCCGACTGGATCTCGATCACCGTGGCGTTCACCCTCACCGCCATCGTCGTGGCGTCGTCGCTGCGCAACCGCCACGACCGGCTCCGCGAGGTGCTCGAGGCGCAGGCGCTCGTCGACCCGCTCACCGGCGTCGCGAACCGGCGCTCCTTCGACGGCTCGCTGGCCCGCGCGAGCCACGGCGGCGGGCCGCTCGCCTTGCTGACCGTGGACATCGACCACTTCAAGTCGATCAACGACACCTGGGGGCACGGCGCGGGTGACCGGGCGCTGCAAGCCGTGGCGGAGGCCTTGCGTACGGTGGCCAAGCGCACGGACGACGTGGTGGCCCGCCTCGGCGGCGACGAGTTCGCCCTGCTGCTGCGCACCGACCGCGACGGCGCCCGGCACGCCGCCGACGAGGTGCGCGCCGCCCTGGAAGCCGCCGCCGAACTGCCGTCCGGGCCGCCCGGCCTGAGCATCGGCATCGCCGTGCTGCCCGACCACGCCGGCACCGCCGAGGAGCTGCGCGCGGCCTCCGACGACGCGCTCTACCGGGCTAAGGACGGCGGGCGAGGCCGTACGGCCATGGCCGTCACGCCGCCCGGGCGGCACAGCACCGGGCAGCCCGCCGAGGTCAGCGCGGCTGGATGACCGGCTGCTCCGCGGTCGCCTCGTCCAGCGGCCCGCCGCGGCTCACGCCCAGGATGTCCTCCCGCGTACGCGGATAAGGCCCCCAGCCGTCGCGCAGCACGTGGATGTAGACCGCCTCGAGGCACACCCCCACGCGCGCCGCCAGGTCGGCGTCCTCGGGGCCGCCGAGGCGTACGGCCCGGGCGAAGTGGTCGAGGGCCTCCATGTGCCGGCCTTGGTCGAAGCAGCAGCGCCCCGCGTTCTCGTGCACCACGCTGCGCAGCGACTCGGGCACCTCCGCGCCGGTCGCCCTCGCGAACAGCCGGTCGGCCTCCTGGAAGTCCCCCCGCAGCCGCAGGATGTGGGCCAGCTCCGCCTGAGCGATCACCATCGACTGCAGGTCCCGCGCCGACTCCGCGTGCGCCAGCGCCAGCCGGCTCGCCGCCGCCGCCATGCCCAGCTCCCCGAGCAGCCGGTACACCTCCGCGCGGACGCTGAGCAGCCCCGCCTTCACCACGATGTCGGCCTCGTCCGCCAGCGGCCCGTCGAGCCGCTCACCCAGCTCCCGCAGCGCCTCCCGGTCGTCCACCACTTCCCGCAGCGTCGCCCCGTCGAGCCGCCACCGGATCGCTTCCAGGTCCGCCGCCGACAACGCGGGCCGCTCAACCTTCGCCCGCACCACGCCGGCGGCCTCGTCCCACCCCGCCGCCATCTGCTCGTCGATGGTGGCCCGCACCGAGGCCGCGTCAACCGGCCCCGGCTCCTGCGGAGCCGGCCGCTCACCTCCGGGGCTGCCTCCCTCGTCGGTGCGCTGCTCGCCTTCGCCGGTGCGCCGCGCGCCTTCGGGCCTGCCTGCGTCGTCGGCCTGCCGTTCCCGTCCGGGCCTTGCGCCGTCGTTGGTGGGTCGCTCCTCGTCGGGCCTGCGTGCGTCGTCGGCCTGCCGCTCTCGTCCGGGCCTTGCGCCGTCGTTGGTGGGTCGCTCCTCGTCCGGCCTGCGTGCGTCGTCGGCAGGCCGCTCCCGTCCGGGCCTTGCGCCGTCGTTGGTGGGTCGCTCCTCGTCCGGCCTGCCTGCGTCGTCGGCAGGCCACTCCCGTCCGGACCCTTCCCCTTCGTAGGCCGGCCGCTTGCCTCCGTCCTCGGCGGGCCGCCCCTGTCCGGGCTCTTCGCCTTCTTCGGCGGGCCGCGCTTCTTCGGACCTGCCCCGGTCGTCGGCGGGTCGCCCGTTCCCGGCGGCCGACTGGTCCCCGGGGACCGGCATGCCCTGGAAGAGCCCGGTTACATCGAAGTCGATGACCCGGCGATCGTCGCCCCGGACGCCCTCCTCGGCTCCCTGATCGCGGCCCGCCGAGTCTCTCGCGTCCGTGACCGACGCCGCCTCCCCGGCCCCGGCAGCAGCATCCACCTTCGCGGTGAACCACATGCCCCCGAACTCGGTGTCCGCCGTCCGCTGCGGTGCGTCCTCCCCGGAGATGGCCAGACGCCCTATCGGCCGGACGTTGTGCAACGTCCCGTCCGGATCCATGTACGGCGCCGCATGAGCCCCCAGCCGATGCGGATCCTCCACCGCCGACCCGGCCTGCTCGCTTCCATCGTCCGGCCCGGCGTGCCGCGAGGCACGCGACACCCCTTCGTTCCCGTCGCGCTGCGCTCCAGCCCCCGCCGCGTCGTCGCCCGATGCCCGCTGCAGGGGCACGTCGGCCGTACGCCGTTCCGCCACCGACTGCTCTTGCGCCGGCCGATCATCCGGCACCCGCCCGCTCAACGCGTCGCCAGCTCCTGCACCCTGCTGCTGCTGCTGTGCAGGCGCATCCGCCTCAACGGAAGCATCGCCCTGCTGCGGCGACGGCACCGGGGAAGCGCTGACCCACTGCCGCGGCGGTGCGACCGGTTGGGTCGGCATCTGTGCGTGCGGCTGGGCCGTCGGGGGTGCGCTGGCTTGCTGGCGCGGCGGTGCGACCGGTTGGGTCGGCATCTGTGCGTGCGGCTGGGCCGCCGGGGGTGCGTTGACTTGCTGGCGCGGCGGTGCGACCGGTTGGGTCGGCATCTGCGCGTGCGGCTGGGCCGCCGAGGGCGCACTGACTTCCTGGCGCGGCGGTGCCACCGGCTGAGTCGGCATGTCCGGCTGCGGGTGCGTTGCCGCGCGCGGACTGCTCGCCTCCTGAGGTGCGAGCCCGGCCGACTGCCCCGGCATTTGCGTCTGCGGCCGTGCCGTTGCCGACGCACCCTCGTTCGGCATGGGCGCCGGTGCGACCGGGTGCTCACTCTGAACCTGTCGCGGGATCGCCGGCACCGCCGGACTCTGCGGGCTGACATACTCCTGCCCGCCGGTCGGAGCGCTCACGGGCGCCGAAGCCAGCGACGTCGGCCGTCCCGCCGCCGCGCGACCGTCGGCTGCCTGCTGCGGGCGCGGCGCCCACGGCGATTCCTCACCCGCCGCCGTACCTTCCGTTCCGGGCACCTGCTGCCCTGGCACGGGCGAGGCTCCACGCCGCTCGAACGCGTCCCGCTCGAACCCGTCCTGCGCGGGCGCGTCCATCTCGGCCCCGTGCGGATCCGCCGGCGGCCACCCCGCGACGTGCTGATCAGCGGCCTCATGATCGGGCGCGTACTGCGCTCGAACGTCCCGCCCCTCGACCCATCGGCCCGGCGCCGCACCCTCAGAGCCGTCCCGCGCCGAAACGGCGTCGTCGGACACATGCCAACCGGGAATGGCATCCCCGCGAGCATGCTGTCGAGGCATGGCAGGGCCGTCAGTGCGCTGGGCCGGTGCTTGCTCGATGTTCCCGGGCTGGCTCAGTGCGTGCGGCGTGGAGCCGTCGAGCCCCTGTTGGCCGGACGCGTCCTGCGTGGGTCCGTGCTGCTCGGATGCCTGCCGGCTCGGCGTCCGCTGCGCGGGTCCTTGCTGCTCGTATCCGCGCGGGCCGGGTGTGTCCTGCGCAGGTGCGTGCTGACCGGCCGTGTGCTGCATGAATGCGGGCTGGCCGGGCGAACGTTGCGCAGACGGGTGCTCGCTGGACGCGTGCTGCCCGGGTGCGTGTTGACTGGGCGCATGCTGCGCGGGCGCGTGCTGGCCGGGCGTGTGCTGCACAGGCGTGTGTTGGCTAGGCGCGTGCTGCGCGGGCGCGTGCTGGCCGGGCCCGTGTTGGCCGGGCCCGTGTTGGCCGGGCCCGTGTTGGCCGGGCGTGTGCTGCGCGGGCGCGTGTTGGCCGGGCATGTGCGGCGCGGGCGCGTGCTGGCCGGGCGCGTACTGGGCGGGCGCGTGCTGGCCGGGCCCGTGTTGGCCGGGCGCGTGCTGCGCGGGCGCGTGCTGGCTCGGCGCGTGCTGCGTGGGCGCGTGCTGCGCAGGTGCGTGCTGGCTGGGCGCGTGCTGCGCAGGTGCGTGCTCGCTGGGCCCGTGCTGCGCAGGCACATGCTGGCCGGGCGCCTCGTGGCTGACGGGGTGCTGGTCCGGTGTCCGCTGTGCGGGGAAGGGCTGCTGCGGCATGGGCTGCCCGGCGTCGTGGTGCCAAGCGTCTGCCTGACCGCCGGGCCACGGGGCCTGGGCCTGCTGGTCGGCCGGGCCGCTCGGAGCCGGGCGGTCCTGGGGCTGCTGCTCGGCGGGCCGGCGCGATTTGTCGGAACCGCCGAAGAGCTTGTCGACAGCCCGGCGGAAGAAGTCGCCGCCGGTTTTGTGGTGGGTCGAGTTCTGCTCGCTGGGCGTCTGGGCTAGCTCCGGGGCGCGCTGGGCCGGCATGGCGGCTTCCCGCCCCGGGTGCTGGGAGCGCTGGTCGGGGACCTGCGGGCCGGGCTGGGCCCAACCCTGCGCGTCGTGCTGACCGGGCGGTTGCGTGTCGCCCCACGCCGAGCCACGGGCGGGGGTGTTCTGCCCGCCGCCGGGCGAGAGCGGCCCACTGGAGGCCGCCGGTGGAACGGACGTCGGCCGTGCATGCGCCGAAGCCGCCGGTGACACGGGCGCCGGGCCCGCGTGGTACCCCAGGGGCGGAGCAGCCTGCGGGGGATAGGTGTGCGTCGGTGCCGCCTGCGGAGATTGCGGCGAGGCCGGTCGCGCATACGCCTGCGGCGGCGGCACGGCCTCCGACGGACGCGGCCCGGGAACGTCGGGCGCTGGGACGGCCTGTACGTGGGTGCCGTCCGGCGTGGGCGTCCCGGGGGGCGCGACCACGGGCGGCATCGCCGAACCACGCCGGTCGGCCGGCGGCATCGGCGCAGCCGGCGACAAAGGCAGGTCCGCTGACGCGGGACGGGGCTGCGCCGGGGCGGCCGACGGCGGGAACCGGTCATCGTCGGTTGCGTTCGGCGCCGCCGCGGGCGGCCGCGCACCACCGGGCATCGCGTCGTACGTCGGGGCCGAGCCGGGCCGGGCTTCGGGCGGGGCGACGCCGTGACGTGCCGCCGCCGGCGGGACGGCGCCGTGACCTGCTGTCGCGGGCGGGACGGCGCCGTGACCTGTTGTCGCGGGCGGGGCGACGCCGTGACTTGCGGCGGGCGGAACTGCGTCCGACCGGTCGCCACGAGGCGGAACGCGCTGTGGCATCGCCTCATCGGCCGCGGGGTGGGGCGCGCCCGGCGACACTGGACGGCCGAGGCCGCTGCTGGGCAGGGCGGCGGGTGGCGCCTCGTCCGGCACCATCGACCACGGGTCGTCGCCCTCGGCGAGGTAGACGTGGGCGGTTCGAGGGCTGCGCCGTGAACGCGGTCCAGGCGGCGCCTCGAGCCGCGGATCGGTCTCGGCGGCCGAGCGGTCGCCCGGCGCCTGCGGCGGGAAGGGCCCGCGGGCGGGAGGCGGCGAGGACTGGACCGGTCCACGGGCGGGCGGCGGCGAAGACGGGGCCGGACCGCGGGCGGGCGGCGGCGAAGACGGGGCCGGACCGCGCGGATCACCCGGAGGCGGCACGGGCACGGAGGCACGACCCGCCTGGCCGGGCGCCGAAGGGCGGCCGGACTGACCCTGGTCGACCCGGGCCTGGCCTGCGCCGGCGGCCGGTGGACGTCCGTCGCGGTTGCCCGGCGTCGGTCCGGCGGCAGCCGGCGGCACCGAGGCCCGCGCCGCGTGGCCGGGGTCCGGCGCGGTGCGCGGCGAGCTCTGGCCCGGCGAAGGAGAAGACGGCGAGCTCTGGCCCGGCGGAGGAGAAGACGGCGAACCCTGGCCCGGCGGAGGAGAAGACGGTGAGCTCTGGCGCGGCGAAGGAGCGGACGGCGCCGCCGGAGTCACCGGTGCCGGAGGCGGGCTGACCACCCGGGCGGCCGGTGTCGGCGCGTGGGTGCCGACGACCCGGGGTGCGGCGGGCGGGTCGGCCTTGATGACGCGCGGCGGAGGCGGCGGCTGCTCCTTGCCGACCACCCGCGGCGCGGCGGGCGGTGCGGGCTTGCTGACCACGCGGGGGCTGTCGGCCTGGTCCTCGGCCGCCGGCTCCTGCGAGCGCGTGCCTTCCTCGGCCCAGCCGTGGTCAGCATCGGACTCGTCGGCGCCTCGGCCGGCGTCGCGGCTCCGCTCCGGCTCGGCTTCGACCCAGCCGCCGCTGTGGTCCGGCTCGGCCTCGACCCAGCCGTGGTCGGCGTCGGGCTCGGCGGCGCCTCGGCCGGCGTCGCGGCTCCGCTCCGGCTCGGCCTCGACCCAGCCGCGGTCTGCGTTGCGGCTCCGGTCCGACTCGGCCGCGACCCAGCCGCGGTCATCCTCGCGGCTCTGATCGGAGTGGGCTTCGCCCCAGCCGCGGTCGGCGGCGCGGTTGCGGTCCGAGCCGGCCTCGACCCAGCCGTGGTCTTCGCCGGCCGTGATCTCCGCGACCCGGCCGTTGCCGTCGCCGACCGGGCTGTCCTCGGTCCAGCCCTGGCCGCCGACCGGCCGGCCGTCGTCCCACCGCTCGGTGGGGCGCCGGCGGCGGTCCTCGACGATCTCTCCCTCGATGGTGCGCGGGGCACGCTCGTCGAGGATCTCGCCGTCGATCGTGCGGGCGTCCGCGTCGGGCGCGATCCGCTCGTCAGGCCAAGGCCGACGGTCGTCGTAGCCGCGCGACCGCGAGCCCTCGGAGCGGTCGTCGTAGCCGCGGGACAGGGAGTCAGACCCGCGAGACAGGGAGTCGGCGCCGCGGGATAGAGACTCAGGCCCGCGGGACAGGGAGTCAGACCCGCGAGACAGGGAGTCGGACCCGCGAGAGCGGGAGTCGAAACCGCGGGAGAGGGAGTCGGGACCGCGGCGCCGCTGCGGGTCGCGGCGGTCGGCGGCCTCGCGGTACTCGTACTCGTCGCGTCGCCGCTCGCTGCCGCGCCGGCGGTCGCCGCCATCGGGGGTCTGGTCGTAGCGGCCCGGCTCCTCCCAGATCATGGCCGCACGCCGGCCGCGCTCGTCGGGGTAGGGGCGGCGGCGGTCGTCGTAGTCGTACGAGTCGTCGCGCCGGGCCGGACGGCGGTAGGGATCCTCGGGCACCCGCGCGCGACCGCTGGCGGCCGGCGGGTCCTCGCGGCGGCGACGCTCCGGTTCGGGCCGCTGACGCCGGCGGCCGGCCGGGCGCTCCTCGTCCTCGCTGCGGCTGACGGTCTTGACGCCGGGGTCGGGCCCGTGCCCGTACGCCACCAGGTCGCGATGATCGTAGGGCTCGTCGATGTCGTCGAGCGGGTCGTACCGGTCGTCGCGCCGGGCGAAGGTGGTGTCCGGCGCGTCGAAGTCGGCGCCCAGCTCGGGCCGGTTGAAGTCGACGTCGTCGAAGTCGTCGCCGGCCAGGTTGGGCTGCGAGGTGTCGATCGGCACGAAGTCGGGGTCGTCGAGCCAGCTGGGGCGCTGCGAGTCGAACGCGGCCTGGGGCCGGCGGGTGCCACCCCCGGTGTTGCTCGCCGCACGCCGCTGCCGGCGCGCGGCCAGCTCGTCGACGGGGGTGCCGGCGTCCGCGCCGCCGCGCCGGGTGGGGATCACCGGGTCGGGGGTGTCGCGACGCTCGTACTGCCGCTCCTGAACGACGGCCGCGTTGGGAACGATGGAGTACTCCGAGTACTCCTCCTCCCAGTATTCGTCGTCCTCGAAGCTCATGCCGCAGCTCCCGGAACGTGCTCACGGCGCAAGGGGAACTGCCCTTCACCCCATCGCCGCATGCCTCGCCCCCTGTTCGTCACGCGTGCCCGGATCGTCCCCTCCCACGCGGTGGATGTGGAAGGTTAACCACGGATTTGCGGGCCGCGCCACCACCCCCTGGAGCGCGTCCCACGGCCTCGCCGCGGGGTCGGGACCGGCGGCCGGCCCCGGCTCGCTGCTCCGCCGGGCTTGTTCGTCGGCGGAGAGTACGTGGACCAGCGGCGAACGGTTCAAAAGGTGTCGGCTGTTGTACAGATCGTCGGCCCGGCGGGACGCCCGGTCACCGTCGATCGCGGGCCGAACTTAAGCCATTCTTAAACCCGTTCTGAGGATACGGACCGGTAACCTGACGCCCTCCGGGCGTTCCGGCCTCGCGGCAGTGGTGCAACACACCCCTCCCGGCTGCGGATCAAGGTGTCGGGCGGTGTCACCGTGGAGGAGCGCCCGGGACGACGTCGTCCCGGGTGGGGCACACGACACCGATCGAAAGGAGCGGATCCATGCCGCACCTCGACCTCGGCGCCGTACGCGCCACCTGGCGGGCGGCTCTGCGCCGCCTCGACGTCTGGACGCTCGAGACCCTCAACCCCCCGGCCGGCGGCCGTCGCCCCCGTCTCTGAGGTCGCCACCGCACAACCGCAACGCGAACGCTCACATCGTCCTGCCCCCCATGCCGGTGTGAGGTCGTGCCCTGTGCGGCAGTGCCGGGACAGAAACGGCGGCGGGGTAGCTCCCCGCCGCCGTTTCGCCGTTTCCCCTGTCATACCCGGGCGGTAGCGTCGTGGGCATGAGCAGCTTCGAGGCAGACCCCGAGGTCGGGCTCCCCGCGCCGGCCACCGTGGAGCTGCTTGAGGGCGCGCCGGTCGCCCTGGGCGGCCCGCGCGGCTTCGCCGTCACCCGCACCCTGCCCAACCGCCGGCGCCGCATGGTCGGCGCCTGGTGCTTCCTCGATGCGTACGGTCCGCACGACCTGGCGGACTCCGACGGCATGCGCGTCGGCCCGCACCCGCACACCGGCCTGCAGACGGTGACCTGGCTGCTCGCGGGCGAGGTGCTGCACCGCGACAGCCTCGGCACGGTGCAGGAGATCCGCCCCGGCCGGCTCAACCTGATGACCGCGGGCCGCGGCATCTCCCACTCCGAGGAGACGCCGCGCGAGCACACGCCCGTGCTGCACGGCGTTCAGCTGTGGGTCGCGCTGCCGCACGCCGCCCGCGACATGCCGCCCGCCTTCGCCCACCACGACGACCTGCCCGTCGTCACCGGGGACGGGTTCACCGCGACGGTCCTCATGGGCACCTTCGCGGGCGCCACCTCGCCCGCTGACTGCCACACGCCCCTGGTCGGCGCCGAGATCACGCTCGCGCCCGGCCCCGGGTCCACCCTCCTGCTGCGGCCCGATTTCGAATACGCGGTGCTCGCGCTCGACGGCGCGGTGGTCGTCGACGACACCACGCTCAAGCCCGGCCCGCTGCTCTATCTGGGTGCCGGCCGGGATTCCGTACGGGTGGCGACCGGCTCCGCGTCCCGCCTGCTGCTGCTCGGCGGCGAGCCGTTCGAGGAGCGCCTGGTCATGTGGTGGAACTTCGTCGGCCGCGACCACGACGAGATCGTCCAGATGCGAGCCGACTGGGCGGACCGCACGCCCCGGTTCGGCGAGGTCCGCGGCTACGACGGTCTGCCGCTGCCCGCTCCGCCCATGCCCATCTCCCGGCTGGTCCCGCGCGGCCGCGTCCGATGACCTGAGGCCGCCCCGAGTCACCCGTGGGGCTTCGGTTTTGGCAGACGGCGCACGGGCGGTGCGTCCGCGGGGGCGTTCGGGTTGACGGTGCCCCGGCGCGGGCGGATGGTCGAGGTACGGCCTTGTCTGCCGT
The DNA here is from genome assembly GCF_051386375.1 of Actinoplanes sp. URMC 104. Classification (NCBI taxonomy): domain Bacteria; kingdom Bacillati; phylum Actinomycetota; class Actinomycetes; order Micromonosporales; family Micromonosporaceae; genus Actinoplanes; species Actinoplanes sp. URMC 104. Next base: position 528,929 of record NZ_JBPQTO010000012.1, on the reverse strand, counting down.
TCACAGGGAGCATCAGTGGACGTCTGGGATCTGGGGAAGCTCGCGCTCATCGTGGCCACACCGACGCTGCTCGGCGCTGTCGTGGTCTTCGCCCCCAAGTGGTGCGGCGCGATCGCCGACCGCTGGGAGGCGGCACGTCCGAAACCGCCGCAGCCCCTCGGGCCGCCCATCGAGCAGCTCGCCGCCGACCTGCGCCGCCTGCTGCGGCTGCACAGCGAGCTCACCGCGTCGGCCCACCTGGCGATGCGCGCCCACCGCCTGTGGGCGGTCGAGGCGGCGATCGGCACCCGGGCGATCGAGGCGGCCCGCGCGCTCGGCCTCGCCCACCCCGAGATCGCGGCCGAGCAGACCCTCACCCGGCGCCAGCTGCACGACCTGCTGATGTCGCTGGCCGCGGCCGGCCTGGTCCTGCCCGCCAAGGTGGGCCCGTTCACCTCCGACGGTCGCATCTGATCACGGTCGCTGTCGAGCCGCCCTGTGGACGACGGCCGATTGTGGACAACCCCGATCAGTGGCCCGCCGCGACGTAGGGTCTTCGCATCCCGGGCGGACCGGCCGCCCGGCGGGAGCGGAGTCGCGGTGGGCTGAGATGACACTCAAGGTCGCGATCGCCGGCGCGGGCATCGGCGGGCTGACGCTGGCCCACGCGCTGCGCCGGCGCGGCATCGACTGCGTGGTGTTCGACCGGGATGCGGGGCTCGAGCGCACCGACGGCTACCGGCTGCACCTCACCGCGGAGGCGTTCGCCGCGCTCGGCGACGTGCTCCCCGAGGCGTCGGTGCGGGCGCTGCGCGAGTGCGGGGCCGACAACGACGCGTTCCGGCAGTTCGCCGTGCTCGACCATCGCGGTCGCACGCGGCTGCGGATCCCGGTGCGCCACCCCGGCGAGGTGCTCATGATCGGCCGGCGCCCGTTGCGCGCCGTGCTCGCCCGCGGCCTCGAGCTCCACCTGAGGTGGGGGACCCCCGTTTCCGGGTACGAGGCCACGGCGACCGGCGTCGTGCTCGCCGACGGCACCGAGGCCGACGTGCTGGTGGCCGCGGACGGCGCCGGCTCGCGCACCGCGCGGCGATGGGTGGGGCGGAGCACCGCTCGGCCGGCCGGCGTCGTGGGTATCGCCGGCCGGTCGCTGCTGCCCCGGCGCATCCCGGCCGACCTGCGCCACGGTCTCGCGTTCGTGATCGGCCCGGGCGGCGTGGGCTCGTTCCTGAGCCTGCACGGCGCGCGGGGCGACGACCCCGCCGCCGAGCCGCCGTACGTGGTCTGGTCGGTGGTCGCCGAGCAGGTCGGCAGCGACCTGCTGCGCGAGGCGCACCGGTTGACCGCCGGCTGGAGCGACGACTTCCACGCGCTGATCGACGGGTCCGAGCCGGGCAGCGTCGCGGCGTTCCCGTTCTGGTTCCCGGCCGCGCTGCAGCCCTGGCCCGCCGGCCGCGTGACCCTGCTCGGGGATGCGATCCACCCGATGCCGCCCACCGCCGGCGCCGGGGCGAGCACCGCAATCCTCGACGCCGTCCACCTCGCGGACGACCTGGCGACCTGCCCGGTCGACGAGGCGCTCGCGCGCTACCAGCAGAGACTTCTCACGTACGCCCCGAGGGCCGTCGACGAGGCGCGCCCGCCGCTGGCCTGGCAGCGGCGCCTGGCAAACCCGGTGCTGCACGCGCTGGCGACCCGGGTGGCGCTGCCGTCCGCCGGCGCCGGGCTGCGCCTGCGCGAGCGGCTGGGGTGGTGAGGCGGCTGGAGGAGCGGCGCGGGCGGGTGACGCGGCCAGTGGTTGGGGCCGCGCAGGTGGTCAGGCGGCCGGCGGCTGAAGGCGCGGCGCGGGCGGTGAGGTGGCCGACGGCGCGGGCGGCTCAGGCGGTGAAGCGGCTCGAACCGAGGATCCGCGTGACGGTGATCTCGATGGCCACGCGCGCCGGGTTGGGGCGGGGGGTGCGGTAGCGGGCCGCGTAGCGCTTGACGGCCTCGGCCACCGACGAGGGGTCGTCGCGCACGACCGCGAGCCCCTCGACGGTCGTCCAGCGGGGGCCCTCCACCTGGCAGACGGCCACCCGGTTCTGGCCGTTGCGGACGTGCCGCACGTGCGCCGACGTCGACGACGAGATCACCCGGGCCAGCCCGCCCGCCGGGTCGAGCGTCGCGCCGACCGCCACCACGTGCGGCGAGCCGTCGGCCCGCAGCGTGGTCAGCGTGCACAGGTGGCGCTCGGTCCAGAACTCGAGCAGCTCGGGGTTGTCGATGCTGACGCGGCCGCTCACCGGCGGGCCGCCACGCGCGTACGGATGCTCACCCGGCCCATCATGCGGGTTGCCAAGATCGACCGGGGAGCCGGGGGCCGGATCAGGCGTGCTCGGCAGGCAGGATTCCCCGGCGCACGGCGGCGACCAGGCAGGCGTGGTCGTGTTCGACCTGGTCGGCGTAGGCGCGGGCGAACCGGCACAGCGCCTCGGCCAGCTTGCTGCTGCTGCCGACGTAGCCGGCGATCATGGAGGCGCCGCTGGTGCGGGCGTGCGACTTCGCCAGCAGGTAGCCGCAGATCCCGGCGTAGTCGCTCAGCGCCCCGGCGTCGATGTCCTCGACGACGATCGCGCCCTTCATGTCGCGGAACTGGCGCACGTAGAACTGGGTGTCGCCGACCGTCGCCCAGCCCAGCAGCGGGTCCGACACCGTCTGCAGCGCCTGCTGGTATTCGACCACGCGCTGGCCCTGGTGCCGGTGCCATGCCGCGTCGCCGTGCTGGTGGTGCGCCACGACCGAGCGCCGGGCCTGCTTGAGCTGCAGGAACAGCACGTCCGACGGGCTCGACCCCTCGCACAGCGCCACGTACGCCCGCAGGCCGACCGAGCCGACGCCGACCACCTTGTGGGCGATGTCGACGATGCGGTAGCCGGCCAGGATCCGGGCCCAGTGCGGCGGCAGCGTGTTGAGGTAGCCGTCCAGCGCCTCGGCCAGCTGATCGATCTCCGACGCACTGGGCCGGGTGATCAGCGGCGGCTCCTCGACCAGCCGGGTGGTGCCGTCACGAAGCTCGGTGAAGCGGGGCAGCGCCCGGTCGCTGGTGCGCCGGCGGGCGCGCCGGGCGGCCCGGTCGACCTGGTCGCGGAAGCTGGCCCGCGAGGCCGCCGAGCGCAGCCGGTCGACGTCCATCTGGGCGAAGGAGCGGCCCAGCAGCGGCTGCTCGGCGAGGTGCTTGATCTGCCACTGGTACTCCTCGACGCAGTGCTGCACGGCGTCGCCGCAGGCGCTCTCCTTGAAGCCGTTCTGCCGGCCGGCCACGTGCACGCTGGTCACGAGCCGGCGCAGGTCCCACTCCCATGCGCCGGGGTGGGCCTCGTCGAAGTCGTTGAGGTCGAACACCAGCTCCCGCTCGGGGGAGGCGTAGAAGCCGAAGTTGCCCAGGTGGGCGTCGCCGCAGATGACCGGCGTGATGCCGGTGGCGGGCAGCGTGGCGAAGTCGTCGGCCATGACGTTGGCCGAGCCGCGCAGATACGCGTACGGCGAGGCGATCATCCGGCCGACCCGGACGGGCACCAGCCACGGCTGCCGGCCCCGGTTGGCGTTGATGATCTGCGTGACCGGGTCGACCCGGCCGTCCGGTGCCGACCAGTGCGCCATGTCGGAGCGGTGCGAGCGCTCGCGCAGCGACCGGCCCAGCCGGTAGCGCTCGGCGCGCGGCCGGGCGGGCAGGCGCAGGGAGGCGAAGCCCTCGTCGACGGCGGCTTCGAGGACGACGTGCCCGGTTGCTGGTTCCATCACGGCTCACCATAGGGCAGCAGGAGCTTGCGTTCTCCCAGTACCGCTCCTGCGGGTTAACACACCTTCAACGCGAGGTTTCAGCGTGCCGTCGTCAGGCCGAACGACGACGGCGCGACCCCCGGGAACACCTGGGCGAGCGAGCCGACCCCGCAGCGCTTCTGCAGGATCTCCCCGATCACCGAGCGGTAGTCCGTGGTCGCCGCCAGGTCACCCGCCACCAGCGCGCCGGGCGCCAGGCCGGGCCACTTGGCGTACACCTTGCCGCCGCGCACGTTGCCGCCGAGCAGCAGCATCGCGTTGCCGTGCCCGTGGTCGGCGCCGCGCGAGCCGTTCTCCTGCACGCGGCGGCCGAACTCGCTGATCGTCAGCAGCGTCACCGAGCTCATGCCGTCCGGCCCCAGGTCGGCCGCGAACGCCGCGAGCGCCAGCGCGAGGTCGGTGAGGTTGTCGTACATCCGCTGGCCCTTGACCGCCGTGCCGAGACCTTCGTGCATGTCCCAGTCGCCGCAGTCGACCGCGGCCGTCACCAGCCCGGCCTTCGCCTTGATCAGCCGGGCCACGTCGCGCAGCGCCGCCCCCAGCTCGGTGTCGGGATAGACCGCGCCGTTGGCCGGCGTGTACGCGGAGGCCCGCACCGCCGCGCTCGCGGTCAGCGCCTGGTCGGCAGCCTGGGCCGGCAGCGCCTGCAGCAGCGGGGCGTCGGCGTACATCGCCCGCAGCGCCGCCGCCCGCGGGCGCGACGCCGAGTCGCCGGCCAGCGTGAACTTGTCGAGCGAGGCCATCGACACCGAGGGTGCGGGCCCGGCGAACAGGCGGTCCGGCATGGCGGCGCCGACCGAGACCCCGGCGAGGGCCCCCGTGGCGCCGGTGACGCCGAGCATACGCCCCAGCCAGCCGGTCCGCAGCGAGGTGCCGGGCGCCGCGTTCTCCATCGCCTCCATGGCCGCGAAGTGCGAGCGGGTCGGGTCGGGCTGGCCGACCGCGTGCACGCCGGCGAGCTTGCCGCTGGTCCACAGCGGCAGCAGCGGGGCCAGCGCCGGGTGCAGGCCGAACGTGCCGTCGCCGGCGATGACCTGGGCCTTGGGCACGCCGATGGCGGGGCGCGCCTTGTAGTAGTCGGGGTCGCCGATCGGGACCAGCGCCGAGAGCCCGTCGAAGCCGCCGTGCAGCGACAGCACGACGAGCGTGTCGCCGGTGTAGCCGGGTGCGGCGTACGCCAGCTCGGTCGACACCCCGGCCCCCGCGAGCCCGGTGAGCGCGGCCGCGCCCAGCAGCCCGCGCCGGGACACCACGAGCTCGCCGCAGTCGAGACGCAGGGCAGAAATGGTCATCACCTCAGCTGGAAGGACGGCGCGTCGAGCACCAGCGCGATCAGGTACGGCGCGTGGCCGGCGAGCGACTTGTCGGATGCGGTCAGAGGACTGGTCGGCAGCTTGCCCGCGACGCTGAGCACGGCGGCGGTGTGCGCGGTCGGCAGCTTCGCCCCGACGAGCCGGACGGCCAGCGCGTCGACCAGAGCGCCGTACGTCGGCGGCAGCGCGGGCACCAGCGACCGGAGCAGGTCGGCGGGACGGGTGAGCTGGCTGGGGTACCAGCCGGCGGCCAGGTTGAGGTGGTTGTTGCAGCGCATCAGGAAGCCCGAGGGCGAGGCCCACGCCGCGGCCACGTCGGGGAAGCCGTTCGGCGGCGCCCACCGGAACGGCGCGTTGCCCGCGTTGACCAGCCCGTTGAAGAGCGCGTCGAGAGCCTTGACGCCCGCGGTCTCCGGTCCCAGCCCCAGCGCCCGGATCGTGGCGATCAGGTCCTCGAACGGCGTGCGCGTCTTCTGCCCGATCGCGGCGGCGAACTCCGGCGAGGTGAACAGCGCCTTCAGCACCGGCTTGATCGCGGTGTCGTTGTCGAGGTAGACCTTCGCCAGCTTGGTGACCAGCGAGGCCGGCGCCTCGTCGGCGACGAACCGCCGGCACAGCTTGGTGGCGAGGCGCTGGGCGGTGGCGGGGTGCCGCGCCAGGTGGTCGGCGAAGGCCATCGCGGCGGACTCGCCCACCGCTGCGGTGGCGTTGGCGTGCCGGAAGCCGAGGATCTCGACCGCGCCGGTCACGTGGCGCGCGCCGTCGTAGACGTACGCCCCGGAGGTGTTGACCGTGAGCCCGGTGAGCAGGCGGGCCGCGGCGTAGACGTCCTGCTCGGTGTACGCCAGGCCGACCGTGTGCAGCTCCATGAGCTCACGCGCGTAGTTCTCGTTGGGGTGCGTCCTGGTCGACGAGCGGTTGTCGAGGTAGGTGAGCATCGCCGGGTGCCTCATCGACGCCTTGAGCATGTCGGCGAAGCGCCCGAACGCGTGCTTGCGGATCACCTGGGCGTCGTAGTCGCTGCGGCTGTCCCACACGCCGCTGGAGGGGGCGGCGATGTGCAGGTGGTTGGCCCAGAACGCGACCGTGACCTCGAACAGCTGCCGGTTGCTCCACGCGGCGCGCGCCACGGCGGCCCGGCCCAGCTGCTTGAACGCGTCGTACGAGTGCTTGGCGATCGACGAGCGCACCCGGGCGATGCTCGCGCCGGCCAGCGGCATGCGGGCCAGCAGCCCGTCGCACGCGGCGTCGGCGATCGAGGCCGGGTCGAGCTGGCGGTCGAGCCAGCCCGCGACGCCCAGCTGCTTCGCCTCGGCCAGCGTGGCAGGGGTCGGGCCGAACGTCGCGCGGCGCACCAGGTGCGCGATCGGGTCGGCGGGCAGCAGCGCGGCCGGGGCGGCCGGAGCGGAGGCCGCGGCGGCCGGGGCGGCGCCCACGGCGGTGGCGACAGCGGTGGCGGCACCGGCGGCGAGGAGCGTGCGTCGGGTCGTCATGCCCGACCCTTCGGCCCGGACGGGCGTGGCCGTCGCCGTTGCAACCGTGACTAACGGACCCGCAATCGCCGCGCACCCGTACCGCGGGGCCGGTCCCGGACGTACGCTCAAAGCTGTGGATCAGTCTGAGTCGGTACGTACCCCCGCGTCCTGGGTCGTTGTCGGTCTCGACAACGGCGGCACCTGCAACAACGCGACTGTGCTCGACGCGACCGGCCGCTACCTGGTCGACCAGCTCGTCGAGAACCCGAGCCTGGTGACCGAGGGCCCCGAGTCCGCGATCGACCAGCTCGCCGAGGCCTTCCACAACATCCTCGAGCTGACCAGCACCCCGCTCACGCTGGTGCGCGCGGTCGGGCTCGACACCCCCGGCCCGGCGAGCGCCACCGGTGTCATCTCGTCGAAGGGCGCCACCAACTTCAGTCAGGTGTCGTGGCACGGCTTCGACATCCGCAGCGCCCTCGAGGCGCGCATCGGGCTGCCCGTCTTCTATCTGAACGACGCCAACGCGGCCGCGCTCTACGCGCACCACCAGCTGTTCGGCGCCGACGCGATGACCCGCTCGTCGGTCGCCGCGATCGTCGGCACGGGCCTGGGCGGCGGCGTGGTCGAGAACGGCCGCGTGGTCAGCGGCGCCGCGGGCATGGCGGGGGAGCTGGGGCACGTGCAGATCCCGCTGCACGGCGTGCTCGAGGCCGGCCAGCCCGTGCCCGAGTGCAACTGCGGCTTCGCCGGCGACGGGGAGAGCATCGCCTCGCTCACCGGCATCAAGAAGAACCTGCTGCCGTACTGGCTGACCCGCTTCCCCGACCACCCGCTCGCCGCCGAGCCGCTCCCGCAGGCCGCCAAGCAACTGCGGGCGTACGGCGAGAAGGAGGACCCGCTCGCGCTGGCGGTCTTCGAGCAGCAGGCCAAGGCGATCGGCAAGCTGTTCACCATCGCCGCGAACTTCACCGACCCGCACGCGTACCTGCTCGGCGGCGGCGTCGTCGAGGCGTCGCCCAAGTTCCGGCAGTGGTTCCTCAACACGGTCCGCGAGCACACCCAGCTGCGGGCCGAGCAGCAGGCGGCGGCCACGTTCGCGCTGGTCGCCGACCTCGACATGGCCGGCGCCCGCGGCGCGGCCGTCGCCGCCCTGGAAGCCGTGCAGAGCGCCTGAGGCCTGCCGGCTGATCCGACCGCGGGAGGCGCCCTCGGTCAGTCGCTGAGGGCGCTCTCCACGTCCCGGTAGAGCGCCAGGTAGCCGGTCAGCCCGAGGGTGTCGAAGAGGCGGCGCAGGAATCCGGACGGCGCGGCCAGGCGCACCCAGCCGTCGCGCTCGGTGGCGCGGCCGTGCGCGGTCACCAGCACGCCCACCCCCATCGAGTCGCAGAAATCCAGCCCCGAGACGTCGACGACGACCCGGGGCGAGGGCCGTTCGACCAGGCGGGAGAGGTTGGCCTTGAGCGACGGGGCGGTGTCGATGTCGAGGGAACCGCGCAGCACCAGCACGGCCGTGTTCGGCGGATGGTGCGCGACCGAGACCTGCATGGCATGTGTCGCTTTCGGTGGAGAACGTGCGGGGGTGCCTCTCACCCTAGGGGAGGCGGGCCCCGATGGCCGAATCGGCTACTGGGCAGTAATTTGGGGGCGTGAGCATTCGCGCAGGTGACGTCGTCGAGGACTTCCAGCTTCCCGATCAGGACGGCGTGCCGCGCCGGCTGAGCGACCTGCTCGCCGCCGGCCCGGTGGTGCTGTTCTTCTATCCCGCCGCCATGACCTCCGGCTGTACGGCCGAGGCGTGCTCGTTCCGCGATCTGGCCGCGGAGTTCCGCGAGGCGGGCGCCCAGCGCGTCGGGATCAGCCGCGACGAGCCGGCGCGGCAGAAGCAGTTCGCCGACCTGCACGCGTTCGACTACCCGCTGCTCAGCGACCCCGACAGCAGGGTCGCCGCCGCGTTCGGCGTCAAGCGCAAGCTGCCGCTGGGCCCGCTGAGCACCAAGCGGATGACCTTCGTGATCGACACCGACCGACGGGTGCTCGAGGTCATCCACTCCGAAACCAACATGCAGGACCATGCCGAGCTTGCCTTGGCCTCGCTCCGCTCGGCCGGAACTTCGCCCCGGAAGGTCGATGCCGAGGACACCGAAAACGGCCTCGGCTCCGCCTAGCCGTTTTCGGCGCCCTCGACATCGACGGGCGAAGTTCGCCGGTGCTCAGATGCTGTTCTTCCAGGCCCGGCCGGAGCGGCCGATCAGGCGGTCGGCGTCGGCCGGGCCCCACGAGGCGGCCTCGTAGGTGGGGATCGGCGAGTTGTCGCTGGCCCAGTGCTCGATGATCGGGTCGACGATCCGCCAGCACTGCTCGACCTCGTCGGTGCGGATGAACAGCGTCGGGTCGCCCAGCAACGCGTCGAGCAGCAGCCGCTCGTACGCCTCGGGGGACTCCTCGGCGAACGTGTTCTCGTACGAGAAGTCCATGCTCGCCGTGCGCACCCGGAACGAATGCCCCGGCACCTTGGCGCCGAAGCGCAGCGAGATGCCCTCGTTGGGCTGGATGCGCAGGATGAGCGCGTCCGCCTCGAGCCCGGTGAGCTGGTCCTGCGGGATCGGCAGGTGCGGCGGCCGCTGGAACTGCAGTGCCACCTCGGTCACGCGCGCGGGCAACCGCTTGCCGGTGCGCACGTAGAACGGCACCCCGGCCCAGCGCCAGTTGTCGACGTTGAGCCGCATGGCCGCGTACGTCTCGGTGCGCGACAGCGGGTCGACGCCGACCTCCTCGCGGTAGCCGGCCATCAGGTCGTCGCGGGTGCCGCCGCGGGTGTACTGCCCGCGCACCGCCAGGTCGGCGATGTCGCGGTTGGTGGGCAGCCGGATCGCCTGGAGCAGCTTCACCTTCTCGTTGCGCAGCCCCTCGGCCTCGAACGACGCGGGCGGCTCCATGAGCGCGAGCGCGAGCACCTGCAGCACGTGGTTCTGCACGATGTCGCGCATCGCGCCGGCGTGCTCGTAGAAACCGCCGCGGGTGCCCACGCCCAGCGTCTCGGCGACCGTGATCTGCACGTGGTCGATCCACGAGCGGTCCCAGATCGGCTGGAAGATCGAGTTGGCGAAGCGCAGCGCCAGCACGTTCTGGACGGTGTCCTTGCCCAGGTAGTGGTCGATGCGGAAGACCTGGGGCTCGTCGAACGAGCCGTGCACGACGCGGTCGAGCTCCCGGGCGGTGGGCAGGTCCCGGCCGTACGGCTTCTCGATGACCAGCCGCGAGAACGAGCCCTCGCGCGCGTGGTTGAGCCCCGCGCCGGCCAGGCCGTTGATCACCGGCTCGAACGCCTCGGCGGGCGTGGACAGGTAGAACAGGCGGTTGCCGGCCGTGCCGCGGACCGCGTCGAGCTCGTCGAGGGTCTCGGCCAGGCGCTTGTACGTGTCCGGGTCGTCGTAGCCGCCCGAGACGTACCGGATGCCGCCCTGCAGCTGCGGCTTGTCGAGCAGCCGGCGCTCACCGAGCAGGCTGTCGGCGAACTGCTCGTCGGCCATCGGCGTACGCGCGACGCCGACCAGGGCGAACTCGCTGGGCAGGCGGTTGTGGCGAGCGAGGCTCTCCACGGCGGGGAGCAGCTTGCGCCGGGTCAGGTCGCCCGACGCGCCGAAGATCACCAGCGTGGCGGGTGGGGCGCTGCGCTCCTGGATGAGCTGAGGGGCGTTGTCCATGGTCTCTGGTTGTCCTCCGGCCGTCGGGTCCGTCCGGGAAAACTTTACGCAGCGTGGAGTCGGAAAGGTTCATACCCATCCTCCGATGCGACCAGGGATACAGCGACAAAAGTGGCAAACTGGCGGGTATCTGTTGTCTTGGCCGAGGGGGACCCGTGAAGTACCGGCTCGTGACCCGCAGCGACTTCGACGGCCTGGTCTGCGCGGTGCTGCTGCGTCACCTCGACATGATCGACGACATCAAGTTCGTGCACCCCAAAGACGTGCAGGACGGCGAGGTCGAGGTCACCGCGAACGACATCCTGACCAACCTGCCGTACGCCCCGGGCGCGCACCTGGTCTTCGACCACCACCACTCGGAGACGCTGCGCAACGAGGGCAACCTCAGCAACCACATCATCGACGCCGAGGCGCCCTCGGCGGCCCGGGTGATCTACGAGTACTACGGGGGCCGGGAGCGCTTCCCCGAGGTATCCAACGGCCTGATGTACGCGGTCGACCAGGCCGACTCGGCCGACTACACGCTCGAGGACGTCCTGCACCCCGAGGGCTGGACGCTGCTGAACTTCCTCATGGACAGCCGCACCGGGCTGGGCCGGTTCCGCGAGTTCCGGATCTCCAACTACCAGCTGATGATGCAGCTCATCGACGCCTGCATCCAGCACAACGACGTCCGCGAGATCCTCCGGCTGCCGGACGTGGCCGAGCGGGCGGAGCTGTACCGGGCGCAGCACGACCTGTTCGTCGAGCAGCTCAAGCGGGTCAGCCACGTCGAGGGCGACGTGGTCGTGGTCGACCTGCGCGGCGAGGAGGTCATCCACGCCGGGAACCGGTTCATGGTGTACGCGTTGTTCCCCGAGGCGCGCGTGTCGGTGCACATCATCTGGGGGCGGCAGAAGCTCAACACCGTCTTCGCGTGCGGCAAGTCGATCCTCGACCGCACCTCGCCGGTCGACATCGGCGCGGTCATGCTGCGCTACGGCGGCGGCGGGCACCTCGCGGCCGGCACCTGCCAGGTCCCGCACGAGGAGTCCGACCGCGTCGAGCTCGAGATCATCGAGGCGCTGCGCTCACCCCGTACGGTCGCGGTCTGATACTCGAGGGGCGGGAGGATCCTCCCGCCCCTCGTCCGCGGGTCGCGGGTCATGCCCAATGACCCCACCCGCCGGTCGTGCTCCGCGCCCCACGCGCGTCATCACGACGGTCCCGCGTCCACCAGCGCGGGAGTCTCGCGTCAGCCCTTGTAGGCCCACTTGCTCGTGCCGCCGGCGGCCACCGGCTCCCGGTCGCCCTCGACCGCCTCGTCCGTCGCGCTCCTGTCGGTGGCGGTCGGCGTCTCGTCCTCGTCCGGCTCGTCCTCCTCGGCGCGGTGCCGGGCGCGGACCATCATCACCGCGCCGCCGAGCAGCGCGAGCCCGGCGACCACCCAGCCGGCGATCGACCAGACCGACGGGCCGCGCTCGGCGTCCGCGACCGTGTCCTCGAACAGCTGCGCCTCGGGGTCCTCGGTCGTCCCGGATGCCCCGCCGCCGTGGCCGTGCCCGGCCTGCTGCCCGCCGGTGGGGTCGGCCGTCAGCTTGATGGCCGCCGGGGGGACCGCCGGGCCGGGCTTGCCGTCGGCGTAGGTCGTGGCGACGCGCAGCTGGAACGTGCTCAGCGAGGGCAGCGGCCCGATCGCCACGGTGAGGTCCGTGCTCGCGCCGGGCGCGAGGTCCCTGCCCGGCATCGCCAGCCACGTGATCGCCGAGGCGGCCTGGTCGGTCGGCACGCCGCCGTGCAGCGTGGGCAGCTCGGTCGACACCGTGCGGGTCTCGATCCGCGGCGCCCAGTCGTCCACCGACAGCGGATAGACCTCCGCCACCGGGGTGTCCGCCGGCAGCCGCACCGTGACCGTGCGGATCGGCTTGTCGCCGTCGTTGGTCACGTGCAGCTTGAAGTTCTCCCCGCTGCCCTGCACGGCGGTCGACGGCGACACCGTCACGTCGGCCAGGGCCGGGGTCGCGGCGAGCACGCCGAGTGCAGCAACAGCGACCGGAACGCCCGCGCGGCGGGCCAGCTGGAAGTGCCTCACGGGGGGTAGTTCGGATCACACGCCGGAAAGGTTCAACGCCACCGGAATTTCTTTTTGCTCCGCCGTCCCGCCCGGCGTCGGCCGGCCGGTCGCCGGCTTGCACAATGACTCGCATGCGTGACGTGCCGATCGGCGGGGACATGATCAGACTCGGACAGTTCCTCAAGCTGGCCGACCTCATCGACACCGGCGGCGAGGGCAAGGTGCTCATCGCCTCCGGGGACGTGTCGGTCAACGGCGAGGTGGACACCCGGCGGGGCCGGCAGCTGCACCCCGGCGACGTGGTCGAGGTCTTCGGCAAGCAGGCCCGGGTGGTCTCCTCCTAGGGCACGCCGGCTGCCCCGGATTGCCCGTTCGCCGGACGGAGCGTGACGAATGGTTGACATCGTGTCGATCTCAGGCATGTACTGAGGCCGTTGTGTTGCCGGCGTCACAACGTGCCGCCGGGACCGAGCAAGCCTCGCCGGGGAGGCCGGATGTCACGCAGGCCCACACGCGCCCTGCTCGCCGCGGCCGCCGCCGCCGTGCTCGCCCTCACGGGATGTGCCGGCTGGGGCGGCGGGCCGGGCGGCGGAGGCGCGAACAGCATCAACGTCCTGATGGTGAACAACCCGCAGATGATCGATCTGCAGCGGCTCACCGCGGCGAACTTCACCCGTGAGACCGGCATCAACGTCAACTTCACGGTGCTGCCGGAGAACGACGTCCGCGACAAGATCAGCCAGGAGTTCTCGAGCCAGGCGGGCCAGTACGACGTCGCCTCGCTGAGCAACTTCGAGATCCCCATCTACGCCAAGTCGAAGTGGATCGCGCCGCTCGACGACTACGTCACCGCCGACACCGCGTTCGACCAGGACGACATCCTCGCGCCGATGACGCAGTCGCTGACCGCGGACGACGGCAAGCTGTACGGCGAGCCGTTCTACGGCGAGTCCTCATTCCTGATGTACCGCAAGGACGTCCTGGACGCGGGCGGCGTGCAGATGCCCGCGAAGCCGACCTGGCAGCAGGTGGCCGACATCGCCGCCCGGGTCGACAACAAGCAGCCGGGCATGCGCGGCATCTGCCTGCGCGGCCAGCCGGGCTGGGGGCAGATCTTCGCGCCGCTCACCACGGTGGTGAACACCTTCGGCGGCACCTGGTTCGAGCAGGACTGGACGCCCAAGGTGGACGCGCCCGAGTTCACCGAGGCCACGAACTTCTACGTGAACCTGGTGCGCACGCACGGCGAGAACGGCGCCCCGCAGGCCGGCTTCACCGAGTGCCTCAACAACATGATCCAGGGCAACGTCGCGATGTGGTACGACGCCACGAGCGCCGCGGGCTCGCTGGAGGCCGACGACTCCCCGGTCAAGGGCAAGATCGGGTACGCCCCGGCGCCCGTCGTGAAGACCCGCAGCTCCGGCTGGCTGTACGCCTGGTCGTGGAGCATCCAGCAGGCCAGCTCCCAGAAAGACAACGCCTGGAAGTTCATCTCGTGGGCGTCCAGCAAGCAGTACGAGGAGCTGGTCGGCCGCGAGGTCGGCTGGTCCAGCGTCCCGGCCGGCAAGCGCGCCTCGACGTACGAGAACCAGGACTACCTCGGCGTCGCGTCGGCGTTCGCCGAGCCGACCCGGGCGGCGATCGAGGGCGCCGACCCGCGCAACCCGGGCGTGCAGCCCCGGCCCGCGATCGGCATCCAGTTCATCGACATTCCGGAGTTCACCGACCTGGGCACCCAGGTGTCGCAGTACGTCAGCTCGGCGATCGCCGGGCAGATGAGCGTCGACGAGGCGCTGGATCGGGGTCAGCGGCTCGCCGAGGACGTCGCCGAGCGCTACCAGTCCCGCGAGGAGGGCTAGGCATGACTGACTGCACCGGAGTCAGCGAAGCGCCCGCAGGGCCAGGAAGGCATGCCACAGGAGGCTCAGCATGACATCGGTCGCCGAGAAGTCGCGCGTCGGCACCGCGGAGTCGCCGCAGCCCGGGGCGGCGCGGCGGGCCTCCGCCTGGGCGCGGCGCGCGCCGCTGCTGCCCGCGCTCATCTTCATGATCGTCGTGACGCAGCTGCCGTTCGTGGCCACGCTGGTCATCTCGTTCATGGACTGGAACGCGTACTACCCCGACGAGCGCGGCTTCGCGGGCTTCGACAACTTCGTCCGGGTGTTCACCGACGTCAACATGCGCGACGCGGTGTGGACCACGATCCTGCTGACCGTCGGCGTGGTGCTGATCAGTCTGCTGCTCGGCCTGGGCATCGCGCTGCTGCTCGACCGCAAGTTCCGCGGCCGCGGCGCGGTGCGCACGATGATGATCGCGCCGTTCCTGGTGGTTCCCGTCGCCGCGGCGCTGATCTGGAAGCACGCGCTCTACAACCCCGAGTACGGCCTGTTCAACGGCGCGCTCACCTGGGTGTGGGGGCTGTTCGGCTCGGACAGCCCGCCGCAGCCCGACTGGATCAGCAACATGCCGCTGTGGGCGGTCATCTTCTCGCTGGTCTGGCAGTGGACGCCGTTCATGATGCTGATCCTGCTGGCCGGGCTGCAGGGCCGCCCGCTCGACGTGATCGAGGCCGCGCGCATCGACGGCGCGAACACCTGGCAGATCTTCCGCAGCATGACGCTGCCGCACCTGCGCCAGTACCTCGAGCTGGGCGCGCTGCTCGGCTCGATCTACATCGTGCAGAACTTCGACGCGGTCTTCACGATCACGTCCGGCGGCCTCGGAACGGCGAACCTGCCGTACACGATCTACCAGATCTTCTACCAGGCCCACGACTACGGCCGGGCGTCCGCCGCCGCGGTCGTCGTGGTCATCGGCACCATCATCATCGCGACGTTCGCGCTGCGGACCGTCTCGTCGCTGTTCAAGGAGGAGTCGGGCCGATGACCGTCACCGATACCGCCCCGGTCCCCGCCACCCGCGACGAGGCCGGCCGGCCGGTCAAGAAGCGCCGCGAGGGGGCCAACGTCTGGCTCAGCCTGCTCGCCTGGATAGTCGGCATCCTGTTCGTGCTGCCGGTGGTCTGGATGGTGCTCACCTCATTCCACAGCGAGAGCAACGCCGCCCAGAACCCGCCTGCGGTCTTCGCGCCGCTGACCCTGGAGGGCTACCGCGAGTTCTTCTCCGGCGGCGCCAGCCCGTGGCCGCCGCTGCTCAACTCGCTCACCGCCAGCGTGGTGTCCACGCTGATCGTGCTGCTGCTGGCGCTGCCCGCCGCGTACGCGCTGAGCATCAAGCCGGTCAAGAAGTGGACCGACGTGCTGTTCTTCTTCCTGTCCACCAAGATGCTGCCGGTGGTGGCCGGCCTGCTGCCGCTGTACCTGTTCGCCCAGTACGCCGGGCTGCTCGACAACATCTGGCTGCTGATCGTCTTCTACACGTCGATGAACCTGCCGATCGCCGTCTGGATGATGCGCTCGTTCCTGTCCGAGGTGCCCGTCGAGATGCTCGAGGCCGCGGCCGTCGACGGGGCCGGGCTCACCAAGACGCTGCGCTCGGTCATCGCCCCGGTCGTGATGCCCGGCATCGCCGCCACCGCGCTGATCTGCTTCATCTTCAGCTGGAACGAGCTGCTGTTCGCCCGGGTGCTGACCGCCACGGTCGCCGAGACCGCCCCGGTGTTCCTGACGTCGTTCGTCACCAGCCAGGGCCTGTTCCTGGCCCAGCTCTGCGCGGCCGCGTTCGTGGTCTCGCTGCCCGTGCTGGTGGCCGGCTTCGCCGCCCAGGACAAGCTCGTGCAGGGCCTGTCGCTGGGCTCGGTCAAGTGACGCCTCAGGTCACCGCGAACGCGAACCCGGCCGTCGGCACGGCGAAGAACAGCGACAGCACGGCGAGCCGGGGGATCGACGGGCGGCGGGTGAGCACGGCGTACGCCGCCAGGAGCACCGGGATCGCGAGCAGCTGCCCGGTCAGCGTGCTCCGCGGCACCACCACGTCGGCGGCGGCGCAGGCGAGGCTCGTCGCCAGCGCCGCCACCCACAGGCCGAGCCCGGCGCGGTAGGCGAAGCGGGCGCCGAAGCGTACGGCGAAGGTCCGGTCCCCGGCGCCGGCGTCGGCGGGCAGGTCGGTGACCGTGGTCGGCACATAGACGGCGGCCGCGAACAGCAGCCCGATCAGAGCGAACTGCCACGGGAACGCCCACGGGTCGCGGGTGATCGACCAGCCCGCGGCGGGGGAGACGACGCCCACGACCAAGGCGTTGACGGCGACGTCCCAGCCCGGCCGGGTCTTGAGGCGCAGCGGCGGCGCGCTGTACGCCCACCCGAGCGCCAGCACCCCGGCCACGCCCAGCACGAACAGCGGCCGCACGAACAGCGCGGCGGCGAGGGCGGCGACGGCGATCCACCAGTACCAGCGGCGCAGCCGCCGCTCGTCGACCGCCCCGGTGACCAGCGGCGCGGTCGCCTTGCGCGGGTTCGCGCGGTCGCTGTCCAGGTCGTGCAGGTCGTTCTGCGCGAGCACGGCGCCCCACACCAGCGGACCCAGCACCAGCAGGGCCACCGCCGCCCGCGGCGGGTCGGCGGGGGTGAGCCGGCCGTCGGCGAGCACCGTGCCCAGATAGGCCGGCACCCACGAGACCGGCCAGAACCACGGTCGCGACACCGCGACCACGAGCGTGGCAGCTGTCATGCGCCAGATCGTGCCGGGGCCGTGCTGACAGCCCGCTGAGAACTACCCACCGCGACGGAGAAGACTGGGTAACGTGCGCATCGTGCTGATCCGGCAGTTCACCGAGCCCGACTGGCCGCAGGTGTGGGAGATCGTGCGGTCGGTGGTGCGGGCCGCCGACACGTTCCCCTACGACCCCGCGATGACCGAGCAGCAGGCCCGCGCGATCTGGCTGGAGCCCCCGCCCGGCGAGACGGTCGTGGCCGTCGACGGCGACGAGGTGCTCGGCACCGCGAAGGTCGGCGCCAACCGTCCCGGCCCCGGCTCCCACGTCGCCACCGCCAGCTTCATGGTCGCCCCGATCAGCCGCGGCCGGGGGGTCGGCACGGCCCTGCTGCGGTTCGCTCTGTCCTGGGCGAAACAGCACGGGTACGCGGGCATGCAGTTCAACGCCGTGGCCGAGTCCAACAAGACGGCCGTCGACCTCTACCAGCGCCACGGCTTCACGATCGTCGGGACCGTCCCGGGCGCCTTCGCCCACCCCGCGCACGGCCGGGTCGGCCTGCACATCATGTACGCCGACCTGACCGGCTGAGCCGCTCAGAGCCTCGCGACCCGGCGCCCGAGGGCGTGCGGCGCGATCCGCAGCATCGCGGGCATCAGCCGGGT
The DNA here is from genome assembly GCF_051386375.1 of Actinoplanes sp. URMC 104. Lineage (NCBI taxonomy): Bacteria > Bacillati > Actinomycetota > Actinomycetes > Micromonosporales > Micromonosporaceae > Actinoplanes > Actinoplanes sp. URMC 104. The sequence goes on along the minus strand of NZ_JBPQTO010000012.1, from coordinate 511,306 downwards.
GGCGCCGGGCAGCGCCATCGGCCGGCGCTTGCGCAGCGCCTCGAGCGTGACCGCGGCGACCTCGGCGGGTGGCAGCTTAGCCCCCGTGGCGCCGGCGTTCATGGGTGTGTCCGTGGTGGGCGGGAGCACCTCGAGCACGTGGGTGCCCTGCGGCGCGAGCTGGCGGCGCAGCCCGTCGGCGAACCCGTGCAGTCCGGCCTTGACGGCGCCGTAGGTGGGCGCGCGGGTGGGCGAGACGAGGGCGAAGCCCGAGGTCACGAAGACGATGGCGGTCAGCGGCGGCCACCGCCGCACCACCTCGCCGGTCAGGTGGATCGGCGCCGTGAGGTTGAGGTCGATCTCCTGGTCGAGGGCCGTGGTGGCGTCGCCGTCCGCGGCGAAGTTCCGCTCGACGAACGTGCCGGCGTTGTTGACCAGCACGTCGAGCCGGCCGAACCGGTCGTCGACCGCCGCGAGCAGCGCGGCCCTGGCCTCCGGGACGGTCACGTCGGCCCGCACGGCCAGCGCCTCCGGATGGGCCCGGGCGAAGCGGTCGAGCGCCGTCCGTGACCGGCCGCACACGGCCACCGACGCTCCCTCGGCCAGGAACGCCTCCGCGAGGCTCAGGCCGATGCCCGAGGTGCCTCCGGTGATGAGAACGACCTTGTCCATGCTGTGACCTCCCCATACTTCGGTATCAAGCGATACCGAATGACACCGTACCAGTTTGTAACCGATCGGTACCGAAGAGGTATGCTGGCGCGGTGGAGAGCAGGCGGAAGGTGCCGGTCGGCCGGCCGCGCGGGTTCGACGCCGACGAGGCGCTCGAGCGGGCCGTGCTGGTGTTCTGGGCGCAGGGCTACGAAGGCGCCAGCCTCGACGACCTGACCGGTGCGATGGGCATCACCCGGACGAGCATGTACCGGGCCTTCGGCAACAAGGAGGACCTGTTCCGCCGGGTGCTGCAGCGCTACACCGAGGGCCCGGCGTCGTACTTCGCCCGGGCGCTGCGGGAGCCGGCCGCCCACCAGGTGGCCGCCACGTTCCTCGGCGGCGCGGTCGAGGCGACCACGCGGCCGGGCTGTCCCGCCGGATGCCTCGGCGTGCAGGGGTCGCTGGCCGCCGGCGAGTCCGGCTCCCGGGCCCGCGACATCCTCGCCGCCTGGCGCGAGACGGGCACGGCCCACCTGCGCGACCGCTTCCAGCGGGCCGTCGACGAGGGCGACCTGCCGGCGGGCGCCGACCCCGGCCTGCTCGCCCGCTACCTGATGACCGTGGCGAACGGCATCGCCGTCCAGGCCGCCGGCGGCGCCCCCCGCGACGAGCTCCGGCTGGTCGCCGACCTGGCGCTGCGCGGCTGGCCGCCGGCCGTTTCCTGAGCCGGGGGAGGCGCGGCCCGGGCGCCTTCGCCCACCCCGCACACGGCCGGGTGGGCCTGCACATCATGTACGCCGACCTCAGCGCAACTTCCTGACCAGCAGGCCGTGGCTGCCGTCGGCCTCACGGTGGACTTCGTACGCGTGGAAGGCGTCGCTCACGATGGCGACCAGGTCGGCGAGGTGGGTCCGGAGGGCGGGGTCGCCGGCAGACACGGTCCAGCCCCGGACACGCTGCTCATCGCTCAGGGCCAGGTAGCGGGCCAGCTTGGGCTCCGGCCGGTTCGCCACGCCGAACGCCGCGCCCTGCGCCGCGCAGGTGACCACCACCTTGACGACGTCGTCGGCCCAGTCGACGACCGTCACCCGATAGCGGAGGCGGCCGTCGTCCCACATCCGGCCGGCCCACGTGACCTCGCCCGGCAACGCCTCGCTGTCGAGGATCTCGCGCACGTGGCCGGCCACGCCGTCGGGGTCGAACATGCCTTCAGCGTCGCGGCTCGCCGGCAAGGGCACAAGGGTGCGGCGCCGGCCCGAGCGCGGCGCCGCACCCGTTACGTCACTGCACGCCGAGCAGGTCGACCACGAAGATCAGGGTCTCGTTCGGCTTGATGACGCCGCCGGCGCCGCGGGGGCCGTAGCCCAGGTGCGGCGGGATGGTCAGCTTGCGGCGGCCGCCCACCTTCATGCCGGCCACGCCCTGGTCCCAGCCGGCGATGACCTGGCCGCCGCCCAGCGGGAACGCGAAGGGCTCGCCGCGGTTGTACGAGGCGTCGAACTCGCGGCCGGTCGAGTGCGCGACGCCCACGTAGTGCACGTTCACGTACTGGCCGGGCTGGGCCTCGGGACCGTCGCCGACGGTGATGTCCTCGATCACGAGGTCGGCCGGGGGCGCACCCTCGATGGGGCCGACGTCGGGCTTGTCCATGGGAACTCCATTCGTTGACAGTCGAGCCCCGCCATGCAATCACAGCGCCCGTGACGGCCGGTGGGGACGTGCTGAACGACTCACGCGTGTTCTCCGTATAGGTCCCACGTGAGACTGCATCGTCTGGCCGCGGCCGTGCTGTCGGCGGCCGCCGCCATCGCGCTCGCGCCCGCCGCGCCGGCCGGGGCGCACGGATCGCCGACCACGCCGATCAGCCGCACCGCCGCGTGCGCCTCGGGCGGCGAGCAGACCGGCAGCGCGGCGTGCAGGGCGGCCCGCAAGGCCAACGGCGGCGACTTCGGCCGGTTCGACAACCTGCGCATCGCCGGCGTCGACGGCAAGGACCGCCAGGTCCTTCCCGACGGCGAGCTGTGCAGCGGCGGCCTCGACGCCTTCCGCGGGCTCGATCTGCCGCGCGACGACTTCCCGGCCACGAAGGTGAGCGCGGGCCGGACCCTCACGATCCGCTACCGCGCGACGATCCCGCACGCCGGCGAGTTCCGGGTGTTCCTGACCAGGGCCACGTACGACCCCCGCAAGCCCCTGGCCTGGGACGACCTCGGCAGCAAGCCGCTGGTGACGGTCACCGACCCCGCGCTGGACGACGGGGCGTACGTCCTGAAGGCGAAGCTGCCGCAGCGCGCCGGGCGGCACATCCTCTACGTCGTCTGGGAGACGTCGAGCACCCCGGACACGTACTACTCCTGCTCCGACCTCAGCTTCCCGGCCGCCGCGGCGGCCCGGCCGGCGCCCCCGGCCACGAAGCCGGCCGCGCCCTCGAAGCGCCCGGCCGCCCGGGCGACCACCAGGGCCGCGGCGCGCCCGGTGGCCACGACCCGGACGACGCGGCCGCCGGAGACGCCCCGACCGCAGGATCTGGTGAGCGCCCAGCGGCCCGGCGACGACGATCGGGTCACCCTCGGTCACTGGATCGTCGCGGGTGCGTTGATCTTCGGCCTCGCCGCCGCATCCTGGGCCACCGCGGGCGCACTTCTTCGCAGACGGCGCGAAAACCGTTGAACCGCAACGGTTCCCCCCTCGTACTGATGGGCGTCGACATCCTCCAGCAGGTCCCGTTCCTTCCCCCCGAGGAATCATGAAAGGCCGAGCATGAGTCGAGTTCGTTACGGCTACCGAGCAGCCAACGGTCACCGTGGGGTGAACCGGCGCCGGGTCCTGGCGATCGCCGCCACGGCCGGTGTGGGCGTCTCCGTGGCCGGCGTGGCCGGGCTGAGCCTGGCCGGCGAGTCCGAGGACGCCCCCCGGGGCGCCGGCCCGCTGGTCCTGTCTCTGCGCGACGCCGAGAAGGGCACGTTCGACGTGTTCGCCGGCGGCTCCAAGGTCACGCTCACCGACAAGAAGCTCGCCGCCCGGCTGCTCAAGGCCGCGAAGGGCTGAGGGGACCGACATGTCATCGCATCGCGAAGCCCCGGAGATCAGCAAGGACCCGGTGGCCGACAGCTCCGACCTCTACGCGTTCGTCAGCCCGGACGACCCGGACACGGTGACGATCATCGCCAACTACGTGCCGCTGCAGCTGCCGGCGAGCGGCCCGAACTTCTTCGAGTTCGGCGACGACGTCCTCTACGAGATCCACATCGACTCCAACGGCGACGCGCGGCCCGATCTGACGTACCAGTTCCGGTTCCGCACCGAGCTGCGCAACGACAAGACGTTCCTCTACAACACCGGGCCGATCGACTCGCTCGACAGCGAGAACTGGAACCGCCGGCAGTTCTTCTCGGTCACCAAGGTCGACGCGTACGGCAAGAGCACCGTGCTGGCCAAGCGGCTGCCGTGCCCGCCGTGCAACGTCGGCAAGCTGTCGATCCCCGACTACGACAAGCTCGCCAAGGACGCCGTCGCCAAGCTCAAGACCGGCGAGAAGGTGTTCGCGGGCCAGCGCGCCGACGCGTTCTTCGTCGACCTCGGCGCGATCTTCGACCTGGGCACGCTGCGCCCGTTCCAGGACAAGCACCTGGTCGGGCAGACGCTGTTCAACTACGCGGGCAAGGCGGTCAACGCCACCGACAAGCTCAACGTGCACAGCATCGCGATCCAGGTGCCGCTGGCGGCCGTACGCCGGGACGGCAAGAAAAAGGTCCGCGGGCGCGACCCCGGCGCCGTGATCGGCGTGTGGACCTCGGCGAGCCGGCGCCAGGTGCAGGTGCGCGGCGACCGGGCCGACGACGACGTCGTGGTGGGCCCGCAGGTGCAGGTGTCGCGGCTGGGCAACCCGCTGTTCAACGAGGTCATCGTGCCGATGGCGCAGAAGGACACGTGGAACAGCCTGCCGCCCGCGGAGGACAAGCGGTTCGCCCAGTTCGTCGAGAAGCCGGAGCTGCAGACGCTGCTGCCGGTGCTCTACCCGGGCCTGTTCGACAAGCTCGCCGCCCGCGACAAGACCGGCAAGCCCCGCGCCGACCTGGTGGCGATCCTGCTGACCGGCATCCCGGACGGCGTCGTCGAGAACTTCCAGAACACCACCGGCGAGGTGCAGGCCGACATGCTGCGGCTCAACACGGCCGTGCCGCCGGCCAAGGAGCCCAGCAAGTTCGGCGTGCTCGGCGGCGACCTGGCCGGCTTCCCCAACGGCCGGCGCATCGCCGACGACGTGGTCTCGATCTCGCTGCGGGCCATCGCCGGCGCCACCCTGCCGCTGGTCGAGAAGGACTTCGAGCCCGACGCCGCGGCCGCGCTGGTCGAGCAGGGACTCAGCATCAAGGACGCGAGCGCCGGGCTGCTCAAGCACTTCCCGTACCTCGGCACCCCCTTCGACGGATTCGGCAACCCCCTTCCCGCCACCCCGACCGCCGCCCCTGAAACGGACTGAAGGCTGACCATGACTTCCGAGCACTCCTGGCACAGCATGACGCCCTCCGGGCAGGGGACGGTCATGCTCAACATCGGCAACGGCATCGGCGCGCTGATCATCAACACGCCCGGCCGGATGCACGGCCGCGAGATCGAGGTCAGCCCGGTCGAGGACCCGGCACGGCGCACCCACGCGGCCGTCCGCGCCCGCTACGTGTGGGGCGGCGTCTGCTACAGCGTGGTGCTCGACAGCCTGCCCCGCGGCCGCTACACCGTCTGGGACGACCCGGTCACGCCGCTGGGCGAGGTCGAGGTGCCCGACGGCGGGGTCGCCGAGTTCACCTGGCCGGTGACTTCCGAGGTCCCGCAACCGGTGTAGCGGTCTAGGGTGGACGCCATGGCCGGCGTCCACCAGTTGCGCCCGGGCGCGGAGACACCCGTCCGCTTCGAGCTCGCCACGACCGATGTGGACGAGGCACGCGCCTTCTGCCGCCGCCTGTTCTACGGCCCGTTGCGGGTGGACCCGGTCGGCGACCGGTCCGGGTTCGCCTTCCGCGGCGAGGTGGTGTCGTTCGGGCCGCTCACGGTCGGCGAGATCAGCTACGGCAGCGACATCCACGTCGCCATCGCCGACCTCGAGACGTCGTACCACGTGCTCTCGCCGCTGACCGGCATGCTGCACTCGCGGCACCGGGGCAACACGGTGCTCGCCGACCCGACCCGGGCCGCGGTCTACCGCCCGATCGGCGACATCGAGCTGGAGTGGCCGGGCACGTGCCGGCTGCTCAGCGTCAAGGTCGAGCGCGCCGCCCTGGAACGCGAGCTCGACGCGGCGCTCGACCAGCGGGTCGTGACGCCGCTGCTGCTGGGCGACAGCTTCAGCGCGGTCGACGCGCCCGGGCGCACCTGGGTGTCGCTGGTGCGGCTGCTCTTCGGCGAGCTGCGACGCGGCGACGGGCTGTCCGCGGAACCGCGCATGGCCGCCCGCTGGCGCGACATGGTGGTCAGCGGGCTGGCGTTGACGGTCGAGCACCCGTACGGCGAGGAACCGGCAGGGCTGCAGGGGCCGAACCGTCCGCGCACGGTGAAACGCACGCTCGACGCGATGCACGCCGAACCGTGGCGCCAGTTCACCGCGGCCGAGCTGGCCGCGGTGGCCGGGGTGGGCGTGCGCGTGCTGCAGGAGTCGTTCCGGCAGCACGTCGGCATGTCGCCGCTGACCTACCTGCGGCGATTACGCCTCGACGGGGTGCACGCCGAGCTGACCCGCGCCGACCCGTGGCAGGTCAACGTGTCCGAGGTGGCGTACCGCTGGGGGTTCACCCACCTCGGACGCTTCGCCGGCGCCTACCGCGAGCGGTACGGCGTCTCGCCCTCGCAGACGCTGCGCGAGCGCCGCTAGCCCGATCCGGCCGCCGCCCCTGAACGGGAAGACGTCAGAGCTCGACTTCCTGGCCCTTGCCGATGACGACCACCCCGTTGTCCGAGACCGTGTAGAGCTTGCGGTCACGGTCGAGGTCGACGCCGATCTGCGCGCCCTCCGGGACGATGACGTTCTTGTCGATGATCGCGTTGCGGATGATCGCGCGCCGGCCGACCTGCACGCCCTCCATCAGCACCGAGCCCTCGACGTGCGCCCACGAGTTGACCCGCACGTTCGGCGAGATCACCGAGCGCTCGACCAGCGAGCCCGACACCACGACCCCCGGCGAGATCATCGACTCGATCGCGCGGCCCTGCCGGTCGTCGTAGCCGTGCACGAACTTCGCCGGCGGCCACGAGCCGTAGTTCGTGAAGATCGGCCAGTCGTGGTTGTAGAGGTTGAAGATCGGCTCGGTGGCGATGAGGTCCATGTGGGCCTCGTAGAACGAGTCGAGCGTCCCCACGTCGCGCCAGTAGCCGCGGTCGCGGTCGCTGCTGCCCGGCACCGAGTTGTCGCGGAAGTCGTAGACGTTGGCCTCGCCGCGCTCGACGAGCATCGGGATGATGTTGCCGCCCATGTCGTGCTTGCTGTCCGGGTCCTTGGCGTCCTTGGAGACGGCCTCGCACAGCGCCCGGGTGGTGAAGACGTAGTTGCCCATCGACGCGAAGATCTCGTCCGGCGCGTCGGGCAGCCCGTTCACCTCCTTGGGCTTCTCGATGAACTGCCGGATCTTCTTGCCGTCCTCGGCCACGTCGATGACGCCGAACTGGTCGGACAGCGACTTGGGCTGGCGGATGCCGGCCACTGTGACCGAGGCGCCCGAGGCGATGTGGTCCTGGACCATCTGCTTCGGGTCCATGCGGTAGATGTGGTCGGCGCCGAACACGATGACGTAGTCGGGCGACTCGTCGTTGATGAGGTTGAGGCTCTGGTAGATGGCGTCCGCCGAGCCGGCGAACCACCGCGGGCCCAGCCGCTGCTGGGCGGGCACCGGCGTGACGTAGTTGCCGAGCAGCGTCGACATGCGCCACGTCTTGGAGATGTGCCGGTCGAGCGAGTGCGACTTGTACTGGGTCAGCACGACGATCTTCAGATAGCCGCCGTTGGCCAGATTCGACAGCACAAAGTCGATCATGCGATAGATGCCGCCGAACGGGACGCCGGGTTTGGCCCGGTCCGCCGTCAGGGGCATCAGGCGCTTACCCTCACCACCGGCCAGAACGATCGCAAGCACCTTGACAGCCATGGAAGGACGCTAACTTTCCGCCAGCCGGAGCGCCAGCCGAAGAGACCAACTCGCCGAGCCCACCACGGCGAGTGGCCAGGATAGCGGATCTTGGTGTACCGCGTGTGGCCATCCCGAGCCCCGTTACCTCCTTGATCGTCCCCGGCCGGGGACTGCTCGGTCTCCCGGGCCGCGCATGACTTACTGCCCCTGTCGTACGGATGATCCGGGGGTGTTGTCACCGGGCCGGGTGGCGTCGATGGACCGCTGACAGGGACACGGCCACCCGCAGGGTTGGGGTAGGTCTCTTCGTAACGTGGCTGCGGCAGTCGACGCCAGACTGGCGATCGAGACGGCAGGCGATGTCGCGGGGAGGCGATGCGGTGCACGGCGACTATCAGGTGTTTCTCGGTCCTGATGTCGGCAAGGACGGCCACCACGCCGTCGCCTGCGGCCACCAGGTCGCCTACTCACCTGGCCTGGCGATGCGCCGGATCGCTGATCTGCACCCTGGCACGGCGAAGACCGACGCCCGTGACGCCTATGTGATCGCCGACGCCACCCGCACGCTGCCGCACACGCTTCGCCGCGTCGACGTCGGCGACGAAACACTCGCCGAGCTGGAAGTTCTGGTCGGCTTCGACGATGACCTGGCCGGGGAAGCGATCCGGCTGGCCAACCGCATCCGCGCCCTGCTCACCCAGGTCCACCCCGCCCTGGAACGCGTAATGGGGCCGCTAGTGCAGCACAAGGCCGTCCTGGAATTGCTGTCGCGCTGCGGTGGCCCGGCCGGGCTCCGCAAGGCAGCGCCCAAGGCACGCCGCCCTGACCTGTCTGGCCCGCCGCCGCTGCGACGTCCTGTTCGCCATGCTGCGCGACAAGGTCCCCTACCAACCTCGGACAGCTACCGCTTGACCAAACCCATAGGGACACCCCCGCCCAGGGGAGCGGAACGACCGTACCCGCTGTCAAGCGCGAACGACCTCGTCATCCACAGGCGTGAGCGCGGCGCGCGGGCGGTGCAGGTACTAGGCTGCGGGCGTGGCCGAGAGATTGCGCGTTGACCTCATCACCCGCGAGTACCCGCCGGAGGTGTACGGCGGCGCCGGCGTCCATCTGGAATACCTGACCCGCGACCTGCGCGCGCTCGCCGACGTGCGGGTGCACTGCTTCGGCGCGCCGCGCGACGAGCCCGGTGTGACGGCCTATCCGGAGCCCGCCGAGCTGGCCGGCGCCAACGCGGCGCTGCGTACGATGGGCGTCGACCTCGAGATCGCCGCGGGCGCCGAGGGCACCGACATCGTGCACAGCCACACCTGGTACGCGAACTTCGCCGGGCACACCGCCAAGCTGCTGCACGGGGTGCCGCACGTGGTGACCACGCACAGCCTCGAGCCGCTGCGCCCGTGGAAGGCCGAGCAGCTCGGCGGCGGCTACGCGCTGTCCTCGTTCTGCGAGCGGGTCGCGATCGAGAATGCCGACGCGGTCATCGCCGTGTCCGGCGGCATGCGGCGCGACGTGCTCCAGGCGTACCCCTCGGTCGACCCGGCCAAGGTGCAGGTCGTCTACAACGGCATCGACACCGAGCTGTACACGCCGAACCACGGCACCGACGTGATCGAGCGGCTCGGCATCGACCTCGACCGGCCCAGCGTGGTCTTCGTCGGCCGCATCACCCGCCAGAAGGGCCTGCCCTACCTGCTGCGCGCCTGCCGGTCGCTGCCCGCCGAGACGCAGATCGTGCTGCTGGCCGGCGCGCCCGACACCAAGGAGATCGCCGCCGAGGTCGAGGGGCTGGCCGACGAGCTGCGCGCGGCCCGCGACGAGCGCGGCGTGATCTGGGTGCAGGAGATGCTGCCCAAGCACGAGGTCATCCAGGTGCTCACCCACGCGACCGTGTTCGCGTGCCCGTCGGTCTACGAGCCGATGGGCATCGTGAACCTCGAGGCGATGGCCTGCGAGACGGCCGTGGTGGCGACCGCGACCGGCGGCATCCCCGAGGTCGTGGCCGACGGCGAGACCGGCCTGCTGGTGCCGATCGAGCAGGTGCAGGACGGCACGGGCACGCCGGTGGACCCCGACAAGTTCGTCGCCGACCTCGCCGCGACCATGACCGAGCTCGTCGAGGACCCGGCCCGGGCGCGGGAGATGGGGCTGGCCGGCCGGCGGCGCGCGGTCGAGCAGTTCAGCTGGTCGCGGATCGCGGAGCAGACCCTCGCGGTCTACCGGACGGTTCTTTAGGGGTCCTGCCGGTCCCGTGCCGCGGCAATGATCGGCGCGGCAGGGCACACTGGTCCGCATGCTCCGCGTCCCCCGGCCGCCGGTCCGCCTCACGCTCGCGCTCGCCTCGGTCATCTTCGCGACGGCGGTCCTCGGGGTCGGGCTGCTGCGGGCGGCGACCTACAAGCCCACGCCGGCGGCGGGCGCGCCCTGGGTCACGCCCACGCCGTCGGCCCCGGCCGGCGCGGAGGGCCGGTGCGGCACGGTGCCGGTGCGGGCGGCCCGGGAGCTGCGCGGCATGTGGCTCACCACGGTGGCCAACATCGACTTCCCCAGCCGGCGGGGCCTGTCGCAGGCGCAGGTCAAGGCGGAGTACCAGCGCTGGCTCGACCTCGCCGTGGCGCAGCGCCACAACGCGATCTTCGTGCACGTGCGGCCCAGCGGCGACGCGTTCTGGCCCTCGGCGTACGCCCCCTGGTCGGAGTGGCTGACCGGCCGGCGCGACGGCGCCTCGCCCGGGTGGGACCCCCTGGCGTACATGGTGAGTGAGGCCCACGCCCGCAACCTGGAGTTCCACGCGTGGTTCAACCCCTACCGCGGCACCCAGCCCGGCCCGGTCGGCCCGGGCGCCGACTTCGCCAAGCTGGCGCCCAGCCATCCGCTGCTCAAGCACCGCGACTGGGCGATCGCCTACCCCGAGGGCCGCACGGCGCGGCTCTACTTCGACCCCGGCATCCCGGCGGCGCGCAAGTTCGTCGAGGACGCGATGCTCGAGGCCGTGCGCACGTACGACGTGGACGGCGTGCACTTCGACGACTTCTTCTACCCGTACCCCGAAGCCGGTCAGGACTTCCCGGACGACGCCTCGTACGCCCGCTACGGCGCCGGCAAGCCGCGCGCCCAGTGGCGGCGCGACAACGTCGACACGCTGGTCCGCGAGATGCACGAGCGCCTCCAGCAGCTCAAGCCGTGGGTGAAGTTCGGCATCAGCCCGTTCGGCATCTGGCGCAACCGGACCAACGACCCCGACGGCTCCGACAGCAGCGGGCTCGAGGCCTACGACGCGATCTACGCCGACACCCGCAAGTGGGTGCAGCAGGGGTGGCTCGACTACATCGTGCCGCAGCTCTACTGGACGATCGGCTTCGCCAAGGCCGACTACGCAAAGCTGCTGCCCTGGTGGACGGCGCTGACCAAGGGCACGAACGTGCAGCTCTACATCGGCATGGCCGACTACCGCGTCGGCGAGCCGGGCGCGTGGAGCGACCCTGCCCAGCTCGACCGGCAGCTGGCGCTCAACGACCGGTACGGCGTACAGGGCCAGGTGCACTTCAGCGCGAAGCAGATCCGCGCCGACCGGCTCGGCGCCGTGACCCGCTACCGCGACCAGCACTACGCCGCGCCCGCGCTGGTGCCGCGGATGGCACGGCTGCCGGTCGCCCGCCCGTCCGCGCCGCGTCTGCTCTCGGCGGCCCGCTCCGACAAGGGCGTACGCCTGCAGGCGTCGGCCGAGGGCGCCACGAGCTGGGCCCTCTACCGGGTGGCCGGCGCCTCCGCGTCGCTCGTCGCCACCGGCCGGGCCGGCGTCGAGGTCGTCGATCCCGCCGCGCCCGCGGGCCCGGTGACGTACTGCCTCAGCGGCCTCGACCGGTCCGGCAACGAGGGTCCGGTCAGCGCGCCGCTGACTGCTTCCTGACCGCGGCCTCCGCGAGCTCCCACAGCCGGTCGGCGGCGTCCGGGTCGACCGACCACCGGGCCACGCCCAGGGCCGGCTCCGGGCCGCCGGCGACGACCGCGGCCTCCTGGTTGTCCTCGTCGAAGTAGCGGCCGGTCACCCCGCGCAGCAGCGGCGACGCGGCCAGCATGACCTCCCCGGCGGCGCCCTGCTCGGGCGTCTTGAAGCCGTCGGCGTGCAGCAGGTTGCCGTCGTCGTCCATCGCGCCCATCGCCCGCATCGTGGCCGGGGGCAGGTGGCGCTGCAGGTTGGTGTGGATGCGGCCGGGGTTGACGGCGTTCGCCGTACGGCCGGGGTCGCGGCGGCTCAGCGCGACGGCGAGCAGCACCTCGGCCGCCTTGCTCTGGCTGTAGGCAACCCACGGGTCGTACGGGCGCCGCTCGAAGTGCGGGTCGTCGAAGTCGACGCCGCCGCGCAGCTGGGCGCCGGAGCTCACCAGCACGATCCGGGCGTCGTCGCTCAGCCGCAGGCCGGTGATCAACGCGAAGTGCCCGAGGAAGTTCGTCGCGAGCTGGACCTCCCACCCGGCCGCGGTCGTGCGGCGCTCGGGCACGGCCATGACGCCCGCGTTGGCGATGACGGCGTCGACGGTCGTGTCGAGTCCTTCGACGTACGACCGGACCGCGTCGAGGTCGGCGAGGTCGAGCTCGAGGCGCGTCGGGGCGAGGACCTCGGCGCCCGCGTCGCGCAGCGCGTCCGCGGCGGCGCGGCCCAGCCCCGAGCCGCCACCGGTGATCAGCATGCGCCGCCCGGTGAGATCGACGCCGGCGAGCACCTCGGCCGCCGTGGTCCGCGGCCCGAACGGAGTGTGGATCAATGTCATGCCACCATGGTGCGCCGGACGAGCTGGACGCTGAATGGCTGAGCATCCATGATTGTTGCGTGAGCGTCCAAGCCGATCCGCTCGAAGACGTGCTCGCCCTCGTCGGCGTCACCGGCAGCTTCTCCGTGGCGCTGGCGGCCGGCGGCGACTGGGCGGTGGCGTTCGAACCCCCGCCGGCGGTCAAGTTCAACGCCGTACGCCGGGGCGGCTGCCTGCTGCTCGCCGCCGGCGCGGTCGTCGAGCTGCACCCCGGCGACTGCTTCCTGCTGCCGCGGCCCATCCCGTTCACGCTCGCCGGCTCGCTCGACGTGCCACCCGTGCCCGCCCATCCGATCTTCGCCGCCGCCAAGGACGGCGTCGCCCGCACCGGCACCGGCGACGACGTGTTCCTGCTGGGGGGCCGCTTCGCTTTCGGCGAGCGCGCCCAGAACCTGCTGCTCGACGCGCTGCCCCCGGTCGTGCACGTCCCCGGCGCCACCCCTGCGGCCGCCACCGTCCGCTGGGCCCTCGACCAGATCGACGCCGAGCTGCGCGACCACCCACCCGCATCGACCCTGGTGACCGAGCACCTGGCGCTGGTCATGCTGATCCACCTGCTGCGGCTGCACCTGGCCTCCGGCGCGCCCACCTCCGGTTGGCCCGCCGGCCTGACCGACCCCGTGGTCGGCCCCGCCCTGCGCGCGATGCACGGCAACCCCGCGCGCGCCTGGACCGTGGCCGACCTGGCCGCCGTAGCCTCCGTCTCCCGCTCCTCCCTGGCCGCCCGCTTCAAGCGGGTCGTCGGCCAGGCCCCGCTCGACTACTTGACCGGCTGGCGCATCGAGCTGGCCGCCGCCCACCTCCGCCGCGGCGACCACACTCTGGCCCACATCGCCCGCACCGTCGGCTACAGCTCGGAGAGCGCCTTGAGCAGCGCTTTCAAACGGGTGACCGGCTCCTCCCCGCGCACCTACCGCCTCCACCGCTGACCACCTCCTCGCCCCGCCTCGCCCCGGCTCGCCGCGCCCGGGCTCGCCTTGCATCGTCTCGCCTTCCCCGGGCCGCCTCTCTCTGGGCCGCCTCGCCCCGCCTCGCCTCGCTCCCGCCGCCTCGCTCGCCCTGACCTGCCTCGCTCGCTCTCACCTGCCTCGCTCGCCTTGGCCAGCCTCGCCTCGCCTTGCCTTGGCCCGCCTTCCTCCGGCCCGCCTTGCCCCGCCTCACCTCGCTCCGTGCCGCCTCGCTTGCCCGACCTGCCTCGCTTGCCTTGGCCAGCCTTGCCTCGCCCCGGACCGCCTCACTCTGGGCCGCCTCGCTCCGCCGGGGACGCCTCACTCTGGGCCGCCTCGCCTTGCGCTGGCCCGCTCCACATTGCCCCGGTATCACCTCGGCGCCGCTGGCCCATTCGCCCGCGCAGCCCCCGTCGTCGGGGCGATTCGCCGCGGAGCTCATCGCTGGACCGTTGCCAGCGCTGTGCCTGTCACCGGCCAATTTGCCGCGCGGGCCCGCCGCCGGTCGATGTGCCGTGCGGTGCCCGCCCCTACTGGTTCCTCGTATGGACCGTCGCCGGCCGGTCTGCGGCACGGGCCTGTCATTGCTTGGTTCGTCGTGCGGCCGTCACCGACCGGTCTGCGGCACGGCACGCCGTTGCGAGCGGTCGTGGGTTGGCCGATGTCCTCGCCGTTGCGGGCGGCCGTGCGTTCGTCGATGCCCTCGCCGTCGCGGGCGGCGGTGCGTTGGCCGATGTCCTCGCCGACGCACGCGGCCGCGCGTACGCCGACGCCCTTGCTGGAATCGCCCGCGCCATCCGGGTGTGCCGAGCGAGCGGAGACCCGCAGGTGAGATCCCGCGACCTGCTACCTCAGTCGAAGTGGATGCGCATCAGTCTGCTGTCGGCCCAGTCCGCCAACCTCGTCGGACGGATCGTGCCGGGGTCGTGGGGCTGGTTGAGGTCGTCGACGATGGCGGCCAGGACCGCCGCTCGTTCGGCCGGGTCGGTGACGGTGGTGGCGTGGGCCGGGAGGTCGGCCTTGACGCCGTTCTTCAGGTGGAAGGTGAAGGCGGGGTGGGCGCGCAGGTTCGCGTACCAGCCGGTGGGCCCTCCGCCCGCGCCGCTGCAGAGGTAGGTGGCGCCGTGGGCGCGGTAGAAGAAGATCTCGATGCGGCGGGGTCGTCCGGTGCGCCGCCCGAGGGTAGTGATGTCCACGGTCCGTTCGCGGGTGCCGGCCGCGGGCGTGATCTCGATGGCTCGCCTGATCTCCGGCGGCAGGTGCGCGAGCGACATCATGCGGCTTCGTTCTTGAGTGCGGGTCCGAGCAGCAGGCCGCCGTCGACGATGTGCTCGGCGCCGGTGATGAAGGCGGCCTGGGGCGAGGCGAGGAACAGCAACGTCGCCGTGATGTCGGCGGGTTGTCCGAGCCGGGGGACGGCGAACGGCTCGGGGGAGTAGAAGTCGGCGATCGGGGCGTCGGCGCCGGCCGCCGGTTCGGTGATGAACGCGGTGGCCACGACGCCGGGGTGGATGGTGTTGACCCGGATGTTGTCGCGACCCAGTTCGAGGGCGGCGGTCCGGGTGAGCCCGCGGACGGCCCACTTGCCGGCGACGTAGGGCGCGTAGAAGGCGGTGCCGCCGGTGCCCATGGTGGAGCCGATGTTGATGATCGCTCCGCCGCCGGCTCGTCGCAGCGCCGGTGCGGCGGCCCTGATGCCGAGGAACGTGCCGGTGAGGTTGATGTCGAGGATGCGGGTCCACGTGGCCCGGTCGGTGGCCTCGATCAGGGCCGGCGGGTTCTGCACTCCGGCGTTGTTGACGAGGATGGTGAGCCCGCCGAAGGCCCGTTCGGTAGCCGCGACGGCGGCGGCCCACGATTTCTCGTCGGAGACGTCGAGGCGTACGAAAAGGGCTCTGTCACCCAGGTCGGCGGCGAGGGCGGCGCCGCGCTCGGCGTCGATGTCGCCGATGACGACGTTGGCGCCCTCGGCGTGGAAGGCGCGTACGTGACTGGCGCCCTGGCCGCCGGTGCCGCCGGTGACGAGAACGGTTTGAGCGGTGAAGCGGGACATGGGGTCCTCCGGCCGCGGAACAGATGGTGAGTCGAGCGACTCACCGTGACGACGGTACGTCGCCCGCGAGTGGTGAGTCAACCCACTCACCTCGCTATGATCGCCGCATGACGACCTATCACCAGCGGGTGGCTCAGCAGAAGCGCGCGCTGATCGTGCAGGCCGCCACCCGGCTGTTCCTCGAGCTGGGCTACGACCGGGCGTCGCTGGCGCGCATCGCCGAGGAGGCCGGGGTGTCGAAGGCGACGTTGTTCAAGCAGTTCCCGACCAAGGCGGCCCTGTTCGACGCCATCGTCATCGACTCCTGGGCCGGCGGGGACGAGGCCGAGGTGCCGTCCGTGGGTGATCTGGAAGCCGGCCTGACCGCGCTGGGGCGGCACTATGCGGCGCTGCTGAGCCGGCCGGGGATGGTGGATCTGTTCCGCATCGTCATCGCCGAGCTGCCCCGCTTTCCGGACCTGGCCAGGGCGCACTTCGCCGAGGGCAAGCTCCCTTACTTCGAGACGGTCCGCACCTACCTGGTCGCCGAGCAGGACGCGGGGACGGCGGACGTCGCGGATCCGCGGATGGCCGCCACGCAGTTCCTCGGGATGATCTCCAACTACCTGTTCTGGCCGAGGCTGGTGGTCCCGGGATGGACGGTGCCGCCGGACCGCGCGGGCGCGGTGGTGGACGACGCCGTCCGCACCATGGTTGCGCGATACGGCCGGCACGGGACCCGATAGAGACAGCGGCGGGGCGGCGCGGAAATTGTTCGCAGTTGCGTGGCACTACGGGGCCATAGGGTCGGCGCTGTGCCCGGAACGGAAGGACCCACGCTGCGACGCCGGCGGCTCGGTGCTGCGCTGAAACGGTACCGGGAAGCGGCCGGCCTCACGCAGGGGCAGGTGACGCGGCAGCTCGAGTGGCATGCCGCCAAGGTGACCCGCATCGAGACGGCGCGCGTGTCGGTGACGCCGCGCGACGTCACCGACATGCTGACGCTGTACGGCGTGCGCGACCCGGAGCACCGCGAGGCGCTCACCGAGCTGGCCCGCGCCTCGCGTGAGCGCGCCTGGTGGGCGGATTACCGCGACATCGTCCAGCCGGACTCGTACGTCAGCTTCGAGGCCGAGGCGTCCGCGATCCGCAACTGGGAGCCGGTCGTGCTGCCGGGGCTGCTGCAGACCGAGGCGTACATGCGGGCGCTGTTCCGCACCTCGCTGACCAGCCGGCCCGACCGGGTGGACCGCGCGGTGTCGCTCCGGCTGGCCCGCCAGCGCCGCCTCACCGGCAAGCACCCGATCGAGCTGGGCGCGCTGCTCGACGAGTCCGTGCTGTACCGCCCGATCGGCGGCCGGCGCGCGATGGCCGGGCAGCTGCGCCACCTGCTCACCCTCTCGGAGCTGCCCAACGTGTCGGTGCGGGTGCTGCCGTGCGGCGTGGGCGAGCACCCACTGCTCGGCATGTCGGCGGCGCTGCTCGCGTTCGACCAGGCGGCCGAGCTCGACGTCGTCTTCGTCGAAGGGTTCGGCCGCACCAGCCACTTCCTGCGGCGGCCGCAGGAGGTCGCCCGGTATCGCGCCGTGTTCGACGAGGTGGCCGCCCGCTGCCTCGACGCGCGCGCCACCCGCGGGGCCGTCGAGGCGGCCCTGCGGACGTGGTCGCGCCGGCCCTCACCGGTGCGCTAGGACGCTCAGCCGTTGGGCCGCGACTCGATGGCCTGCAGCGCCCAGCTGTTGCCGTCGGGATCGCGGAAGTACACGAAATTGCCCCACGGCTGCTTGTCGACCTCGCTGGCGTCGACGCCGGCCCGGACCAGCTGAGCCCGGGCGGCGTCGGCGTCGGCGATCACGCACTGGATCTCCTGCGTGCCGGGCGCCTTCTCGGTGATGCCGTCACCGATCACTATGGAGCAGGCCGAGCCCGGCGGTGTGAGCTGCACGAATCTCAGCCCCTCGCGCACGCGATGGTCGTGATCGGCGTGGAACCCCACCTGCTCGTAGAACGCCTTGGCGCGGTCGACGTCGGTCACCGGGACGGGGATGAGCTCAATCTTCATGTCCATGGCCCCACGGTAGGCCCGGGGTACGACAGTTCCGCCGGCGTCACGGCCGGCGGTTGTCACGGGGCGCGGTCTGCGCCGGGCGGCAGCCCTGGCGGGCCGGAACGGACTCGGTCCGCCCCGGCCCGCGATCGATGCCGTCGTCCCCCGCGAGCTCGTCGCGGCCGGCATCGAACGGCTCTCCCAGAGGAGTCATCGGTTCCCCTTGAACTGCGGGCAGCCCTTCTCGTCGGGCAGCAGCGGCCGGAAGGTGATCAAGTATTTCCCGCTGCCCGCGGTCCACGGGGTCAGCTGGTTCGCCATCCTGGCCGTGGTCATCACCGTGGCGACGTCGGCCCCGGTCACGACCACGCAGCCGATCTTGAGCGCCGGGTTGAGGTAGTCGCCGGGCAGCGCCGGGCCGGTCCACGCGATCGGGGTCTGCGCGGGCTCGTCGCCGGCCGGCTCGGTGTAGGGGCGGGCCAGCACGGCGAGCGACGTCGGCTCGTACGCCACCGAGGCGGTCGTCGCGTCGCCGGCGGAGAGGTCGGTGAGCTTCTTGACGAAGCCGGCCAGCCGGGCGCGCGCGGCCTGCTGGGCGGCGGTGAGCATCGGGTCCTTGGCCTGGGCCTCGTTGAGCGCCTCGACCGACACCGACTGCACGCCCTGATCGGTGCGGACGGTCACCCGGGTGGTCGGCGCGTCGGCCACGTTGGGCCGGCCGAAGTCGGTGCCGGGGCGGACGCCGGAGGCGGTGGCCTCCTGCGTGAGCTGCTGGATCTGGTCGGGGCTGAGCGTGACGACCTGCAGGTTGGGCAGCGCCGGCCCGGGATAGATCGCGGGCACGGGCCCCTGGGTGATCACGCGTCCGTCGGCGTAGACGCTGACCGCCGGCAGCGAGCCGACTGTCCGGTCCGGCGGCACGAAGCCGCCGTACGACTCCACGCGCGCCACGAGGTCGTCACCGCTGCGGGGGGAAGCGGGGGCGCTCTCCGGCGAGCCGGAGCCCGTCGCGCTGCCCGCGCCGGTGGCGCCGGGCTGCGCGCAAGCTGCGAGCAGGAACAGGGGAACGGCGGCGGCCATCAGGGTGCCGCGGAGACGGTTCATGACCGTTCAGACGATCGGCCCGCGCCGCCGGTTCCGGCTCTGTCATCAAATGGCCCGGAAAGATCTCGGGCGCTTTTCCGTTGCAGTCGTATTGCGAAGCCGCTACGGTTGGCAATGCAGTCGTATTGAAAAGGGGAGGCCCGATGACGATCGTCGATCTGAGGGATGCCGGCATGGTCGAGGCGGTCGGAGGCAAGGCGGCCACCCTCGGCCGGTTGCTGCGCGCCGGCGAGCGGGTGCCACCCGGCTTCTGCGTCACGACCGAGGTGGACGAGCTGCCCCGCGCGGAGATTCTCGAGGCGTACGAGCGGCTCGGCGGGGGACCGGTGGCGGTGCGCTCCAGTGCGACGGTCGAGGACGCACCGGATGCGAGCTACGCCGGTCTGTTCGACACCGTGCTCGACGTCCAGGGTCCCGAGGCCCTGCTCGCCGCGATCGAGACGTGCCGCGCCTCCACCGGCAACGCCCGCGCGACGGCCTACCAAGCCGCCCGCACGCCCGGCGAGCAGAAAGCGGTCCGCATGGCGGTCGTCGTCCAGCGGATGGTCGCCGTCGAGCGGGCGGGCGTGCTGTTCACGGCGAACCCGGTCACCGGCTGCCGCACCGAGATGCTCGTCGAGTCGGCGTCCGGCGCCGCCTCGGTGGTGGAGGGCCGGACCGCCGTGGACCGCCACGTCGTCG
Organism: Actinoplanes sp. URMC 104; assembly: GCF_051386375.1. Classification (NCBI taxonomy): domain Bacteria; kingdom Bacillati; phylum Actinomycetota; class Actinomycetes; order Micromonosporales; family Micromonosporaceae; genus Actinoplanes; species Actinoplanes sp. URMC 104. Next base: position 491,933 of record NZ_JBPQTO010000012.1, on the reverse strand, counting down.
GCCCGGGCGACCCGCTGGGCGAGCTGGGGGAGCGGCTGCAGGCCCTGCTCGGCGAGCCGCAGGACGTCGAGTGGGCGGCCGACGGGCACGGCGTCCTGTGGGTCCTGCAGGCGCGGCCGATCACCACGCTGTTCCCGGCGCCCCCGCCGAGCGACGACCTGCGCGTCTACCTCGAGTTCGGCCACGTGCAGGGGATGCTGCAACCGGCCACCCCGATGGGCATGGACACCCTCAAGGACCTGGTCAAGGCGATGCTGGCGCCGCTGGGCCTGCACGTGGACATCACCGACATCGGCGGCCGGCTCTACGGCGACCTGACCGGCCTCGTCCGGGACCCGGTCGCCCGCCGCCGCCTGGTCCCGCTGCTGGCCGTCGACTTCGGACCGCGCGCCCAGGCCGTCGTGCGGCACGTTCTCGACGACCCGCGCTTCGCCCCGCAGCGCCGGGTCGAGCGGCCGCGCTCCGCCAGGCCCCCGATCGGCCGTGCCGTCCGCGGCGTCCTCGGCGCGCTGGCCCGCCCCGACCGGGCCCGTGCCGGGCTGCATCGGGAGGTCGAGCGGATCCGCCGCGACTCGCTCCGAAGCCGCGACGGCCTGACCGCGGCCGAGCGCCTCCGGCTCGTACGGGAGCACGACCAGACCGACGGCCCCGACGCGATCATCTGGCCGATCGTCGCGGGCATGCTCGCCGCCGCGCTCCCGCCGCGCCTGCTCGGCGGCGTCGCGCACCCCGGCGAGATCAACACCGTGCTGGCCGGCATGCCGCACAACGTGACCATCGAGATGGACCTCGCCCTGTGGGACCTCGCGCGCACCGCCAAGGACCCCGACGACGTGGATCTCGGGGAGTTCCTGGACGCGTACGGGCACCGCGCGGCGGCCGAGGTCGACCTCGGTGTCCCGCGCTGGTCGGAGGACCCCGCACCGGTCCGGGCCGCGCTCGCGACGCTGATCCGCGTCACCGACCCCGAGCAGGCGCCGGACCGCCGGTTCGCGCGCGCGGCCGAGCAGGCCGAGGCCACCCTGCGTGAGCTGGCGGTCCGGGCGCGGCGGCGCCGGCCCGTACGCGGCCGGCTCGCGGTCTTTCTGCTGCGAAGGGCGCGCCGGCTGGCCGGGCTGCGCGAGGCGGGGAAGTTCGCGGGCCTCTACCGCCTCGCCGAGATGCGCCGCCACCTGCTGGCCGCCGGCGCGGACCTGGTGGCGGCGGGCGTCCTCGAGCAGCCCGGCGACATCATGTTCCTGACGCTCGACGAGGCCGCGGCCGCCGTACGGGACGGGGTCCTGCCCGTGTCGATCGTCGCGCGCCGGGCCCGGCACGACCGCGAGTCGCGTCGCCGGTCCGTACCGGTGGGTCTGCTCTCCGACGGCACCGACGTCGAGACCCTGCTGCCGGCCGCGGACGACGACGCGCTCATGGGCGTCGGCGCCTCCGCGGGACGGGCGACCGGCCGCGTACGGGTGGTGCTCGATCCCGCCACGGCCCGGCTGGAGCCCGGGGAAGTGCTGGTCACCGCGACCACCGACCCGGGCTGGACGCCGCTGTTCCTGACCGCCGCCGCGCTCGTCACCGAGACCGGCGCGGTCATGGCCCACGGTCCGACCGTCGCCCGGGAGTACGGCATCCCCGCCGTCATCTGCGTGCCCGGCGCCACCCGTCGCCTGCGCACCGGCCAGTCCGTCACCGTCGACGGCGCGGCCGGCACGGTCACCGTCGAGGAGGACCGATGAGCGGGTCGTCGGGCCGCGCCGCGTACGCTACGTGACGCCATGCCCAAGAAGGTCGACCACGACGAGCGCCGCCGCCTGATCGCGGACGCGTTGATGCGCGTGGCCGCCGAGCAGGGCCTCGAGGCGGTCAGCCTGCGCCACGTGGCCGCGGCCGCCGACGTCTCGGCGGGCATGGTGCAGCACTACTTCCGCACCAAGGACGAGATGATGGCGTTCGCGCTCGCCGCCGTGCGCGAGCGCAGCGAGGCCCGGGTGCGCGCCGCCCTCGCCGCGCTGGGCGACGACCCGCCGCCCCGGCTGCTGCTCCGCACCATGATCGCGGCGCTGCTGCCGCTCGACGAGGCCTCCCGCGAGGACGGCCGGGTGGCGCTGGCCTTCCTGGCCTACACCGCCGTACGGCCGCAGGCGCGCGCGGAGCTGCGGCCGGGCACGGCCCGCATGGTCGACTTCATCGCGAGCCGGCTGCCGGACGGCACGACCGGCTCGGCGGCCGCGCTGCTGGCGCTGATGGAGGGCCTCGGCGTCTATCTGCTCGGCGGGCAGTACACCGACGAACAGGCGCTGCAGGCGCTCGACGCCCACCTGGACCTGCTTTTCGATTGAGTGGGCCCGCGTCGGATTCCCTACAAGCCGACTGCCCGATCTACGGATGCCCGCGCGCTCGCGAAAGCGAAACATGACGTTCAATCCCGTGCGCCGAGTGTAGGGAAAGAACGATGGCAAAAATCGATCCGGGTCTCAAATTCCTTCTCCGTCAGGATTCCGCCGCCCTGTCCTCCCTTTCCAGCGAGGTCGCCTTCAACGTCGAGGCGGCCGTCGAGCCGCGCGCCACCGTGCTGCTGCAGTTCGACGGCGACGTCGCCGAGATCGAGAGCGCCGGGTTCGCCCCCCGGTCGGTCGCCGGCGATGTCGCGACCGGGGAGGTTCCGCTGCACCTGCTCGAGGAACTGGCCGGTCATCCCGCGATCCGCCGGATGGAGGCGTCGCGGGTGCTGGGCTCCGAGCTCGACCTCACGCTGCCCGAGGTCAAGGCCGGTCCGGTCCACACCGGACCGCCGGGCCACCGCGGGGCCGGGGTCATCGTCGGCATCATCGACTCGGGCATCGACTACACCCACGAGGCATTCCGCCGCAGCGACGGCACCTCGCGGATCATCGCGATCTGGGACCAGGGTCTGGACCCGCAGGGAAACGAATCCCCGCCGGCCGGATTCACCTTCGGCGTGGAATACCAGACCAATGCGATCAACGCCGCGCTGGCCGAGGCCGATCCGTTCTCCTTCGTCCGTCACCGCGATGCGCAGATTCCGCTCGACGGCTTCCACGGCACGCACGTCGCGGGCATCGCGGCCGGGGACGGGTCCGCGCCCGGTCAGGGGCATCCGGCGTTCCACTTCATCGGCGTGGCGCCCGAGGCCTCGCTGATCGTGGTGGCCAACACCCGCGGGCGCGCGGGGGAGCTGGGGCTGGGCGACTCGGCCGACACCCTCGACGCCGTCCGCTACATCTTCGACGTGGCCGCGTCGCTGGGCCGGCCCGTGGTGATCAACCAGAGCCAGGGCGACAACATCGGCCCGCACGACGGCACCAGCCTGCTCGAGGTCGGCATCGACAACCTGCTGGGCGGCCAGGGCCGAGCGATGGTCAAGTCCGCCGGCAACGAGGGCGCCCGCGGCCGGCACGCCAGCGGCACCGTCGGCGGGACCGCCTCGATGCTGCAGTTCAAGGTGCCGCCCAACCAGTTCACGCCCGTGACGATCGACCTCTGGTACGCCGACGGCGACAGCTTCGACGTCGTGGTCACCGATCCGCTCGGCGAGTCCACGCCCGTCGTGTCGCCGGGCGCCGACCCGGTGCCGATGACGCTGGCCAGCGGCAACGAGGTGTTCGTCGACTCCGACCTGGACGACCCCGGCAACGGCCACAACCGCGTCTTCCTCGTGGTCTCCCGCGGCACGGCCGACACGGTGCGACCGTCCGCCTGGACCATCGAGATCCGCCGGACGACCACCGGCCCGGGCACGTGGGACGCGTGGATCCAGCGCAACGCCAGCGCCGTGTTCCTGCCCCCGTTCGTCAACCCGGCGCGGACGATCTCGGTGCCCGGCACGGGCCGCCAGATGATCACCGTCGGCTCGTACGTGGTCCGGGGCGCCGGCGTCGGGTCGATCTCGTCGTTCTCGAGCCTCGGCCCGACCCGCGACGGGCGGCAGGCGCCGACCCTGGCCGCGCCGGGGCAGGCGGTCATCGCCCCGCAGCCCGCCTCGACGGGCGACCTCTACGGCCCCATGCAGGGCACCTCGATGGCCGCTCCGGTGGTCACCGGCGCGATCGCGCTGATGCTGCAGAAGAACCCGCTGCTCACCCAGGCGGACATCCGCCACTGCCTGCAGAGCAGCGCGCGCTCCGACAAGTTCACCGACAACACGCCCAACCACGCCTGGGGCAGCGGCAAGCTCGACGTCCACGCGGCCTTCGAGGGTGTCGCCGTGCCGAGTGGCGCGGAGTCGACCGGCACCGCCTTCTGGTTCGACTCCCCGGGCTACTCGACGTCGTAGTAGGACACCGGCGGCTCGTCGCCCGGCCGGGCGCCCTCGGGCGCCAGCGAGGTGGCGAGCTGCACGGCGACCACGAAGTCGTGCCCCGCCAGGTCGAGCAGGGCGGTCGCGGGCAGGTCCGCCGACAGCACGTCCTCGGCCACCGTCCGCACCCCCACGCCGCTCGACCGCAGCTCCCGGAGCTGGTCCTCGCTGAACGCCCCGCGGCCGCGCACCAGCACGGCAACCTCGGGCGCCGACTCCCGTGGCGTGCCGCCCAGCCCCCGCAACAGGTGCCGGGCGGGCGCGTCGAGCTTGTCCGTCGCGGTCATGGCGTTCCCCTCGGGTGTGGCGGACGGGCCTGCTCCAGCCTCCCCGCTCCCGGCGAGCCGCGCCAGCCTCCGGCCTCACCCGGGCCGTCCCGGGGAGGCCGGGACGATCGCCCGGGCGGGCGGGACATTGGCACTGGAGGGGTGGCCCGCCGGTGGCACAGACTGTCGAGGTGAGGTGGGCACGGGCCGGTGCGGTCACGGCAGCGACGGCTTCGGTCGTCGTGGTCGCCGTGGCCTGGTACCGGATCGCCCGGCCGAGCGAGGAGACGTGGTTCTTCGCGCCGGTGCCGTTCACCGGGCCGGCGTTCGTCGTGGCGTGCGGGGTGCTCGGCATGGTCTGGGCGGTCACGGGCGGGATCCTCGCCGCGGCCCGGCCGCGCAACGCGGTCGGCTGGCTGGTGCTGGGCATCGGCGTGTCGCAGGCGGCCGCGGTGTGCATCACCGCCTACAGCGGCTACGGGCTGCTGGGCAGCTCGCCGTCGTGGGGCGCGTACTTCGGCCCGGCGCTCTACCTGCCCGGGTGGCTCATCCCGCCGACCCTTCTGCTGGCCCTCTATCCCGACGGCCGGCTGCCCGGCAGGTGGTGGCGGTGGCCGGTCGGCGTGGCCACGCTGTCGATCGTCATGCTCATGCTCTGCATCCCGTTCCCGGTGGTCGACCCGATCCACTCGTCGGGCTGGGGCATGGTGCCGCGCTTCCCCGAGCGGCTGGCCGACGTGCTGGTGCCGGGTCCGCGCGTCTACGACCCCGGGGTCTTCCTCTCCACCGACGTGCAGGCGACGATCCCCGCGCTGCCGCCGGCGTGGGCACAGTGGAGCAGTTTCAGCTCCTGGACGTTCACGCCGCTGCTGGGCATCTCGATGATCACCATCTGGGTGGGGACGGTCCTACGGCTCTACCGCGCCCGCTCCCCGCGCCGCCAGCAGCTGGCCCTGCTGATCTGTGTCGTGATGCCGTTCCTGGCGGCGTCGTTCTTCGTGACGGCCACCTTCGCCAACGTGCTGATGCTGCTGCCGCTGCTGCTCGTGCCGATCGCCGTCGCGGTCGGCGTGCTGCGCTACCGGCTGTTCGGCATCCAGACGGTGCTGCGGCGCGGGCTCGTCTACGGCATGTACACCTCCGCGGTGGTGGCCGCCTACCTCGGCGTCACGGCCGCGGCCGGCGCGGTCGTCGGCGCGGCGCTGGACAGCCGCCCGCTGTACGGCGTGATCGCCGCGGCGGCCGTGGCGGTCGCGCTCGCCCCGGCCCGGGACCGGCTCCAGCGGGCCGCCGACCGGCTGCTGTACGGCCAGCGCCGCGACCCGATCCAGGCGATCACCTCGCTGGGCGAGCGGGTCGCCGGCACCGGCGACGGCGACCTGCTGACCGCGACCCTCACCAGCGTCGCGGCCGCGGTGCGCGCGCCCGGCGTGAGCCTGGTGGGCGTCGACGGCCGCCTGCTGGCCCGGGTCGGCGCCGACGACGCCGAGTGCACCACGAACCTGCCGCTGCACTTCGGCGGCGCGGCACTCGGCGAGGTGCGGGTGCTGCCGCGGCGGCCCGGCGAGGCCTACACCGCCGCCGACCTGCGGCTGCTGGCCGTGCTGGCCCTGCAGGTGGCGGTCGTGGTGCGCGCCGACCAGCTCGCCGAGCAGCTCGAGGCGGAACGCGACCGGGTGGTCACGGCGGCCGAGGCGGAGCGGGACCGGCTGCGCGCGGACATGCACGACGGTCTCGGCCCGTCGCTGTCCGGCATCGGCCTGGGGCTGGAGGCGCTGGCCGACACCGACCAGAGCCCGTTGCTGCGCCGCATCCAGGACGAGGTGGCCGTCGCGCTCGCCGAGGTCCGCCGGATCGTGGACGACCTGCGCCCGGCGGCGCTGGACACCATGACGCTGCCCGAGGCCCTGCGCCGGCACGCCGCTACCGTGTCGGCGAAGGTGCCGGTGTCGCTCTCCGCGTCCGCGCTGCCCAGCCTGCCCGCCGACGTGGAGAACGCCGCGTACCGGATCACCACCGAGGCGCTGACCAACGTCGCCCGGCACGCCGAGGCCCGGCACGTGCGGGTCAGCGTCGCCGCGCCCGACGGCGCGCTGCGCATCGTGGTCGCCGACGACGGGCACGGCACCCGGTCGGCCGTCGCGGGCATCGGGCTCACCTCGATGCGCCGGCGCGCCGAGAACCTGGGCGGGCGCCTCGACCTGCGCTCGGGAGACACCGGCACCACCATCACCGCCGTCCTGCCGCTGGAGCAGCCATGACCAGTCCCGTGCGGGTCGTCCTCGCCGACGACCACCCGATGTTCCGCTACGGCCTCGCCGCGGCGATCGCCGCCAGCCCGGAGATCGAGATCGTCGGCGAGGCGGCCGACGGCCGCGAGCTGCTGGCGCTGGTCGACGGCGCCGGCCCCGACGTCGTGATCACCGACCTCACCATGCCCGGCATGGACGGGGCCACGGCCACGCGCGCGATCCTGGCCCGGCACCCGGAGGTCAGCGTCCTGGTCCTGACCATGCACGACGAGAACAAGACGCTGATCGAAGCGCTGCGGGCGGGCGCGCGGGGCTACCTGCTCAAGGGCGCCGACCGTACGGAGATCATCCGTGCGGTCCTCGCGGTGGCGGCGGGGGAGTCGGTGTACGGCACCGGCATCGCCCGGCGCATCAGCGACTTCTTCATCGGCGCGGACGCCGACCGGGCGACCACGGTGTTCCCCGAGCTGACCGACCGGGAGCGGCAGGTGCTCAAGCTGGTCGCGGCCGGCTGCGGCAACCACGACATCGCCCGGCGGCTGGCTCTGTCGGAGAAGACCGTCCGCAACCACGTCTCGGCGATCCTGTTCAAGCTGCAGGTCGGCAACCGGGCCGCCGCGGTGGCCAAGGCGCGCGACGCGGGCCTGGGCGGCTCGCGGTGAGACGGCTGCTGCTCGCGGCCACCGCCGCGGCGCTGGTGCTGGGCCTGGGCGGCTGCGGCGGTCCGGAGCCCGTCGCGTTCGCCGCCGGCACCACCATGCACCGGCTGCAGCAGAGCGGGCACATCCGCATCGGGGTGAAGTCCGACCAGCCGAGCCTGGGCTTCCTCAACCCGGCGACCAACCGCCACGAGGGCTTCGACGTCGAGATCGCCACCATCGTGGCCGAGGAGCTGGGGCTGAGCCGCAAGCAGATCACGTTCGTGACCACCACCTCGGCGGTGCGCGAGGACTACCTGGTCCAGGACCGGGTGGACATCGTCGTCGCCTCGTACTCGATGAACGACGGGCGGCGCGCCGACGTCGGGCAGGCCGGGCCGTACTTCCGCACCGGTCAGCAGCTGCTGGTGCGGCGCGCCGACCGCGACGTGATCACCGGGCCGGAGCAGATCCGCCCGGGCCGGGTCTGCTCGGTGTCGGGCTCGACCTCGATCGTCACGTGGCAGAAGCTCTACCACACCGTGCCGGAGGCGGAGCAGACCTACACCCGGTGCGTGCAGCGGCTGCTGACCCGCTCGGTCGACGGCGTCACCACGGACCGGGCGGTGCTGCTCGGCTACGTCGCCCAGCTGCCGACCAAGCTGGCCGTGGTGGGGCCGGTGTTCTCCGCCGACGCGTACGGGATCGGGTATCACAAGGGCGACCGCGCGTTCTGCGAGTTCCTCACAGCCGTGATCGTCGAGGCCGAGCGGGACGGGCGGTGGCGCGAGGCCTTCGACCGCACGCTGGGCCAGGCCGGGGTGCCCGCCCCCGACGAGCCCCAGCCCGAGCCCTGCCGCGACTAGTCAGTTCTTGTCGGCGCGGGTGAAGCGGTTGCGGTAGTCCGACGCGCTGAGGCCGTAATGGCTCTTGAAGCGGCGCGCGAAGTAGTTCTGGTCGGGCCAGCCCACCGACTCGCCGATGCGGTTGATGGGCTGGTCGGTGTGCAGCAGCCGGGCCGCCGCGAGCTCGACGCGATGGCGCGACAGATAGGCCATCGGCGGCAGCCCGGTCGCGGCCTTGAACAGCCGCACCAGGTAGCCCGGCGCCAGGTGCAGGTCGGCGGCGAGCTCGGTCAGGGTCCACTGGTACGCGGGCCGGTCCTCCATCATCCGCATGGCGTCCAGCACGGCGGGGTGGGTGCCGGCGGCGTCGCCGGAGATCGCGTCGGTGCCGGCGACCACGCGGCCCAGCGCGCTCAGGAACAGCGTGAGCCGGCCGACCAGGTCCCCGCGGTACTCGGGCGCCGGCAGCGCGCGCAGCTTCTGCAGGGCGTCGAGGTGCTCCAGGCAGCCGGTCAGCGCGTCGTCGTGCAGGTGGGTGGAGAGGATGCCGCGCCGCTGCCCGGAGTACGGGCCGGTCCACAGCAGGTGGCCGAGCTGCGGGTCCTGCCGGGTCCAGGCCAGCTCGCGCTGCATGAGCTCGGTGGAGAAGCAGCAGTTGTAGAGGTCGAGCCGTTCGCAGTCCTCGTAGCCGTGCCACACGCCGGGCCGCAGCAGCACCGCGTCGCCGACCCGCAGCCGCCGCCGGCCCGCGAGGCTGTGGTGCACGCCCGAGCCCGAGACGACCACGGCGATCTCCACGAAGCTGTGCGTGTGCACCGGGTGCACGCCTTCGTGCAGGTAGTGCCCCGCGTACGCCACCGAGCCGTCGATGAAGTGCAGCAGGGTCCGGGTGTTCTCGACCGGCGGGTCTTCGGCCATGCCCCACCGTAGGCCCCAGGTGAATTTCGTGCTACCTCCGGTTCATTGCGGGCTATGTCGCAGGCCACACCGAAACAGAGGATCGGTGCACGGCGAAACGTTCTCGCCACGCCAACGAAACACGAAGTCCGCCCTCGCGTCGTATCGGTTCTTGAATCGTTTCACGGCGGGAAGGCCCTGCTCAGGAGTGACATGCCGGACATCGCCGCCCCCGCCGCCCTCCGCTTCGAACACCATCTCGCCCCCGCGCTCGGCCTGGGCACGGGCACTCCGCGCCTGTCCTGGCAGGTTCCCTCGGCGCCCGAGGGCTACGCCCAGACCCGCTACCAGATCGAGATCACCCGAGGCGGCGAGCCCGAGGTCTTCGAGGTCGCGTCGGGCGAGCAGGTGCTCGTGCCCTGGCCGGGCGCGCCGCTGGGGTCGCGGGAGTCGGCGAGCGTACGGGTCAGGGCCGGCGACGCCGCGGGCCTCGGCGACTGGAGCGAGCCCGCCACCGTCGAGACCGGCCTGCTCGAGGCGTCCGACTGGACCGCCCGGTTCGTCAGCCCGCGCGAGCTCGGCGCCTTCGGCCGCCCGTCGCCGATCCTCACCGGCACGGTCGAGGTGCCCGCCGGCGTCGTCAAGGCCCGGCTGTACGCCACCGCGCACGGGCTCTACGTGGCCCGGCTCAACGGCGAGCGGGTCGGCGACGAGCAGCTCGCCCCCGGCTGGACCGCCTACCAGCACCGGCTGCGCTACCGCACCCACGACGTCACGGACCTGATCACCGAGGGCGTCAACCGCCTCGAGGTGCAGCTGGGCAACGGCTGGTTCCGCGGCTACCTCGGCTTCCGCAACCAGCACAGCCTCTACGGCGACCGGCTCGCGCTGCTGGCCCAGCTCGAGGTCGAGACCGCCGACGGCCGGGTGCACACGCTGGCCACCGACGGCTCGTGGACCGCCCGCGAGGGCACGGTCGTGGACGACGACCTCTACAACGGCCAGCTCACCGACCTGCGCCGCGAGCCCGGCCCGCAGAGCGCGGTCGACGTGCTCGACGCCGACCTGGGCCTGCTGGTCGCGCCCGACGGCCCACCCGTGCGGATCACCGAGGTCGTGCCCGCGGTCGCCGTCACCACGTCGCCGTCGGGCAGGACGCTCGTCGACTTCGGGCAGAACCTCGTCGGGTGGGTCCGCCTGCGCACCAGCGGCGGCGCCGCGGGCGACACCATCACGGTCCGCCACGCCGAGGTGCTCGAGGACGGCGAGCTCGGCGTCCGCCCGCTGCGGACGGCCAAGGCCACCGACGCGTGGATCCTCGCCGGCCCGGACGAGGTCGTGCTCGAGCCCAGCCTGACGTTCCACGGGTTCCGCTATGCTGAAATATCGGGAATGTCAGAGGTGCGGCCCGAGCAGGTCGAGGCGGTCGTCGTCGGCTCGGATCTGCGGCGCACGGGCTGGTTCACCTCGTCGCACGAGCTGCTCAACCGCTTCCACGAGAACGTGGTGTGGGGCATGCGCGGCAACTTCGTCGACGTGCCCACCGACTGCCCGCAGCGCGACGAGCGGCTCGGCTGGACCGGCGACATCCAGGTCTTCTCGCCCACCGCCTCGTTCCTGTTCGACACCGCGGGCTTCCTGAGCAACTGGCTCGCCGACCTGGCCGCCGAGCAGCAGAAGGACGGCTCGGTGCCGCACGTGGTGCCCGACGTGATCCGCCAGGCCGGCCCGGCCGCCGCGGCCTGGGGCGACGCCGCCGCGGTGGTGCCGTGGGTGATCTACCAGCGCTTCGGCGACGCCGGCCTGCTCGAACGGCAGCTGCCCAGCATGCGCGCCTGGGTCGACCGGATCGCCGGGCTCGCCGGTCCCGGCCTGCTCTGGGCGGGCGGCTTCCAGTTCGGCGACTGGCTCGACCCGGCGGCGCCGCCCGAGGACCCGTTCCGCGCCAAGGCCGACCCGGACGTGATCGCCACCGCGCACCTGGCCCGCTCCGCCGAGATCGTGGCCCAGGCGGCGCTGGCGGTCGGCGACGGCGAGGTGGCCCGCGAGTACGGAGAGCTGGCCGGCCGGGTCCGGGCCGCGTTCGCCCGCGAGTACGTGACCGGGGCCGGCCGGGTGCTCAGCGACGCTCCCACGGCGTACGCGCTGGCCCTGCAATGGGCGCTGCTGCCCGGTGAGGAGCAGCGGCGGCACGCGGGGCAGCGGCTGGCCGACCTGGTCCGTACGTCCGGGTTCCGGATCAGCACCGGGTTCGTCGGCACGCCGCTGATGACCGACGCGCTCGCCGACGCGGGGGAGCCGGACCTGGCCTACCGCCTGCTGCTGCAGACCGGGGTGCCGAGCTGGCTCTACCCGGTGACGATGGGCGCCACCACGGTGTGGGAGCGCTGGGACAGCATGCTCCCGGACGGCAGCATCAACCCCGGCCAGATGACCTCGTTCAACCACTACGCGCTGGGCGCGGTCGCCGACTGGTTGCACCGGCGGGTGGCCGGCCTGGCGCCCGGCGAGCCCGGCTACCGGCGCCTCGAGGTGCGGCCGCTGCCCGACCGGCGGCTCACCCACGCCTCCGCGCGGCACCTCACCCCGTACGGGGAAGCCTCGGTGTCCTGGAAGCGCGACGGCGGTGAGCTGCGGCTCGAGGTGGTGGTGCCGGTCGGGACGAGCGCCGCGGTGCACCTGCCGGGAGCCGCCGAGCCGGTCGACGTGGGCCACGGCCGCCACGCGTGGACGGTGGAGGACCCGTACGCCTCCGCGGCCTCGCTGCCGGCCGAGCCCACCATCCGGCAGCTCATGGACCACGAGCCCAGCTGGGACAAGCTCGTCGCCGCGGCCCGCGAGGCCGGCGTCGCGGACGGCGAGGCCGACCTGGCCGAGCGGCTCGAGCGCCACCTCGGCGCGCCCGCGGCGGACTTCGCCGACGCCGCCACCGCGCACGGCTTCATCCCCGGCGGCGACCAGCTCGCCGCCCGCCTGACCGCCCTCCTCTCCCCCTCCTCCGACAAATAAGGGAGCCATCCATGAGACGACGTCCGATAGCGCTCGCCGTTTTCTCCGCCGCCACCCTGGCCCTCGGCGCGTGCAGCGCCGGCAGCCTCGGCAGCAGCGAGGACGAAGGCAGCGGCGGCGGCGGCGGCAAGGTGACGCTGTCGTTCCTGACCGACAACCAGCCCGAGACCGTGAAGATGGCGGAGGGGCTGGCCAAGGACTTCACGGCGAAGAACCCCGACATCACGATCAACGTGGAGACCCGGCCGCAGGGCACCGAGGGCGACAACATCGTCAAGACCCGGCTCTCCACCGGCGACATGACCGACATGTTCATGTACAACTCGGGCTCGCTGATGCAGGCGCTCGCGCCGCAGAAGAACCTCACCCCGGTCGACGACTTCGCCGGGCAGCTCGACGACAACTTCAAGAAGGCGGTCGGCTCGGACGGCAAGATCTACGGTGTGCCGTTCGGCAACTACATGGCCGGCGCGATCCTGTACAACAAGGACGTGTACGACAAGAACGGGCTGAAGGTCCCCACCACCTGGGACGAGTTCATGGCGAACAACGCCAAGCTCAAGTCCGCCGGCGTCGACCCGGTGATCCAGACGTACGGCGAGACGTGGACCTCGCAGCTGTTCATTCTCGGCGACTACCACAACGTCGAGGCCACGAACCCGGGCTGGGCCGACCAGTACACCAAGAACCAGGCCAAGTACGCGACGACGCCCGCGGCCAAGGCGGGCTTCGACCACCTCCAGCAGGTGCACGACGCCGGGTACGTCAACAAGGACTTCGCCTCCGCCAAGCTCACCGACGGGCTCACCAAGCTCGCCAAGGGGCAGGGCGCGCAGTACCCGATCCTGTCCGCGATGCTCAGCCAGCTCGTCGCCGACAACCCCGGCACCGAGAACAAGATCGGGCTGTTCGCCATCCCCGGCACCGACGCCGCCAAGAACGGCCTGACCGTGTGGGCGCCCAACGGCCTCTACATCCCCACCAGCACGACCGGCGCCAAGCTCGACGCGGCCAAGAAGTTCCTCGGCTTCGTCGCCAGCCCCGACGGCTGCGCCTCGATGGGCAAGGCGTCGCAGCCCAGCGGCCCGTACGCGGTCACCGGCTGCAAGCTGCCCGACTCGGTGCCGCAGGCGGTCAAGGACATGCAGACCTACATCGACAAGCAGGGCGCCTCCAGCCTGGCGCTGGAGTTCCTCTCCCCGGTGAAGGGCCCGGCGCTCGAGCAGATCTGCGTCGAGGTCGGCTCGGGCATCCGCAAGTCCGACGCGGCCGCCAAGCTCTACGACGAGGACGTCAAGAAGCAGGCCCAGCAGCTCGGGCTCGAGGGCTGGTAGACGGCGTGGCCACCGACACCTCGGTCCGGGCGGCCCGGTCGCGCTCCGGCGCGGCCGGGCCGGCCCCGGCCGGCCGCAGACGCAGCCCGTACCCGCACTGGTTCTATCTGCCCGCGGCGATCGTCTACGCCGTGCTGTTCCTGGTGCCCACGGTGACGTCGTTCTACTTCAGCCTGACCCGCTGGAGCATCTTCGACTCGCAGTTCATCGGGTTCGACAACTACGTCACGTTCTTCCGGGAGCCGGCGCTGGTCTCCGGCCTGTGGCACACCGTGGTCTACGCGGTGATCACCTCGGGTCTCAAGGTCGTGCTCGGCCTCGGCCTGGCGGTGCTGCTCACCTCGCAGATCGTGGCCCGCGGCTACCTGCGCTCGGTCGTGTTCTTCCCCGTGCTGGTCAGCACCATCGGCGTCGGGCTGACGTTCACGATCCTGCTCGACCCCGAGGAGGGGCTGGTCAACGAGTCGCTGGCCCTGCTCGGCATCCAGGGGCCGGGCTGGCTGACCGACCCCAGCTACGCGCTGTTCTCGGTCGCGCTGGTCGACGTGTGGAAGGGCGTCGGGCTGGCCACGCTCATCTACATCGCGGGCATCGTGTCGATCCCGCAGGAGTACTTCGAGGCGGCCCGCGTCGACGGCGCCACCGCCTGGCAGAACTTCGTGCGGATCGTGCTGCCGCTGGCCCGCCCGGCGACGTTCACCGTGATCCTGCTGTCGCTGATCGGCGGCCTGCGCTCGTTCGACCTGATCTGGGCGATGACCCGCGGCGGTCCCGGCTTCACCTCCGACGTGATCGCCTCGGTGATCTACAAGCAGTACCAGGCCGGCTTCTACGGCCTGTCGACCGCCGGCAACGTCGTGCTGTTCCTGCTGGTGACGGCGATCATCTTCCCGCTGTCGCGGTACCTCAACTCGAAGGAGGTGGATCTGTGACCACTGAGGTCGTCTCGCGCAAGCCGCGCAAGAACTATCTGCTCAGCGCGGTGGCGATCGTGCTGTCCACCGTGGTCTTCGTGATCCCGTTCGTGTTCATCCTGCTCACCGCGGTGAAGAACCGGCAGGAGGCGTCGCGGCTGAGCTTCTCGTGGCCCACGCAGTGGCACCTCGTGCAGAACTTCGTGGACGTGGTGCAGGCCCGCGACTACATGCTGATCATCGCCTTCATCAACAGCACGATCCTCACGGTGGCGTCGGTGACGATCCTGGTCGTGCTCGCCGCGATGGTCGCCTTCGTGCTGCAGCGGCGCCGCACCCGGTGGACCGGCCTGATCAACTTCCTGGTGCTGTCCGGGCTGATCATCCCGCCCGCGGTCGTGCCGACGATCTGGGTGCTGCAGAAGCTGGGCCTGTTCCGCACGATGCCGGGGCTGATCCTGGTCGAGGTCGCGTTCGGCCTGTCGTTCTGCGTGCTGCTGTTCCGCGCGTTCATCGCCACGATCCCGCGCGAGCTCGACGAGGCCGCGATCATCGACGGGGCCGGCCCGGTGCGGCTGTTCTTCCGCGTGGTGCTGCCGCTGCTGCGCTCGGTCATCATCACGGTCGTGGTCGTGCAGTCGGTGACCATCTTCAACGACTTCGTGAACCCGCTGTACTTCCTGCCCGGCGACCAGAACGCCACCGTGCAGCTGACCCTCTACAACTTCTCCAGCGCGTACTCCACCCAGTACAACCTGCTGTTCATGGACATCCTGCTGATCACGATCCCGCCGCTGCTGATGTTCCTGTTCTTCAACAAGCGCATCGTCGCGGGCATGACCGCGGGCGCCATCAAGGGCTGACCGTTCCCACCCCGCGTGGCCGGCGTCGGCCTTGCCGTGGCCGTTCGCGCGGGGGAGCATCCGCTTGTGAAGGCCGGCGGGGCCGGCGGCATCCGGGTCACCGTGCGGATCGCCGGGGACGGCGTCATCACCCGGATGGCCGTCGTCTACCCGTCCTGACCGGCCAGGTCGCGTTGGTAGAGCACGCTCCGGTGGGTCGGGCGGTAGCCGAGCGCCTCGTTCGTGCGGCGCATCGCGACGTTGCTGTCGGCGGTGTCGGCGAGCAGCCCGGACAGGCGGGGGAACAGCGAGCCGACCCGGGCGATCTGGGCGGCCTTCATCCAGCGGGCCAGGCCCCGGCCCCGGTGCGTGGGCAGGACGCCGGTGCCGTAGTGCTGCGCGTCGCCCGTGCCGCCGGCCGGGACGACCAGCTCGGTGAAGCCGGCGATCTCGCCGCCGGAGGTCAGCGCGGCGGTGGTGGTGAGGGTCTCGCCGCGGCGGGCGACGGCGTCGGCGATCGCGTGCAGCCGGGCGACGTCCCACGGCTGCGGCTCGTGGGCCGCATCGCCCATCGGCATGTCGTCCAGGGCCGGGCGGGCCCGGACGAACGTCGCGGCGAGCTCGGCGGGGACCGTTCCCTCCCAGTGCGCCAGGCGATACCCGGGCACCGGGACGGCCGGCGGGTGCGCGGCGCCGGCCAGCGGCAGCCGGGTGTACGTGAGGGCGAGAACCTGCCGCAGGCCGTGCCCGACGCAGAAGCGCTCGCCCTCGGAGCCCGGCCGCACGGGCTCGGTGAGCAGCGCGCTCAGCCCGCGGGCGGTGGCCGCCTCGACGAGCGAGCCCAGCAGCGCGCTGCCGACACCGGCCCGCCGCTCGGCGGGGTGCACGTGCATCTGGACGTCCGCGGTGCCGCCGGCGACCGGCAGCCACAGGAACGCGGTGCCCAGCGGGCGGCCGTCGGAGGCGGCGGCCAGCCACGCGAGCCGTTCCCGCCGCTCGGGGTCGGCCAGCGGGGTGATCTTCATGGCGCTCATTGTGGCGGCGGCAGGCCGCGCCCGGAAGGGGCTGGACCCGGTGGCCGCGCCCTCAAGTAAGGGCGCGGCCGGCCGGGGGTGTCACCAGCCGCGACGGCGGTAGTGGCCGTGGTGGCGGTAATGCCCGTGGTGCCGGTAGTGGCCGTGGTGCCGGTAGTGGCCGTGATGCCCGTACGCCGGACCGTAGGCGCCGTGGCCGTAGGCGCCGGGGTGACCGTAGGCGCCGGGAGGACCGTACGCCCCCGGGTGGTGACCGTAGCCCTGCGAACGGGCGATGCGGTGGTTCACCTCGCGCAACAAGCCGTCGGCCACGGGATTGTGCCCGCCGTGATGCGCCCGCCGTTGCAGCTTCGACGCCAGCATCGACAGCAGGAACCTCTTGACGGAACCGCTCACTCGAGCCTCCTGGAAGAAGTGGTCCTCCAACGGTACGTGGGCTTGTCGAGCACACCCTGTGACCAGCCTGGCGGTTCCCTGAGTCTCACTGCCAGCGGATCATCGCGGCGGTCGCGTCGTCGCGCAGCTCGCCCTGCTCGTAGCTCACTATCGTGTGGATCAGCCGGCGCATCACCTCGGGCGGGGTCACCCCGCTGCCCAGCTCGTCGAGCACGAAGCCGGTCAGCCGGTCGAGGCCGAACAGGGCGCCGGAGCGGTCCCGCGCCTCGGTGATGCCGTCGGTGTAGAACACGAGCGTGTCCCCGGGCGTGAGCTGCTCGCTGATGATCGTCGGCGGCCGCCGCAGCATGCTGCCCAGGCCCAGCGGCAGCGCGTTGGGCGTGGGCAGCGCGGGCAGGCAGCGGCCGTCGCGCAGCACCAGCTCGGCCGGGTGCCCGGCGCTGATCCGGTCGTAGCGGCCGGTCACCGTGTTCAGCTCGGCCAGGATCGCGGTGACGAAGCTGCCCGGGTACTGCGCCCGGATCCACTTGTCGATCGAGCGGTAGGTGTCGGCGAGGCTCAGCCCGGAGCGGCGGGCGTTGCGGTACGTGTTGAGCGTCAGCGTGGTCAGCGCGCTCGCCCCGATGCCGTGCCCGACCGTGTCGAACAGCCCGACGTGCAGGATGTCGCCGTTGGCCGCGTAGTCGAAGGCGTCGCCGCCCACGTCGTAGCAGGGCTCGAGGACGGCGCTGACCACCGTGCCGTCCACCGCGAACGTGAGCGGCGGCAGCTGGTTCCAGATGATCTCGGCCGCGAGCTGCATGGGTTCGCGGCGCCGGGTGTGCTCGACCGCGTCGCCGTAGCCGCGCCGGCTCGCGATCAGCTCGGCCACCAGGGCCGCGATCACCTCGAGCTCGGGATCGGGCGCGCCGCTCGTGTGCAGCTCCAGCACCCCGAGCCGCTCGGCGCCGTGCATCAGCGGCAGCCACACGTACTCCGGCGAGGTGATGAGCCGGGCGTGCTCGAAGGCCTCGCCCGCGGGCGTCCCCTCGACGGGCACGCGCTCGCCGCTGTCGGCGCCGCGGCCGCGCAGGGGCCACAGCTCGAGCTGGCCGTAGTCGATCAGCAGCACACGGGCGGACTTGGCGCCCAGCAGCGGGGCCGCGTCCTGCAGCAGGGCGGGCAGGTCCTCGGCCCGCCCCCGATGCCGCAGATCGAGCAGCCTGCGTACGGCTTCCAACGCCTCGGGCACGTGCCCATCATGCCCGGCCGGGCGGCTCGTCAATCGACCCGGTACTGGTTGACGAGACCGGCCAGGATCTCGCGCGTGCGGTGCAGGTCGTCGATCTGCCTGGTGACCCGGTCCAACTCGGACCGCAGCCGCTCGGCGAGCCACGGCGTCCGGATCGCCTCGTTGCTGATGCAGGGCAGGACGTCCTGGATGGTCGCGCTGTTCAGGCCCGCCGCCAGCAGCGACTGGATCAGCGTCACCCGCTCCACCGCGGTCGGCGGGTAGTGCCGCTGGCCGCCGCCGCTGCGGGTGCTCGTGAGCAGGCCCTGCTCCTCGTAGTAGCGCAGCGACCGCGGGCTCGCCCCGGTCGCCGCGGACAGGTCGCCGATGCGCATCGGAAAACCTCCCGGACAGCCTTGACCCTGACACGGATGTCAGGTTCTAACGTGATCGTATGCCTGCCGCCACCACGCTCGTCGAGCCGGTCACGGTCGCCGGCCTCCCGCTGAGCTCCCCGTTCGTCATGGCCCCGATGACCCGCGAGCGGTCGCCGCACGGCGTGCCGACGCCCGAGGTCGCCGCCTACTACCGCCGCCGCGCCGAGAACGGCGTCGGCCTGGTCATCACCGAGGGCGTGCTGATCGGCCATCGCAGCGCCGGTCACCAGAGCGCCGTGCCCCGGCTGACCCCGGGCGCCGCCGAGGCCGGGTGGCGCCGGGTCACCGGCGAGGTCCACGACGCGGGCGGGCGCATCGCCGCGCAGCTCTGGCACCTCGGCAGCCGGCGGGAGCCGATCGACGGCTATCCGGCCTGGACCCCGCGGACGATGTCCGGCGGCGACTTCGACGCCGTCCTGCGGGCGTACGCCGAATCCGCCCGCGTCGCCGTCCGGGCCGGCTTCGACGCCGTCGAGGTGCACGCCGCGCACGGCTACCTGCTCGACGAGTTCCTGTGGCACGTCTCGAACCCCACGCGCGCCCGGCGGCTGTTCCCCGCCGAGGTGATCCGGGCGATCCGCGCCGAGATCCCCTCCTGCATGCCGCTGATCGTCCGGTTCTCCCAGTTCAAGGAGCGCGACCACGACGCGCGGATCGCCGAGACGCCCGGCGAGCTCGGCATGATCCTCGAGGCGTTCCGGGAGGCGGGCGCCGACGTGCTGCACGCCTCGCAGCGCCGCTTCTGGGAGCCCACGTTCGCCGGCAGCGACCTCAACCTGGCCGGCTGGGCGCGGCGCCTCACCGGCCTGCCGTCGATCACCGTCGGCTCGGTCGGCCTGACCCGCGACTTCGTGAGCTCCGGCCGGATGCGTGAGCTGCTCGAGCGCCGGCAGCGCGGCGAGTACGACCTGATCGCGCTCGGCCGGGTGCTGCTGGGCAACCCGGCCTGGGTGCGGCTGGTCGCCGCCGGGCGCCTCGACGAGATCCGCGACTATCACAAATCGGACGAGCAGCGGTTCTCCTGATTTTCCGGCTTTCCGCCAACGGAACAGGCCCGACTTGGTGGAATCGTCACCATGGGGGCCGAAACACCGAGAGCAGCCGTCCGCGCCTGGCGGGACAGGCTGGTCGACCTGGACGCCGGCAACCGGCTGCTCAACTTCCGCCCGTCCGAGCCCGGGACGCTGGCCATCGCCGGCCCGGCCGCCCCGGACATCGTCGCCGCCCTGCGCGGCGGGGCCGAGTACGGCTTCCTGCCCGCGCAGTCGCCGCCCGTCCCCGGGGCGCTGTTCCGCACCGAGCTGCCCGCCGCCACCCTCGGCGCCCAGCTGCGGCGGCTGCTGCGCAAGTCCCGGCAGGACTACCTCGACCGCGGCGTGGCCACCCTGCACCTGACCGTCGGCATGCTGCGCTGGCGCGACGAGGAGGACGCGGCCTTCGCCAGCCCGGTGCTGCTGCTGCCCGCCGAGCTGACCGCGGCCGGCCCGGGCGACGTGCCGCGGCTGCGGGTGCCCGACGACGACCCGGTGGTCAACCCCGCGCTGGTCCTGCGGCTGCGCCGGATGGGCATCACGATGCCGCCGGTGGAGGCGCTCGCCGAGCTGGACGTGCGCGGCTACCTGGCGCGGCTGCTGGCGACGGTCAGCAACCGGGGGTGGGAGGCCGACGAGAGCGTGCTGCTGTCGCGGCTGAGCTTCCACAAGGAGGCCATGTACCGGGACCTGCTCGACAACGAGCGGCGGATCGTGGCGCATCCGCTGGTGGCGGCGCTGGCCGGAGATGTTGGCACGTCCCTGCCCTGTGGACAACTCCCCGAGGGGGTTGCCGCGGGCGTACGGTCGGACCGCTCCCCGGGTGGGTGGGGGGTAGGGATGGCCACACCGCAAAAAGGCAAGATCGAACTGCCGCTCGTGCTGGACGCGGACGCGACGCAGACGGCGTGTGTGGAGGCGGCGGTCGCGGGCAGCAGCTTCGTGCTGGACGGGCCGCCGGGCACGGGCAAGTCGCAGACGATCGCGAACATGAT
The DNA here is from genome assembly GCF_051386375.1 of Actinoplanes sp. URMC 104. Lineage (NCBI taxonomy): Bacteria > Bacillati > Actinomycetota > Actinomycetes > Micromonosporales > Micromonosporaceae > Actinoplanes > Actinoplanes sp. URMC 104. The sequence continues at coordinate 471,524 of NZ_JBPQTO010000012.1, read as the reverse complement.
CGGCTGCCTGCTGCACGCGGGCAGGCGAGTGCTGTTCGTGTCGGAGAAGGCGGCGGCGCTCGAGGTGGTGCGCAACCGGCTGACGGCGGTGGGCCTGGAGCCGTACCTGCTGGAACTGCACAGCCACAAGACCACGCGCAAGGAGGTCGCGCGGGAGCTGGCCGCCGCGGTGGAGCCGCGGCCGCCGGCGCCGGAGCCGGGTGGGGGCCACGAGAGGCTGGGCGAGCTGCGCGAGCGGCTGGACGCCTACGCCGCCGCGATGAACGAGCGGCGCGAACCGCTGGGCCGCACGCTGCACGAGGTGCTGGGCGAGTGCGCGGGCGCCGAGCCGCACGCGCCGGTCGTCGAACTCACCCCGGAGACGCTGCGCGCCATGGTGGACGCGGCGGACGACCTGAGCCGGTGCCGGCGGGCGGCGACCGAGCCGGACTTCGCGTGGCGGGGGGTGATCGAGCAGGCCCCGCTGACGGAGACGCTGCGGCGGGCGCGGGCGGCCCTGCAGGCGCTGGCCGCGGAGACGGAGCCGCACCGCGAGGTCGCCGAGGCGTTCGGGCTGACCCGGCCGGGCGACGCGGGCCGGCTGGCCGCGCTGGTGATGCACGCGAGCCGGCGGCCCGAGGCGGTCGCGGACGGGTGGCTGACCGGACCCAGCCTCGAGCCGGTGGGGCGGGCCGCCGAGCGCCGCGCCCGCCGGCTCACGGCCGCGCGTCAGGCCGCGGCGGCGGTGCGGGAGGCGGCGGGCGTCGACTGGCACGAGCTGCCCGAGGAGGAGCCGCCGCCGGTGGAGCCGCGCACGCTGACCGCCGAGGGCGCGGAGCAGGAGGCGCGTCGCTGCGCGGCGGAGGCGGACACCCTCGACGGGCTGCGGCGCGAGGCGGGCACGTTCGCGGAGCTGTCCCGGCTGGCGGCGCTCGCCGACATCGCGGGGCGGGACAACCGGCCGGAGCCGTTCTGGTTCGGGCCGGGGGTGCTGGCGGAGGTGTCGGCGGCGGCGTCCGTGCTGCGCGGCTGCGCCGACGCGGTGGCGGCCACGGGGGCCGAGTGCCGCCGCTGGTTCGTCGAGGCGATCGTCGACCAGCCCGTCGAGGAGCTCGCCGAGCGGCTCGCCCACGAGCACCGGGGGCTGCGCAAACTGCTCTCCGCGTACCGCCGGGACTGGAACACCGTCGCTGCGTTCGCGCGGCCGGCCGTCGCGCCCGCCGAGGCCGTGGCGAACCTGGGCGCGGCGGTGGCCTGGCAGCGGGCCCTGCGCGTACGGGCCGCGGCCGAGCGACGGTACGCGCCGCTGCTGGGCCGCTACCGCCGCAACGAGGCCGGCGTGCACGAGGCGCTGCGCCTGGCCGGGGACCTCGTCCGGCTCTGCCCGCCGGACCAGTTGCCGGTGGTGGCCGACCAGGTCTGCCGCCCGGTGCCCGACCCGCACCTGGTCCGGGTGGGCGCGGTGGCCCGGACCGTCACCAGCGGTCAGGGGACGCTGCTGGACGCCGCTGCGGAGCGGCGCGCCCGGGCGGGCAAGCTGACCGAGGTCGCCGCGGCGCTGCGGGCGTACGAGCGGGTCGTCGGCCGCCAGGTGGACCTCGCCGAGGCGGTGCGCCTGGCGCGGCTGCGCCGCCGGGCCGCCGAGGAGGAACGGGCGCTGGCCGCCGACCGCGAGACGACGCTGACGCTGAGCGCGGGCGGGGCCGAGGAGGGCCTGGACGACGCGATCGCCTGGGCGACGGCGGCGCGGCGGCTGGTCGGCGGCGTGGACCGGCCGCTCACCGGGGAACAGGCCGCGGCGCTGCGCCCGGCGGATGCGCACCAACTGCTCGAACGCGCCGGCGCCTGGGAGGACGCCCGCGACAGCGTCCTCGCGGCGTTCGCCCCTGCCCGGCGCGACGAGCTGGCCGCGGCGCTCGACGACTACGCGGGCGCGGTGCCGGCGGCGCTGCTCGACGACGCGGACGGGCAGGACGAGTGGCTCGGCTACGACCGGGCGCGGCGCGTGCTCGGCGAGGCCGTCACCGAGTTCTGCGTCGAGCACGAGCTCACCGGCCCGGCGCTCGAGCGGGCGCTGCTGGCCGCGTGGGCCGGCGCGGTCATCCGCGACGACGAGCGGCTGCACCCGGCCGGCGGCCCCGAACGCGACCGGCTCGTCGAGGAGTTCCGCCGCCTCGACGCCGCCTGCGCCGGACAGGCGCCGGCTGCCATCGCCGCGGCGGTCGAGCAGCGCCGGGCCGCGGACAGCGTGCCCGACGAGGTCGCCATGCTGCGCCGCGAGGGGATGAAGGAGACCCGCCACCCGGCCGTACGGGACCTGATCGGACAGGCGCGGCGAACGGTGCAGGCGAGCAAGCCGTGCTTCCTCATGTCGCCGCTCGCGGTGAGCCAGTTCCTGCCGTCCGACCTCACGTTCGACGTGGTGATCTTCGACGAGGCGTCCCAGCTGGCGCCGGCCGACGCGGTCAACTGCGTCTACCGGGCGGACGCGCTGATCGTGGCGGGCGACGAGCGGCAGCTGCCGCCGACGGCGTTCTTCGCGGCGCACCGGCCGGAGGAGGGCAGCGACGTCAACGACTTCCAGTCGGTGCTGGAGCTGGCCAAGGGCTGCGGGGCCTTCCCGGTGCTCGGCCTCGGCTGGCACTACCGCAGCCGGCACGAGGCGCTGATCGCATTCTCCAACCACCGCTTCTACTCCGGCCGGCTGACCACGTTCCCGGGCGCGAACGCCGACCCCGAGACCGGCGTCGAGCTGGTCCCGGCCCGCGGCGTCTACCGGCGCGGCACCACGCGCGACAACCCGGTCGAGGCCGAGGTGGCCGCCCAGCGCATCGTCGCCTGCCTGACCACCCGGCCGGAGCTGTCGCTGGGCGTGGTCACCTTCTCGGTGGCGCAGGCCGAGGCGATCGAGGCCGCGCTGGACCACGCGGCGAGCCGGCATCCCGGCCTCGACCGGCTGCTCGGGGGCGACCGGCTCAGCGGCTTCTTCGTCAAGAGCCTCGAGTCGGTGCAGGGCGACGAGCGCGACGTGATGATCTTCTCGATCGGCTACGGCCCCGACGAGCACGGCCGCGTGAGCGCGAACTTCGGGGCGCTCAACCAGCCCGACGGCTGGCGCCGGCTCAACGTCGCGATCACCCGGGCGCGGCGCCGCGTCGAGATCGTCTCGTCGGTGCGGGCCCGCGACATCCCGGACTCGGCCAACCGGGGCGTACGCCACCTGGCCGCCTACCTGGACTACGCCGAGCGCGGCGCCGCGTCGCTGCCCGGCCAGGCGTCCGGCACGGCCGACCCGTTCGCCCGGTCGGTGCTGGAGACGGTGCGCGACTGGGGCTACGACGCCCACGCCGGGATCGGCCTGGACGGCTATCGGATCGACGTCGGCGTGCGCGGCGGCACGCCCGGCGGCGGCTACGTGCTCGGCATCGAGTGCGACGGGCCGCTGTACGGCTCGATCGCCGCGGCGCGCGACCGGGACCGGCTCAGCGCCGAGGTGCTCACCGGGCTCGGGTGGCGGCTGCACCGGATCTGGGGCGTCGCGTGGCACCGCGACCGGGCCGCGGAGGAGGCCCGGCTGCGGCACGCGATCGAACAGGCGGTCGGCCCGCTGCCCGCGGCGGGGCCCCGCCCGTACCGCCGGGTGGACTTCGGCGCGCTGCGGCCCGTCTCCTGACAGACCGTTTCTCACCGATCACGCTATTGACTCGCCGCGCTCCGGTGTCCAGCATATGTCGCGTGACACCCGGGAGCGCCGCGGCGCCTGCCGCGCCGGTCAGCTGCGTTGCCTTCCGCGCTGACGGCCGTCGGCTGGCCGGTGGCACGCAGGCCGGCAGCGTGACCGTCCTGGAGATCAGCGACCCCGCGCGCCCGGTGACGTTGACCGAATTCGCCCATCGATCGGCGGTGCTGGCCGCGTCCTGGAACCCCGGCGCCTCCGACCTGCTCGCCACCGGCTCGGCGGACGGCGCCGCCGCGGTGTGGCGGGTCGTCGACGACCGGCCGCCGCACCTGATGAAGGTGCTCGGCGGCCACCCCGCGCCCGTCACCGGCGTGTCCTGGATGCCCGACGGCCAGCACCTGCTCTGCCAGCTGGCCGACGGCCGCGCCGCCGTGTGGCAGGCCTTCTCCGAGACCTACCTGGGCGAGCTCGACGACTGCGTACGCCTCGACGTGAGCCCCACCGGCCTGGTCGCCACGGTCGGCGCCACCGGCTTCGTGGCCGTTCGTGATCTTGCGCAGGCCCGGGTGCCGCTGGCCGGCCGCGCGGCGCCCGCGGTCGAGGCCTGTGCCTGGTCGCCGGACGCCACGACGCTGGCCCTGGCCCGCCGCGACGGCACCATCGAGCTGCGCAACGCCCACCTCGACCCGATCCGCACGCTGCGCGCGGGTGACGCGCCGCTGCGCTCGATCACCTGGTCGGCCGACGGCCGGCATGTGCTCGCCGGGGCGTACGACGGCACGGTGTTCGCGATCGACCCGTCGAGCCGCCCGGTGTGGCGGCTCACCGACCCGACGATCCGCACCTGCTCGCTCGCGGTCGGCGGCCCGGTGCTGGCCACCGCCACGTTCGCCGCCCGGCCGTACCTGCTCGACGCCACCTCCGGCACGCTGCTCACGCCCGGCCTGTCGCTGCCCGCGCTGCCCGCGCCCGACCGGCCGTTCCGCGGCGGGCTGCTGTCCGCGCAGGGCCGCGTCGTCACCGCCGGCCCGCCCGGCGACCGCACCGTCGTCGTCGAGCACGACCTGCGCGTCGGCGCGATCGACGCGCTGGCCGACCGGGTCGTCGTCTCCGCCGCCCACCAGGCCGTCCGGGTGGCCCGGATCGACCCGGTGGCGTACGAGGTGGAGCGCGGCATCACGCTGCGCGCGCCGGAGCCGGTGCGCACGGTGGCGCTGCTCGGCACCCCGGAGACGACCGTGGTGGTCGCCGCGTCGTACGACTTCCGCCTGTGGTCGTGGACCATCGACTGGACCGGGCCGCCGATCGGCCCCACCCCGGCCGGTGACTTCGGCGCCGGGATCGCCGCGCTGCAACGCCTCGACGAGCACCGCCTCACCGCCACCGACCACCGCGGCGAACTGGTCATCCTCGCGCTGGGCGCGGACGGCGCCCTGTCCGGCTAGTCCCGGGCGAAGCGGGACGGGTCGCCGGCGCCGGCGCGCAGGACCTCGGGCTCGCCCTCGGACAGGTCGACGACCGTGGTGGGCTCCGTGCCGCCCTCGCCCGAGTCGACGACCGCGTCGACGACGTGGTCGAGGGTCTCCTTGATCTCCCAGCCCATCGTCAGCGGCTCGTCCTGGCCGGGCAGCAGCAGCGTGCTCGACACCAGCGGCTCGCCCAGCTCGGCAAGGATCGCCTGCGCGACGACGTGCTCGGGGATGCGGACGCCCACGGTCTTCTTCTTCGGGTGCAGCAGCCGGCGGGGCACCTCCTTGGTGGCGGGCAGGATGAACGTGTAGGGGCCGGGTGTCGCCGACTTGACCGTGCGGAACGACGCGTTGTTGATCTGCACGAACTGGCCCAGCTGGGCGAAGTCGCGGCACATCAGCGTGAAGTGGTGCCGGTCGCCCAGGTGCCGGATCTCGCGGATGCGCTCGAGGCCGTCCTTGTTGCCCATCCGGCAGCCCAGCGCGAACAGCGAGTCGGTCGGATACACGATCAGCCCGTCGTCCCGCACGATCTCGGCCACCTGCCGGATCGACCGCGGCTGCGGGTTGTCCGGGTGCACGTCGAAGTACTTCGCCACCCCCGAAGCTTAGTGAACGCCCTCCGCCGTCCGGTGCCCGATCGCGTGGACGACGGCCGCCATGTCGGCCTCGCCGTGCCCGAGCGCGGCGGTCTCGGCGTACAGCTGCTCGCAGACGTCGAGCAGCGGCGAGGCCAGGCCGCCTGCGCGCGCCGCCTCGACGATCAGCCGGTTGTTCATCAGCACGTCGCGGATCGAGGCCTGCACCGTGAAGTCGCCACCGGCCAGCTTGGCCGTCTTGACCCGCGAGATCGGGCTCGCCATCTGACCCGCGTCGAGGACCCGCCGCAGCAGCTCCGGGTCGAGCCCGTGCGCCGCGGCGAAGTGGAACGACTCGGCGAGCCCGGTCACCAGGCTGATCAGGAAGGTGTTGACCGCCAGCTTCATCAGCAGCGCGCCGGGCACGGCCCCGCAGTCGAACACCTCGGCGCACATCGGCGCGAGCAGCGGCCGCAGCCGCTCGACGTCGGCCGGGTCGCCGGCCACCATCGCGACGAGCTTGCCCGCCTCGGCCGGCACCCGCGACCCGGAGACCGGCGCCTCCACATAGCTGCCGCCCGCCGCCCGCACCCGCCGCCCGAGCCCGGCCGAGTAGCCCGGGCTGGTCGTGCCCATCGCCACGACCAGCCGCCCGGCGAAGGTGGACACGCCGCCGAGGACCGCGTCGGTCGCCTCCTCGCCCGCGAGCATGAGGATCACGACGTCGGCGGCGCGGAACACCGCCTCGGGATCGGCGGCCCGGGCCGCGCCCGGCGGCGTGCCGCGGTCCGTGCGGCTCCACACCACCAGGTCGGTGCCCGCCCGCGCCAGGTTGGTGGCCATCGGCATCCCCATGACGCCCAGCCCCAGAAAACCCACAGTCATGCCGCCCACCGTAGGGTCGCCGGCCGTCCGCGGCGGCGGCCAATCCGCGACCCGTGGCGCCTGTGCCCGCCCTGCGGCTCCACGATTGGCGCGCCGGCAGCATGGTGCGCCTGGTGCTGCACCCCGAGCGGGTGAGCCGCTTCGCCGCCTGACGGTCAGCGGAACGGCAGGCCCACGGCGTCCGGGTCGACTGTCGTCGTCCCGGCGGCGGTGCGCACCTCGAGGCGGCAGCCGGCCGGGTCGCCGCGCTCGGCGGGCCACCACGCGCCCCACACGCCGCCGCGCAGCGAGGCGGTCACCCGCAGGCCGTTGGTGAGCACGACGTCGACGCCGGTCACGGCCGCGCCGCCGAGGCCGAACAGCTGGAAGGCGTCGATGTCGTCCACGCCCTCCTCTTTGGGCGGAGCGGTCAGGCTGCCGCCCAGCACCAGCACGGCATCGGCGCGGGGCCGGGTGAACGGCTTGTCGAAGACGGTGGCGGCCGCGCTGCTCAGGCCGTCGCGACCGCCCGCTCGGAGACCCGAGAGGGCGATGAGCGGGTCCTGCGGCGTGCCGCTGCCGAGCGAGACGTCCACGCAGTACGTGAAGCCGCCGCGCCGGTCGACCAGGACGTCGCGCCGCGCCGCCGCCTCCGGGCGTGCGGGGACGCCCTCGATGCCCACGCCGCCGACGCCCAGGTCGGTGCACTTCGACGCCCAGCGTTCGATGTCGCCGTGCGGGGCGCTCAGCGGGGGAGCGGCCTGCGGGACGGCGGTCCACGTCCCGTAGTCGGGCGGCGCCGGGTCGGGCCACGCGGCGATCACGGTCGCGCCGGTGCCCGCGACCACCGCGGCGAGCGCGCCGGCGAGGGCGACCCGGCGGCGGGCCGGAGCGGGCGCGGGCGCGGGTGCCGCCTGCGCCACCAGCATCTGCCGGATGCCGGCCCGGCGCCGCGGGTCCAGCCGGCTCTGCAGCTCAGTCATGACATCTCCTGTCGGGGTACGGGCAGGGCCGCCTCCGCGGTCGCCTCCAGCCGGGCGCGGGCCCGGGACAGCCGCGATCGGACCGTGCCGACCGGCACACCGAGCGCCACCGCGGCCTCGGCGTACGTCAGTCCCTGCCACACGCAGAGCACCAGCACGTCGCGGTCGGGCGGGCGCAGCCGTTCGAAGGCCTCCCGCAGCCGGGCGAGCTCGCGCTCGTCGTCGAGGCGCGCGGCCACCTCGTCGGCGTGGTCGGGGGCGGCCGGGGCGGCGCCGAGCCGGTCCAGCGCCCGCCGGTGCCGCAGCGCGGTGCGCCATCGGTGCTGCACGGTGCGGCGGGCGATTCCGTACAGCCAGGGCAGCGCGTTGCCGTCGACCAGCTCGACGTCGCCGCGCCGCCGCCACGCCTCCAGGAACACGATCGACACCAGGTCGTCCGCGGCGTCGAGGGAGCCGGACCGGCGCGCGCAGAACGCCCGTACCGCCTCGCCGTGCCGGTCGAAGAGCACGCCGAAGGCTTCGGGCTCGCCCTCGCGCGCCCGCCGCCACAGCTCGCCGTCGCCGGCCCGAGTCATGTCCGCCGTGTCGCTCACATCCCTGTTATGGCCGCAGACGGGCGCGGGTTCCACCCTCACAATGGCGGGATGCCGATGACAAGCCGCCCGGCCACCCCGGACGACGCCGACGCGCTCCGGGCGCTGATCGACCTGTCCGTCGCGGAGCTGCTCAAGGGCTTCCTCACCGACGACCAGATCCGCAGCAGTGCCGCCATCATGGGCCTCGACACGCAGCTGATCGACGACGGCACGTACTTCGTCGTCGAGTCGGACGGGACGCTCGCGGGTTGTGGCGGCTGGAGCCGGCGCGCCACCCTCTACGGCGGCGACCACTCCCCGGGGCGCGATGCCGTACTGCTCGACCCGGCCACCGAGCCGGCGAAGGTGCGGGCCATGTACACGCATCCCGGTTTCGCCCGCCGCGGGGTGGGGCGCATGGTCCTCGACCTGTGCGAGCGGGCGGCCGCGGCCGAGGGGTTCACCCGGCTGGAGCTGATGGCCACCCTGGCCGGCGAGCCGCTCTACCGCAGCTACGGCTTCGAGGTGGTCGAGCGGCTCGCCGACGCCCGCGGCGGCGTCCCCGTGCCGCTCGTGCGGATGCGCAAGGACGTGCTCAGCGGACGCCGCCCATGAGGCGGCGCAGCAGCGGGCTCAGCGCGAGCAGGATGCCGCCCAGGACGATCGCGATCAGGCCGAGGATGCCGAAGTACGCGACCTCGCGGTCCTCGCTGTAGTAGCCGGCGAGCGTGCCGGACAGGGCCGTGCCCAGGGCGACCGACAGGAAGAACAGCGCCACCATCTGGGTGCGGAACGCCTGCGGGGCCAGCTTGGTGGTCAGCGACAGGCCCACGGGCGACAGCAGCAGCTCGGCGATCGTGAAGACGAACAGGATGCCGGTCAGGCCGAGCAGCGGCACGCTCGCGGCGCCGGCGAACGGCAGGAACAGCAGGAACGCGACGCCCATGATGGCCGTGCCGGCGGCGAACTTGACCGGGGTGGACGGCTGGCGGTCGCCGAGGCGGGTCCAGACGGCCGCGAACACGCCGGACAGCACGATGATGAAGACCGGGTTGATCGACTGGACCCACGAGACCGGCATCTCCCAGCCGCCCAGGTCGCGGTCGAGGCGCTTGTCGGAGTAGATCGTGACCACGGTGAACTGCTGCTGGTAGAGCGACCAGAAGGCGGCGCTAGCGACGAACATCGGGATGAAGGCGAGCACCCGCCGCCGTTCCACGTCGTCGATGCGGTGGCTGGTGAGGATCACGGCGAAGTAGGCGACGGCGGCCAGGATCGACAGCACGACCACGATCGCCGAGAGCCGGTCGGCGGGGATCAGGCCGGTCAGGGCGAGCACCGCGACCAGCACCACGACCAGCGCCGCGATGCCGAACACCAGCGGCCGGCGCCCGGCGGGCAGCGGGTTGGCGACCTCGTGCGCCGACGCGGGCAGCCGCCGCCGGCCGAACGCGTACTGGGTCAGGCCGATCGCCATGCCGACCGCGGCCGCCGCGAACCCCCAGTGGAAGCCGGCCTCCTGCTGCAGCAGGCCGGTGAGCAGCGGGCCGACGAGCGCCCCGAGGTTGATGCCCAGGTAGAAGATCGAGAAGCCCGCGTCGCGGCGGTCGTCGCCCTCGGCGTAGAGCAGCCCGACGATCGCGGTCGCGGTCGCCTTGACGCCGCCGCTGCCCAGCGCGACCAGGACCAGCCCGGCGGCCACCCCGGCGACGCCCGGGATCACCGCGAGGGCGACGTGCCCGGCCATCACCAGGATCGCGCTGCCGAACAGCACCCGCTCCGGCCCGAACATCCGGTCGGCGAGCCACGCGCCGATCACCGTGGCGAGATACACCGAGCCGCCGTACGCCCCGACGATGCTCGTCGCCGTGCCCTCGTCGATGCCGAGCCCGCCGCGGGCCGCCTCGTAGTACAGGTAGATCAGCAGGATGCCCTGCATGCCGTAGAACGAGAAGCGTTCCCACAGCTCCACCCCGAAGAGGTTCGCGAGCGGCGCCGGCTGCCCGAAAAAGCTTCGTTCGCGCGAAATGGTTCCCTGGGCCATGACCTTGGTCGTACCCGCCGCGCCGCCAAGCATGGCGGCGAGCGGCCGGGAGGACCATGCTGCATCTGTGGAAACTGAACTTTTCATCGGCGGCAAGTGGGTCCCGGCGTCGTCCGGGAACCGTTTCGATGTGCTGGACCCGGCGACCGGCGACGTGATCGCCTCGGTGGCGGACGGGGGCGAGAGCGACGCGATCGCCGCGGTGGACGCGGCGGCGGAGGCGGGCCCGGCCTGGGCGGCGACCCCGCCCCGCGTGCGCGGCGAGGCCCTGCGCAAGGCGTGGGAGCTGATGACCGAGCGGGCCGACGAGCTCGCCAAGCTGATCAGCCTGGAGAACGGCAAGGCCCTGGTGGACGCCAAGGGCGAGGTGACGTACGCGGCGGAGTTCTTCCGCTGGTTCGCCGAGGAGGCCGTACGGGGTGAGGGGCAGTTCGCGACCGCTCCCTCCGGCGCGAACCGCATCCTCGTCACGCGCCAGCCGGTCGGCGTGTGCGTGCTGGTCACGCCGTGGAACTTCCCGGCCGCGATGGCCACCCGCAAGATCGGGCCGGCGCTCGCGGCGGGCTGCACGGTCGTGCTCAAGCCGGCCAGCGACACCCCGCTCACCGCGCTGGCGATGGCGGCGATCCTGGCCGAGGCGGGCGTGCCCTTCGGTGTGGTCAACGTGCTGCCGTCGCGCAGCTCGGGCAAGGTCGTCGGGCGGATGCTCAAGGACGCCCGGGTCCGCAAGCTGTCCTTCACCGGCTCCACCGAGGTGGGCCGGATCCTGCTGGCCCAGGCCGCGGAGAACGTCGTCAACACGTCGATGGAGCTGGGCGGCAACGCGCCGTTCCTGGTCTTCGCCGACGCCGACCTCGACGCCGCGATCGAGGGCGCGATGATCGCCAAGATGCGCAACGGCGGCGAGGCGTGCACGGCCGCGAACCGCTTCTACGTCGAGGCGTCGATCGCGGACGAGTTCTCGCGGCGGCTGGCCGCGCGCATGTCCGCGATGCGGGTGGGCCCCGGCACCGACGAGTCGACGCAGGTCGGCCCGCTGGTCAACGAGGACACCGTGGCGAAGGTCGACTCGCTGGTCCGCGACGCTGTGGAGGCGGGCGCGAAGGCCGAGACCGGCGGCAGCCGCCCCTCGGGCGCCGGCTTCTACTACCCGCCGACCGTGCTGACCGGCGTGGCGCCCGACGCCGCGATCCTGCGCGAGGAGATCTTCGGCCCGGTGGCGCCGATCGTCACGTTCACCGGTGAGGACGAGGCCGTGCGGCTGGCCAACGACACCGAGTACGGCCTGGTGGCGTACGTCTACACCGGCGACCTGGCCCGCGGCCTGCGGGTCAGCGAGGCGATCGAGGCCGGCATGGTCGGGCTCAACCGCGGCCTGGTCAGCGACCCGGCCGCGCCGTTCGGCGGCGTGAAGCAGAGCGGCATCGGCCGCGAGGGCGGGCACGAGGGCCTGCTGGAGTACCTCGAGTCGAAGTACATCGCCGTCAACTGGTGAGCCGCGGCGCGGGTCAGACCCGGCGGATCGCCGCCAGGCACTCCGCGTCGACCCGCGCCCACGGCTTGCCCAGCACCGACCGGGAGGCGGTCTCCAGGCCGATGCCCTGCTGCACCGCCTGCTGGAAGAAGGCCAGCGCCTTGCCGCGGCCGTACTTGCCGATCAGGTGCCGCAGCGCGAAGTAGCCCACCGCGTACCGGCCCGCGGCGTCCACGTCGGACGCCCGGGAGCCGGGCGGGGTCACGGCGACCGAGGTCAGCTCGTGCGAGCGCAGGAACCGGCGCAGGTTCCTGCGCTCCGCGGCGGCGCCGGCCGGGTCGCCGGCCTGCTCCACGTGGTCGGCCATGCCCTCGACCAGCCACCAGACGTCCTCGAGGCCGTAGAACGTGTTGTTGCGCAGCGTCGAAACGTGGGCCAGCTCGTGGCGCAGCAGGTCGTCGGCGAAGTCGTCGGTCAGCTCGCCGATCAGCACCTCGGTCTCGATCCGGTCCCGTCCGGTGGCCACGGCCTGCCCGGCCACCCAGGTGCCGGGAAAGCCCGAGTACCAGCGCCGCCACGACGCCTTGTCGGCGACGAAGACGCGGTACCGGTCCACCCGGCCGGCGCCGACGGTGTAGCGGTCGGCGATCGCGGCGGCGGCCTCGGCCCGGCGGCTGAGCTCGGTGAGCCGGCCGCGCTGGGCGAGCGGCACCGCGACCAGCGTCCGGCGGCCGGCCCGGGCGACCAGCTCGGTCGTCTGCCAGGGGCGGGTCAGCGTCCTGGTGTGGTCCACGCACTGGTAGCAGGCCTGCGTGGGCGGCTGGACGCGGAAGCCGGTCAGCCGCAGCCCCCGCGCGGTCACCCGCCACAGCGTGTCGAACTCCGCCACGTCCGGGGTGCAGTCGGTGTCCACGAAACAGTGGTCGGCGACGGTCTCGACGCGCCAGTCGCCGTTCCTGCTCGCCGGCGCCCACGGGTTGCCCTCGATCAGCTGCTCGAACCGGGTCACCCGCAGCGAGCGCAGGGTGCGGAACCGCCGGCCCAGCTCGGCCCGCGCACCCGGGACGGCGTCGGCCGTGTACGCCGCCAGGTCGCCCGCGAGCAGGGCGGCCGTCTGCCGCTTCAGCGCCGCGGTGGCCTCCTGCGTCACCCACGCCTGCCACTGCGAGTTCGGCGCCGACGCGGACGGCCGCGGCAGCGCCGCCGGCGCCGGCGGCACCACCGGTGCGGCCGAGGCTGCCGCCGCGACGGACTGCCGGGATCCCGAGGGCCACACCGCGACGGCGACGCCGGCGAGCACGACCAGCGCCGTCCCGGCGGTGCCCACCGTCCACCAGGTTCGCCGGGAAGGGGCGGGGGGCTGGGACGGCGCCGTATCGATCACGGCTGCGGATCTTAACGGCGCACCGGCGTCGGCGGCGCCCGGTTCCCGGGGGAGCGGCTGCGCGCTAGGTTGATCGCGGCGAACGGCACGCGGCGACGGCGACGCGACGGGGGACCGCTGATGACCGACAGCACGGCTCGGGCGATGACCTGGAACCTCTGGTGGCGGTTCGGGCCGCGCTGGCAGGACCGGCAGCCCGGCATCCGGGGGACGCTCGAGCGGCTGCGGCCCGACGTCGTCGCGCTGCAGGAGGTCTGGGCCGGCGACGGGACCACGCAGGCGCACGAGTTGGCGGACGCCCTCGGGATGCACGCGGTGTTCGCCTCGCCGTCCTACCCGCCCGCGCCGGCCGAGGCCGGCCGCGACGACTGGGCCGGGATCGACCTCGGGATCGCGGTGCTGAGCCGGTGGCCGATCCTCGACGACGAGGTGGCGGTGATGCCGGCCCGGCACCGCGACTGGGACCCGGTGGCGCTGAGCGTCCGGGTCGGCCACCCCGCCGGTCCGCTGGCGATCGTCGCGGCGTGCCTGGACTACGGCGTCCCCTACACCGACGACCGGATCGCGCAGGGCGACTTCGTGGCCGGCCTCGCCACCGACCCGCGCTTCGACGGGCCCTGCCCGGTGCTCCTCATGGGCGACCTCAACGCGGCGGCCGGCTCGCCGGTCCTGCGCCGGGCGGGCGACGTCCTGACCGACGCCTGGAGCGCCGGCGGGGGAGCGGCCGACGCGGTGACCCTGCCCTCCACCCACCCCTCGGCGCCGCTGGAGGCCGGGCCGCAGATGATCGACCAGCGGATCGACCACATCTTCTTCCGGCCCGGCCGCGAGGACCAGCACGTGCTCGTCGAGGGCGTGCGGCTGGCCGGCGAGCCGGTCGGCGGCGTGCACCCGTCCGACCATCGGGCCGTGGTCGCCGACCTGCGCTGGCGGGGTTGACACCGGGGTCGCGGCAGCGGCTCACGGTCCGAGCACGACGGTGCTCGCCGCGAGCCGTTCCGGCGGTGCGCCGGCCACCCGGGCGGGCTCGTAGAGCTGGATCTCGTGGCGGCCGCGGGCGGCCGTGCCCGGCACGGCGACGGTCAGGAACAGCTCGGTCACGCCCGGGTCGGTGGACGCGGCGTACCTGAGCAGCCGGTGGCGCACCGGCTTCCCGTCGAACCGGAGCTCCAGGGGGCCCTTGCGGTCGCGGTGCCGATAGGCGAGCACCGGGAGCCACTCGCCGGCGGCGGCCGTGCCCGGTGTCACGAACCGGGTGCACGCCGCCGCGGGTCCGGCCGCGCCGAGGGGATCGGCGGGCCGGGGCGCCGCCGTGGCCACGCCCGCCACCACACCGGTGAGAAGCACGCTTGTCATGAACCTGCGCATCGTCATCACGCTCCTTGGCGAATCTGTCGTTGCTGACCCTCCGGTTGTCCGGCGCTGCGGTACCGGGGCGGTTCCACGGCGGTATCGGACGGGTATCGCGGGCGTTGACACCCGGGCCGAGCCGGGCGGACAGTCCGGGAGTGGGTATCGCCGTGCTCGGCCCACTGACCATCGACGGCGGCGGGCCGCCGACCCGGATCGCGGCGCGCGACCGGGTCGTGCTGGCGGCTCTCGTGGCCGCCGGCGGCGATGCGGTGCGGCTCGAGCGGCTCGCCGAGGCGGTGTGGGGCGAGCGGCCGCCGGCGTCGTGGCGCAAGGTGCTGCAGGGCTGTGTCGCGCGGCTGCGCCGGGTGCTCGGCGCGGCGGCCATCGTGACCGTGCCGGACGGGTACCGCGTGGCGCTCGTACCCGACGAGATCGACGCCCGCTGCTTCGAGCACCTGCTGGAGCGCGCCCGCGAGCTGCTGGCCCTGGGCGCGGCCGACCATGCGCTGTTCGTGGCCGGTGAGGCGCTGGCGCTGTGGCGCGGGCCGGCCCTGCCGGAGCTGGAGGCCTGGCAGCCCGGCCGCACCGAGGCGGGCCGGCTCGCGGAGCTGCGGCTGGACGCCGAGGAGGTGCGGGTCGAGGCGGCGCTGGCCGCCGACCGCCAGGGCGAGGTGCTGGCCGACGCCCGTGCGCAGGTGGCGGCGGCGCCGCTGCGCGAGCGGCGGTGGGCGCTGCTGGCCCGGGCGCAGTACCGGTCGGGGCGGCAGGGCGAGGCGCTGGCCAGCCTGCGCCGCGCCCGGCAGGTGCTCGGCGCCGAGCTGGGCGTCGATCCGGGACCGGAGCTCGCCGGCGTCGAACGCGCGATCCTGCGGCAGGACCCGGCCCTGGGCCCGGCCCCGCGGCCGCCGGTGGAGTCGGCGGCGTGCCCCTACCTGGGTCTGGTCGCGTACGACGTCGGCGACGCGGAGGCGTTCTTCGGCCGCGAGGACGACACCGCCGCGTGCCTGCGCCGGCTGGCCGACGCCGGGGTGCTGGTCGTGGTCGGCGCCTCGGGCAGCGGCAAGTCGTCGCTGGTGCGCGCCGGGGTGGCCGCGGCGCTGCGGCGGCAGGGCCACGCGGTGACCGTGCTGCATCCCGGGCACCGTCCGGCGGCGCCGGCCGACCTGCCCGGCGCCGGGACGGACGTGCTGGTGGTCGACCAGTGCGAGGAGGTGGTGACGCTCTGCCGCGACCCGGGCGCGCGGGCCGCGTTCCTGACCGGGCTGGCCGGCCACGCCGTGCGGGCCCCGCTGGTCGTCGCGCTGCGAGCCGACCGGCTGGGCGAGGTCTGCGAGCATCCCGGGTTCGCGCGCCTGGTGGAGCGGGGGCTGTACGTCCTCGGCGCGATGCGCGAGCCGCAGCTGCGGACCGCCGTCGAGGCCCCGGCGCGCCGGTCGGGGCTGCTGCTCGAGCCCGGCCTGGTGGACCTGCTCGTCCGCGACGTGGAGGGCGAGCCGGGCGCCCTGCCGTTGCTGTCGCACGCGCTGCGCCAGACCTGGCGGCGGCGGGCGGGCCGCACGCTGACGGTGGCCGGCTACCGGGCCACCGGCGGCATCCGCGGGGCGGTCGCCAACACCGCCGAGGAGCTGTACGACCGCACGCCCGTGCCGTCCCGGCCGGTGCTGCGCGACCTGCTGCTGCGGCTGGTCGCGGTCACGCCGGACGGCGAGCCCAACCGGCGCCGCGTGCCCCGCCGGCTCGTCGCGGCCGGTCCCGCACAGGACCGGATCATGGAGGACCTGGTCGCGGCCCGCCTGGTCACCGCCGACGAGCACACGGTGGCGCTGGCCCACGAGGCGCTCACCCGGGTGTGGCCGCGGATGCTGTCCTGGCTGGACGAGGACGCCGAGGGCCAGCGCCTGCGCCGGCACCTGAGCTTCGCCGCCGAGGCCTGGGCGGGCATGGGACGGCCGGACAGCGAGGTGTACCGGGGCGCCCGGCTCGCCCGTGCGGCGGAGTGGCGCGACCGCAGCCGCCCGAGCCTGAGCGCCACGGAGGAGGCCTTCCTGACGGCCTCCCGCGAGCTGGCGGACGCCGAGCAGGCGGCGGCCGCGCGGCGGGCCCGTGAGCAGGCGCGGGCCAACCGCCGGTTGCGGGCTCTGCTCGCCGTCGCCGTCGCGCTGCTGGTCGTGGCCGGCGGCGCCGGGGTCTACGCCGGGCGGCAGGCCGACCGGGCGGGCGCCGCCGCGCTGAGCGCCGAGGCCCGCCGGATCAGCGCGCTCGCGGGAACCACCGCGAACGCCGACCAGTCGCTGCTGCTCGCCGCCGGCGCGGTGCGCATGGACGACACGGCCGTGACCCGGGCCGGCCTGCTCGCCGCGCTGGCCCGCAACCCGCAGCTCATCGGCGTGCTGCACGGGCCGGAACGCGCGGCGACCCGTCCGAGGGTCACCGCCGACGGCTCGTCGCTGGTGGTGCTCAACGGCGCGCGCGTCGGCGTGTTCGACACCGGCACGCACACCGGGTCGTGGCAGCCGCACGTGCCGCTGGCCGGGGCGGTGCCGGGCGCCGCGGCGATCCGGGCGGACGGCGAGCAGGTCGCCCTCCCGTACGGGCTGCTCGACGCGCCTGCCGTCCGCCTGGTCGACACCCGGCGCCCGTCCGCCCGGTCCGTGCGGCCCGGCCGTCTGGCGTTCGACTCGATCGCCGCGGCCGCCGCGTACAGCCCCGACGGCCGGCGGCTCGCCGTCGTCTATCAGCAGGAGCAGCACGAGGCCGCCGAGGTGCGGATCTGGACCCTCGACGACCCCGACTGGCCGCCTTCGGCCGTGGCCGTGCCGTGGCTCACCGACGTCGCCGGGTTCAGTCCGGACGGCCGCGTGCTCTACACCGCCGGGCCCGGCGGCCAGGTGGTGCTCGACGCCCTCACCGGCCGCCGCCTGCGGTCGTCACCGCTGCCCGGGCCGCCGCTCGAGCTCAGCCCGGACGGCCGGGTGCTCGCCGTGGCGTCGCCGGGCGACGGCGGCGTGGTGCTCGTCGACGCGGGGTCGGGACGCGAACGGGCCCGGCTCTCCGGCGGCAGCCGGATCCGGCAGCTCCGGTTCTCGCCGGACGGCCGGCTGCTGGCCGGGGCCGCCGGCGACAACACCACGACGGTGTGGGCGACCGCGACCGGCGAGCCCGTCGAGGTGCTGCACGGGCACGCCACCGGCGTGACCGGCCTGGCGTTCGGCCGGGACGGCGGCACGCTCTACACCAGCGACGGGGACGGCTCGACGCTGGTCTGGGACCTGCGCGGGGACCGTCGGGTGCTCGCGCGGCGGGCCCTGGAGCGCGACCCGGGCCGCGCGGACGGCGGCGTCGTGGTCTCGCCCGGCGTGGGCGCCGCCGTCTTCCGCGCCCGGGCGGCGCGCGAGCCGCTGCGGGTGGTCGACCTGCGCAACGGCCGGACCGTCGCAGAGATCCTCCACCGGGGTGCCCGGGTGCTGGGCGTCGCCTGGCGGCCCGACGGCGCCCGGCTGGCCACCACCGACGACCGGGGGCACGTCGAGGTCTGGGACCCGCGGACGGGCCGGCGGGTGGCGGGACGGCAGGTGTCGCACGTCGCCGTGCCCGGCGTGGCCTGGTCGCCCGACGGCCGCCGGCTGATCGTCACCGACGACCGGGTGCTGCAGCTCGACGCGGCCTCCCTGCAGCCGGTGGCCGACCTGCTGCGGCTTCCCGGCGGGCCGGCCGGGCGGCCGGCGATCGCTCCGGACGGCCGGGCGGTGGTGGCCTTCGAGGGCGTGGCCGGCGAAGCGGCGCCGGCCGACGCGTCCCGCTCGGTCACGTACGCCGACCTGTCCGGCGCGACGGCCCGCACCTGGACGGTCGGGGTGGGCGGCGTCGCGGGCGCCTTCTCCCCGGACGGCCGCCGGTTCGCCGCCGCCGGCGGCAACGGCGAGGTGGTGCTGCTCGAGGCCGGCGGTGCGCCGGTGCGCCCGCCGGTCGCGGCCCACGACGGCCCGGCGGGCCCGGTGGCGTTCTCGGCCGACGGCCGGACCGTCGTCGTGGGCGGCGCCGACGGCCGGGTGACCGTGTGGGACGGCCGCACCGGCGAGCCGCTGGGCGGGATCGCCGCGGCCCGGCCCGGCGTCCGGACCCATCCGG
Organism: Actinoplanes sp. URMC 104; assembly: GCF_051386375.1. Lineage (NCBI taxonomy): Bacteria > Bacillati > Actinomycetota > Actinomycetes > Micromonosporales > Micromonosporaceae > Actinoplanes > Actinoplanes sp. URMC 104. The sequence continues at coordinate 453,014 of NZ_JBPQTO010000012.1, read as the reverse complement.
CCTTCCTGCCCGACGGCCACACCGTGGTGATCGTGTCCTCGGACGGCGCCGTGCACACCTGGGACGCCCGGCCGCGGGCGTGGATCGCCCACGCCTGCCGGATCGCCGGGCGTGACCTCACCCCGGAGGAACGCACCCGGGTCGCCGGCGACCACCTGCCCGCCTCGCCCTGCTGAGCGCCGTTCGCCGGTCCGCGTACGGCCGGGGGGTTGACTGTCCACCGTGGTCCACCGCTATTGTGCTAGATAACTAGTTGAATGGTGGATACATGATCGAGTTTCATCTGGACGCGCGGTCCGGGGTGTCGCCCTACCTCCAGCTCATCCAGCAGGTGCGGCACGCCATGCGGCTCGGCCTGCTCAAGGAGGGCGACCGGCTTCCCACGGTCAAGGAGGTGGTCGCCCGCGTGGCGATCAACCCGAACACGGTGCTCAAGGCGTACCGCGAGCTGGAGTACGAGGGGCTCGTGCAGCCCCGCCCGGGGCTCGGCACGTTCGTGACCCGCACGCTGGGCGGCGACGACGACAGCCGCGCCGCGCACGAGCCGCTGCGCCGGGCGCTCACCGAATGGCTCGGCCGCGCCCGCGAGGCGGGGCTGGACGACGAGGACGTCGAAGCGCTGCTGATCAGCACCTTTCGTGATTTTTCGACAAGAGAGAGAGCGGGGCGACACCGATGACTGACGTCGTCACCACCGAGGGCCTCACCAAGAGGTACGGGCGGCGCACCGCGCTGACCGACTGCACACTGGACGTCCCGGCCGGCCACGTGGTCGGGCTGGTCGGGCCGAACGGCGCGGGCAAGTCCACGTTGCTGCAGCTCACCTGCGGGCTGCTGACGCCGACCGCGGGCGGCATCGAGGTGCTCGGCGAGCGGCCCCGCAGCGGGTCGCCGCGGATCGGCTTCGTCGCGCAGGACACCCCGGTGTACGCCCACCTGACCGTCGCCGAGCACCTGCGCCTCGGCGCGCATCTGAACCCGGGGTGGGACGGTGCGCTTGCGGAGGGCCGCATCGCCGACCTGGGGCTCGACCCGCGGCAGCGGGCGGGCAAGCTCTCCGGCGGCCAGCGGGCCCAGCTCGCCCTGACGATCGCCATCGCGAAGCGGCCCGAGCTGCTGCTTCTCGACGAGCCGGTGGCCGCGCTCGACCCACTGGCGCGTCGCGAGTTCCTGCAAGGGCTGATGGCGTACGCCGCCGAGCACGGCACCAGCGTGATCATGTCCTCGCACCTGGTCGCCGACCTCGAGCGCGTCTGCGACTACCTGATCGTGCTGGTCGGCTCGCGGGTGCGGGTCGCCGGGGAGGTCGAGGAGCTGCTCGGCACCCACCACCGGCTCAGCGGCGCGCGCCGCGACCCGGCGACGCTCGGCCACGGCCGGCACGTGGTCGCGGCCAGCCACACCGACGTGCAGTCCACCCTGGTCGTGCGCAGCAGCGCGCCGATCGAGGACCCGTCCTGGTCGGTCGACGGGCTCGACCTCGAGGACCTCGTCCTCGCCTACATGTCCGAGGCCGGCGCCGCCGGCCGCGACCGCGTGCTGGAGAAGCGATGATCTGGTTGACCTGGCGACAGTTCCGGCTCCAGGCCGTGGTGATCGTCGCCCTCGTCGCCGCCGTCGTGGCGGCCCTGCTCGTCGCCGCGCCGGGCATGTTCGGCATCTACCGCGACACCGGCCTGGCCGCCTGCACGGGGGCCTGTCAGTCGGCTGCCGACGCCTTCGCCAAGCAGGTGGGCAGCAGCGCCTACTTCACGGTCTATCTGGTGGGCTCGGCCGTGCTGCTCCTGCTGCCGGCGCTGATCGGGGTCTTCTGGGGCGCCCCGCTGGTGACCCGGGAACTGGAGTCGGGCACGCACCGGCTGGTGTGGAACCAGACCGTGTCGCGCGGTCGCTGGCTGACCGTCAAGCTGGCCGGGATCGGCGCGGTGGCGGTCCTGGCGTCGGGCGTGCTGAGCCTGGCGGTGACCTGGTTCGCGGGGCCCATCGACAAGGCCGGCGACTACGGCCGCGTCACGCCGCTGCTGTTCTCGGCACGCGGCGTCGTCCCGATGGGGTACGCGTTGCTGGCGTTCGTGGGCGGCGTGACGATCGGCATGCTGACCCGGCGGCTGGTGGTGGCGATGGCCGCCACGCTGGTCTTCGTCGTGCTCACCCAGCTCGCCGCCCCGTACGGCTTCCGCGAGCACCTCGTCACGCCGGTGTCCAGCAGCTCCGGCTTCGACGCCGACCGCATCGCCTCACTGTGGATCAATCCCGAGAACAGGGTGCACATCGAGCTGGAGTCGCCCGCGCACGGCTCGTGGGTGCTGTCGAACGTGACCGTGGGACCCGACGGCAAGGAGTACACCGGCCCGGTCGACGCCACCCGCTGCGGCCGGTCCGGCGGTCCCGACGAGTGCAACGCCTGGCTCGCCCAGCAGGGCCTCGTCTCGCGCATCGACTATGTCCCGGTCGAGCGGTTCTGGGCCTTGCAGTGGCGTGAGCTGGGCTTGCTCGTGGTCACCAGCGGACTACTGTGCGCATTTTGCCTCTGGTGGATCAGGCGCCGCGTGGCTTAGGTTGAGATCTTCTCCGTCATCGATATGTAACGGGGAGGACGCGATGAAGATCTCACGAAGCCTCGCGGCCGTGGCGGCGGCCGGACTGGCCGCCGCCACGCTCACCGCCTGCGGCGACGACGACGGGGGTGGCGGCGGCAGCGGCGACACGATCACCGTCTGGAGCCTCGAGAACCAGACCGACCGGGTCCAGGCCACGCAGGCCGTGGCCGACCGGTTCACCGCTGCCAGCGGCATCAAAGTCAAGATCGTCGCCACCGACGAGAACCAGTTCTCCAGCCTCATCACCAGTGCCGCCGCGGCCGGCACGCTGCCCGACGTGGTCGGCGCACTGCCGCTGGCCGCGGTCGCCCAGATGGCCACCAACGACCTGCTCGACACCGGCGCCGCCAAGGAGGTCGTCGACGGCCTCGGCGCGGGCACCTTCTCCCCGCGCGCGCTCGAGCTCACCGCCCAGGACGGCAAGCAGCTCGCCGTGCCCTCCGACGGCTGGGCCCAGCTGCTGTTCTACCGCACCGACCTGTTCGAGAAGGCCGGGCTGACCGCCCCCGACACGTACGACAAGATCCGCGCGGCCGCGGCGAAGCTCAACACCGGCGGCACGGCCGGCGTCACGCTGGCGACCGTGCCCAACGACGCGTTCACCGCGCAGTCCTTCGAGAACTTCGCGCTCGGCAACGGCTGCGAGCTGGTCGCCGCGGACAAGACGATCACGCTCGACTCGCCCCAGTGCGTGCAGAGCTTCCAGCTGTACGGCGACCTGGCGACCAAGTACTCGGTGCCCGGCGCGCAGGACGTGGACAGCACCCGCGCCACCTACTTCGCGGGCAAGGCCGCCATGGTGGTCTGGTCGTCGTTCCTGCTCGACGAGCTCGCCGGGCTGCGCAACGACGCCCTGCCCACATGCCCGCAGTGCAAGTCGGACAGGACGTTCCTGGCCAAGAACACCGGCGTGGTCACCGCGATCTCCGGGCCCGGCGGCAAGCCCGCCCAGTTCGGCGAGATCACCAGCTGGGCGATCACCAACGGCGGCGAGCGCACCGACGCCGCCAAGCGCTTCGTGACGTACATGATGAACGAGGGCTACACCGACTGGCTGGGCATCGCGCCCGAGGGCAAGTTCCCCGTCCGCAAGGGCGACGCGTCGGCGCCCGACAAGTTCACCAAGGCGTGGAACGAGCTGCCGGCCGGCGTGGACACCAAGCAGCCGCTGGGCAAGGTCTTCCCGCCCGAGGTGATCGAGGCGCTGCAGAACAGCCCCGACTCGTTCCAGCGCTGGGGCTTCCCGCAGAAGCAGGGCGCGCTGGTCGGCGCCACCCTGGGGGAGCTGCCCGTGCCCAAGGCGATCAACGCGCTGGCCGGCGGGGACGGCGACGCGGCCGCCGCGGCCAAACAGGCGGCCGAGGACGTCCGCACCATCCAGAAGTCGCTCGAGTGATGGTCGCCACCGAGCCGCGGGAGGCCCCCGCGGAGCCCGTCTCCCGCGGCCGGGTGCTCACGCGCCGGCAGCGGGAGAACCGGGCAGGCCTGGCCTACCTGTCGCCCACGCTGATCGTCGTGCTCGTCGTGGTGGTGCTGCCGGTGCTCTGGACGGTGATGCTCGCCTTCCAGCGCATCCGGCTGATCAACCTGCGCCGGGCCGGCGTCTTCGGCGAATACACGCTGGCGAACCTCGAGCTCGTGCTCACCTCGCCGGGCTTCTGGTCGTCGCTGGTCACCACGCTGGTCTACACGATCGGCGCGACGTTGGGCTCGATCGCGGTGGGGCTGGTCGCGGCGCTGGCGTTGCGCGGCCGGTTCCGCGGGCGCACCTTCGTCCGCGCCTCGGTGCTGCTGCCGTACGTGGCCCCGGTCGTCGCCGTGACCTTCGTGTGGGAGAGCCTGCTGAGCCCGCAGTTCGGCCTCGCCAACAACTGGGGCCAGCGGCTGCTGGGCTGGGACCGGCCGATCGCGTTTCTGAGCCAGCGCGAGTACGAGGTGTCGCTGTTCGGCTGGCACTTCGACGTCCCGCTCGCGCTGCTCACCGTGATCGTCTTCGAGACGTGGCGGTACTTCCCGTTCGCGTTCCTGTTCCTGCTGGCCCGGCTGCAGGCCGTGCCCGCCGAGCTCGAGGAGGCCGCCCGCGTCGACGGCGCCGCCCCCACCCAGATCTTCCGCCACATCCTGCTGCCGCAGCTCGGCGCCGTGATCGCGCTGCTCACCGTGCTGCGGTTCATCATGACCTTCAACAAGTTCGACGACGTCTACCTGCTGACCGGCGGCGGCGCCGGCACCGAGGTGGTCAGCGTGCGGGTCTACAACTTCCTGACCGCCCGCTTCGACATCGGCGCGGCCTCCGCGCAGGCGCTGATCCTGGCGCTCGGTCTGGTCGTGCTCCTGACGATCTACCTCAAGTTCCTGGCGCCGCGCTTCGAGCCGGAGGGGGACGACCGATGACCGACCGGGCGGCCGTCGAGACGCGGGTGCTGCGTGTGCTGCGCTGGGTGGTGATCGCCGGGCTCGTGCTGGTGACGCTGTTCCCCTTCTATTACATGGTGCTGCTGTCGGTGCGGCCGATCGAGGAGGTGCTGCAGAACCCGGGACGGCTCTGGGTGGGTCCGGCCGAGTGGACCGCGCGCACCTACTCCGAGGTGCTGTCGCCGACCGGCGACGGCGGGCAGGGCTTCCTGCGGTTCCTCGCCAACTCGGCGATGGTGTCGGTGGCGGCCACCGTGGTCACGTTGCTGGCCTCGATCCCGGGGTCGTACGCGGTGAGCCGGCTACGGTTCGCCGGGCGCCGCCAGGTGCACTTCCTGTTCCTGGCGGTCTACCTGTTCCCGTCGATCCTGCTCGCGATCCCGCTGTTCGTGCTCTTCACCCGTTTGGGGCTGCGGGGGTCCCTCGTGGGGCTGACGATCGTCTACGTCGCGCAGACCGTTCCGGTCTCGATCTACATGCTGCGCAACTATCTGTCGACGATCCCGGAGAGCCTCGAGGAGGCCGCGGCGGTCGACGGCTACTCGCGGCTGCAGACGCTGCGCAAGGTGGTGCTCCCGCTGGCCGCGCCGGCGGTGATGGCGAATGCCCTCTACGTGTTCATGATCGCCTGGAACGAGTTCCTGTTCGCGCTGTTGTTCCTGGTGGAGGACAGGGCCGACTGGACCGTCTCGCTCGGTCTGGCGCAGCTCTCGGGCGGCATCGAGGTCAGCAAGACCGTCCTGATGGCCGGTTCCGTGGTGCTGACCGTCCCCATTGTGATCATCTTCTTCGCCGCCGAGCGGCTGCTGACCGAGGGCCTCACCGCGGGCGCCGACAAGGGCTGACGTCCCGAGGGCTGAGAAAGATCACAATTACCGATACAGTCCGTGACTCGAACGTGCTCACGGACGATAAATGAACTATTTTTCTCCCCGGTGCCGTACCCCCTGTCAGGTGCGCCGCGGACCACCGCATACTTGGTCCGTCCGCGCACCGGCCCCGTACAGGTCGCGTTCCACCGGAGAGGACGACTCACCAGATGCGCAAGAAGCTCCTGGCTCTCGCCGCCGTCGGCCTGATGGCGACGGCAACCATGACTGCGTGTGACGACTCCGGTGATTCCAGTGACGCAAGCAGTGGCGGCGGTTCCGGCAACAGCGGCGGCGGTGGCGGCGGCGGCAAGGCGCGCGTCGGTGTGATCCTGCCCGACACCGAGAGCTCCGCCCGCTGGGGCAACGACGACCCGAAGTACCTCAAGGCGGCGTTCGCTGAGGCGAACGTGCCGGTCGAGATCCAGAACGCGGAGGGCGACCGCGCGCGGTTCCAGCAGATCGGCGACTCGATGCTCAACAGCGGCGTCAAGGTGCTGATCATCGCGAACCTCGACGCGGCCAGCGGCAAGGCGGTCATCGACAAGGCCAAGGACAAGAAGATCCCGGTCATCGACTACGACCGGCTCACCCTCAACGGCGGCGCGAACTACTACGTCAGCTTCGACAACGTGCAGGTGGGCAAGCTCCAGGCGTACGGCCTGCAGAAGTGCCTCAGCAGGAAGGGCGCGGTCAACCCGATCGTCGCCGAGGTGAACGGCTCGCCGTCGGACAACAACGCCCACCTGTTCAAGGAGGGCTACGACAGCATCCTCGACCCGCAGTACGACGCCGCGCGGTACACCAAGGGCCCGGACCAGTGGGTGCCGGACTGGGACAACGACGAGGCCGGCAAGATCTTCGAGCAGATGCTCGACCAGGCGCCCAAGATCCGCGGCGTGCTCGCGGCCAACGACGGCATGGCCGGCGCGATCATCGAAGTGCTCCGCAAGCGGGGCCTCAGCGGCAAGGTGCCGGTCACCGGCCAGGACGCCACCGTCGAGGGGCTGCAGAACATCCTGACCGGCGAGCAGTGCATGACGGTCTACAAGGACACCAAGGACGAGGCGGTCAACGCCGCCCGGATCGCCACCCAGCTGTTCAAGAACCAGAAGCCTGCCGTCTCCGGCACGCTGAAGGACCCGGAGTCCGGCGCGTACATCCCGTTCACCGGTCTGCCGCCCCAGCCGATCACGCTGGACAACATCAACGACGTGGTGACCGTCGACAAGTTCATCGCCCAGGCAGACCTGTGCAAGGGCAAGTACCTCGCCCTGTGCAAGCAGCACGGCGTCGGCACGTTCGCCAAGGAGGCCGAGGGTGTCGACGGCCTCAGCGACAACCAGTAGCTATCAGGAGTCCAGCAGCTCCCGCACCCGGGGGATGACCTGCGAGCCGTAGAGCTCGATCGCGGTCATCATCTTGTCGTGGGGGAGCGTGCCGGCCGAGTACTTCAGGTCGAACCGCTGGATGCCGAGGTGGCGGATGGTGTGCGCCACCTTGCGGGCGACGGTCTCGGGTGAGCCGGCGTGCCAGGCGCCGTCGCGGACGTCCTGCTCGAAGCGGTCGCGGCTCAGCGGCGGCCAGCCCCGCTCGCGGCCGATCCGGTTGAGCATGGCGCGCGCGTGCGGCCAGAGCGTCTCGACGGCCTCCTCGTCGGTCTCGGCGACGAAACCGGGGCAGTGCACGGCGACCGGCTGCTCCGGCTTGCCGAACTGCTCGAGCGCGCGGTGGTAGAGCTCCACGTACGGCGCGAAGCGCACCGGCTCCCCGCCGATGATCGCCAGCACCAGCGGCAGGCCGTGCCGGGCCGCGCGCACGACCGACTCGGGGCTGCCGCCGACGCCGATCCACGTGCGGATGCGCCCGGACTCGGTCTTGGGATAGACGTGCTGGTCCTTCAGCGGCGGGCGGACCGTGCCCTCCCACGTCACCGGGCCCTCGCCGAGCAGCTCGACCATCAGGTCGGCCTTCTCCTCGAACAGCCGCTCGTAGTCGCTCAGGTCGAAGCCGAACAGCGGGAACGACTCGGTGAACGACCCGCGCCCCAGGATGATCTCGGCGCGGCCGTGCGAGACGGCGTCCAGCGTCGCGAACCGCTCGAAGACGCGCACGGGATCGTCGGAGCTCAGCACGGTGACCGCCGTGCCCAGCCTGATGCGCTCGGTGCGGGCGGCGATGGCCGCGAGCACGATCTCGGGAGCGGAGACCGCGAAGTCGTCGCGGTGGTGCTCGCCGAGCCCGAAGCCGTCGACCCCCACCCGCTCGGCCAGCACGGCCTGCTCGACGACGTTGCGGATCACCTGGGCGTACGGGAGCTTCTTGCCGTGCTCGTCGACGGTGACGTCGCCGAAGGTGTCCAGTCCGAATTCCACCACGATCGCCCCGAGTTCCCTGTATCTGCTGGTCAGCATGGCGCAAGATGCGCGCCCGAAAATATCAGGAACACGACGCCCCTGCCCCGGGGTCGGCGCGGGTGTTTGGCAGACTCGCCGGATGACGGATCAACCCTCGGTGCCTGCCGTGGTGGTACGGGCCGCGGAAGGCGAGCCGATACCAGCGGCCGGAGTGCTGCACCTCTTCAAGCTGACCGGCGAGCACACCGGGGGCCGCTTCGGCCTCGAGGAATTCACCGTGCCGCCGGCCACGGTGGGGGCGCGGCCGCACATCCACCGGGGCCACGACGAGTACTTCTACGTCCTGTCGGGTGAGTTGACGGTGGCAACGGAGAGCGGTGAGATCGTCCTCGGCCCTTCGGACCTGGCGTCGGCATGCCGCGGCTCGGTGCACGGCTTCCGCAACGCCAGTGACGACACGCCCGTCCGGGCCCTCTGCATGTACACCCCGCCGGGTTACGAACAGTACTTCCGCGACGTCCATGCCGCGGTGGCCGCCGGCACCGAGCTCACCGTCGACCTGCTTTCGCAGCTCCGCAGCCGCTACGAGACCGACAGCCTCTGAACGTGCCGTTCGTGCTCCGGTCCGAACTCAGCGCCACCGCGCCGGGCGTCGAGCGATCCGGGCAGGCGTCTTCAGTTCAGGAGCCGGTGCGCCCAGTAGACCTGGCCGTCGGGCCCGACACCGATGAGGGCGATCAAGAGGTCTTCGACCGCCACCGGCGCTGTGACGACCCGGTGCGTGGGAGGTGTCTCGGGGCGTACCGCGCGGAAAACGGTCTGGAACGTCACCGGTGACGCGTCGAGCGACTCCACGAAGATGGCACTGCCCGCGGCCCAGTACGACCCGCCGATCTGCTGCGTGCCGGCGCCTCGCAGCCATGGGTTGCGCTTCTGAGCAACGTCCAGAGCGCTGTCCATGCCGGTGCTGACCTCCTGAGGCCGGGCCGACGTGGCGACGATGAAGCCGGGCAGCAGGTGACTGCGCTTGTCGAGCAGCACGATCCGCAAGGAGTCGCCCCTGCGCGGATGGCGGGGTGGAGACCAGCTGACCCGGCCGAGGACGATCTGATCGCCCTCGCCGGCTTGCTCCGCGTCGACCGGCGCGAGCGCGGCGTCCGCGGTCGCCTGGTCCACGAGCCGAAGCGTCGCCTGAGCGTTCAGCACTTCCGGGCCGTACGGCGCCCGGTTGTGCCACCATCGCAGGCCCGCTACGCCGGCGGCCCCAGCGAGGACGAGGGCCACGCTCAGGAGGAGAACCGCCCGCCGCTTCACATCCGAGAGAGTAGATCACGCATCGTCGACGGGTCAGGGGGATGAACGGACCCTGGTCGCCGGGACCGTCAGCGCGTGCGGCCCTTCAGACGACGACCCATCTCGCGCGCGATCTCCTTCTTCGCGTCGCGCTCGGCGAGCACCTGCCGCTTGTCGTACGAGCGCAGGCCGCGCGCCAGGCCGAGCTCGACCTTGGCCCAGCCCTCGCTGAAGTACATCGACAGCGGCACCAGCGTGAGCCCGTTGCCGTCGCGCAGCTGGCCGAGGATCTTGACGATCTCGGACTTGTGCAGCAGAAGCTTGCGGGTGCGGCGCGGCGCGTGGTTGGTCCAGCTGCCGTAGCCGTACTCCGCGATGTGCAGCCCGTAGAGCATGATCTCGCCGTTGTGCTCCTGGGCGAACGCGTCGACCAGCGAGGCGCGGCCCTCGCGCAGCGATTTCACCTCGGTGCCGGCCAGCACGATGCCCGCCTCGTACGTCCGGAGGATGGCGTAGTCGTGCCGCGCCTTCTTGTTCGAGGCGATCGTCCGGCGCCCGGTCTCCCTGCTCACGCCGAAGACCCTAGCCTCACGGCACGGGGCGCCGCATCGAATAAGTGACGCTGCTCAGCCGGTGGGGCTCGTTCTGCACGTGCATGGCGGCGCGGTCGTACGCCTGCCAGCCCGCCGCGCCCGCGCGGTTGAGGTGCCGCAGGTCGTCGAAGCGCTCGTCGGTGCCCCAGCGCAGGATGCCGCCGGGGTGGTGGAAGGTGGCGGTCCAGTCCATGTACCGGTCGGCGCCCAGCGTGCCGGCGGCCCGGTATTCGAGCCGCGCGTATTCCCAATTGGTCACCCGGGGATTATGCCGACATGACCTTGACAACCGCGACCGGGGACGTCGGCGGATGAGCCGGTCAATGTGGACAAACCGCAGGCCGAAACCCCTGAGAAAACCCTGAAAGTCGTTGGACCGTGCGCGAGCACGGGATTACGCTCCGCCGGTCGGAACACCGGAGTCTCGGGGGGAATCGAGATGGCTACGGGTGGGGTGGCGAGGCTGGTCTGCGGCCGCCGGACGAAATGGATCGTCCTCGCCTTGTGGATCGTGGTGCTGGCGCTGACGGCGCCGCTGGCCGGCAAGCTCGGCAGCGTCCAGGAGAACGACAACGCGGCCTGGCTGCCGGGGGGTGCGGAGTCCACTCAGGTCGCCGATCTGAGCCGGCAGTTCCAGCCCGACGACATCGCGCCCGCGATCGTCGTCTACGAGCGCTCCAGCGGCCTCACGCCGGCCGACCTGGCCAAGGCGCAGGCCGACGTCGCGGCGATGCGCGCCGTCCAGAACGTCACCGGCGACGTGGTCGGGCCCGTCCCGTCGAAGGACAAGGCCGCGATCGAGGTGTTCGTCCCGGTCCGGATCGACGACGACGGCTGGGAGGCGCTGCCCGACGTCGCCGGCGCCATCAAGTCGGCCGCCGAGACCGGTGCGCCGGCCGGCCTCGACGTCTATCTGGCCGGGCCGGTGGCGGCGGCCGCCGACTCCGCCGACGCGTTCGCGGGCATCGACGGCCGGTTGCTCTACACCACGCTCGCCGTCGTGGCGATCATCCTGCTGATCACGTACCGCAGCCCGGTGCTGTGGCTGCTGCCGATCATCACTGCGGGTGTGGCGCTGGCCAGCGCCCAGGCGGTCATCTATCTGCTCGCCAAGCACGCCGACCTGTCGGTCAACGCGCAGAGCGCGGGCATCCTCACCGTGCTGGTGTTCGGCGCCGGCACCGACTACGCGCTGCTGCTGGTCGCCCGCTACCGCGAGGAGCTGCGCCGCCACTCCGACCGGCACGAGGCGATGCAGCTCGCCCTGCACCGGGCCGGTCCGGCGATCATCGCGAGCGCGGCGACCGTTGCCGTCGGCATGTCCTGCCTGACGCTGGCCGAGCTCAACTCGACCGCCGGTCTGGGCCCGGTCGCCGCGCTCGGCATCGTCGTCGGCCTGGCCGCCATGGTCTCGCTGCTGCCGGCGCTTTTGGTGATCTGCGGCCGCTGGTTGTTCTGGCCCGTCAAGCCGCGGTACGGCACCCCGGAGCCGACCGCGACCGGTCTGTGGGCCCGGCTCGGCGGCCGGATCGCCCGCCGCCCGCGGGTCGTGTGGGTCACCACCGCGGTGGCGCTGGGCGCGATGGCGCTGGGCCTGCTGCAGATGAACGCCGTCGGGCTCACCTCGGCCGACCAGTTCACCACCGAGCAGCCGTCGACCGTCGCCGAGGAGGCGCTGGCGCGGCACTTCCCGGCGGGCGGCGGCCAGCCGGTCTCGGTGATCGCCAACGCGTCGAGCGCCGAGCAGGTCCGGCAGTCGCTGGCGGCCGTGCCCGGCATCAGCGAGGTGGCCGAGCCGGTGGTCCGCGGCGACCTGGCGCTCGTCGACGGCACCCTGGCCAGTCCTCCCGACAGCGCGGCCGCGCAGCAGACGGTCGAGCGGGCGCGCGACGCGGTGCACGCCGTCGCGGGCGCGGACGCCAAGGTCGGCGGCTACACCGCGGTGGTGGTCGACATCAACGACGCCAACCGGCACGACAACCAGTTGATCATCCCGCTGGTGCTGCTGGTCGTGCTGATCATCCTCGGGTTGCTGTTGCGGGCGATCGTGGCGCCGCTGATCCTGATCGCCACGGTCGTGCTCTCGTTCGCCGCGGCGCTGGGCGTCAGCGTGCTCGTGTTCCGGCACATCTTCGACTTCCCGGCCGAGGACACGTCGTTCCCGCTGTTCGTCTTCGTGTTCCTGGTGGCGCTGGGCATCGACTACAACATCTTCCTGATGACCCGGGTCCGCGAGGAGGCGCTGCAGCACGGCACCCGCCGCGGCGCCCTGATCGGCCTCGGGGCCACCGGCGGCGTGATCACCTCGGCGGGCATCGTGCTGGCGGGCACGTTCGCGGCGCTGGCCAGCCTGCCGCTGGTGGCGTTCGTCGAGATCGGCTTCGCGGTCGCGTTCGGCGTCCTGCTCGACACGCTGATCGTCCGGTCGGTGCTGGTGACGGCGCTGAACCTCGACGTCGGCCGGTGGATGTGGTGGCCCAGCAAGCTCGCGCACAAGCCGGACGACCCGACCCCGGCCGTCCCGGACGCGGCGCCCGAGCCGGAGCCCGAACCGGCCCGTTGATCTCCGGCCCTGCTCGGGGCGCGGCTACAGTGTGCTGGTGCCGCGCCCCTGCCGAGTAGGTGTCCAGCTGCCCGAGGTCGAACGCCGGATGACCTGGCCCGAGCTGACGGCGATGGCCCGCGCCGCCGAGCGGGTCGGCTTCGACTCCGTGTGGGTGGGCGACCACCTGCTCTACGACATGCCCGACGGGTCCGTGCGCGGGCCGTGGGAGGCGTGGACCACGCTGGCCGCCCTCGCCGCGGTCACCGAGCGGGTCGAGCTGGGCCCGCTGGTGGCCGCGACCGCGTTCCACGCCCCCGCGATGCTGGCCAAGCAGGCGGCCACCGTCGACGCGATCTCCGGCGGCCGGCTGATCGTGGGGCTGGGCGCCGGCTGGAACGAGCGCGAGTTCACCGCGTTCGGCTTCCCGTACGACCACCGCGTCTCGCGGTTCGACGAGGCGCTCACCGTCATCCGCGGCCTGCTGCGTGACGGCCACGCCGACTTCCACGGCCGGTTCGTCGACGTGACCGACTGCCGCCTCGACCCGCCGCCGGTGCGCCCGGGCGGCCCCCCGCTGATGCTGGGCTCGGTCGGTCCGCGCATGCTGCGCCTCGGGCTGCCGCACGTCGACTCCTGGAACATCTGGTGGGCCGACTACGGCAACACCCCGCAGGGCTTCGCCGCGGTGCGCGAACGCGTCGAGCAGGCCGCCGCCGCTGCCGGGCGCGCCCCGGGCGAGGTGGCCGCGACCGCCGCCGTGCTGGTGCGGCTGCCCGGCGGCGCGGGCCGGGCCTCCTCGTACGCCCAGACGGTCGAGGCGGGCCCCGTCGAGGGCACACCGGCCGACATCGCCGGGCACATCGCCGCCATGGCCGGCGCGGGCGCGGCCCACGTGCAGCTCGTGGTCGACCCGATCACGGTCGAGTCGATCGAGTGGCTGGGCGAGGTGCTCGCCGTCCTCGACCAACGCTAGGGATCGCGTTATCAGTATGTGAACGGCCTGTTACGCAGGGCCCGCTCCGCCCGGCACAGTCCCGGCAGAGGTCCGGGACAGCGAGCAGGAGGTGGGCCGATGAAGGCCATCCGGGTGCACTCGTACGGCAAGCGGCCGTCGGTCGACGACGTGCCCGAACCCCGGGTCACCGGCCCGTGGGACGTGCTGGTGCAGGTGGGCGCGGCCGGGCTGTGCCGCACCGACCTGCACATCGTCGAGGGGCAGTGGGCCGAGAAGTCCGGCGTGCAGCTGCCGTACGTCATCGGGCACGAGAACGCCGGATGGGTGCGCGAGGTCGGCAGCGCCGTCACCAACGTGGCGCCCGGCGACGCGGTGATCCTGCACCCGCTGGTGACCTGCGGGCTGTGCCGGCCGTGCCGCTCCGGCGACGACGTGCACTGCGAGAACTCGAAGTTCCCCGGCATCGACACCGACGGCGGCATGGCCGAGTACCTGCTGACCAGCGCGCGCTCGGTGGTCAAGCTCGCCGACGGGCTGGAGCCGGCGGCCGTGGCCGCGCTCGCCGACGCGGGCCTGACGGCCTACCACGCCGTCCGCAAGGCGGTTCCGCTGCTGTATCCGGGCACGACGTGCGTGGTGATCGGCGCGGGCGGCCTCGGGCACATCGGCATCCAGTGCCTGCTCGCGCTGACCGCGACCCGGGTCGTCGTGGTCGACCCCAACGAGAAGGCCCGTGAGCTGGCCCGCGAGCTGGGCGCCCACGAGGTGTACGCGGACGGGCGCGACCTGGCCGACAGCGCGCACGTGGTGCTCGACTTCGTCGGCGAGCAGGGCGCGGAGAAGGCAGGCCTGGAGATCACCCGCCGGGCCGGCAGCTACTACGTGATCGGCTACGGCGGCTCGGTGGACGTCCCGACGATCGACCTGATCTCCACCGAGCGCAACGTCGTCGGCAACCTGGTCGGCTCGTACAACGACCTCGACGAGCTGATGACGCTCGCCGCGCAGGGCCGGGTCACGCTGCACACGCGGCAGTACCCGCTGGCGGCGGTCAACGAGGCGATGGACGACCTGGAGGCCGGACGGCTCCAGGGCCGCGGCATCCTGGTCCCCTGAGGAGGCGGGTCGTGTACAGCAAGGACGGCAACGACTACTTCATCGTCGACGGGCACACCCACTTCTGGGACGGCAGCCCCGCCAACCAGATCAACCGGTACGGCGAGGGCTTCATCAAGTGCTTCTACGACTACCACAGCAACCTCTCGCCGGACGAGTACAAGTGGACGCTGGAGGAGTTCGAGCGCTACCCCGAGGAGCGCATGATCCGCGACCTGTTCGAGGTGGGCTACGCCGACCTGGCGATCCTGCAGTCGACGTACCTGACCGACTGGTACGTCAACGGCTTCAACACCACCGAGCAGAACGGCGAGATGGCCGAGCGGCACCCCGGCCGGTTCATCGTCAACGGCCGCTGGGACCCGCGCGACGGCGAGGCCGGGCTCGAGAAGCTCGAGGCGCTGCACGAGCGGTGGCAGCTCAAGGGCGTCAAGGTCTACACGGCCGAGTGGAAGGGCGACAGCAAGGGCTGGAAGCTCAGCGACCCGTGGGCGTACCGGTATCTCGAGAAGTGCGAACAGCTGGGCATCCGCAACGTCCACGTGCACAAGGGCCCGACGGTCTATCCGATGAACCGCGACGCGTTCGACGTGGCCGACGTGGACGACGCCGCCACCGCATTTCCCGGGCTGCGCTTCATCGTCGAGCACGTGGGCCTGCCCCGGCTCGAGGACTTCTGCTGGATCGCCACCCAGGAACCCAACGTGTACGGCGGGCTCGCGGTCGCCATGCCGTTCATCCACAGCCGGCCGCGCTACTTCGCGCAGATCATCGGCGAGTTGCTCTACTGGCTCGGCGAGGACCGGATCCTGTTCGGCAGCGACTACGCGATCTGGCAGCCGAAGTGGCTGGTCGAACGCTTCGTCGACTTCCAGATCCCGGACGACATGCAGGGCGAGTACGGGACCCTCACGCCCGCGATCAAGAAGAAGATCCTCGGGCTCAACGCCGCGCGCCTCTACGACATCGAGGTGCCCGGCCACGCCGAGGACTCGGGCACCCGTCCCGTGGGCTCGTCCCCGGAACCCGAGGCGGCGACGGCGTGAGCGTGACCCCCGGCCAGGTGTGGGCGGCGCTCGCCACGGTGCGCGACCCCGAGCTCGACGAGCCGATCACCACGCTGGGGTTCGTCGCCTCGGTGCGCACCGACCCCGGCGTACGGGTGGAGCTGCGCCTGCCCACCTACTTCTGCGCGCCGAACTTCGCGTGGCTGATGGTCGCCGACGCCCGGGACGCCGTCGCGGCGCTCCCGGGCGCCACCGGGGTCACCATCGTGCTGCTCGAGCACTTCGTCTCCGCCGAGATCAACGAGGGGGTGGCCGCCGCCGTGCTCTTCGACTCCGCCTTCGCCGCCGACGGCGGTGACCCATCACTGGCGGAGCTGCGGTCGACCTTCGAGCGCAAGGCCCACCTGGCCGCCCAGGAGCGGCTGGCCCGGGCGCTCGCTCCGCAGGCCGACGACCTGACCTCGCTCACCCTCGCGGCCGCGCGGCGGCTGGCGCCGACCGAGGCCGAGGGCGTGGCGCGGCGGCGGGCCCGGCTCGGGGTCGTCTCGGAGTGGGCGCTCTGCGACGACCGCGGGGGGCGGCTGAGCGAGGCCGACCTGCCGGGGTGGTTGCGGTTCGCCCGGACCGTGCGCGTCAGCATCGAGGGCAACGCCGGCTTCTGCCGGGGTCTGCTCGAGACTCGCTATGGTCTTGCTCGCCTCTGACCAGCCCTACCCCCGCCCACCTCGGCTTCAAGGGATCGTCGCAACACTTGAGCTCACCGAGGGGTAGCAGGTGTCAGATGACGATGCCGAGGGCTGGCTTGCGGGCACGGCCAAAGCCGCGCAGCGGCAGGCATATTTGGGTCTTGTGGCGCAGGGTGTAGGCACCAGTGAGGCATGCCGGCGGGTCGGCGTAGACCGCAAGACCGGCTTCGACTGGCGGCATCCCGCCTGGCGCCAAGCCCGTGACGCCCGGCAGGAAGCCAGGAAGCGGGCCGTGGTCGCAGCCCGGCGGGCGCCGATCTGCGCCCGGTATCTGTCGCAGGACGAGCGGATCGTGATCGCCGACCGGCTACGCGAAGGCGCCACCCAGACCCAGATCGCCGCCGAGCTGGGCCGACCCCGGTGCACGATCAGCCGAGAAGTGCGCCGTAACGCGCATCCGGTCACCGGCGACTACCGGCCCTATGCCGCCCAGGAACGTGCCCGCGCCCGCCGGCCGCGGCCGAAAACCCGCAAACTTGCCGCCCATCCGGGGTTGCACCGGGTGGTGCAGGCGATGCTGGAGTGCCGGTACAGCCCGCAGCAGATCAGCCGCCGACTGCACCGTGATCACCCCGGACAGAGCGGATGGCACGTGTCGCACGAGACGATCTACCAGGCCATCTACGTGCAAGGCCGCGGCAGCCTGCGCCGCGAACTCGCCGCCGCCCTGCGCACCGGCCGGGCCGTGCGCCGCCCGCACCGCACACCGGGGCAACGCCAGCAGCGGTTCACCAGCCCGATGGTGATGATCAGCGACCGGCCCGCCGAAGCCGCCGATCGGGCCGTGCCCGGGCACTGGGAAGGCGACCTGATCGTCGGCAAGGACAACCAGTCCGCGATCGGCACCCTGGTCGAACGCTCCACCCGCTACGTGCTGCTGCTGCACCTGGCCGCCGGCCGCAACGCCGAACACGTCCGCGACGCCCTGCTGGCCACCGTCGCCACCCTGCCGCAGCATCTGCGCCGGTCACTGACCTGGGACCAAGGCGTCGAAATGGCGTTACACCACCAGTTCAGCCTGGCCTCGGGCATGCCGGTCTACTTCTGCGACCCCCACAGCCCCTGGCAGCGCGGATCGAACGAGAACACCAACGGGCTGCTACGCCAGTACTTCCTCAAAGGCACCGACCTGACCCAGCACAGCCCTGAGCATTTGGCCGCGGTCGCGCCGAACTCAACGGCCGGCCACGCATGACCCTCGACTGGGACACCCCAGCCGAACGCCTGACTAAACTCCTGCACACCGACCGTGTTGCAACGACCCCTTGAAACCGCCCACCCGGGGGCTGGCCCGATCTTAGCTCGGTCGGGAGTGCGGCTCGGCTTTGTCCACAGTTGGCGGTTATCCACAGGGCGGGGCACGGGGGTCGCTCGTTCCGGCAGAATGAGCGACGGGACTCCGGGAGGGGCGGCGCTTCGGCCGGCCTGTTGCTGCGAGCCTGCGCGGGCGGCGGCCTGGCGCGGGCAGCGGCTTGGCGCGGCGGCGGCCCACCGTGGGCCGGCGGCTCCGCCGGGGCGGCGGCGGGCGGCGCTTCGATCGGACGGCGAGCGGCTGCCCAGCGAGCGGCCGGGTGCGGCGAGTGGTGGCCCCGGAATGGCGTCGAACGGCGCTCGAACGGCGGCCCGGGCGGCGGCGAGTGGCGGCCCGGGGCGGCGGCGAGTGGCTGCCCGGGGCCGGCGGCTGGCAGGCGGCTTGCGCGGGCTGGCCGGGCGACCTGAGGCGGGGCGCTGCCGGGGCTCGGCCGGCGCGGAACGTCCGCGCCGGGGCGGGCTAGCTGAGCCGGCCGCGGCGGGCGGCGGTGGTCAGGGCGACAGCGCGGGTCGCCCGGACGGCGCCCAGGCGGACGGCCCGCTCGACCGACCAGCGGTCCGAGCGCAACCGCGCGGTGGGCATCGAGACGGCGACCGCCCCGACGAAGCGGCCCGCGGCGTCGGTGACCGGGGCGGCCATGCAGCTGAGCCCCTGCTGGAACTCGTCGACCTCGACCGCCAGGCCCGTGCCGCGCACCTGCAGCAACTGGCGGGCCAGCACGCCACGGTCGGTGACCGTCGCGGCGGTCACGGCGGGTGTGCCGGTGTGGTCGAGCACGGCCTCGCGGTCGTCGGCCGGCAGCGTGGCGAGCATCAGCTTGCCGAAGGCGGTGGCGTGCGGCGCCTGGTGGAAGCCGACGGCGAGGGTGCGGATGCGCGGGTGCAGCGCGCACTCGGCGACGTACGCGACGATCATCTCGGCGTCGCGCAGCGCGGCGTAGTAGGCGGCGGCCTGCGCCTCGCGGTGCACGACCGAGGCCACGCGCTGCACCTCGGGCGGGGCCTCGATCTGGCGGTGCAGGCCGCGGGCCAGGTCGTCGACGCGGTGGCCCAGGGCGTACGCCCGCTCGTCGCTCAGATGCACCAGGTAGCCGCCGCCGACCAGGGTGGTGAGCAGGTGGTAGGTGGTCGGCAGGGTGAGCCCGAGCTCGCGGGCGACCTGCTTGGCCTGCACGGGGCCGGGCGCCGAGGCGACCAGGTCGAGGACGCGCATGGCCCGCTCGACGGATTGCAGGACGCCGGTGCCCTTGCCGCTCATGTCCCCAGCCTGCTTCGGGAGAATGGCGCAGGGAAGAGCATTGACCCAGGACGCGAAAGGGAGGCAGAGATGATCTTCATTACGGCCAAGTTCCCGGTCAAGCCGGAGCACGCCGACGACTGGCCCGAGATCTCGCGGTCGTTCACCGAGGCGACCCGGGCCGAGGAGGGCTGCCTGTGGTTCGACTGGTCCCGCAGCGTCGACGACCCCACCGAGTACGTGCTCGTCGAGGCGTTCCGCGACGGCGAGGCCGGCGGGGCGCACGTGGGCTCGGACCACTTCCGGCAGGCGCAGCGCGAGTTGCCACGGTATCTGTCGGAAACTCCCAAGATCATTAGCCAGACAATCGACCAGGACGGCTGGTCCGAACTGGGCGAACTCGCCGTCAAGTAGGTCCGAGCGGAGGTTCACCGCCCTTGAGCGGCCTCCCTACCGTGGGTTTCCCGGAGCCCTGGAGGAGAGTCGTGCGGGTGGCCCTGGCCGCGGTGGTGGCGGCTGTGCTGCTGGTGGCCGGCAGTGCCGTCGCCTGGTCGCTGCGGTCCCCGGTCACGG
Organism: Actinoplanes sp. URMC 104; assembly: GCF_051386375.1. NCBI lineage: Bacteria > Bacillati > Actinomycetota > Actinomycetes > Micromonosporales > Micromonosporaceae > Actinoplanes > Actinoplanes sp. URMC 104. Next base: position 433,397 of record NZ_JBPQTO010000012.1, on the reverse strand, counting down.
CCGCGCGGATCACGGCGGCGGCCGGCGGCACGGTCACCACCGAGGACGGGGTCTCGGTGCGTTTCGGCCCGGGCGCGCTGAGCGCGGACACCGAGGTGCGCATCGTGCCGCGCCCCAGCATCCCGGCGCCCGGCGGGCTCACCTGGCTGGCCGAGCCGGTCGACATCACGATCGGCGCGGCGGCGCTGCGCACCTCGGCGACCGTCACGCTGCCCGTGCGCGACGACGGCGCCGGCGGGCTGTCCACCGTGGTGTCGCAGGACGACGCCGGGGTGTGGAGCGCCGAGGGCGGCACGGTCGCGGGCGGCGCCATCACGACGACCGTCGGGCACCTCGCGATCTTCTCGGCCGCGTCGGCCGCCGCCGAGGGCCCGGCCCGTACGCCCGGGGGCGGTGACACCGGCACGCCGGAGCCCGACTGCGGCACCACCCGGTCGCAACGCTGGAACGTTTACGTCGAGAACGGCGCGGCGCGGACCTGCGTGGCCGCGGGCGCCGCCGACCGCACCGCCCTGCTGCGGCTGGTCAGCGACCGGCCGTACGGGCAGTTCGCCGAGCTCGCCGGCCATCCGCCGATGGTGGTCACCCGGCCGGGCGCCCGCGGCGTGGCCGACGCCGTGTGGCGTGAGCTGGCCGAGGCCGATCGCGACCTCACGCACGTGCCGGGCGGGGGCACTCTGGACCTCGCTCTGCCGGGCAGCCGTGGCTCCGTCGAGTTCGTCCTGCGCGGCGGGCCCGACGTGGCGGTCGCCGAGGACGTCTTGCGGGTCATGAGCGACGCGTACGTCGCCCCCGGTGTCACGGTGCGGGCGGTGCGGTGCGCCGTCGCAGCCCCGGATCAGGCGCTGCGCTGTGTCACCGACGTGCTCGGCGGCGCGCGCGTGCTGCCCGCGGAGGCCTCCGACGCCGAGGAGAACCAGGCTCGGCGGGAGCGGGCCGCCGTACGCCAGGAAGTGATCGCGGCGATGCGACGCCTGCCCGCGGTCGCCGCGGATCCGTTGCCGAGCCTCCGGGTGACCGCGCGGCGCAGCCCGGTCATCCCGCGCAAGGCCCTCAACGAGCCGGGCGGCCAGATCCCCGCCGCCGTGATCCGGACCCAGAAGCAGCTGTACGCCGCGGCCATGCGCGACGCTCTCCCCGAGGTGGTGCCGCCGGCCGGTCTGGTGTGGTCGAACACCGGCCTCACCGGCCCGGCGGTCACGACCGCCGTCGCCGCGCTGGTCTCCACGCCGCCGCTGCGCTGGCCCTGCGACCAGACCGCCCGCGACGGCTACGTCTACGGGCTCGCCGACCCGAACCTGCTCACCTACCCGGCCCGGCTGATGGACCTGGGCCTGCCCGCCGAGGACATCGGCATCGTGCGCCAGACGGCCGGGCAGGGGCGCGACTACCGTCTGTGCGTCGCGCTCGACGGCACCTGGACGGCGCTGACCTACGACGTGCCCGTCGGCGAGTTCCCGGCCGCCGACGCCGCGCGGCTCGCCGCGGCCCGGGACTGCCGCCCGGGCGCGTTCCTGCCGGCCGGCGCCGACTGCCGCGGCGTCGCGCGCACCGACCTCGACGGCGACGGGCGCACCGACAGCCTGCTGCTCTATCTCCGCGACGACCGCTGGACGGCCCGGGCCGTGCTGGCCGCCGGCCGGGTGTCCGACCTTGCGCTTCCGTACACCCGCGAGGAGACGCCGGCCGTGGTCGCGGATCTCGACCTGGACGGCCGCCCGGGGGAGGAGGTCGCGTTCCAGTCCGGATCCGTGGTGCGCCCGGCGACGCTCACCGCGGACGGCCTGGTGCTCGTCGGCCGGCAGTTCCCGATCGCCTCGTCGCTGTCCGGGACGGCCGGCCTGGGCTGCTCCGACGCCGACCGGGACGGCCGGCGCGAGCTGGTGTCGGGCAGCGCGCGCTTCGACCGCGACCCGGCCACCGGCGCCATCGTCGCGGCGTCCACCGTCGCGACCCGCTGGACCTGGAACGGCACGTCCCTGATCCGCGGGGAGACCGTCCAGCGCCGGTTGACCGGCCCGCAGGCGGGCACCGCCGCGGGTCCGCCGTACCGGGACATCACCTGTACGGGCTGAGCAACGCCCGGCGGGCGGCCGGGTCCCGCAGCCCGGCCAGCAGCACCACCACGCCGGCCGCTCCCGCGACGGCCCACCCGACGCGGCCCTCGGCCCAGCGGGGACCGGGTGCGGCGGTCAGCCACGGGCCCATCGGCGTGGTCTCGTCGACCAGCAGGAGCAGCATCGGCGCCACCCAGCCGACCAGCCCGGGGTCGACCCGGCCGGTGCACCACACCCCGGCCGCGCACGCCAGCGCCGCCATCGCGGCGACCTCGAGCGCCAGCCCGGACCACGGCACCCCGGGCACCCGCCCGGCCTGCACGAGCGCCGGCACGAGCGCCGCCGGGGCGAGCGCGAGCAACGCGCAGGCGGACGGCAGCAGCCGGCGCACCCGGCGCGGGTACGGCGTGGCGTCGAGCACGCCGGCCGCCGGGTCGCGCAGCGCCGCCGCGGCCACGGCGGCCACCACAAGCCCTGTCCGGCGGCCCACCGCCAGCGTGCCCGGCACGTCGTCGGCCCAGTCCAGCACCGCGGCGAGCGCGGCGACGGCGAGGACGGTGGCGCTCGCGCCGGCCGGCCAGGCGGGCCGGGCGAGCCGCCACCCGTATGTGCCCATCAGCCCAGCTGGAGCCAGGCCGCGAGCACCGTCACCACGCCGGTGACGCCCGCCGCGGCGTACAGCGCGCGGCGCGGCCCGGCGGTGGACAGCAGCGCGGCGATGCCCGCCAGCAGCCCGAGCCCCAGCAGGTACGTCAGGTGCCACATCTCCTGGTCCAGGGGCTGGCGGGGCATCATGCCGTCGGTCGACGAGAGCCAGACCGGCCACAGCGCGAACCAGGTTCGGTCCTGCACCGTCGTGGACGAGCTGTACTGGTACAGCGCGATCGTGCCGAGCCACAGCACCAGCGCGGACAGCGGCAGCGCCCCCGGCCAGCGCAGCCACCGCGCGACCGCGATGCCGAGCAGCCCGGCGCCGAGGACGAGCACGGGTATCTGCAGGTACTGCGGGGCGAGGAGCGGGTGGACGGTGTCGTTGGGGCGGGCCGTCTGCGAGGTGGTGAACTCGCCCAGCACCACCAGGGCGGCGGCGCCCGCCAGCGACACCGCGACGGGTCCGAGGAGCAGTCCGCGCATCGCCGCGAGCGTTCGGCGCCGGTCGCCGAGCGGGGTCACGTCGAAGACCTCCCGCACCCGGCGCCGGTAGGCGGCGCCGGAGACCCGGTTCGCGGACACGAAAGTCAGCGGCGCGTAGATCAGCAGCAGCGCCAGCGACAGCACGATGTACGTCAGGTTCGGCGCCGTGCCTCCCTCGTTGTTCGTGATCGCGGCGATGGTGAAGGCGGCGATGTAGATCATTCCGACCGGGTACGCCGGGTGCCGCAGCATCCGCCGGGCCTCGACCGCGCCGAGGGCCTGGGTCGCGGTGCTCATGCCGCCACCTCCACACCGGACTCCGCCGCCCCGACGAGCAGCAGATAGCCGTCCTCCAGCGAGGGCTCCACCAGCGTGGCCCCCGCCGGCGGCACGCCCACCTGCCGCAGCGCGCCGTCGGCCGTCCGCCAGGCGAGCCGGGCCCCCGGCTCGCGCCGCTGCGAGACCCACACCCGGCCGGCCGCGGCGGCGGCGAGCCCGCGCGGCGGGCCGTCGAAGCGGACCTCGCCCTCGTGCAGCACCACCACCCGCGGGCAGAACGCCGTCACGTCCTCGGTCTGGTGCGTCGACACGACCACGCAGCGGTCCTCGGCCAGCGCCGAGATCGTGTCGCGGAAGCGCAGCCGCTGCTCCGGGTCGAGCCCCACGGTGGGTTCGTCGAGCACGAGCAGCCGCGGATCGCCGAGCAGGGCCTGCGCGATGACCAGGCGCTGCTTCATGCCGCCGGACAGCCGCCGCACCCGGCGCCGCGCCACCGCGCCCAGGCCGGTCACGTCGAGCACCCGGCGCACCTCGTCGTGCCGGGCGCGGCGGTCGGTCATCTCCTTGAGGATCGCGACGTAGTCGACGTACTCGAACGCCGTGAACCCGCTGGGGAAGCCGGTCTCCTGCGGCACGTAGCCGAGCCGGCGCCGGATCTCGTCGCGGTCCGCCCGGTCGCCGGCGTCGCGGCCGAGCAGCTCGACCCGGCCCGCGTCGGGAGCCGTGACGGTGGCCAGGATGCGCAGCAGCGTGCTCTTGCCGGCGCCGTTGGGCCCGAGCAGCCCGACGATCCCGGTGCCGGCCTCGGTCGTGACGGCGTTCAGCACCTGCTGACGCCCGTAGCTCTTGCTCACCGCGATGAGCCTGATGTCGCTCATGGGAAACTCCTCGTGCGGCGGGCGCCGGCGACGGCGAGGGCCGCCGCGGCGACGACGATGGTCAGGGACAGCAGCTGGACGGCCGGGGCGAAGGCGCCGAGCACCGAGCCGGTGACGAACCGGGTGGCCGTCACAAAGGTGATCCAGAGCCCGGCCAGCCCCGCGATGGACGCGCGGGCGCCGACGAGCCGCTCGGCGGCCAGGCTCAGCGACGCCAGCGCGAGGCCGGGCAGCAGCCACAGCGCGGCGGCCGCCGTGCGCGGCAGCACCAGACCGCCGACGACCAGCAGGAAAGCGGTCATCGGCAGCACCGGCAGGCAGCGCAGCAGGACGAGCCGGAGCCGGGGGTACGGGGTGGCGGCCGCGACGTCGTGCATGGTGAACGTCCCCGGCCCGTACGCCAGCGCGACCCCGGTGAGCGGGGCCAGCGGCGCGACCGTGAGGAACCAGAACGCGGCCCGGCCCGGCGCGTCGCCGGCCACGAGCGCGAACGCCGCGACCAGCACGCAGCCGGCCACCCACGCGCGCCGGGCCGCGGAGGCGCCGGCCGCGAGCCGGGCGTCGGCCGCGCGCATGCCGGCGGCCGTCAGCGCGCGCTCCATCAGCGTGACCCGCGGCCGGTCGAGCACGTCGAGCGTGTCCGCCCAGGCGCGGGCGAGCACAGCACCGTCCGCGTACGGCGCGAGGGCCGTACGGCATCGGGCACACCCCGCGAGATGCTGCTCCACCGAGGCCGCCCGGGCCGGGTCGAGAGCCCCTCGGGCGTACGCCTCGAGCAACGCGCCGTCCGCGTGCCAGGTCATGACAACGCCTCCCTCAGCAGCACGCGGGCGCGCGCCATCCGGGTCTTCACCGTGCCCTGCGGGATGTGCAGCAGCCGGGCGGCCTCGCGGGTGGTGAGCCCGTCCAGCACGGTCGCCTGCACGACCGCGTGCAGTTCCGGCGACAGGCTGTTGAGCGCCGCCGCCACGTCGGCGTGCTCGACGCCGAGCAGCACCTGCTCCTCCGCGGAGGCCACTGCCGGGTCGGGAACGTCCGAGAGGGGGCTGTGCCGTGGCCGCCGCGCCAGCTGGTCGACGAGGCGCCGGACCCCGATGCCCCACAACCAGGCGGCGACGTCCCCCTCACCGCGCCACCGCCCGGCGCCGCGCCACGCCGCCACGAACGTCTCCTGCAACGCCTCCGCCACGACGTCGTCGTCCGGGCAGCGCCGCCGCAGCCGCACCTGCAGCCACGGCGAGTGCCGGGCGTAGAGCGCGGCCAGGGCCTCCCGGTCGCCCGCGGCGATCGAGCGGAGAAGGGCGGCGTCGTCCACGATGACCCCCTCTCGGGCCGTCCTGCTCAGTCTGTCCGCCGCGGCGCCCGACCGGTTCAAGAGCAACCGGCCTTTTTCTCCGCCGGCCCCTGCGCGTATCGATGCCGGACTATGCTGGCGGCGGCGGGGGGAGGGTCGTGGCAGCCAGCGGGCAGGTGCGGACGGCCGTCGGCGTCGGGGTGATGCGGGCGCTGGAGGGGCATGCCCGGCAGCCGCTGTTCGACGACCCGCTCGCCGAGCGGATGCTCACCGGCTGGGCCGCCGTGATGGTGCGCCGCCGGGCTCTGCGCCGGGCTTTCCTGGGCGCGCTCGACCGGGCCGGGCCGGGCTTCTACGGCGCGGTCGTGTGCCGTACGCGGGTGATCGACGACGAGTGCCGGGCCGCGCTCGCCGCGGGCCTGCGGCAGGTGGTCCTCGTCGGGGCGGGCATGGACACCCGGCCGTACCGGCTGCCCGGGATGGCCGCGGCCCGGGTGTGGGAGCTCGACCTGCCCGCGGTGCAGGACGCGAAGAAGGCGGCGCTGTCCCGGGTGCTCGACGGGCCGCCCACCCACGTCCGCTTCGCGCCGATCGACCTGGTCGCCCGGCCGGTGGCCGACGTGCTGCGAGCCGCCGGCGCCGACCTCGGCGCGCCGACGCTGGTGGTGTGCGAGGCGGTCTCGATGTACGTGCCGGACAGCGCGGTGGGCAACCTGCTCGCGTACGCGGGAAGCCTCGCGCCGGGCAGCCGGCTGGTGCTGACCTACCTGTCGCGCGCGGTCCGCGGCGACCCCCGCCACGCCGGCTGGGCGCGGCGCCTGGGCTGGCGGAGCGCCTTCGACCCGCGCGAGCTGGCCGGGCTGCTGGCCGACCGGGGCCTGCGCGTGCACGCCGACGTGGGCGCCGACGAGCACCGGGAGCGGCTGCTGCGGCCGCTGGGCCGGTCCATGGCGGTGTTCGTCGGCGAGCGCATCGTGGTCGCCACCGTCTAGCGCCTTAGGCGTCGTCCAGGCGGATCAGGTCGGCGAGCCGCTCGGGCAGACCGGGGGAGAAGTAGACGTGCCCCATGCCCTCGACGACCCGCAGGCGGGCGCCCGGGATCGCGGCGGCCAGGGCCTCGCCGTGGACCGGGGCATAGACGGGATCCTGATCGCCGTGGACGACCACGGTCGGCGCCGCGATCGCCGTGAGCGGGACGAGCCGGTCCGGGGTCAGCGCCCCGCCGGCCCGGCTGTGGTGCGCGGCGGCGGCCGGGTCGACGGCCCGGGCCCAGCAGCGCTCGAGCATCGCCCGTACGGCCGGCTCGTCGAACGGCAGGACGTCGCCGTGCATGACCCGGAACAGCGCCACGTCGGACTCCACGCCGGGCGGGACGTCCCCGGAGTCGATCAGGTGCCGGATGTAGCGCGGGGCGGGCGGGGGCAGCTCGGCGGGGTCGGCGGGCTTCCCGTCGAAGGCCCGCCCCCAGACCGTGTTGTGGTCGAAGCTCAGCAGCGTGGTGGACATCAGGGTCAGCGACCGGACGCGGGCGGGCGCGTGCACGCCCAGCCACTGCGCGATCAGGCCACCCATCGACCCGCCGGCGATATGGGCGGACGCCAGCCCGTACGCGTCCAGCACGGCCAGCGCGTCCGCGGCGAGGTCGGCCAGCCCGTACGGCTGCCGGTCGAAATCCACGGTGCTCGACAGGCCCGTGTCGCGGTGGTCGTACCTGATCACCTGCACGCCGCGGTCGAGCAGCCGCGTGACCAGCCCGTCCGGGCAGGAGTAACCCTGGGCGGCCGAACCCATGACCAGCAGGACGGCGGGCCGGTCGGGGTCCCCGATCCGCTCGGTCCACAGCCGCAGCGGCCCGGAGGGCACGAAGGTCTCGCTCATGACCCGGAACGATAGCGATCTCCCGCCCGCGCGCCGACGGATTTACCGCCCACCCCTGCCGCCGCTCGTGTAGGGCGAGGCCGCGGCGGGCTCGTCGAGATAGCCGACCAGCGGCGAGCCGGAGGCGGGGACGACCCGGTAACCCCAGTGCCGCAGGGCCTGGGCCATCTTCGCGGCGCCCGCGGGATTGGCGGAGTGGACGTGGATGACGCCGACGTCGAACGGCCGCCCGTCGAAGGCCGCCCGCTCGAGCTCCTCGACGACCGGCCAGATCGTGTCGTCCCCGCCGAGGTCGTGGTCGAGCCACAGCTCGTCCAGGCGCCGGTTCCGGTAGCCCCGGAGCAGCCGCACCCCGGCCGCGCTGGTGCGAGCCACGTCCGCGCTGCGGCCGTCGAGGAACGAGCGCAGATCGTCGACGAGCAGGACTGCCATGCCGACATCATGCCCGGCACGCCGTGCCGGTTGCGCCCGTGGCCGGCTCGGCCACGGGCGTCGGCGTGCGTCAGCGGTCGGCCGGCGGCCGGAACTGGTCGCACCGGCGGGCACGCTCGGCCTGGGCGACCGACCAGCCCGCGCAGAGCCGCACCGGCGGCTGCACGCCCCGGAACAGGTACGACGTCTGGACCCGGACGTCGGTGCGGCCGCGCCCGCAGTGCCGGCCGAACGTGCGCCACTCGAGGCCGTCCGCGGGGCCGCTGCGGGCCACCTGGATCACTGCGCAGCGCAACGGGCTGCGCCCGACCAAGGTGCCCGCGATCCGGATCGGCGGCACGGGCCGCTCCGGGGAACCCATCATGTGCTCGTAGGTGCCGTACCCGACGACGCCGTCGGCGACCAGCCGGAACGACGTGCTCGTCGCGGCCGCGGCGGGCGTCGCGGCGACACCCAGGCCGACGGCGGCGGCGACGAGGCCACCGAGCGTACGGGAAACGAAAGACCGCACTGTCTGCTCCCTTGTTGGAGGACGGCAGCCCGGACGGGCCGCCAGGAACAACAACGAGCCCCGCTCGGCTACGGTGCAGCCGTGCCCGCACCCGTGGACCTCTCGACCCCGTCCTCCCGCCGGGAGGCGCTGCGCCGGATCGACGTGAACGATCCCCGTCCGGGCCATGCGCTGCTGCGCGAGATCTTCGACCTCGAGAGGAGCTGGCGCGAGGGCCCCGACCCGGGCGAGGACGACGAGTTCGAGCAGATCTACGTGGCGGCGTTCCTGCTGTTCCTGATCGGTGATCCCGCCGACTCGCTGCGCCTGTACGCGGCGAAGTTCCGCACCGGCGACATGGACCTGGGCATCGGGTTCGACGCCCACGCCATCTTCGGCGCGGGCCGGCGCAAGACGCTCGACTGGCTGTCGGAGCACGGCCACGCCGAGGAGCACGACCGGCTCGCCGAGTGGCTGGCGACCTCGGAGGACCCCTCGATCGAGGACTGGGCCGCGGGGACGCGGGAGCGCTTCTACTCGCCCCAGGGGCGTCTGCTGCTCGACGAGCTCGCACCGTGACCCCCGCTCATCTGCGGCGATCCCCGCCTCGCGGTGCCGCCCAGGTGGCATGCTCGGCTCGTGCGCCCCTGCCCGGCCCTCTGCGCCGCCGTGGTCGTCGTGCTGACGGCCGGCTGCGGCACGAAGCCGGCACCGCTGAACACGCCCTCGCCCTCGCCCTCGCCTAGCCTGATCGGCACCCCGGCTTCGGTCCCCTCCCTGATCCGACCGCCCTCGGTCACGGCCGCGCGAACTCCGTCCCGCGGTGCCCCGTCACCGGCCGGCAGCAGCCGGGCGCGGACGGTCAGCGGCGGCTGGGAGATCACGGTGTACTACACGGCCGTGGAGCGGTTCCACGACGGCGAGCCAGCCCGGGTCACCGGGTGCCGGCGGCTGGCCTGCACCGGCGGCGACGACGACCTCGGCAGTTATCCGGCCGACTTCGTGCAGGCGGTGCAGGACGAGGGGACCGGGCGCACGGCCGCCGGGGCGTACCTGAACTGGTCGTACGACGTCGGCTTCTGGCTCGACACCGCGCCGCGCGGCGCCGACGGGCGGCGGCTCGTCCCGTTCGTGTCGGCGGCCGCGGATCCGGACGTCCTGCCGTACGGGACCCGCTTCTCGATCGTCGGCTGCGGGCGGCAGGACGACGGCTCCGTGCCGCCCGCCGCCACCTGCGCGTCGTTGCGCGGGGGCGGCTGGCGGATCACCGACGAGTTCACGCCGGGGCTCGGCGGCGACCGGCACATCGACGCCTACATCGGCGCGGAGACCGGGCCCGGCTTCACCGACTCGGACCGGTACGTGACGCTGACCGGCGCCCGTCTGGCGATCGGCTGACCTCAGGGGAGCGACAGCGCCGCGGCGAGGGCCGGGTACCAGCGGTTCGCGATCTTGACGTTGCCGTTGTCGTTGGGGTGCACGCCGTCGTAGGTGTCGGTGGCGGGGGAGAAGCCGGTCCACTGGTCGACGACCGTGACGGGGGACGCGGCGGTGGAGATATCGGCGGCCCAGGCGGGGATCGCCGCGTTCAGGTTGACGACCCGCTGGGCGCAGTCGGCGCAGTTCGAGGCGTTCATGGGGATGATCTGGGCGACGAGGATCTTCATGGCCGGGTTGGACGCTCGCATCTGGTTCACCAGGCGGGTGTACGCGGCGAGGATCGTCTGCGGCGCGACGTTGCTCCAGACGTCGTTGGTGCCGAAGTGCATGAGGACCACGTCGGGGTCGGAGGCGGCGAGCCAGCCGACGAGCTGGTCCTGGTTGGCGACCGTGGTCACCAGCGCGCCGCCGTGGCCCTCGTTCTCGCCGTCGTACGCGAAGCCGCAGCCCTGGCCGGGCAGCGTGCCGACGAAGTCGACGCGGGTGGCGGGCAGCTTCTGCCAGAGCAGGGCGCGCCAGCAGCCGGGCGAGCCGGTGATCGAGTCGCCGAGCGCCATGATCTTCACGGGCGCGCCGGCGGGCGGGGTCGTGGGCGGCGTGGCCGGTGGCGTGGTGGGCGGTGTCGTCGGTGGCGTGGTGGCCGGCGGTGTCGTGGGCGGGGTCGTGGGCACGACCGCGCCGGTGCAGGCGACGCCGTTGAGCGCGAACGACGCGGGCGCCGGGTTGCTGCCCGTCCAGGAGCCGTTGAAGCCGATGCTCGCGGTGCCGCCGGTGGCCAGGGCGCCGTTCCAGCCGGCGTTGCGCACCGTGACCGAGGATCCGGACTGGGTGACCGACCCGTTCCACAGCTGCGTGATCGTCTGGCCCGCTGCGAACGTGAACGTCAGGCTCCACGAGGACACCGGGTCGCCGAGGTTGGTGACGTCGACCGCCGCGCCGAAGCCGCCCGGCCACGAGCTGCCGACGGTGTAGCGGACCTGGCAGCCCGCCGCGGCGTCGGCGCTGGTGGCGGTGGCGACGGCGGTCGCGGACAGGACCGCCGTCGCGGCGGCGAGGACGGTCAGACGTCGACGGTGCATGGCGGCCTCTTCCGTACGAGCTCGGCACATTGATGTCTGTGGATTCCAGAACTATGTCATGGGAGCGCTCCCGAGAAAACCTTGACCTCCCGCCGGCGACCCGCCACTCTGGGAACGCTCCCATCCACTTCTCTCGATCCGAAGGACACTCGTGACCGGAAGAGGAAAGATCGCGGCCGTCCTCGCTCTCGCCGCCGCCGGCACGGGCGTCCTCGTCGCGACCAGGGCTGATGCGGCCGCCGGCTGCCAGGTGCGCTACACCGTCGGCAGCTCCTGGCCGGGCGGCTTCAGCGCCACCGTGGACGTCACCAACCTCGGCGACCCGATCACCGGCTGGACCCTGGCGTTCACCCTGCCGGCCGGGCAGACGATCACGCAGCTGTGGAACGGGTCGCTCACCCAGTCCGGTCCGGCGGTCACGGTGCGCGACGCCGGCTGGAACGCGGCGCTGGCCACCAACGCCGCCACGAGCTTCGGCTTCAACGCCGACGGCGCGTCCGTGACCCCGGCGGCGTTCACGCTCAACGGGGTGGCCTGCACAGGCACGACCCTGCCCACCGCCGCGCCGACCACGACCCCGCCGACGACCGCTCCGGCCACGTCGCCGCCGCCCGCGCCCGGCCCGACCACCGTGGCGCCCGGCGACGGCAAGCAGCGCGAGCGCCTCGACCGCGGCGTGATCAGCGTCCGCTCCGGCTCGGCGAACCTGGTGAGCTGGCGGTGGCTGGCCACGGACCCGTCCGGCATCGCGTTCAACGTCTACCGCGGCGCCACCAAGGTCAACGCGTCGCCGATCACGGGTTCGACCAACTACCTCGACGCGGGCGCGGCGGCGAACGCCGCGTACACCGTACGCGCCGTCCTGGGCGGGGCCGAGCAGGCCGCGGAGGGCCCCTCGCTGAGCTTCGCCGGCGGCTACCTCGACGTGCCGATCCAGAACCCGAACAGCTCGCTGTACGCCGCGAACGACGCGAGCACGGGTGACCTCGACGGCGACGGCCGGCTCGACCTGGTGCTCAAGTGGGAGCCGCTGAACGCCAAGGACAACTCGCAGTCGGGCGTCACCGACCCGGTCTACGTCGACGCGTACAAGCTCGACGGGACCCGGCTGTGGCGCATCGACCTCGGCCGCAACATCCGGGCCGGGGCGCACTACACCCAGTTCCAGGTGTACGACTACGACGGCGACGGGCGTGCCGAGGTGGCCATGAAGACCGCGGACGCCACCGTCTCCGGCACCGGTCAGGTGATCGGCAGTGCGAGCGCGGACCACCGCAACTCCTCCGGCTATGTGCTGACCGGCCCGGAGTACCTGACGATGTTCGACGGCCGTACGGGCGCCGCGCTGTCCACGGTGAACTACGAGCCGCCGCGCGGCACGGTCTCCAGCTGGGGCGACTCGTACGGCAACCGCGTCGACCGGTTCCTCGCGGGCACCGCCTACCTCGACGGCAGCCGGCCCAGCCTGATCATGGCGCGCGGTTACTACACCCGCAGCGTGATCGTGGCCTGGGACTTCCGCAACGGCGCACTGACCCGCCGGTGGACGTTCGACAGCAACAGCTCCTCCAACAGCGGCACGGCCGGGCAGGGCAACCACCAGCTCGCCGTGGCCGACGTGGACCGCGACGGCCGCGACGAGATCGTGTACGGCTCGCTCGCGGTCGACGACAACGGGGTGAAGCTGTGGAACACCGGCTACGGGCACGGCGACGCGCTGCACGTCGGCGATCTCGACCCGTCCCGTACCGGGCTGGAGGTCTTCAAGGTGTCCGAGGACGCGAGCAAGCCGTCGTCGTGGTTCGCGGACGCCCGTACCGGCCAGGTCCTCTGGACCACCCCCGCGAGCGGCGACAACGGGCGCGGCGTCTCGGCCGACATCTGGGCCGGCAGCCCCGGCGCCGAGTCGTGGTCGTCCGCGGTCGACGGCGTGCGCAGCCCCAGCGGTACGGTCGTCTCGAGCCGCAAGCCCAGCTCCGCCAACTTCGTGATCTGGTGGGACGGCGACGCGCAGCGCGAGCTGCTCGACCAGACCCGCATCGACAAGTACGGCACCTCGTCGGACACCCGGCTGCTGACCGCCTCGGGCGTGCACTCGAACAACGGCACCAAGGCGACCCCGTCGCTCAGCGGCGACCTGCTCGGCGACTGGCGCGAGGAGGTCGTCTGGCCCACCACCGACAACACCGCGCTGCGCATCTACGCCACGCCCGTGCAGACCGACCGCCGGGTGGTGACCCTGCTGCACGACATCCAGTACCGCGAGGCCCTCGCCTGGCAGAACACCGCCTACAACCAGCCGCCGCACCCGTCGTTCGCGCTTTCGTAGATCAGCGATGGTCCGGGGCCGTCCCCGGGCCGTGGCAGGTGGGCGCGCGTCGGTGGATACTGCGCCGTCGCTCGGCAGATCCCCTGGACGGACTCTGTGGTTCTGCGGACGCGCACACATGGAGTGCGGCCGATGACCCGCCTAACGTCGAGCGCATGGAAACCACTCACACCGGCGTTGCCGGACTCGACCGTATCGCTCAGCTCAAGCTGCCGGTCACCGACTTGGCGCGCAGTGCCGCCTGGTATCGCGACCTGTTCGATCTGCGTTTGTGGATCGAGTTCGTGGAGGACGGCGTCCTGCGCGGCGCCGCCCTGATCGATCCGCAGGGCAGATTCAACATCGCCCTACGCGACCGGAAGGCCTGTGCCGGGCAACCCGATCTGCACGGCTTCGACGTTGTCGCGTTCGTCCCCGCGGACCGCTCCGTGCTGACCACGATGATCGCTCGCTGCGAACGCCTGGGAATAGAGCATCACGGCATCGAGGAGACTCCGGCCGGCCCCCGGCTGGACATCGCGGACCCGGATGGCACGGTGCTGCGTTTCTTTCACTTCACCGGCTCCACCGACGGGTTCGTCGGAATCGAGACCCGGGACGGGCGCCCGGTCGGCTCGTACCAGGAATCGCGGTTGTTCGGCACCCGCCCGCGCCGCCCTACCTCGACGACCACCACCATCGCCTGACTGAACAGCGTCGGGGTCAGGAGCAGACGGTGTCGCCCTGCGGTGCAGGTCGCCGCGGTGCGTCAACGTTGTGGTACGCGTGTCACGGGCGCAAGCTGGACGGTCCAGGTGCGGGCGGTTCCGACGACTGCCATGGCCCTGCACAGGAGGTCGCAGCCCAGCTGAGGACTGCCTTCCGCGAAGCCGCGGTTGATGAAGGCGATCGCTCTCGGATGGTCACCCGCTTCGAGTGCGTCCTCAAGTCCCGCGGCCAGCACCGTGGCGAGGACGGCGTGAAAGCTGTTCGCCGCTTTCTCTTGAAGGGTCTTCGGAGGCTCGCGAAACGCTGTCGCAGGGAGCGTGGAAGGGGCTGCCGCAAGGGCCATGTCGTCTCCTGTGTGATTTCTGTCCGCTGAGAAGCCTCGCCGGCTCCTCCTCATGAGTGGGAGAAGCCGGCGTGTGGTTGCGGTGTCGCGTCGCGTCTGTGACGGCGACCGGCGTCAGCGACGACGCGCAGAGCGGAGTGCCTGATCGGGGCGGGCGGTGGAGAAGTCGCGCGTGCCGGACGCGAAGTCCGTACAGCATCTCGACCCTACGCTCTTCCAGCTGGGCCCGTCGAACGCAGCACGACCGAACGCCGGTGAGCGCACGCAGAACCGAATCGCCTCCAGCGTAACGCCGGACTCGGGTGCGGGTCACTCGGGCGAAAGACCGTTTGCCGGCCGGGAACGAGTCCGTAGGGTCGATCACCGTCATCGATGCGACTGAACGAGGAGGACGCCCTGCCGGTCGAGAAGACTCACCTGTCCTGGAACCCCGAGACGACGCGCGCCCGGGTGGACGGCCTGTGCCGCAACCCTGCCCTTCCGGACCCCCTGGTGCTGCGGATCCTGGAACACCCCGCCGCCAACATCGCCGCCGTCATGTACTCGCGCGCCTGGTCCGACGAGCTGTTCGACACCCTCGCCGCCCACCCGGACGTCCACCTGCGGGAGATGCTGGCCCGGTCCGGCCGGGCCACGGGGGAGCAGCGGGCCAGGATGGTCGACGATCCGAGCCTCGCCGTGGTGATGGCTCTGCTCGAGGGCCCGTACGGCAGGGAGGCGGAGCCGCTGCCCGGGTGGGCGTACCGGAAGCTGGCCGACCGTCCCAAGATCAGGTGGCTGGTACCGCTCCTCGGCCCGGGGGAGCTGTCGGACGCCGCGGTAGCGGCGTTCGCCGAGCTCGGGGACGACGAGTTGACGCGGGCCACGCCGCGGCCGGAGCCGGAACGGATCACCGCCGACCAGGCCCGGGCCGTCCTCGCGGGCGACTCGGCCTGGGAGCGGGTCAAGATCGCTCTCGAGCCGGGCCTGCCGGCGGACGTGATCACCGCCCTGGCCGCGGATCCCGACCCGGACGTCCGCCTGTACGTCTCGATGCGCCCGGAGCTCAGCGAACAGGAACGCGCCGCGATCGACTACCGGGTGTCCGAGAACGACCGCCTGCCCCGGCTCGCCTGGGTGATCGAGGCCGACGGCGAGCAGCTGCAGCGCTGTGTGTCCTCGGCGCACCCGGGCGTGCGCCGCAGCGCCGCCCGCAACCCGAGGCTGACCGCCGGCCAGATCGCGACGCTCGCCGCCGACGACGACTTCCCGGTCCGGTTGCTCCTCTGCGAGAGCCAGCGGGCCGTGCCGGCCGACCTGGTCGTGCGCACCTATCTGGAGGCGAGGGTCGTCACCCGCGGCGGCCTGCTGTCGCACCCGGCGCTCGACGGCGCGGACCTGACCCGGTACGCGGACTCGCCGCACTGGGAGGCCCGGGCCCTCGCCGTCCTCGACCCCGACGCGCCGGCCGAGCTGATCGAACGCCTCAGCCACGACGAGCACCCCGGCGTGCGGAGCTGGGTCGCGAGCGACGCGCGGCTGTCCCGCGAGCGGCTGCTGGAGCTGTTCGACGACCCGGAGACCACCGCGCCCGCCGCCGCCAACCCGAACCTGCCCGTCGACCTCATGGAGGCGGTCCTCGAGGCGCCGATCGACCCCGGGGAGCCGTCGCAGGACGACGTCCTGGTGCTGGGGCACACCACCCCGACCCACGAACCGCTGGCCGAGATCTGACCGTGCGCGGCCCTCGTCGTCCTCAGCGCTGATCGTCGACGAGGGCCGCGGCGCCGAGGTTGCGCAGGGAGGCGTCGAGCACCTGGGCGGTGTGGGCCATCGGGATGGCGTTGCCCTGGCGGCGCAGCGCGGCGGCGACCTGCATCATGCAGCCGGGGTTCGCGGTGACCAGCAGCTCGGCGCCGGTGGCGAGGACGTTGGCGGCCTTGCGGTCGCCGAGCTCGGCGGCGGGCACGGGGTTGAGCACGTTCCAGATGCCGGCGGAGCCGCAGCAGATCTCCGGGTCGGCGATCTCGCGCAGCCGCAGCCCGGGGATGCCGCGCAGCAGGGCGCGCGGCTGGGCGCGGACGCCCTGGGCGTGCCCGAGGTGGCAGGCGTCGTGATAGGCGACGGTCAGCGGCAGCGGGTGGCGCGGCGCGACGGGGCCGAGCTCGTCGAGCAGCTCGGCGAGGTCGCGCACCTTGGCGGCGAACGACGCCGCCCGCGAGGCGTACGCCGGGTCGTCCGCGAGCAGGTCCCCGTACTCCTTGAGGGAGGAACCGCAGCCGGCGGCGTTGACCACGAAGTAGTCCATGCCGACCCGCTCGAACGTGTCGATCAGGCGCCGGGCGAAGCCGAGGGCCTCCTCGCGGCGGCCGTTGTGGACGCTGAGCGCGCCGCAGCAGCCCTGGCTAGGCGGGATCACCACGTCGCAGCCCTCGGCGGCCAGGATCCGTACGGTGGCGGAGTTCACCTCGGGGAAGAACGCGCCCTGGACGCAGCCGGTGAGCATGCCGACGACGGCCCGGCGGGTGCCGCGCGCGGGGACGCGGCCCGGCGGCGAGGGGACCTTGCGCAGGCGCGGCGCGAGCGACTCGAGCGTGGCCAGCGTGGGGGTGAGCCGGGCGAGCAGGCCGCTGCGCGTGACCAGCCGTTGCAGGCCGGAGCTCTGGTACGCCCGCAGCGGCCCGCGCAGCAGGCGCAGGCGCCGGGGGTACGGGAACAGGGCGAAGATCGCCGAGCGGAGCAGCCGGTCCGCGGGGCCGCGGGTGTGCCGCCGCTCGATCTGGGCCCGCGTGTCCTCGATGAGCCGGTCGTACCGGACCCCGGACGGGCACGCGGTCACGCACGACATGCACCCGAGGCAGCGGTCGAAGTGCGCCACCATCGAGTCGCTCATCGGCTCGCCGGTGAGGCCCTCGTTCATCAGGTAGATGCGCCCGCGCGGCGAGTCCGCCTCGGCGCCCCAGAGCTGGTACGTCGGGCAGGTGGTCAGGCAGAAGCCGCAGTGCACGCAGTCGGCGATCAGATCGGCCCGCGGCGGGTGGTCGTCGTCGAAGGCGCCGGTGGCCGCGCCCAGCACATCGCGCGGCGGCTCGCCGGTTCCCCACGTCGCGTCGACCACTAGATGCCTCCCACGAACCGGCCGGGCGCGAAGCGGTGCCCCGGATCGAACTGGTCCTTGATCCGCCGCATCAGGGCCAGCCCCGGCACCGGCCCCCACATGTCCAGGATGTCCCGTACGCCCTCCGGCGCGGTCAGCACGACGGCATGCCCGCCGCTGCGCACGCACAGCGCCCGCAGCCGCTCCACCTCGGTGATGTCGCGCGCCGCCGCGTACAGCACGCCCGTCCCGGCCGAACCGCGCAGCGCCGCGCCCGAGGCGACCAGCGCGGGCACCTTCGACAGCGGCACCGACAGCTTCATCCCGATCTCGTCGGCGGCCCACGGGTCGCGCCCCCACCAGCCCGGCGGCTGGTCGGCGACCTCGCCGGCGAGCAGCTTCTCGACCAGGGCGGCCCGGTCCCGTACGCCCTCCCGCGTGCCCTCGACGAGCACGGTGAGCTCGCCGGTGGCCGTGTCGATTTCGATCGCGGCCGGCGCCACCTGGGCGGCCAGGATCGCGGGCACCGCCTGCGCCGGGGCGGTCGAGCGCACGTACGCGGAGACGGCCGGCCGGGGATGCAGCCGGAACACGCACTCGGTGATCAGCCCCAGCGTCCCGTGCGAGCCGGTGAACAGCTTGCCCAGGTCGTAGCCCGCGACGTTCTTGACCACCTTGCCGCCCGAGCGCGCCACCACGCCGTCGGCGCGCACGACGGTGATGCCGATCAGCAGGTCGCGGGCCGTGCCGTAGTGCAGGCGCCGCGGCCCGCTGGCGCCGGACGCCACCACGCCGCCGACCGTGGCCGCCGCGGGCGCGTCCAGGGCCAGCTGCTGGTCGCCCAGCGCCAGCTCGCCGAACGGCGTGCCCGCCCGCACGACCGTGATCAGATCGCCGGCCGCGTGCTCCACGACCCCGGTCAGCCGGCGGGTGTCGATGATCAGGTCGAGCGCGCTCGGCGGAGGTCCCCAGTGGAGCCGGGTGCCGCCGCCGCGCACCACCACGGTCAGCTCGCGGGCGGCGGCGATCAGAGCGGCCGCCTGCTCGGTGGACTCCGGCGCCGCGACCAGCCGGGCCGGCACCCCGCCGACGTGGTCGTCGTCGCCGGCCGGCCGGGTCAGCTCCGCCAGCGCGCCCACTCAGAACACCTCCACGCCGGGGAAGCGGTCCCGGACGGCGGAGCCGGGCCTTTCGCCGCACAGCCGCGGCGTCGGGAAGATCTTGCCGGGGTTGGACAGCATCGCCGGGTCGAACGCGCACCGCACCAGCTGCATCGTCTCGAGGTCGTCGTCGCCGTACATCCGCGGCATGTACTTCGCCTTGTCCATGCCGACGCCGTGCTCGCCGGTGATCGACCCGCCGTACTCGATGCAGAGGTCGATGATCGCGCCGGACACGGCCTCGGCGCGCTCGGCCTCGCCCTGCACGCGGGCGTCGAAGAGCACGAGCGGGTGCAGGTTGCCGTCCCCGGCGTGGAAGACGTTCGCCACCCGTACGCCGTGGTCGCTCGCCACGTCGGCGATGCGCCGCAGCACCTCGGGCAGCGCCGTCCGCGGGATCACGCCGTCCTGCACGATGTAGTCGGGGCTGATCCGCCCCACGGCCGCGAACGCCGACTTGCGCCCCTTCCAGAACAGCGCCCGCTCGGCGTCGTCGGCCGCGATGCGGATCTCGAACGCGCCGTTGCCCCGGCAGAACGCGGTGACCTGCTCGAACTGCGCCTCGACCTCGGCGGCGGGCCCGTCCAGCTCGACGATCAGCACGGCCGCGGCGCCGGGCGGATAGCCGCACGCGACCGCGGCCTCGGCGGCCTCGATGGCCAGCGCGTCCATCATCTCGATCGCGGCCGGCACCACGCCGGCCCCGATGATCGCCGAGGTGGCCGCGCCGGCGTCGTCGACGCTCGCGAAGGCGGCCAGCAGCGTGCGCACCGACTCGGGCAGCCGGGTCAGCCTGACCGTCACCTCGGTGGCGACCCCGAGCGTGCCCTCCGAGCCGACGAACGCGCCGATCAGGTCGTACCCCGGCGGGTCGGGGGCGCGCCCGCCGAGCCGCACCAGCTCGCCGTCGGGGGTGACGATCTGCAGCCCGGTCACGTGGTTGGTGGTGAAGCCGTACTTGAGGCAGTGGGCGCCGCCGGAGTTCTCGGCCACGTTGCCGCCGATCGAGCAGATCTGCTGGCTGGACGGGTCGGGGGCGTAGTAGTAGCCGTGCGGCGTCGCGGCCCTGGTGACCTGCAGGTTGATGACGCCCGGTTCGATCACGGCCCGCTCGTCGGCGGCGGCGACCTCGACGATGCGCCGCATCTGGGCGGTGACGATCAGCACGCCCTCGGCGTGGGGGAGCGCCCCGCCCGAGAGCCCGGTCCCCGAGCCGCGCGCGACGAACGGCACCCCGGCGACCGCGCACGCCCGCACCACGGCGGCGACCTGGGCGGCGGTCCGCGGCAGCGCGACCACGGCCGGGATGACCTTGTAGTGGGCGAGGCCGTCGCACTCGTACGTCCGCAGCTCCTGCCGGTCGGTGATGACCTGCTCGGGGCCGAGCTCCGCACGCAGCCGCCGGGCGAGCGCATCGATGTCCGCCATGGGGCCTCCCTCCCGCCGACAACCTAACCCGGCACGTCACTCAGCGTCGACGGCACGGACCGGCCTCGTAGTCTGCGATTATGGCCCGATGTTCGCTCGTACCGTCGTGACCGCGGCCTGTGCCCTGCTGCTGGTGGCCGGATGCTCGTCCGGCGACGACCCGGCGCCGGAGCCGCGGCTCATCGACGTCACCACGATGCGCGGGGCGCTGCTGCAGGCGGCCGAGATCGGGCCCACCTGGGCGGCGCCGCAGCAGAGCGCCGCCCCCGACCAGCTGCCCGTCTTCTGCGGCGGCACGTCGACCGCGCCCAGCGTGCCGCCCGGTGGCGAGATCGTCGCCTCCTCCTTCGTGGACGAGGGCAAGCAGGGCGCGCAGACCCTCGACCAGAAGGCCCTGGTGTACGGCGACGAGACGCTCGCCACCGCCGCCCGGACCGCGCTACGGGCGGTCGCCGACGGCTGCAAGGCGACCGTGTCGGTGCCCGCGACGGTCAACGACGAGAAATCCGAGCCGGCGTACACCGAGACGGTCGAGATCAAGACGCTCGACGAAGCCGGGTGGAAGGGCTTCGTGGTGATCCGCCACAAGAAGTACGACCCGGCGCACCCCGGCGCCGCCGACACCGCCGTCGCCGTGCTGACCAGCCGCAACGTGGTGCTCGTCGACACGTACGCCATCTATCGCCTGGGCAGCGCGAGCCCGTCGCCGAACTTCGACGCCGACTGGCAGAAGCTCGTCGGCAGCGTCGTGAAGCGGGTGGGATAGACACGACGGCACGCCGTCGTCTAATGTTCCCAGTGCGCCGTTGCGAGTTCTTCCCCCGTGGAATTCGCAGCGGCGTCTTACTTTGCGCCGCCCTACCGCGTCGCGACGGGCAGGATGTCGAACCCGCGGATCGTCAGGCTGTCGCGCCGGCGCGCGCCCTCCTCCAGCCGCAGCCCGGGCAGGCGCTCGACGATGCGCGGAAAGGCGATCTCCGCCTCGAGCCGCGCCATCGGCGCGCCCAGGCAGTAATGCATGCCTCCGCCGAACGACAGCGACGCGTTGTCGGCACGGCCCAGATCGAGCCGGTCGGCGTCGGTGAAGCGCAGCTCGTCGCGGTTGGCCGAGCCGGTGTACGCCACGATCCGCTCACCCGGCTCGAAGCGCACCCCGGCGACCGTGGTGGGCGCGAGCACGGTCCGGTCGATGTTCTGCACCGGCGAGTCGTAGCGCAGCAGCTCCTGGACGGCGGCTTCCGGATCGGCGCGCAGCAGCGGCAGCTGGCCGGGGTGCTCGAGCAGCGCCACCAGCCCGTTGGAGAGCAGGTTGGTGGTGGTCTCGAAGCCCGCCGCGAACAGCAGCCCGGCCATCGTGAGCAGCTCGTCCTCGGTGAGCCGGTCGCCCGCCTCCTCGTGGCCGACCAGCGCGCTCATCAGGTCCTCCCGGGGCTGCCTGCGGCGCTCGGCGGCCAGGCCGCCCAGGTAGTCGCGGACCGCCTGCGCGGCGGGGTCGGCCTTGAGCAGCACCTCGGGGGTGATCTCGTCGAGGACGGCCGACCAGTCCTGCACCAGATGCTGGAACTGCGCGCGGTCGGCGGGCGGGATGCCGAGCAGCTCGCCGATCACGTTGCAGGGCAGCGGGAACGCGAACGCCGCCACGAAGTCGTCCCGCTCGCCCATGGCGTCGATCAGGTCGTCGACCATCCGCTCGGTGGCCGGGCGCAGCGCCTGCACCCGGCGGGCCGTGAAGCTCGAGCTGACCAGCCGCCGCAGCCGCGTGTGATCGGGCGGGTTGATGCCCAGCAGGCTGGTGAAGTAGCCGTAGAGCGCCGGATGGTCGGCCCAGTCGGCGAGGCCCGCCTCGCCCAGCAGCTCGGTCGGCGTCTTGCCGAGCCGGTGGTCGCGGGCGACCGCCCCGCACTCGACGAACCGGGTCACGATCACGGTGCCGTCGCCGGCGCGCACGAAGGTGCCCAGCTCGCGCAGCCGCGCGTAGTGGCCGTACGGGTCCGCACGCCCCGCCGTCGTCGTGAGCTCGTCCAGCAGTGCCGAAACCTCGCGACTTTCCACAATGTCCGCCACTGCTTGACCATACAAGCCCGGGCTTGAGTGGCGGGGTGTCGTGTTCTAGGCTTCAGCAGGTCCGTCAACCACAGTTTATGGACGTTCTACATCGGGGGATGTGCATGGGCGCGGTTCGCGTCCCTGCTCATGGGCGTCCTGGCGGTCCTGACAAGCGGGGGAGGAGGGCGTGGTGGGCGCCTTCTCCATCGCCCGCAAGCTGGACCGGCTGTTCAAGCAGTCGAGTCCCGAGCCGAGTTACATGGCCGTGGCCGAGGCGGTTCGCTCCGGTCAGGGCGTGGCGATCTCGCACACGTACATCTGGCAGCTGCGCACCGGCCGGCGCGACAACCCGACCGTCACCCACCTGACCGCGCTCGCCGCCTACTTCGGCGTTCCGGTGGCGTACTTCCTCGACGACGAGCAGGCCGAGCGGATCGACGCGCAGCTCGAACTGCTGCGGACCATCCGCGACGCCGGGGTCACCGAGATCGCGCTGCGTGCCGCGGACGTGTCGCCCCGCGGGCGCGACACGATCAGCGAGCTGATCCGGAAGGTCTGGGAGTCCGAGCGGCAGGCGGAGAGCTGACGGGCCGCTTCGCGAGCCTGCGGTACGCGCTGCTGACCCGGCCGAGCCAGGCCACCTCGTCGGCCATCCCGGGCCCGACGTGTGCCCAGCCCGCGGTCGTGCCGGACGGTTCGGCGCCCTCCGCGCGCCGCCGGAGCGCCTCCGCGATCCGTCTCGCCTCGCCTTCCGGGCCCGGGTCGTCCGGCGTGCCGTCCAGATAGCCGCGCAGCGCCAGCATCCCGTCGCGGATCTCGATGACCCGGCGGTAGAGCCGCAGGTGCACGTCGTCGACGCCGGCGAGCTCCACGATCGCGCGCCGCGGCGAGAACAGGATGACCTCGGGGAAGGCGTCCCGCATGGCCCGCCACAACGGCCGGAGAACCACCAGCGACCGGTACGCCGCGAGCGCCGCCCGCGCCCGGGGATACGTGGTCACCGCGCCGCCGGTCACCATGAGCAGCCCGCCGGCCGCCTGCCCGACCATGGCCGGCGGCCCCATCGCGGCCACGTCGAGCGTCCGCCCGGCGCCGAGCAGCACCGTCACGACCGCGCGGAACGACGCGTCGAGCGCGAGCAGCCCCGCGCCCGCCGCGATCGCCCGCAACGCTGCCACCGACCAGCGCGCGGGCAGCTTCGCGCCGATCGTCCAGAACACCGTCGCCCCGGCCATCAGCGCCACGGCCACATAGCAGTCGAGCAGCACCCAGTACGCGGCCACGCCCGGCGTCAGCGGGCCGTCGAGCAGCCCGGGCGCGAGCACCACCGCGCCGCCGGCGACGACGAGCAGCGCGAGCACCACCCCGGCCGACGCGACGTGCCACCGCCGGCCGCGGCCGGTCGCCAGCAGCAGGAACCGCAGCAGGAAGTACGCGGCCACGAGCGCGGCCAGGTGCTGCAGGACGGCCGCGCGCGCCCAGTGGTGCTCGACGGCGAACGCCGCGGTCCGCGAGATCGCCAGCGCGACCACGGCCGCCGTCAGCGCGCGCTGCGTCGCGTCGCGCCAGATCGTGGGCAGGCGGGCCACCGCCAGCCCCCACAGCATGACCAGCAGGGCGGCGGAGAGGATCATCGGTCCAGGCCGAGAGCGCCGATGACCCGGCCCAGCACGGTGCCCGGCGGGCCGCCGGAGCGGCCCCGGATCAGCGAGGCCATCATCTCGGCCTCACGCTCCTGCTCGGAGGTGTAGCTGACCCGGCCGAGCATCCGGCTGACCGTGGCCGGGTCGAGGTCGGGGAACAGCCGGGCCAGCGTGGCGTCGCCGCCGGAGTGCCCACTGAGGATGTGCGCGAGCTCGTGCAGCACGATGTGCTCGGCGTGCAGCGGCGAGGTGCCGGGGTCGAAGAAGACGTGGTCGGCGCGCGGGGTGCCGATCCACATCCCGCAGGGCGCGTCGGCGCTCAGCCCGGGAACCGGGCGGCGGATCAGCGGGCGGCCGCGGCGGGCGGCGACCTCGTCGCAGAACGCGTCGAGGTCGAAGGGGTCGGGCACGCGGACGCCCCGCAGCCTCGCCTCGCAGCGCCGACGCAGTCCCTCCACCGCGGACACGCTACCCGCACGCCCGGCTGCGCGGAACTGCGCGGAGAAAGCGCTTACCGAACAGCGAGTGTCCAACGCCTGTGGAAAACGCCACGGCACTATTAACTATTCGGCCACGATCTGCTTAGCCTTACGAATCCAGCGGCAGAAGCCAGTCCGGCCGCTGAATCGAAACCGGAGGTGACCGGGCGATGCAGAAGTACGTCTACGACTTCGCCGAGGGAAACAAGGATCTGAAGGATCTGCTCGGCGGCAAGGGCGCGAACCTCGCGGAAATGACCAACCTCGGCCTGCCCGTGCCGGCCGGTTTCACCATCACGACCGAGGCGTGCCAGCGGTTCCTCGCCGAGGGCGCGCACGTCGAGGGGCTCGATACCGAGATCGACCGGCATCTCGCCGCGCTCGAGGAGTCGATGGGCCGCCGGCTCGGCGATCCGGCCGACCCGCTGCTGGTCTCGGTGCGCTCGGGCGCCAAGTTCTCCATGCCCGGCATGATGGAGACCGTCCTCAACGTGGGCCTCAACGACGAGTCGGTCGCGGGCCTCTCGCGTCAGGCCGGCGGCAACGACCGGTTCGCGTGGGACTCCTACCGCCGCCTCATCCAGATGTTCGGCAAGACCGTCTGCGACGTGCCGGGCGAGGAATTCGAGGACGCGCTGCACCGGGCCAAGACCGCCAAGGGCGTCACGGACGACGTGCAATTGGACGCCGACGATCTCCAGGCGCTCGTCGCGGCGTACAAGAAGGTTTTCGTCAAGCACGTCGGTCACGATTTCCCGCAGGATCCGCGCCGGCAGCTCGACCTCGCGATCGAGGCGGTCTTCCGCTCGTGGAATGCCGACCGGGCGGTGCTCTACCGGCGGCAGGAACGCATTCCGGCCGACCTCGGCACGGCGGTCAACGTGGTCGCGATGGTCTTCGGCAACCTCGGACCCGACTCCGGCACGGGCGTCGCGTTCACCCGCGACCCGGCCACCGGCGAGAGCGGCATCTACGGCGACTACCTGCAGAACGCGCAGGGCGAGGACGTGGTCGCCGGCATCCGCAACACGCTCCCGCTGGCCGAGCTCGAGCGGATCGACAAGAAGTCGTACGACGAGCTGCTGCAGATCATGGCGACGCTCGAGGGGCACTACCACGACCTGTGCGACATCGAGTTCACCATCGAGCGCGGCAAGCTGTGGATGCTGCAGACCCGCGTCGGCAAGCGCACCGCCGCGGCGGCCTTCACGATCGCCGCGCAGCTCGTCGACGAGGGCATGATCGACCTCGACGAGGCGCTCACCCGGGTCAGCGGGGCGCAGCTCGCGCAGCTCATGTTCCCGCGGTTCGACCTCTCGGGCGACCCGGCCCCGCTCACCCGGGGCGTGGGCGCCTCGCCCGGAGCGGCGTACGGCTCCGTCGTCTTCACCTCTGCGCAGGCGGTCGCGCTCGCCGCCGAGGGACGCTCGGTGATCCTGGTGCGGCGCGAGACCAACCCCGACGACCTGCCCGGCATGATCGCGGCGCAGGGCATCCTGACCTCGCGCGGCGGCAAGACGTCGCACGCGGCCGTGGTCGCACGCGGCATGGGCAAGACCTGCGTCTGCGGCGCCGACCAGGTGGAGGTCGGCCGCGACCAGTTCACCGTCGGCGGGCAGGTGGTCCGCGAGGGCGACGTGATCTCGATCGACGGCACGACCGGCCGCGTCTACCTCGGCGAGGTGCCCGTCCGGCCGTCCGAGGTGGTGCAGTACTTCGAGGGCGACCTCGACCCGGCCCTCGCCAACGAGCCGCTGGTGGCCGCGGTGCACCTGCTCATGACCCACGCCGACTCGCGGGCCCGCCTGGCGGTGCGCACCAACGCCGACACCGGGCCCGACGCCGCCCGGGCCCGCCGCTTCGGGGCGCGCGGCATCGGGCTGTGCCGCACCGAGCACATGTTCCTGGGCGACCGGCGCGAGCTGGTCGAACGGCTCATCCTGGCGCAGAGCAAGGCGGAGCGCGACGACGCGCTGGCCGCGCTGCAGCCGTTGCAGCGCGCCGACTTCCTCGAGATCTTCCGCGAGATGAACGGGCTGCCGGTCACCGTGCGGCTGATCGACCCGCCGCTGCACGAGTTCCTGCCCTCGCTGGAGGAGCTCGCGGTGCAGGTGGCGGTCGCCAAGGCGCGGGGCTCGTCGGACGAGCAGGTCGAGCGCGACGAGCGGATGCTCGCGGCCGTGCGGCGCATGCACGAGCAGAACCCGATGCTGGGCCTGCGCGGTGTGCGGCTGGGCCTGGTCATCCCGGGGCTGTTCGCCATGCAGGTGCGGGCGATCGCCGAGGCGGCGGTCGCGCTGGCGGCCGAGGGCGGCCGGCCGCGGCCCGAGATCATGGTGCCGCTGGTCGGTGCGGTGCAGGAGCTCGAGACCGTACGGGCGGAGGCCGAGAAGATCATCGCGGAGGTGGTCGGCGACTCGGGCGTCCAGGTGCTGATCGGCACGATGATCGAGGTGCCGCGGGCGGCGCTGACCGCCGGGCAGATCGCCGAGGCGGCGGAGTTCTTCTCGTTCGGCACCAACGACCTCACCCAGATGGCGTGGGGCTTCTCCCGCGACGACGTGGAGGGCGCGTTCTTCTGGCGCTATCTGGAACTAGGCATCTTCGGCATCTCGCCGTTCGAGTCGATCGACCGCGACGGCGTGGGCCGGCTGGTGCGGATCGCCGCGGACGAGGGGCGCTCGACGCGTCCGGGCCTGAAGCTGGGCGTCTGCGGCGAGCACGGCGGCGACCCGGAGTCGGTGCACTTCTTCCACGAGGTGGGGCTGGACTACGTGTCCTGTTCCCCCTTCCGGGTGCCGATCGCCCGCCTCGAGGCAGGCCGCGCCGCGGTGGAGTCCGCCGGATCCGACCACCGATGACTTTTTGTCGTACGGCGGGTCTAACGTCAGCCCGGACAGGTCGTTCCAGCCGAAGGAGTCTGTGATGGCATCCCAGCTCAACCCCTACCTGACGTTCAACGGCAACGCCCGCGAGGCGATGGAGTTCTACCACTCCGTCTTCGGCGGTGAACTGCGGATCAACACCTTCGGCGAGTTCGGGTCCGACGACCCGGCGATCGCCGACAAGGTCATGCACGCCAGCCTGACCACCGAGAAGGGCTACATCCTGTTCGCCTCCGACACGGCGCCCGGCATGGGCACCGCCAAGCCCGGCGACGCCATGACGGTCAGCCTCAGCGGCGACCCCGGCGAGGGCCTCGAGGAGGTCTGGGAAAAGCTCGCCGAGGAGGGCACCGTGCAGATGCCGTTCGAGAAGCAGATGTGGGGCGACCTCTACGGTCAGCTCGTCGACAAGTTCGGCATCCCCTGGATGGTCGACGTCGTGGCCCCGCAGTGACCCGGCCGCTGCCGGCCGGGCGCCCCGTCGAGGACGCCCGGCCCGGCAGCTCTGGCCCGGCCGATCCCGGTGCGGTCCGGCCGCTCCTGGCCCGGCCTCAGGTGCCGGGTTCGCCGTCGGCTGCCGACTTTGCCGTCGGCTGCCGACTTCGCCGTCGGCTGCCGGTTGCGCCGTCAGTTGCCGGTTGCGGCGTCAGCTGCCGGCGGAGGCCGGCGTCTTGCACAGGTTGGACGCCGCGATGGCGACGATCCGCTGACCCTTCTTCGCGTCCACCTGGAACAGGTTCTCCGCGTCGGCGACCTGCTCGCTGGTCGACATGCCGTTCGCGCTGTCCTGGCAGAGGTTGTAGCCGTTGTCGACCGCGGTCTTCTCGTCCGCGACCAGGTTGGCGTCCAGCGCCCGCAGCGCCTTGAGGTAGGTCGCCTCGTCCCCCTTGGGCAGGCTCGGCGCGGTGTCCGAGACCTTCGCCGGCTCCTTGGCTTCGTCGTCCGAGCACCCCGACAGCGTGCCCAGCCCGGCCAGAGCCACCAGAACCGCGCCCGTCACGACAAGACGTGCCCCCACGTTGCGTCCCCCTCGTATTCGATCTTCACTACCGTTTACCGCCGAGCACGGTACGGTGCCCGCGCCACCCGCACCACCAACACCCGGCCGACTTTCGCCGCCGACCGGTCAGCCGCGCCCACCGAGCCGAACCCGCCGCTGCCGAGCCCCTCGGGCGTGCTCGGGTCGGCGCGCGCGTCCGATCGACCGAGAACTCACGCCTGACTTGGTGGAACGCCCGGGCATCGTCGGATGAGGCCGGGGGCGTGTCCTGTGGGGCTCGGGCCCGTCGGGTGAGGGCTGGGGCGTGTCCTGTGGGGCTCGGGCCCGTCGGGTGGGGGCCGGAGCGTGTCCGTTGGGGGCTCGGCGTCGTCGGGCGAACGGCCGGGTGTGATCCGCCGGGGTCAGGCGTAGTCGGGTGGGGGCTCGTCGTCGTAGTCGGGGGGCTCCTCGTCGAAGATGAGCGGCGGGGTGGGGTCCGGGTCGCCGAAGCGGGATGCCGGGGGCCGGGCGGGGGCGGCGCCGGCGGGGGCGGGCGGCGCGTCGCCGTGCAGGGTGTCGAGGACGGCCTGGCCGAACTTGGCCAGCTTGTTCTGGCCGACACCGCTGACCGTGCCCAGCTCGTCGAGCGTCTTGGGGTTGAGCGTGGCGATGGCCCGCAGCGTGGCGTCGTGGAAGATCACGTAGGCGGGCATGCCCTGCTCCTTGGCCACCGTCGCCCGCCAGGTGCGCAGCCGCTCGAAGGTCGACGCGTCGGCGGAGGACAGGTCGGCCGCGGGAACCCCCGCGGCGGTGCGGGCCTTGGGGGTGCGCACCTTGACGGGAGCCTCGCGCCGCATCATGACCTTGGTCTGGCCGCGCAGCACCCCGGCGCTGGCGTCGGTGAGCGCGAGCGTGCTGTATTCGCCCTCGACGGCCAGCAGCCCCTCGGCGAGCAGCTTGCGCACCACGCCGCGCCACTCGGACTCGCGCAGGTCGGTGCCGATGCCGAACACCGACAGCTCCTGGTGCCGGAAGCGCAGGACCTTGTCGGTCTCCTTGCCCAGCAGGATGTCGATCGACTGGCCGGCGCCGAACTTCTGACCGCGCTCGCGCTGCAGGCGCAGCACCGTCGACAGCAGTTTCTGTGCGGCGACCGTGCCGTCCCACGATTCCGGCGGGGCCAGGCACGTGTCGCAGTTGCCGCAGTTGTCCCCCGGGGCGGTCTGCCCGAAGTAGTTCAGCAGTTGCGCGCGGCGGCACGAGACGGTCTCGCAGAGCGCGAGCATGGCGTCGAGGTGCTGCGCGGCGTTGCGCCGGTGCGCGAGGTCGCCGTCGGAGCTGTCGATCATCTTGCGCTGCTGCACCACGTCCTGCAGCCCGTACGCCAGCCAGGCCGTCGACGGCAGCCCGTCCCGGCCCGCGCGTCCGGTCTCCTGGTAGTAGCCCTCGACCGACTTGGGCAGGTCGAGGTGAGCGACGAAGCGGACGTCCGGCTTGTCGATGCCCATGCCGAAGGCGATCGTCGCGACCATGACCAGCCCCTCCTCGCGCAGGAAGCGGGACTGGTTGGCCGCGCGCACCCGGTTGTCGAGGCCCGCGTGATAGGGCAGCGCGGAGACGCCGTTCTGCACCAGGAACTCGGCCGTGCGCTCGACCGACGCGCGGGACAGGCAGTAGACGATGCCGGAGTCGCCCGCGTGCTCGGTGCGCAGCAGCTCGAGCAGCTGCTTGCGGGGCTCGGCCTTGGGCACGATCCGGTATTGGATGTTGGGCCGGTCGAAGCTGGCGGTGAAGTGGCGGGCGCCGGTCAGCTGCAGGCGCGTCGCGATCTCGTCGCGGGTGGCGGTGGTCGCCGTGGCGGTCAGCGCGATGCGCGGCACGTCGGGCCAGCGCTCGTGCAGCATCGACAGGCCCAGGTAGTCGGGGCGGAAGTCGTGGCCCCACTGCGACACGCAGTGCGCCTCGTCGATCGCGAACAGCGAGATCTTGCCGCGGTCGAGCAGCCGCTGGGTGGCGGCCACGCCCAGCCCCTCGGGCGCGACGTAGAGCAGGTCGAGCTCGCCGCTGGTGAACTCGGCCTCGACCAGGCGGCGCTCGTCGTAGTCCTGCGCGGAGTTGAGGAAGCCGGCCCGCACGCCCAGGGTCCGCAGCGCGTCGACCTGGTCCTGCATGAGCGCGATCAGCGGCGAGATGACCACGCCCGTGCCGGGCCGCACCAGCGCGGGGATCTGGTAGCACAGCGACTTGCCGCCGCCGGTCGGCATGAGCACCAGCGCGTCGCCACCATCGGCGACGTGCTCGATGATGTCGCGCTGCTGCCCGCGGAACGACGGGTAGCCGAACACCCGGTTGAGGACGTCGACGGCCGCCGAACCGGGGGCGGGAGCCTGGGATGTCGAAGTCACCCCGCGACAGTACAGAGAAGCGCGGCCGTCGTGCGAAGCCCTGTGGACGACGCCGGAATGTGGATAACTCTCCGGCGGCCTCGTGGGGCGGCAGAATCTCAGCGCGCCGGCAGCAACGCCACCAGCTCGAGAATCACCTGGGCGGGCGAGCCCGGCGCGGCGTCCAGCACGAGAGGAGCGTCCCGATGAGTGTGTTGTCCCGCCACCTGATGCAGCGCCGACACCCCCGCACTGGACAGGTGGGTGACCCCCGACAGGTCCACGGTCAGCGGCACCGTGCCGCCCCGGCTGCGCCGCAGCAGCTCCTGCCGGGCCGACGTGGCCGTCCGCAGGTCGAGGGGGCCCTCGAGGCGCACGCGGGTCTCGTCGTCCCCGTCCTCGACGATGCGGAACCCCGGGTCGCCCGCGGCGCCGGTCCGGGCCGGCGAGCCGGCCCCCAGGTCGAGCAGCCGCGCGGGCCGGCACAGCGCCTTCGACACCCGGGCGACCGTGCCCGTCGGCTCGTGCCCGAGGTCGAGCGCCGACACCAGCTGGGCGGCCAGCGCCAGCCCGCGGCCGCGGTTGACCTGCCGTTGCGGCTCCTGCCACTTGCCCTGGTCGGCGACCGACGCCAGCACCACGCCGGCCGGGTCGAGCGTCGCCCGCAGCGAGACAGTGGCCTCGCCGGCGGCGCCGGAGTGCTCGATCGCGTTGGCCAGCAGTTCGCCCAGCGCGTGCTGCAGCGCGAACACGTCCTCGCCGGACGCGCCGAGCCGGCCAAGCCAGTCGCCCAGCCGCTGCCGGGCGCCGTGCAGCTCGTCCGGGTTCGCCGGCAGGTCGACCGCGAGGTCCTCGACCACCGGCACCCGCTGCACCGCGAGCAGCGTGATGTCGTCCGTGTGTCCCGTGGCCCGCACCAGCAGCTCGACCGTCTGCGAGCAGACCCGCTCGGCGGCGGTCGCGCCCGGGTCGTGCAGCGCCCGGCCCGCCGCGCTGTCGGCCGCCACGAGGGCCAGCTCGCCGGCGCTGGTGGCGTGGTCGCGCCCGGGCCGTTCGAGGATGCCGTCGCTGTAGAGCAGCAGCAGGTCGCCGGGGCCGAGCCGGTCGGAGCGTACGGGGAAGGATCCTCCCGTGCCCAGCGGCGCCCCGCCGGTCGGCGGCAGATAGCGGGTGGCGCCCGAGGAGGTGACCACCAGCGGTGCGGGGTGACCCGCGGTGCAGTACGTGACCTCGCCGCTGACCGGGTCGAGCACCGCGAGCGCCACGGTGGTCGCGTGCGCCGCCCGCAGCCGGGTCGCGAACCGGTCGGCCGCGGTGAGCGCCTCGACGATGCCCGCGCCGTCCTGGAGCCGGTCCTGCAGCACGGCACGCAGCTGCCCCATCACGCCCGACGCGGTGACGCCGTGCCCGACCACGTCGCCGACGATCAGCGCGACGCGGCCGTCGTTCTGCGGCACCGCGTCGAACCAGTCGCCGCCCGCGCCGGTGTCGGCCTCCGCGAGCAGATAGCTGGCCGCCACCTGCGCGCCGGGCAGCACGGGCAGCCCGGGCGGCAGCAGCTCGCGCTGCAGGGCCGTGATGACCGTGCGGCTCTGCTCGTACCGCCGCTGCAGGCTCTCCGCCTGGTCGGCGGCGGCCTGCCGTTCGCGCACCATGTCGGTGACGTCGAACCCCACGCCGATGACCCCGCGCCGCTCGCCGCCGACCTCCCACGGCGTGATGGTGAAGGTCGCGTACATCTCGTGCACCGACCCGTCCGGCGCCTTGATGTGCGCCCGCCACTCGCGGCCGTGAATCGGCTCGCCGGTGCGGTAGACCTCGTAGTACGCGTCGGCGAACTGCTGCCCGGCCAGGTCGCTGATGACCTCGCGGATGGGCCGGCCCTCGAACTCGCGGCCGGTCAGCACCGAGCGGGTGGCCGCGCTCAGCGAGAGCACCCGCAGCTCCGGCCCCTCGCAGACGGCCATGATGAAGGGCACCTGGTCGACCGCGGTCAGCAGCAGCGAGGGGTCGTCCATCAGCTCATCCTGCCCGACGGGCTGTGGGGCCGGTCACTCGGCCAGCGGCAGGTCGATGGTGTGAGCGGTGTGCGACGCCTTGGTGGCCAGGTAGCGCACGTTGGCGGCCGACATGTGCACCCCCGTGGGCACGCGCTGGGTGACGTCGATGCCGCACTTCTCGAGCTGGATGGCCTTGTCCGGGTTGTTGCTCAGCAGCCGGATCCGGTCGGCGCCCAGCGCGAGCAGCATCTGCGCGGCGGCGGTGTAGTCCCGCTCGTCCTCGCCGCGGCCGAGCGCGACGTTCGCCTCGTAGGTGTCCAGGCCGGCGTCCTGCAGGGCGTACGCGTCGAGCTTGGCGTAGAGGCCGATGCCGCGGCCCTCCTGGCGCAGGTAGAGCAGGAAGCCGCCCTGCTCGGCGATCCGCTCGACGGCCTCGCGCAGCTGCGGCCCGCAGTCGCAGCGCTCGCTGCCGAACACGTCGCCGGTCAGGCACTCGCTGTGCGGGCGCACGAGCGGCGCCCGGCCGCCGGCCGCGGACTTCTTCAGGGCACGCTGCCAGTCGCCGAGGCCGAGGGCCAGGTGCTCCTTGCCGTCGGCGAGCCCGTCGAAGGTGAGCACCCGCGCGGTGGTGGCGTACCCGTCGCCGAACCGGAGCGGGACGCTCACCTGCTGCCGCACCGTTGCTTTCAACATCGGTCCTCCTCTGTGGGTCCCCGTTGGTGCGCTGTCGCCGTCGCCGGTGTGACGCAGGGGCAACTGACCGCGAACGTGCCTGTAATCGTGTCGCGGATTATCTTGGACGCAACTGTTCGGCCGGGGTGACGATCGTCGCTCTCTCCTGGAGGCGTCATCGGTGGTTGATCGTCCTTATACCTTGCTGAGTTGTGGCATGTCG
This sequence comes from Actinoplanes sp. URMC 104, assembly GCF_051386375.1. Lineage (NCBI taxonomy): Bacteria > Bacillati > Actinomycetota > Actinomycetes > Micromonosporales > Micromonosporaceae > Actinoplanes > Actinoplanes sp. URMC 104. The sequence continues at coordinate 400,081 of NZ_JBPQTO010000012.1, read as the reverse complement.
ATCGACGGCTACCTCGACGACGCGGCGCAGGAGCGGCTGCTGTTGTCCAACGAGGCCGACTTCGACCGTGTCGACGACGTCCGGTCCGGCTGCGACGCGATCCTGGTGGGCGCGGCGACGATCCGGCAGGACGACCCGCGGCTGCTGGTGCGCTCGGCCGAGCGCCGCGCGGCCCGGGTGGCGCGCGGGGAGCCGGCGAACCCGGTCAAGGTCACGGTCACCGGGCGCTGCGACATCGACCCGGCCGCCCGGTTCTTCGCCGTGGGCGAGGCCGACAAGCTGGTCTACTGCGCGACGCCGGCGCTGGGCGCGGCGCGGGAGCGACTGGGCGGGGTCGCCACGGTCGTCGACGGCGGCGACCCGGTGGACCTGCACCGGGTGACCGCCGACCTGGCCGCGCGCGGGGTGCGGCGGCTGATGGTCGAGGGCGGCGGGACGATCCACACGCAGTTCCTCACCGCGGGCCTGGCGGACGAGCTGCAGCTGGTCGTGGCGCCGTTCTTCGTGGGCGACTCGCGGGCGCCGCGCTTCGTCAACGACGGCGACTTCCCGTGGGGGCCGGCGCACCGCGCGACGCTGGCCGAGGTGCGCCAGATCGGCGACGTGGTGCTGCTGCGTTACGCGCTCACGGACCGTTTCGGCGAGACCGGATAGGCCGGGCATGCGTCACGCGCCGGCGCGGGCCAGCTCGCGGCCCAGCAGCAGCTCGGGCGCGACGGGCTCCACCCGGGGAGCGTGACCGGCCGGCGCGGGAGCGGCCGCCGAGGCCGGGGAGAGAGCCGAGGCCGGGGAGAGAGCCGCGGCTGGGGAGAGAGCCGCGGCTGGGGAGAGAGCCGCGGCTGGGGAAAGAGCCGCGGCCTGGGAGAGAGCCACGGCCGGCGCGGCGGAGGCGGCGCCGTAGGGGACGGGGGAGACGGGCGCGGCGAGGCGTACGGCGGTGGACACCCGCAGCCGGGCGACGGCCCGGACCACCAGCACGGCCGCGCCGGGCAGCGCCGCCACGAAGGCGAACAGCCCGTACACGACGGCGATCGTCAGGCCCTGGGTGGCGCTCAGCCCGGCGGCCCCGAAGGCCCACGCCGTGACGGCCTCGCGCGGCCCCCAGCCGCCGATGTTGAGCGGCAGCGACATGGCCAGCAGCGCCAGCAGCATCAACGGCACGAGGCGGGGCAGCGAAGCCGCCGAACCGGCCGCCCGGGCCGCCACCACGAACGTCGCCAGGTGCCCGGCGACCACCATGACCGAGGCCAGCGTGACGCCCGGCCAGTTGCGGCGGGCCAGCACGCCGGTGCGGATCTCCGCGGCCCCGGTGCGCACGGCGGAGGCGAGCCGCGAGCCGCCCTGGCGCAGCCGGCGGCAGGCGAGCAGCACCAGCGCCGCCGCGATCAGCGCGGCGCCCGCGACGACCAGCACCGGCAAGCCGTGCCGGCCGATCACGGTCAGGACCGGGGACGGGACGGTGAGCAGCACGGACACGGCGATGGCGAGGAACACCAGCTGGCCTGCGGTGCGCTCGAGCACGACCGCCCGCACGCTCTTGGCCACGTCGCCCTCGTCGCGGCCGTGCTGCACGGCGCGGTCCACGTCGCCGAGCACCCCGCCCGGCAGCGCGGCGTTGAGGAACAGCGCCTTGTAGTAGTCCGCGACCGCGGACCCGAACGGCAGCCGCAGGCCCAGGCCGCGCGCCACCAGGCACCAGCGCCAGGCGCTGAACACGGTGGTCACGACCCCGATGCCGAACGCCGCGGCCAGGGCCGGAGCGGAGATCACCCGCAGGCCGTCGACGAAGGCGCCGGTGCCGAGCCGCCACAGCAGGAAGGCCAGGATCCCGGCCCCGCCCAGAATCCGTGCCCAAGCCCAGATACGCCCCACGTCGCCGTTCCCTTCGAGTAGCCCGTCTTTCCCCTAGTACGCCGGGGCGGGCACAAAGGGTTCAGCCGAACGTCGCCAAAAGATCGACATGTCCGACCGAGGCCCGCGGCAGCCGCGCGAGCCGGTCCGCCAGATAGCCGTCCAGGTCGAGCGAGGGCTGCTGCTCGAGGGCCGCGCCCACCCAGCCCCGCAGCCACTCGGCGGTCAGCTCCGGCCGGTCCGGCCCGAGCCGCCACGGGCTGGGCCGGGTGACCACCGTCGCACCCGCCTTCTCGAAGGCCGCGGCGGTGTACGCCGGCGCGTCCGGCCCCAGCTTGGCGCCGCGCCGCTGGTGCTCGTCGAACGCCGCGGCCACCGTAGCGTCCTGCGGCAGGGCCGGGTCGAAGGTCACTTCGCCGACGACCGAAAGGGTGAACAGGGCCGGCACCCGGGCCTCGGCCAGCGCCGCCACCAGCGCGTCGATCTGCGGCTCGGTGAGCAGGTCGAGCAGCGCCGAGCACGTCACCAGGTCGGTGCCGGCCAGGTCGGCGGCGGTCAGGGTCGTGACGTCGCCGAGGGCGCCCTCGGCGGTGACTCCCGGCAGGCGCAGGTGCGAGGTGGCGTGGAGCAGCAGCGCCGGGTCGCGGTCCGCCATGATCCAGTGCTGCGGCGTGCCGAGCCGCGGGGCCAGCCAGCGGCTCATCGAGCCGGTGCCGCAGCCCAGGTCGCGGATCACGTGGACGCCGGCGGGCAGCAGCGCGACGAGGTCGGCGGCGCGCGCCTGCGCGTCGGCGGGCTCGCGCAGGCCGAGCCAGGACTCGCTGAACTCTCCGGTCATCGGGGGTCTCCTCGCAGGATGGCGGTCAGCCGGCGGGCGGTCCCGTCCCAGGTCGGGAGGGTGTCCCGGCGGGCGCGGGCGGCCCCGCGCAGGCGTTCGCGCAGCGCGGGGTCGGTGAGCCAGGCCCGCAGCGCCCCGGCCAGGGCGGGGCGGTCGTCCGGCGGGATCAGGATGCCGGGCAGGCTGCCGTCCGGCGCCGTGCCCAGCGCCTCCGGCACGCCACCGACGGCCGTGGCGAGCACCGGGATGCCGCGCGCGAGGGCTTCCGTGACGACCATGCCGTACGTCTCGGCGCGCGACGGCAGAACCAGAAGGTCCGAGAACTCGTACGCGGTGTCGAGCGCGTCCCCGGCCAGCGGCCCGGCGAAGCGCAGCCGCCGATCGGCGTACGGGACGGGTTGCCGCAGTGCCCCGGCGAACGTGCACTCCCAGTCGAGCCCGGCCAGGTCCTGCTCCAGCGCCGCGACCAGCAGGTCCTGACCCTTGCGCGGGGTCACCGCGGCCACGCAGAGCAGCCGCCGGCCGTCCGGGTGCGGCACCGCGAGGTTCGCGGGGTCGACGCCGGGCGCGGCGACACCGACCCGCGCGACGCCGTGCAGGTCGCGGATGCGGTCGGCGGCCGCGTCGCTGGTGACGATCACCGTCGTGGCCAGGCGCAGCGTCTCGCCCTCGAGGCCGCTCAGCTCGGCGGCGTCGGCGGGGGAGAGGCCGGTCTCGTCGCCCAGCGGCAGGTGCACCAGCACGGCCAGCCGCAGGCGCTGCGCGTGCGGAGCCAGGATCTCGGGCACGCCACAGCCGACCAGCCCGTCGACGAGCACGTCGGAGCCGTCCGGGATGTCCGCGAGGACGCGGCCGAGGGCGGCACGGGCGGCCGCGCCTGGCCGGGGCCACGACCCGGGCACCACGACCTCGTGCACGTCCGGGAGCATCATCAGGACGGCCCGGTCGTACCGGTTGCCTCCGCTCGGCGCCGCCGGGTCGTCGACGGACCCCGGCAGCACCGCCCACAGGGTCACAGGTCGCGCTCGTAGGTGGCCCAGGCGATGTGCGACTCGTGCAGGGTCACGGCCAGGCCGGTCAGCCCCGCGGCGCCCGGGCCCAGGCCGCCCGCGGCGATCCGCTCGGCGATCCGGTCGGCGATCAGCTTCCCGAGGAACTCCGTCGACGTGTTGATGCCCAGGAAGTCGGGCTCGTCGTCGAGGTTGCGGTAGCTCAGCCCGCCGCAGATGGCGTGCAGCTCCTCGCTCGCCCGGCCGATGTCCACCACGATGTTGTCGTCGTCCAGCTCGGGCCGGCGGAACGTGGCGTCCACCACGAAGGTCGCGCCGTGCAGCCTCTGGGCCGGTCCGAAGACCTCGCCCCGGAAGCTGTGCGCGATCATGATGTGGTCGCGGACGGTGACGCTGAACAAGGCCTGCTCCTCAGGGGTAGTCGATCACGTGGCAGAGGGCCGGAAGGCTACCGTCGGCCAGCCGGCGCAGCACGTCGGGCAGGTCGGCGAACGGGGAGTGCCCGGTGACGAACGCGTCGAACCGGTCGTCGGCGAGCAGCTCCAGCGAGAGCGCGAGCCGGTCCGCGTACGTGCGGCGCCGGCCCGGCACGATGCCGCCGACCTGGCTGCCGCGCACGGTCAGCCGGCGCGAGTGGAAGAACTCGCCCAGCGGCACGCTGACCTGCCGGTCGCCGTACCAGCTGAGCTCGACGACGGTGCCCTCGGGCGCGAGCAGCTCCAGCGAGCGGGTCAGGCCGGCCGAGGTGGCGCTGGCGTGGATCACCAGGTCGCAGTCGCCGAGCGCGTCGCCGGGCAGGGCGAAGCCGGCGCCCAGGCGGGCGGCCAGCTCGGCGCGGCCCTCGTCGACGTCGACGAGCTGCAGGCGTACGCCCGGGAAGCTCGCCAGCATCGCCGCGGCGCAGCCCCCGACCATGCCCGCGCCGACCACCGCGACCCGGTCGCCGACCAGTGGCCGCGCGTCCCACAGCGCGTTCACCGCGGTCTCCACCGTCCCGGCGAGCACCGCGCGCGCCGCGGGCACGCCGTCGGGCACGAGGGTGACAGCGCTCGCCGGCGCCACGAACCGGGTCTGGTGGGTGTAGAGACTGAAGACGGTACGTCCCAGCAGCTCGGGCGGGCCCTGCTCGACGACGCCGACGTTGAGGTAGCCGTACTGGACCGGGGCCGGGAAGTCGCCCTGCTGGAAGGGGGCCCGCATCGCCGCCCACTGGCTCTGCGGCACGCCGCCGGTGAACACGAGGGTCTCTGTCCCGCGGCTCACGCCCGTGTGCAGCGTGCGCACGAGCACCTCGTCGGGGCCCGGCTCCGGCACCGCGACCGGGCGGATCTCGCCGCGGCCCGGCTCGGCGAGCCAGAACGCGTACGCCTCGTCCGTCATCGCCGAAGTCCCTTCACCCGCTGAACCGTTCGCCGGTCGCGCTCGTGTTCCTAGCTGACGACGGCAACCATACGCGGCGGCCGATCTTGCACATGGAGGCTCTGGTGAACCCACGACCCGCACCCGTCGGCGACTCCTCGCGCGCGCCGGTGGTCGGCCTGGCCGCCCAGCTCGCGCTGCTGGCGCTGCTGGGCAGCACGCTCGGGCTCACCACGGCGGGGCTGCTCACCGGGGCGGCGTACGGCCTGGTGCTCTGCGGTCTGCTCGGCGCCGGGCTCTCCCGGGCCGGCATGGGCCGCCTCGGCCCGGCGAACGCGGTGACGCTGGCCCGCGCCCTGCTGGTCGGCGGCGTGATCGCGATGGTGGTCACCTCGTTCGTCCAGCCGGTCAGCATCCCGGTGCTGGCCACGATCGCCGGGGTGGCGCTGGCGATGGACGGCGTGGACGGTCAGGTCGCGCGCCGCACCGGCACCACGACCGCGCTCGGCGCCCGCTTCGACATGGAGATCGACTCGGTGCTCGTGCTGGTGCTGGGCGCCTACGTCGGCCACGAGTTCGGCTGGTGGTGGCTGGCGCTCGGCCTCTACCGGTACGCGTTCGCGGTCGCGACCTGGGTGTTCCCGTGGCTCAACGCCGCGCTGCCGTTCCGCTTCTCGCGCAAGGTCGTCGCCGCGCTCCAGGGCGTCGTGCTCGCCGCGGTGATGGCCGGCGTGCTGCCCACCGCAACGGCCCAGGCCGCGCTCGCCGTCGCGCTGGCCGCCGTGACCTGGTCGTTCGGCCTGGACACCCTCTGGCTCTACCGCGCCCAGCGGGTCCGCGTCGCCGCTCGGCAGCGCTGGTCCGATCTGCCCCAGCCGGCTCTCGTCAGCTGACGCGGGCGATCGCGCCCGGCGGCGGAACGGGCACGGCCTCCGGGTGCAGGATCGCGGCGATCGCCTCGGCGCCGTCCACCAGGCGGGGCCCGGGCCGCACGACCAGGCCGTCCGCGTCCAGCGCCCACACCTGGGCGTCCGGGAAGTGCGGCGCCACGTGCCGGGCCTGCTCGACCGCCCCGTCCAGGTGGAAGCCGCACGGCGTGACGAGGACGACCTCCGGGGCGGGCGCGGCCAGCTCGGCATACGTCGTCTGCACCGAGCGCCGCCCCGCGCTCGCCGCCACCGGCTCGCCGCCCGCCGCCGTCACCAGGTCGGGAACCCAGTGCCCGGCCGTGAACGGCGGGTCCACCCACTCGACGATCGCCACGCGGGGCCGGCGCCGCCCGGCCACGGCCGCCGCGAGGGCGTCCAGCCGCTCCCGCAGCCCGGTGACCAGCTTCTCGGCCCGCTCGGGCACGCCGGCCGCCTCGCCGACCGAGTGGATCGTGCCGAGCACCTCGTCCAGCGTGTACGGGTCGAGCGAGACCACGTCGGCGCGGCAGCCCAGGTGGTCCAGGGCGTCGGTGACGTGGCCGGACGGCAGCGCGCACACCCGGCAGAGGTCCTGCGTCAGGATCAGGTCGGGCGCCAGTCCGGCGAGCGCGCCGGCGTGCAGCGTGTAGAGCTCACCGCCCTCGGCGAGCCGCCCCCGCACGTACGCGTCGATCTCGCCCGGGGTCATGCCGCGCGTGTCCTTGCCGCCCACCACCACGGTCTTCTCGGCGCGGGCGGACGGCGGCTTGTCGCACTCGAAGGTGACGCCGACCAGGTCGCCGCCGAGCCCGAGGGCGTAGACGATCTCGGTGGCGGAGGGCAGCAACGACACGACGCGCATCCCCCGAGTGTCCTCGGCCGAAAGTCATAGCCGGAATCCGGTCCCCGGACCGATGTCCCGCGGCGGGCGCGGGCCGATGCTGGATCCACCATTTCCTGGCAGGGGGACAACCATGACGACGGCACCGCTCGAGCACACGGACGTGATCGTCCTGGACTACCTCGCCGCGCTGTGGGCGCAGAGCGAGGACCTCGCGCCCGAGCTGCGCGACGAGCTCATGTCGACCGTTGCCGACTACATCGCGCTGCGGCGCACCTCGCCGGCGTCGCCGCTCGAGGACCCCGCCGAGATCGTGCGCCGGTTAGGGCCCCCGGAGGCGCTGGTGGCGGCGGCCCGGCGCGGCAAGGTGCCCGCGCACATCCGCCTGCCCGCCCTGATCCCGCCTCCCCCGCCGCCGGCCGCCACCGGCAGCGGGGGAGCGGCCGAATACACCGCGGTCGGGCTGATGACCGCGGGCGCCTTCGTGCTGCCGGGCGTCGGCCCGGTCGCCGGGATGCTGATGGCCAGCGCGTCGCCGCACTGGCAGCCCGCCGAGAAGGCCACCGGCTGGTTCCTGACCGTCGGCTCGGGGACGGCCGCCCTCGCCGCGGCGTTCTTCTTCGCGGTGTCCGGCACGGCGGGCCCGGCGGCGCTGCTGTTCTGCTACATGATCGTGGTGGGCGGCGGGCTGTTCGCCGGCATGCGGATGCTCGACATGTTGCGCCGCCGTTGACCTCTCAGGCCGGCCCGTTCAAGCGGGCTGGGTGCGGCGGCCGGCCTGGCCGAGGATCTCGCCGATGACCTGGGCCCACACCGCGGCGGGCGGCACCTCGTGGCCGACCCCCTCGAGCAGGACCAGCCGCGCGCCGGGGATCTCGGCGCACAGGGCCCGCGCGTGGGCGGGCGGGAACAGCGGGTCGAGCGTGCCGTGCAGGATCAGCGTGGGCGCGGTGATGCCGCAGAGCCGGTCGCGGGTGGGCGGGCCGCCCGCGCACAGCAGGTGGTTGGTCTGCGCGGCAGCCATGTCGTGGGTGCGGTCGAAGACCCGCTCGGCGAGCCGGCGCAGGTGCGGGTCGTCGGCCGTGAACGGGCCGCCGAGCCTGCGCGCGGCCGCGGCGATGCCCGCCACCGCGGACCGGCGGTCGGACCATTCGGGCGGCTCGCCCGGGTCGCCGGCGGGCGGCGTCACCGCGTACGCGGGTGGGTCGGTGCTGGTGGACATCAGCGTGAGCGACAGCACGCGGTGCGGGCGCTCGATCGCGATGCGCTGGGCGAGCCCTCCGCCCATCGACAGCCCGACCAGGTGCGCCCGGTGCACGCCCAGCGCGTCGAGCACCCCGAGCGCGTCGTGGGCCAGGTCCACATCGGAGTACGGCGGGGCGCCCGCGGGGAACGACGTGGACCGGCCGGTGTCCCGGTGGTCGTAGCGGACGACGAACCGGCCGCCGGCGGCCAGCCGCCGGCAGAACTCGTCGTCCCACCAGTCCATCGAGCCGGTCGCGCCCGCGATGAGCAGCAGCGCGGGGTCGCCGGGCTCGCCGAACGTCTCCACGCACAGCTCGATGCCGTTGACCGGCATCATCGTCTCGGTCAGCACCGGCTCATTGTCCGGCATCACACTTGACACGCAGGTTAAAACTCGGTCACCGGCCGGTCCCGTCGTGATGGGATGACCGGGTGCTGCCTGACCTGGAGGGTTTCGTACCGCATCGGACCGTGCTCGACGCGCCGTTCGAGGGGGAACCCGTGCCCGGCCTGCGGGCCGACTACTTCCGGCGCCCCGAGGGCGATCGGGTCGCGACCGTCGGGTGCTACTCGATGGGCGGGCGCGAGCTGCTGCGGGCCTGGGGCTATGTGGACGAGGAACACTGCCGGCGGCACGCGGTCCGCGACGGCGACGGCTGGCACGAGGCCGCCGAGGGGTGCCCCGACGTCGACCTGGTGCGCGACGGCCAGGCCGTGGTGGGTCTGGCCGTACGGGCTCCGGACGGTTCTCTGGTCAGGGCTTGACCGGCGCAGCGACCGCTTCCTCGTCAGGGCTCGACCGGCGCAGCGGCGGCGCGGGCCTGGCGGCGCACCACCCGCAGCGAGACCGCCGTGAGGGTGAGCGCGAGCACGAAGAGTGACAGGTGCAGGGCCGGGTCGGCGATCGGCACGAAGCCGATGATCGCGACGGGCAGCTGCACGACGGCGATCAGCGCGGCGAGCCACCAGCGGTTGCCGCGGCTCCACAGCAGCGCCGTCCAGACCGGAGCGGACGCCACGACCAGCGTGAGGGCGTCGAGCAGGGCGTGCAGCGCGGGCTGGTGGACCGCGTTGTGGGCGAAGGCCTGCGCCGGCGTGGCGATCCACAGGCCGGCGAGGACGAGGGCGAGGACGGTGGCGGCACGACGCATGGGATCCTCCAGCGCGAGTGGGCCGTTGCTCTGTGTCACCACGGTACGGACGTGACCTCAGCGCCGTAAAGCTTCACTCACGAAGTCCATCGCGGCGGGGAGGCAGCGCGACCAGTAGCCGAAGTTGTGCCGGCCGTCGGTGAAGCTGCCCGCCACGGGCCGTTCGGGCAGGGCCTCGGCCAGCGCCCGGACGTCGTCGACGAGCCCGTCCTGGCGCCCGCACCAGAGGCCCACCCTTGTGCCCCGCAGCCGCTCTGCGTTCTGGAAGATCTCACCCCCGAGGCGTACGGCCGGGGACAGCGCCGCGACCGCCCGGGCGGAGCGCGGGTACGTCCCGGCGAGCAGCAGCGACCCGTACCCGCCCATCGACCAGCCGAGCAGCGCCGTGCGCGAGACGTCGAAGCCGCGCTCGGCGCACCAGCGGGGCAGCTCCTCGTGCACCATCCGCTGCGGGTCGTCGCCGCCCGGAGCGGGGCGCCAGTTCAGCCGGTCGCCGGTCGCGCCGGCCAGCACGAACGGCTCGGAGCCACGGCGTACGGCGTCGGTCAGGAACCGGCCGAAGCCCAGCGCGGGAAAGTCGGCCGCCGTCTTGGAGGCGCCGTGCAGCACGAGGCAGACGGGCAGGCCGCGCCCGTCGCCATGGCCGGCGGGCACGGCGGTGTAGAAGTCGACCGGCTTGCCGCGGGCCTGCGACGTCCGCCGTTCGAGTCGCTCGTCACCCGCCGGGGCGTCCGGCACGACGGGGTCGAAGTCACCCGGTCGGCTGCGGTACCCCGCCCATCCGGCGGCCGCGCCCGCGGTTACGCCGAGCGCCAGGAAGGTTCGTCGTCTCATCGTCACCCACAACGGCGATCGCCGTCGTTGCGTCACGTTCCTACGCTCACGGCGTGCGCAGACTCGCCGTGGTGCTCGCCCTGGTGGCGCTGCTGCTGGACGGGTTCGCCCCCGCCCGGCCGGCGTCCGCGCGCGAGTCCGTGGTGACGCGCACGCTGAGCCTCGCCCGCGGCGCGGACCGGCCGCTGCCGACCACGCTGTGGTACCGGGGACGGCTCACCGGGCGTCACCCGATCATCCTGTTCAGCCACGGGCTGGGCGGTCTGCCGCAGCAGTTCGCGCCGCTCGCCGCCGGGTGGGCCGAGGCCGGGTACGTGGTGGCGGCGCCCGCCTATCCGCACACGAACGCGCGGGTGCTCGTCGACCGCCGCGACATCGCCCGGCAGCCGGCGGACGCGTTGGCGGTAATCGAGGCCGTGCGGGCCCTGGACCGTACGGGCGGGGACGTGCTGGCCGGGCATCTGGACGTCGACCGGGTCGCCGCCGTGGGGTTCTCGGCGGGCGGGACCACCACGCTCGGGCTGTTCGGGCCGGGGCATCCGGCCTATCTGCGCGCCGGGGTGTCGATCAGCGGGCGTGCTCCCGCGCGGTTCGGCGGGGGCGCCGTGCCGCTGCTCTTCGTGCACGGCGATCGTGATCTGGTGGTGCCTTTCGCGGCCGGTCGGGAGGCTTTCGCACTCGCGCCGTTTCCCAAGCAGTTCGTGACCGTCCGGGGTGCTCGTCACGGTGAGTTCCTGTTGCCGGGTGACGCTCGGTATGCACGGGTCTCTGCTCGGATGCTGGACTTTCTCGCTGCTCACGTGCCGGTCGCCGGACCTGAGGAGTAACACCGAGAGTCGTCGGATCTCGTCCGAACGGCCAGGTGGGTACGCAGAGTGATGACGCTTAGGCTGCCCTCGTGCGCTTGTCTCAGGTAACTATGGCTGCCGTGGTGACGGTGAGTGTCGCTGGCGTTTGCTACAGCCAGTTGGACTCGGAGGCGGTCGAGCGGAAGGCCCAGGTCGTCGCCGACCGGGCCACGTGCCGGGCGGTCGATTCCGCGATCGTCGCCTACGTCGGCGTGCACGGGAAGGCGCCCGCCTCGGTCGCAGAGCTGGCCGGCTACCTGAAGGGCGACATCACCGCCTACCGCGTCGTCGGCGGCCAGGCCGCCGGGCCGGGCTGCTCCTGACCGCTTCTGCCGCCGCGCGCCTGCCGGCGCGGCCCGCCCTTCGTCGGCCCGACCCCTCTGCCGCGCCCCGCACGACCGCCGCGGCCTCCGGTACCGCCCTGCATGACCGCCTGTCTGCCGGCCCTCGGCCCATCCGGCGTTTTCCACAGGTGCCTTGCCCGACCTCCCTCCTCCTCAGCGCTTTTCCACAGGCGTCGCTTATGCCTTGCCAGTTATATGAAAGCGGTGGCATAGTCGTCTGCGTGGACGCTTTAGCTGCGATCGCGGAGCCGACCCGGCGGCGCATCGTCGATCAGCTGCGCGTGCGGGAGTGCACGGTGACCGAGCTGGTCGACATGCTCGGCATGAGCCAGCCCGCGGTCTCCAAGCACCTGCGGGTGCTGCGCGAGGCCGGGGTGGTCACCGCGCAGACCCGGGCGCAGCAGCGGGTGTATCGGCTCGAGCCCGGGCCGTTCCGCGAGCTGGACGCCTGGCTCGCGCCCTACCGGCGCATGTGGACCCGCCACCTCGCCGAGCTGGAGCGCCACCTGGAACGCAAGGCCGGAGAGGGCGACACGTGACGACGTCTTTTCATGGGAGGAACGAGCTATGGCAATCGACATGGGCTCGGCCGGCGGCGCGAGCCTCACGGCGGCCGGGGACCACTGGACCCTGATCTTCATCCGGGAGCTGCGCCAGCCACCCGCGACGGTGTGGGAGGCGCTCACCGACCCCGCGGAGCTCGATCAGTGGGCGCCGTTCAGCGCGGCGCGGGACCTCACCGAGCGGGGGCCCACGACGCTGACGATGGTGGACGGGGACGAGCGGCACGACCTGCCCGCCGAGGTGCGGGTGGTGGAGCCCCCGCGCGTTCTCGAGTACTCGTGGGGCGGTGACCTGCTGCGCTGGGAGCTGGAGCCGGCCGGCGCGGGCACGCTGCTCACGCTGCGCCACACGTTGTTCGAGTCGGGCGACCCCGCCTCGGTCGCGACGGGGTGGCACATCTGCGTCGTCGTCCTGCAGCACCAGCTCGACGGCGACCCGGTCGGCGTCATCCGCGGCGCCGCCGCCCGGGAGCACGGCTTCGACGAGCTGAGGGAGGAGTACGCCAAGCTGCTGGCCGAGTGAAGGGGCCCGCCGCGCGACGGGCGGTGCTCGGCAACGGAGCCGCGAGAGCAGCGCGGAGCCGACAGAGCCGCGCGGAGCCGACGGAGCTGCGCGGAGCCGACGGAGCCGCGCGGAGCCGACGGAGCTGCGCCGGGTGGCGGCGCGGAGCCTGCGAGACGGCGGAGGTGGATGACGGATCGTCGATGCAACCTGACGCCGCCCGCGGTTGTCCTGGAAGGGTGAGGGCGACCAGGGGGAGACGACGGGATGGCCAGAGGGCCGGGGGCGGGGTTCGACGACTTCGTGCGCAGCCGTTCGACCGGGCTGCTGCGGGTCGCGTACCTGCTGACGGGGGATCGGCACGCCGCGGAGGATCTGCTGCAGGAAGTACTGGAGCAGATGTACGTGCGGTGGCGCCGCATCGAGCACACCCCGGAGGCGTACGCCCGCAGGGCGCTGGTCAACCGGGCGACCAACCGCTGGCGTTCGCGCGCGCGGAGACCGGAGACGCCGCTGGGCCGGCACCACGAGCAGCCGGGGCCGGACCACGGCGACGACGTCGCGATCCGCGCCGCGGTGCTGGAGGCGTTGCGGGAGCTGCCGCCCAAGCAGCGTGCGGCCGTGGTGCTGCGCTACCTGGAGGACCTTCCGGTGCACGAGGTGGCGGCGGCGCTGGGCTGCACGGACGGCACGGTCAAGAGCAACGCCGCGCGCGGGCTCGACCGGCTCAAGCAGGTGCTGGGTTCGAGCCTGGTCACGGACGGGGGAGGGCGATGACCGACACCGACATCCGCGAGGTGCTGACCCGCGCGGCCGGCGACCTCAGCCCGGCGCCGGACCTGCTGGACCGGGTGCGGGCGGGCGGCAACCGCAGGGCGGTGCGGCGCCGCACGGTGCTCGGCGGGGCGCTGGCCGTGGCCGCGGCCGGGGCCGGGGTTCCGGTCGCGCGTCACCGGGGCGGCACGGTTCCGGTCGGGCGTCGCGTCCGCGGCGACCTGGCGCACGACCGCGGGCTGATCGAGCGTTTCGAGCGGGCCGTGCGGGGCCGGGTGTTCTGGATCGGCGCCACGCCGGCCGGGCCGGTCGCCGGCTTCACGATGCCCGCGGAGCCGGGGTGGGAGCAGCAGGGCTTCGCCGAGCTCGTCGACGGGCGGCCGCAGCCGGGCGGCAACACGCTGGTGGTGCCGGCGGGCCGGATGGGTCCCGCGGCGCTGCTCGCGGGCCCGGACCGGGACGTCCTCGTGGTGCTCACGGGGGATGTTCCCGTTGCGCTGTCCGAGGGCTTCGAGATCGACGCCGCGGGGCGGATCGACCGGACGTTCGTGCCGTTGCGGGCGACCGACGGGGCCGTCGTCCGGCGGATCGCCGCGCCCGACCGGACCGTGCCGATCGCGCTGCGGCCGGGGAACGCGAGCGATCCGGTGTGGCTCACCAACATCGAGGCGGTCGTGCCGGCGAGCACGGCGCTCAACCGCCTGCCGGAGCGGATCGAGCAGCGGCTGCCGGGAGCAGGCGAGCCCCCGGCCCGTACGGAGTGGTGGGACGTGACCAGGCGGGACGGCTACCTCGACCCGTACGGCTACCACGTCTGGACGGGGCCGACCGAATGGCACCTGACCGGCGCGACGGCCGACGGGCGGCGGCTCGTGGTGCAGACGGTCGCACTGGACGGCCGGGCGCGCGCGCTCTGGATGGCGGGGCGCGACGACGAGAAGCCGCGGGTCAACTACCTCGGCATGCTCGACGACGGGTTGTCGACGGACGCGGTCGACGGCTTCGGCGAGACCTATCCGATCCTGCACGCGCGGCTGCCGCACGGGCTGGGTGTCGCGGTGGCCGCGCTCAACTGCAGACTGCGGTACCGCGTACGGGGAGAGGGAACCTGGTTGCCGGCCGCGGGCGACGCCGCCGTGATCCCGGCCGCCGCGAGCGAGCTGGAGGTGCAGCCCCGGCACGGCCGGGCGACGCGCGTCGGGGTGCCCTGACGCTGACGGGCGGGGGTTCCGGGCGGCGATTAGGTTGGGGGACGACAGACGCCACGGACGGGAGCCGCGCATGGACGTCGTGATCGGGATCGACACCGGGACCACCGCGACCAAGGGGGTGGCAGCCGGGCCCGACGGGACGCTCCGCGCGCAGACCAGCGTGCACTACCCGCTGTCCGTGCCGGGGTCGGGACGGGCCGAGCTCGACTCGCACGCGCTGCGCAACGCGGCGGTGAAGGCGCTGATCGACGTCGCGGCGGCGTGCCGGGAGAACGGCGACCACGTCGTCGCGGTGGGGCTCAGCGCGTTCCTGCACGGGGTCGTGCCGATGGACACCGCGGGCGGTCCGCTGGGCCCGCTCGTGACCTGGGCCGACGGGCGCGCGGGCAAGCAGAGCGAGGACATCGTCGCGGACGGGCGCGGCAAGCGGCTGCAGGCGCGCACGGGCACGCCGGTGCACCCGATGTCGCCGCTCACCAAGCTGGCCTGGTGGCACGAGAACGACCCCGGGACGCTGCGGAAGACCCCGCGCTGGGGCGGCGTCAAGGAGCTGATGCTGGCCGGGCTGGCCGACGCCCCGTACGTCGTGGACCTGTCGATCGCCAGCGGCACCGGCATGTACGACATCCACGAGCGCCGCTGGGACCCCGAGGCGCTCGAGCTCACGGGCGTGCGGGCCGACCAGCTCGCCGAGGTGGTGCCGACGACCACCCGGCTGCGGCTGCGCGCGGACGTGGCGCAGGCGGCCGGCCTCGACCCGGACACGCCGCTGGTCATCGGGGCCGCGGACGGCCCGCTGGCGAACCTCGGCGTGGGCGCGACACCGGCCGGCGTGGCGGCGATCTCGCTGGGCACCAGCGGCGCGCTGCGGACGATCGTGGACCGGCCGACGGTGGACAAGGACGGCCGGCTGTTCTGCTACGCGCTCACCGAGGACCGCTGGGCGATCGGCGGCGCGGTCAACAACGCCGGGTCGGTGGTGCGCTGGGCGGGGGAGAGCTTCGCCGCGGGCTTCGAGCGCCCGGGCGCCGAGGGCGAGGACGCGGACGAACGCGACGCGGCGCTGCTGGTCGAGGCCCAGGGCGTCGCGCCGGGCAGCGACGGTCTGCTCTGCCTTCCGTACCTGCTGGGCGAGCGCGCGCCGTGGTGGCGGCCCGGCATGCGCGGCGCCTACCTGGGCCTGCGCCGCGAGCACGGGCGGGCCCACCTCGTACGGGCCGCCGTCGAAGGGGTGTGTCAGCAGCTCGCGCTGGTCCGCGACTCGTTCACGGCGGAGGGCATCGCGGTCACCGAGGTGCGGGCCACGGGCGGGGCGGTCGCGTCCGAGCTGTGGGTCGGGGTGCTCGCCGCGGCGCTGGACCTGCCGGTGTCGGTCGCCGACACCCCGGAGGGCACCGCGCTCGGCGCCTGCCTGCTCGCCCGGCACGCGGTGGGTGAGCTGCCCGACCTCGACGACGCGGCCGCGCTGGTGCCGATCGCCGAGCCCACCCGGCCCGATCCGGACAACGTCGAGCTGTACGCCCGGCTGCGGCCGCTGATCGAGTCGTCCGCGCTGGCGGTGGCCGACGTGGTCCGCGAGCTCGACCGGCTCGCGCCCCAGCCGCTGCCGACGACGGAGAAGGCGGTGCAGGTCACCCCGCGTTGACGACGCGCCGGGCCGTAGGAAAGCATGGCGAGCGAGCGGTAGCGGAGGAACCCGGTGCGAATCCGGGACGGTCCCGCCACTGTGACCGGGGAGCGACCCGCCACGACGCCACGGCCGGCGACGGTCGGAAGGCGGCGGGGAGCGGCGATCCGGGAGCCAGGAGACTCCGGCCGCTCGTACCACTCGCCGCGCGGGCGTGGACACCCGCGCAGAAGGGGATCCTTGTGACGCCGTACCCGTTCCCGGCCGTGGTCGGTCTCGCCGACCTGCGCCTCGCCCTGCTGCTGACCGCCGTCTCGCCCGCCGTGGGCGGAGTGCTGGTGCGCGGCGAGAAGGGCACTGCCAAGAGCACCGTCGTACGGGCTCTCGCCGCGCTGCTGCCCGAGGTCGCGGTCGTGCGCGGCTGCCGCTTCGCGTGCGACCCGGCCGCCCCCGACCCCGAGTGCCCCGACGGGCCGCACCCCGCCGACAGCCCGGCGCTGCACCGCCCGTCCAGCCTGGTGGAGCTGCCCGTCGGCGCGACCGAGGACCGGGTGGTGGGCACCCTGGACCTCCAGCGCGCGCTGGCCGACGGCGTCAAGGCGTACGAGCCGGGTCTGCTCGCCGCGGCACACCGCGGGGTGCTCTACGTCGACGAGGTCAACCTGCTGCCCGACCACCTGGTCGACCTGCTGCTGGACGCGGCAGCGATGGGCCGGGCGC
This sequence comes from Actinoplanes sp. URMC 104, assembly GCF_051386375.1. Taxonomy (NCBI): domain Bacteria; kingdom Bacillati; phylum Actinomycetota; class Actinomycetes; order Micromonosporales; family Micromonosporaceae; genus Actinoplanes; species Actinoplanes sp. URMC 104. Next base: position 383,455 of record NZ_JBPQTO010000012.1, on the reverse strand, counting down.
ACGTCGAACGCGACGGCGTGTCGGTCAAGCATGCGGCACGGTTCCTGCTGGTCGGCACGATGAACCCCGAGGAGGGCGAGCCCCGGCCCCAGCTCGTCGACCGGTTCGGCCTGGTGGTGACCGTGGCCGCGCCGCGCGACGCCCGCGAGCGTGCCGAGGTGGTGCGCAGGCGGCTCGCGTACGAGCTGGACCCGGACGCCTTCGCCGCGCGGTTCGCCGCCGACGAGCGCGAGCTGGCGGCGCGGATCGTCGTGGCCCGGTCGCTGCTGCCCTCGGTCGTGCTGCCGGACCGCGAGCTCGACCGCATCGCCCGGGTGTGCCTCGCGTACGGCGTGGACGGCATGCGCGCCGACATCGTGGTGGCGCGGTGCGCGGTGGCCCTGGCCGCCTGGCACGGCCGCGACCGGGTGACCCCCGAGGACGTACGGGATGCCGCCCGTCTGGCCCTGCCGCACCGGCGCCGCAAGGATCCGCTGGACCCGCCCGGCACCGACGAGCAGCGCCTCGAGGAGGCCCTCGCCGAGGCCGACGCCCACCAGGACGACCCGGACGACCCCGACGACGACCCGCCCGGCGCCGGCCCCGACACGCCGGGCGGAGGACCAGACACGCCCGGGGGCCCCGGCGACACGCCCGGCGGCCCGGACGACACGCGCGGTGGTCCGGACGACTCGTCCGGCGGAGGCCCGGGTGGCGGCCGGCCGAACGGTGGTGGCCCGCCGCCTTCCGGCTCGTCCCAGCCCGTCTCACCCCCTTACCGTGATGTATCCGGAAAATCGGGCGCGGAGGAGCGGCGGGAGAGCGAGACGGACGAGGCTGGGCGGCTCGGGAAGGACGGGGGGACCGGCGGCGGGGCCGCGGCGGCACCGGTCGCGCCGGGTGCGGCGTTCCGCACGCGGACGCTGAGCATCGCGCGCCGGGGCGAGGGCGGCCACGCCGGGCGGCGGTCCCCGTCACTGTCGCGTCGCGGGCGCGTCATCGGCTCGCGGGTGCCGACCGGCAAGCTGTCCGGGGCGCCGCACCTGCCGGCGACCCTGCGAGCCGCCCTGCACCGCGCCGGCGCCGAGCGGGCCGACCTGCATCGCGCCGATCCCGAGCGGGCCGACCTGCATCGCGCCGGCGCCGAGCGGGCTGACCTGCATCGCGCCGAACTTGAGCGCGCCGATGTGCGGAGTGCCGGGAGCGAGCAGGCCGGCCTGGGCGAGGCGGGGGCCGGGGCGCGGCGGGTGGTGCTGCCCCGGGATCTGCGGGAGGCGGTCCACGTCGGGCGGGAGTCGAACCTCGTGCTCTTCGTGGTGGACGCGTCGGGGTCGATGGCGGCGCGGAAGCGGATGTCTGTGGTGAAGACGGCGGTGTTGTCGCTGTTGCGGGATGCCTATCAGCGGCGCGACCGGATCGGGATGATCACGTTTCGGGGGCAGGGGGCGGAGCAGGTGCTGCCGCCCACGTCGAGCCACGAAGTGGGTGTGCTGCGGCTCGCCGGTCTGCGCACGGGAGGACGTACGCCGTTGGCCGAAGGTCTGCGAACGGCCGCCGCGACCATCGCGACCGAGCGCCGGCGGGACCCGCGGAGGCGGCCGCTGCTGATCGTGGTGACGGACGGGCGGGCCACGAGCGGGCCGGACCCGGTGCGGGTCGCGCCGGCACTGGCGGGGGTGTCGACGGTGGTCGTGGACTGCGAGTCGGGTCCGGTACGGCTGGGGCTGGCCGCGCGGCTGGCCCGGGCGCTCGACGCGGACCTGATGCCGCTCGACAGCTTGCGGATGGGGAGGGCTGCCTGATGCCTCAGGGAAAGGTCACGACCGTGCCGGACGACGGGCTCACCACCCGTCAGCGGCGACGGCAGGCGGTGCTCGCGGTGCACACCGGGCAGGGCAAGGGCAAGTCGACGGCCGCGTTCGGGATGGCGCTGCGGGCGTGGAGCGCGGGCTGGCCGATCGGGGTGTTCCAGTTCGTGAAGTCTGAGAAGTGGCGCGTCGGCGAGGAGGCCGCGCTCAAAGCCCTGGGCGCGACCGGGGGAGCGCCGGTCACCTGGCACAAGATGGGCGAGGGCTGGTCGTGGATCCAGCGTGCCGGGACCGAGCGCGACCACGCCGCGGAGGCCGCCGAGGGCTGGGCGCAGATCAAGCGGGACCTCGCGGCCGAGACCTACAAGTTCCTGGTGCTCGACGAGTTCACGTACCCGATGAAGTGGGGCTGGGTCGACGTGGACGACGTCGTCGCGACGCTGGCCGCGCGGCCGGGCACCCAGCACGTGGTGATCACCGGGCGGGACGCGGCGCCCGCGCTGCTCGAGGCGGCCGATCTGGTGACGGAGATGACCAAGGTGAAGCACCCGATGGACGCGGGCCGCAAGGGGCAGCAGGGCATCGAATGGTGAGCGTCCCCCGCGTCGTGATCGGCGCGCCCGCCTCGGGGCACGGCAAGACGACGGTGGCGACCGGGCTGCTCGCGGCGTTCGCGCGCCGGGGCACGCCGGTGGCGCCGTTCAAGGTCGGCCCCGACTACATCGATCCCGGCTACCACGCGCTCGCCGCCGGCCGGCCGGGCCGCAACCTCGACCCGGTCATGGTGGGGGAGGACCTGATCGGGCCGCTGTTCGCGCACGGCTCGCAGGGCGCCGAGCTCGCCGTCGTCGAGGGCGTGATGGGCCTGTACGACGGGCGCACCGGCGCGGGCGAGACCGGGTCGACGGCGCAGGTCGCCGGGCTGCTCGACGCGCCGGTGATCCTGGTGGTGGACGCGGCGGCGCAGGGGCGGTCGGTCGCCGCGCTGGTGCACGGCTTCCGCAGCTTCGGCAGCGTGCGGATGGCCGGGGTGATCCTCAACCGGGTGGGCTCGGACCGCCACGAGGCGATCCTGCGCGAGGCGTGCGAGGAGGTCGGCACGCCGGTGCTCGGGGCGCTGCGCCGCGCCGACGCCGTGGCCGCGCCCTCGCGCCACCTCGGGCTGGTGCCGGCCGCCGAACGCCGGGCGGAGGCGCAGGCCTCGGTGGACGCCCTGGCCGACCTGGTCACCGCCGCGGTGGACCTGGACGAGGTGCTCGCGATCGCGCGCTCCGCCCCGCCGCTCACCGCGCAGCCCTGGTCACCGGTGGCGCCCGACCCGGTCGCGGGCCGGCCGGTGGTCGCGCTGGCGGGCGGGCCGGCCTTCTCCTTCGCGTACGCCGAGACGGCCGAGCTGCTCGCCGGGGCCGGCGCGGAGGTGGCGATCGTCGACCCGCTGCGCGACACCGCCCTGCCCGAGGGTGCGCGGGCTCTGGTGGTCGGCGGCGGGTTCCCCGAGGTGTACGCCGCGGAGCTGTCCGCCAACGAGCCGCTGCGGCGCTCGGTGCTCGAGCTGGCGCAGTCCGGCGGCCCGATCGCCGCGGAGTGCGCGGGGCTGCTGTGGTTGTGCCGCACGCTCGACGGCGCCCCGATGTGCGGGGTGCTCGACGCGGACGCGGCCATGACCCCGTCGCTGACCCTCGGCTACCGCGACGCGGTCGCGCTCTCGGACAGCCCGCTGGCGCCGGCCGGCACCCGAGTGACCGGGCACGAGTTCCACCGGACGACCGTGCACCCGCGCTCGGGGCTGCTGCTCTCCCCGGCCGGCGGCGCGGCGTGGGCGTGGCGCGGCGCGGACCCGGAAGGCTTCGCCACCCCGTCGCTGCACGCCTCCTACCTGCACCTGCACTGGGCCGGGCAGCCCGCGTTCGCGTCCCGGCTGGTACGCGCGGCGGCGTCCGTCCGCACGTGAGCGCGACGGTCGTCGTGGGCGTCGGCGCGCGCCGCGGCACCGGCGAGGCCGAGCTGGCTGCGGCCGTCGACGAGGTCCTGGCGTCCGCGGGGCTGACCCCCGGCGACGTCACCGTGCTGGCCACCCTCGACCGCCGCGCCGCCGACCCGGCAGTGCGCGGCCTCGCCCGCGCGCGGGGGTGGCGGCTGGCCGCGCTGCCCGCCGCCGAGCTGGCCCGGGCGGAGGCGCCCAACCCGAGCGGCGCGGTGGCCGCCGCGGTGGGCACCGCGAGCGTCGCCGAGGCGGCGGCCCTGTGCGCCGCGGGCCCGACAGCCGCCCTCGTCGTCCCCAAGCGGATCTTCCCGCGGGTGACGGTTGCGGTCGCCCGAGCCTGAAAGCCGCGCCCGCGCGGGAGCCCCGCCCGCGCCGGAGCCCCGCCCGCGCGGGAGCCGAGCCTGGGCCGGGCCGCGCGGTCAGCGGCGCCCGAGGCTCAGGCTGTCGCCGGGCATCCACCAGCGGGCGCCCGCGAGCAGGAATTTCGGCACCCCGGCGACGATGCCCTCCTTGATCCAGGCGGCCGACCGGCCGGTCACGATCGTCGAGCGCGGCCGGTCGTCCGGGTGCAGGAGCTGGGCCAGGCCGTCGCGGCGGCCGAGGCTCATGCAGAGCAGGAAGTACCGCTGCCGGAACGGCCGGGCCGCCTCGCCGCGGGCCTCGCGCAGGATCGTGTCGGCGGCGTGGGCGCCGGTCGGGACGGCGGTCGCGCAGGCCATCCGCCAGCCCGCGCCCGCGTCGCCGGCGACGACGACGTCCGGGTGCGACGTCGAGCGCAGCGCCTCGTCCACCCGGATGCGGCCGGCCGGGTCCAGGTCGAGCCCCGCCTCGCGGGCGAGTTCGGTCGCGGGTCGCATGGACGCGGCCCAGAGCACGGCGCCGGCGTCGACCTCCTCCGGCCCGCCGACCCGGACGCCTTCCACGACGTCCACGCCGAGACCGCGCAGCACAGCGCGGACGTGGTCGCGCCCGCGGCCGGAGATCGTGGGCATCAGCTCGCCGTCGGTCAGCAGCCGCACCCGCCGGCCGGGGTGCGCCTCGGCCAGTTCCGCGGCCGTCTCCACGCCCGTCGGGCCGCCGCCCACCACGGCGACGTCGCGCACCTCGCCGGTCATGGCGGTGGCGAGCAGGCCTGCGGTCTCGGTGGTGAAGGTGCGGCCGTCGGCCGGCGCGGCCGGAACCCGGGCGGGGACGGCCGTGCGGCTGCCCAGGGCGTACACGAGCCGGTCGTACGGAAGGGAGCCGGCCGGGCCGCAGTCGACCAGGCGCGGGGCCGGGTCCACGCTCGCGGCGGCGGCTCGCACGTGACGCACGCCGGTGCCGGCCAGCAGGCGCTCGTAGGGATACGTGACGGTGGCGGGTTCGCCCGCGGCCACCTGGTGCAGCCGGATCCGGTGCACGAAGTGGTCCCGCGGGTCGACGAGGGTGACCGAGTGGTGGCGCGCGAGGCGCAGCGCCGCGGTGAGGCCGGCGTAGCCGCCGCCCAGAACGAGGATGCTCATACCCGCCAGACGGGGCAGCGCCCTCAGGTGTGACACGCGACGTGGCGCAGCTTCTCCGGGTTGACGATCAGGTGCAGCGCCACCACCCGGCCCCCGTCGACCGTGCAGCCGAGCACGCCGGTCAGGTCGCGGGTCCGGTCGGTCAGCAGCACGCCGGGCGCGCCGTTGACCTCGCACACCCGCAGCCGGGTGCCGTCCGGGTCGTAGGCGCGGGCGAACCCGGTCACCAGGTTCGCCACCCGCCGCGCGCCGACGACCGGGAACCGTACGGCCTGGACGATGCCGCCGCCGTCCGAGCGCCACACCACCTCGGGGTCGAGGATCCGCAGCAGGTCGTCCAGGTCGCCGCTGGTCACCGCGCGCACGAACGCGTCGACCGCCCGGCGGTGCTCGGCCCGGTCGCCCGGCTGCTGCGGCGACTCGGCGCGCACCCGTCGCCGGGCGCGGGAGGCCAGCTGGCGTACGGCCGCGGCGCTGCGCCCCACCGCCTCGGCGATCTGCGGGAACGGCACGTCGAAGACGTCGTGCAGCACGAAGGCGATGCGCTCGGCCGGCGACAGTCGCTCCAGCACGAGCATCAGCGCGAGGCTCACCGACTCGCCGAGCGCGGCCTGCTCCTCGGGCGGCGGCGTGCCGACGACCGGCTCCGGCAGCCACGGGCCGGCGTACACCTCGCGCCTGGCCTGCGCGCTGGTGAGCCGGTCGTAGCAGATGCGCGTGACGACGGTCGTGAGGTAGGCCTGCGGGTTGCGCGCCTCGTCGTCGGGCCGCGACCGCCACCGCAGCCAGGCCTCCTGCACCGCGTCGTCGGCGTCCATCACCGACCCCGTGATGCGGTACGCGATGCCCCACATCCTCTTGCGCTCCTGCTCGAACACCGCGGTCTCCGCCATGGCACCGTCCTTCCCCGGGTAAGACGACACGGGCGCCCCGGCTGTGACAAGAGCCGGAACCTCAGGATTGGCCGGTTCGGCGGCGTGGCGCACGAATTAGCGTCGGCGCATGGGCACAGCGCAGGTCAACGGGATCACGATCGGCTACGACGACGCCGGGGAGGGCCGGACGCTCGTGCTCGTGCACGGGCACCCGTTCGACCGCTCGATGTGGCGCCCGCAGGTCGCCGCGGCGGTCGCGGCCGGGTGGCGCGTCGTCGTGCCCGATCTGCGGGGTTACGGCTCGACGACCGTGGTGCCGGGCAGGACGCCGCTGGCGACGTTCGCGCGTGACGTCTTCGGGCTGCTCGACGTGCTGGGCGTCGGCGACGTGGTGCTGGGCGGGCTGTCGATGGGCGGGCAGATCGTCATGGAGTGCTGCCGCCTATTCCCCGAGCGGATCCGCGGGCTGATCCTGGCCGACACGTTCGCCCGCGCCGACACGCCCGAGGGGCAGGCCTGGCGCCGCGCCACGGCCGACCGGCTCGAGGCCGAGGGGATGGGCTGGTACGCCCGGGACAACCTGGCCAAGATGATCGCCGCCTACAACGTGGAGGCGATGCCCGAGGTGGCCGCGCACGTCCGGACGATGATGACCGGCGCACCTCCGGCCGGCGCCGCGGCGGCGCTGCGCGGCCGGGCCGAGCGGCCCGACTACCGCGAGGTGCTCGCCGGCGTCCGCGTCCCCACCCTGATCGTCGTCGGCCGCGACGACGAGTTCACGCCGGTCGCGGACGGCGAGGAGATGCACCAGCTCGTCGCGGGCTCGGCGCTGGTGGTCGTCGACGGGGCGGGCCACCTGCCCAACCTCGAGCAGCCCGCCGCCTTCGACAAGGCTCTGGTCGCGTTCCTCGAGCGGACCGGTCAGCCCGGGTAGGGCCACTCGTGCACGGGGAGGTTCTCGTGCATGAGCGGCAGATAGCGCCTCAGCATCTCGTGCAGGGCGCCCTGGCGGTCGCTGCCTTCGGCCTCCAGGGCGTGCAGCGTCTGCACCTGCCACGCGGCGCCGTTGCGGTGGGTGAGGCAGCGCTGCTCGATGATGCCGAGCAGCCGGTCCCGCTCGTTCTGCGAGACGCCCCAGCGCTGCAGGCCCTGCTGCGCCATCGGCAGCAGCCGGCGCAGCACCAGCTCGGTGACCTGGATGTAGCCCATGCCCGGCCAGAACACGGTGGCGTCGATGCCGTGCCGCGCGCAGGTGTGGAAGTTCTCCTCGGCGGCGCTGAAGCTCATCTGCGTCCACAGCGGACGCTCCGCCTCGGCGAGCGTGCGGATCAGGCCGTAGTAGAACGCCGCGTTCGCCATCGTGTCGACCACCGTCGGGCCGGCCGGCAGCACCCTGTTCTCGACCCGCAGGTGCGGCCGGCCGCGCACCACGTCGTAGATCGGCCGGTTCCAGCGGTAGATCGTGCCGTTGTGCAGCCGCAGCTCGCTGAGCTCGGGCACCTCGCCGCGCTCGAGGATCTCGGACGGGTCGTTGTCGTCGCAGATCGGCAGCAGCGCCGGGAAGTAACGCACGTTCTCCTCGAACAGGTCGAAGACGCTGGTGATCCAGCGCTCCCCGAACCAGACCCGGGGGCGTACGCCCTGCGCCCTGATCTCCTCGGACCGGGTGTCGGTGGCCTGCTCGAACAGCGGGATCCGCGTCTCGCGCCACAGCTCCCGGCCGAACAGCAGCGGCGCGTTCGCCCCGAGCGCCACCTGCACGCCCGCGATCACCTGGGCGGCGTTCCAGTACGCGGCGAACTGCGCCGGGCTGACCTGCAGGTGGAACTGCGTGCTGGTGCACGCCGACTCCGGCGCGATGCTGTCGGTGGTGACCGACAGCCGGTCCACCCCGTCGATCCGGATGTCCATGTCCTCGCCGCGGGCGGTGAAGATCTGTTCGTTGAGCAGCTTGTAGCGGGGGTTCGCCGAGAGCGCCTCGAGCGTCATGTGCTCGCGGCGCAGCGTCGGGAGGATGCCGATCATCACCGTGTGCGCGCCGACCGTACGCGCGTGTTTCTCGGCGTTGTTGAGGCTGGCCCGCAGCGTGCGCTCGAGGTCGGCGTTCTCGTCGCCGGCCAGCCGCCGCGGCGGGACGTTGATCTCGATGTTGAACTGCCCCAGCTCCGTCTGGAAGTCGGGGTCGGCGATCGCGCCCAGCACCTCGGCGTTGCGCATCGCCGGATCGGCGTGCTCGTCCACCAGGTTCAGCTCGATCTCCATGCCGGTCAGCGGCCGCTCGAAGTCGAACCGCGACTCGCGCAGCATCGCCGCGAACACGTCCAGGCTCCGGCGGATCTTGTGCCGGTACCTCGCGCGGTCCTCACGGGTGAAATTCGCCTGCTCGACGTCCTCGCCCACGGCACACCACCTCCTGGAGACCCCATCAAATTCGCACACCCCGGCGTGTCGCGCCAGGCGACACCAAAGCATGAGATCGCACCCGGTGTCGGTTCCATGCCCGTCGATGCGAGGGAGGTTGATCCCCGGCGGGCACGCCCGCAGCGGTACCCTGCCGTACCGGATTTCATCCGGATCTGCACCCTGGGGAGGGCAAGATCTTGAACATGCGGCGCTTGCTGATCGGCGTCGTGGTGGCTTCGGTCCTGTCCACGATCCTGACCGTCACGTGGGTGGCGCTCGGCCCGCTCCGCCAGTCGGCGCCCTCCCCGCAGGCGACCGCGCAGGCCGCGGCCCCCGCGAGCGCCTCCGCCTTCGCCCCCGCGCCCGAGTGGTCGACCACGTGGTCGGCGGCGCCGTCGGCGGCCAACTTCAAGCGGCCGCTCGGCCACACGATCCGCAACGTCGTGCACAGCACCATCGCCGGGCCGCGGGTGCGCGTACGGCTCAGCAACCGCTTCGGCGTCACCCCGGTCCGGTTCGGGCACGTCACGATCGCGGTCTCCGCACATGCCGGGGGCCGCCGCGACGGCACGAACGACCGCAGCGACGGCGCCGCGGTCCCCGGCTCGGTGCGCGACGTGACGTTCGGCGGGCGCGGCGACGTGACCGTGCCGGTCGGCGGCGACGTGCTCAGCGACGCCCTGCCGATGGACGTCCCGGCCGACACCGACCTGCTGGTGAGCGTGTGGACGCCGGTCAAGCCCGCCGCCGCCACCTTCCACGCCGACGCCAAGCAGCTCTCGTTCGTCAGCCCCGACGCGCTCGACCACGCCGGCGACGTCGCCGCCACCGCGTACCGGCACGGCACCTCGGCCTGGTTCTACGCGACCGCGGTCGAGGTCACCGGCGCGCCCGGCACCGTCGTGGCGCTGGGCGACTCGATCACCAACGGCGCCGCCTCGACGGCCGGGCTCAACCGCCGCTGGCCCGACCTGCTCGCCGCCCGCCTCGCGGTGACCTCGGCGCCCGATTACGGCGTGGCCAACGCGGGGCTGGCCGGCAACCGCGTCCTGCTCGACGGGCAGTACCCGCGATACCGCGTCGACGCGATCGCCGGCCGTTCGGCGCAGGCCCGCTTCGCCGAGGACGTGCTGGAACGGGCGGGCGCCCGCACGCTGATCGTGTTCGCGGGCATCAACGACATCCTCCAGGCGCCGCAGCAGACCGACGCCGAGCAGATCACGGCCGGCCTGACGAACCTGACGGTGCGGGCGCGGGCGCAGGGTCTGCGGGTGGTGCTCTGCACGATCACGCCGTGGAAGGGCTACCGGGTGTACACGCCGGCGCTCGACCAGGTGCGCCTGCGGGTCAACGCGTGGATCCGGTCCTCCGGCGGGGGAGGGGCCGACGCGGTCGCCGACTTCGATCTGGCCCTGCGCGACCCGGCCGACCCGCTGCGGCTCGACCCGCAGTACGACGGCGGCGATCACCTGCATCCCAACAACGCCGGCATGCAGGCGCTCGCCAACGCCGTGCCGCTCGACAAGCTGTAGGTCCTACATCGCCCAGAACGCGAGCGCGGCGACCAGCACGACGACGCCGAAGGCCGCCTGCATCAGCAGCGCGGGACCCAGATGCGACCACATCGTCGGGATGCGCGGGGTCAGCGGCTGCAGGGTGGTGAGGTTGACCAGCCGCACCAGCCGCACCGCCAGCGTGGGGTCCTTCTGCGGCGTCGTGGTCAGTTGCACGAGGTCGCCGCGGTGCAGCGCGGACTGGGGGAGCTGCCCGTGCATCTCGACCTCGTACAGCTGCCCGAGCTCGTCGCGGACGCGCAGCGGCGTCACCAGGAACTCGGGACCCTTCTTGAGCTCTTTGAAGCTGCGGCGCGCGCCCTTCATGCGCAGCACCGCGCCGATCAGGTGAATCACGCTCGCGGCGAGGAACACCGTCATGAGCAGCGGCTGCCCGATCCGGACCTCCCGGGTGTACGAGGTCTGGAAGCCGGCGAAACGGCCGGTGATGACGGGCCCGACGTGCCGGAGGATCTGCTCGCGGTGGAGGTCGAGGTCATCCATGGATATCACCTCCTGAGGGATTCTCATATGGTACGGAGAGTCAACACGCGGGCACCGTGAGTGAATACGTGAGAACGGTAGGTAATCGGGTAGCCAGCGCACATGGATTTGTCATTTCTTCGTCCGCTCTTCTCCCGTCCCGGTCCGTGGGCGTCGATCTACCTCGATGCCAGCCGCGACGACGAGAACGCCCAGCATCAGATCGAACTGCGCTTCCGCGCGCTCGCCGAGCAGCTCACCGAGGCCGGCGCCGACGAGGCGACGGTCGCGGCGATGCGCGAGGCCGTGCTGACACAGGCGTACGGGACCGGCCGCTACGGGCTGGCCGTGTTCGCGACCGAGGGGTCGGTGGAGCTGGTCGAGCCGCTGAGCGCCCCGCCGCCCGCCGACACCGCGCTGTGGGGCCCGCTGCCGCACGCGATGCCGCTGGTGGCGTCCCGGGGCGAGGAAGTTCCCTACGTACGCGTGCAGGCCGACCACACCGGCGGCGAGGTGGTCGCGGTGTCGGCCGACGGGGTGCCGCGCACCCGCCACGTGAAGGGCAGCCAGAGCTTCCCGCTGCGCAAGGTCAACGCCGGTGGCTGGCGGCACCTGCGCTACCTGCACGCGGTCGACGACGCCTGGAAGCGCAACGCCGGCGACGTGGCGGCCGCCGCCACCGACCTGGCCGACCGGGTCGGCGCCGAGGTGATCCTGGTGACCGGCGACCCGCGGTCCCGCCCGTACGTGGTCGAGGCCCTGCCGAAACGCTGGGCGGACCGGATCGTCACCGCCGACCTGACCGGCGACTCCGACGCCCTCGACGACGTGACCGTGCAGGCCATCGCCGACGCCGCCGACCGGCAGACCCGCGCGGTGATCGACCGCTTCGAGGCGCAGGCCGGCTCGGGCGGCGGCAGCACCGGCCTGGCCGACGTCGTGACCCACCTGACCCGCGGCCAGGTCGACACGGTCCTGCTCGTCGACGACCCGTCCTCCACCGACCGGCTGTGGATCGGCCCCGACGACCCCACGCTGATCTCCGCGGACGCCGAGCTGCTCCGCTCGTCCGGCATCGACCCGGTCGAGGTGCGCGCCGACGCCGCCCTCGTGCGGGCCATCGCCGGCACCGACGCCGCGCTGGTGCTGGTCGCCCCCGAGGAGGTGAAGCTGACCGACGGCATCGGGGCCGTCCTGCGCTACCAGGACGCCGGCTGACCGCGCCGCACGTTTCACGTCTGCCACCCCCGTCGCCGAATTGCTGAAAAGCGCGCGAACCGCACCCGTCGAGCGGTGAACTTGTCTCGTGTTCGTCGAGGCGACGGCCTCGACGCGGAACGGGGGCGGCAGACGTGGCACCGATCAAGGCGTTCGTGGATCCCGACAGCGTGCTGGCACGCACGGCCCAGGCGATGCTGACCGCCCACGCCGGCGCCCCCGGCACCCTGTGCCCCGTCTGCGGCGAACGCCTCCCGTGCGCCGCCGGCACCTCCGCCGCCGAGGTGGTGGCCGCGGCCGGCCTCGCCGAGAACTCCGGCCTGGTCGCCGCCGCCCGCCGCGGTCCCGAGCCGGGGCCTACCGCGGTGCCGCCGCTTCGGCCGTCCGAGGCGTCTCCGGTGTCGTTCGCCCCGTCCGGAGTGCTCGAGCCCCCGTCCGTACCCGCGCCGCCGCCCTTCTTCGAGCCGCTGCCCACTTCGTCGTCGTTCCCGTCCCCGGCGGCGTCGGAGTCCTCCCCGGCCTTCGAGGCGCCCGTCCCCTCCGAATACCGTCCGCGCCGGGCACGGGACCTCGACGAGCCCTCCGCCGGCCCCGCCTACCGCAGCTCCCTGCACGTCGGCCCCGTGGACGTCTCGTTCTCCCCCGCCGGCGACGAGCCCCCGTCCGATGCGGCCGCCGTGCACCTGCTCTCACCCGCGGAGATCGCACCCAGCCCTGCATCGGAGCCGTCCGACCTCACCCACGACTCGCCCTGGCCGACCCAGGAGACCGCGCCCTCCCCGCACGAGCCCGCCGGCATCGAACTGGCCGGCCGCCCGTCGGGCCGCCCCAAGCCCGAAGCGGACCCGAGCGCCTGGCAAGCCGGCGAGTCCGCTCAGCACGTCGCGGACGTCACCGAGCCGAGCGGTCCGGGACGCCGGGAGTTCGGCGCTCCGACGTCGCAGGAGCCGAGCGGGTCGGCCGGCTTCGGGCCCGGCGATTCGGCGCTGCAGGGGCCGAGCTTCGAGCCCGGCGATTCGGCGCTGCTGAGGCTGGGCTCCGAGCCCGGCGATTCGGCGCTGCAGGAGTCGAGCTTCGAGTCGGGCGGTTCGGTCCTGCACGAGCCGAGCGGGCTGGGGCGCTTCCCGACGACCGAAGCGCACCCGTACGAGCCCGGCCGGCCCGACGAGCAGGAGCCGAGCGGCCTGGGCCGCTTCCAGCCCGTCGCGCCTCAGCACGACCTCGGCGCTCCGGCAGACGAGCCCAGCGGAATCAGTGGCCGGCCCGACGCCGGATTCGTCATGCGTCATACAACCCCTGCCGGCCCGCCCGCCCGGGGTGCGGAGAACCTAGCGCATTCCGAGCCGTCCTCGCCCGGCTTGTCCACAGGCCTCGAACTCCCCGGAGCAGATGAGGTCCGCCGCGTTGTGGACGCCGCCGAAGCGCCCCGCGCCTCGGACCCGAGCGACGCTTGGCGCGACACCGCCTCGCAGAACGCCGACCGTGCCCCCGTCGCGGGGTCTCCGTGGGACGACCTGCCAGGCCAGACCTACTCGAGCCCTCAGCCGGACCAGACCCAGCTCGTCCCGCAGTCGGGCGAGACGCCCTCCGGTCTGCAGTCGGGCGAGACGCCCTCCGGTCTGCAGTCGGGCGGGACGCCCTCCGGTCTGCAGTCGGGCGGGACGCTTTCTGGTCCGCAGCCGGGTGAAATGACCTTCGGAGTGCACGCGGGCGCGATGCAGTCCGATCTGCAGCCGGGCGAGACACCGTCCGGTCTGCAGCCGGGTGGGACGCTCTCTGGCTTGCAGTCGGGCGGAAGGCTCTCTGGCCTGCAGACGGGTGACATGCGAGCCGGTCTGCAGGCGGGCGAGACGGAGTCTGGCCTGCAGGCGAGTGGAACGCCGTCTGGAGTGCAGGCGGGTGGGACGCCGTCTGGTGTGCAGGCGGGTGGGACGCCGTCTGGTCTGCAGGCGGCTGAGATGCAGTCCGGTCTGCAGGCGGCTGAGATGCAGTCCGGTCTGCAGGCGGCTGAGATGCAGTCTGGTCTGCAGGCGGGCGAGACGATCTCCGGCCTGCAGTCCGGTGAGACGCAGTTCGGGGCACCTGGAGATCAGCTCGGGGCGGGGGAGGGGCCCGGCGGAGGGCTCCCCGGCCCGGGCGCCGGCTTGGATGCGGCGGCCCCGGGCGCGATGGCGGCGGTTGATGGCCGGCCGGGGTCGCAGACTGCCATGCCTTCGCTGCCGCCGAACTGGCGGCAGAACCGGCCTCTGGATGCGCCGAAGTTCACGCCGTCTGCCCGGCCTGCCCAGCGGGTGAATGGGGTCGACGGCCACATTGCGCCGTCGCCTGTTGCGGGTGCGGTCAACGGAAATGCGCCGGCGGCCGGGCCGATGCTCCAGGGCCCGGCCGCTGGGCTGCAGGGACCCGCCGCTGTTTCGCCGACCCACCCGGCCGCGGGCCAACCGCACCCGGCCGCGGGCCAACCGCACCCGGCCGCGGGACAGACCCACCCGGCCGCGGGGCAGGCTCCCCCGGCAGGGCAGCCCCAACCACCCGCCGGCCAGTCGCACGCGCCGGGCGGCCTGGTGCCGCCGGTGGCCGGCTCTGCCGCCGTGCCGAACCCGGCCGCGCCCGGACCCGTCAACGGGCACCCGGGTATGCCACCCGCGCCGGGACAGTCCGGGCCGGACTCACCCAACGGCTCCGGCCTGCAAGTCCCGCAGGCGCCGTCGAGCGGTGACCCGTCCGGCCTCCCGTCGGGCACCAACCCTTCCGGCCTCCAGCCGGCCGCGCCGTCCGGGCACAACCCTTCGGGCCCGCATGCGAACCCCGGCCCGCCGTCCGGCAACAGCCCCTCGGGCCTGCAGGCCGCGGCCCCGTCCGGCAACAACCCCTCGGGACTGCAGGCGCCGTCCGGCAACAACCCCTCGGGACTGCGGGCGCCCTCCGGCGATGAGCCCTCCGGGCTGCCGATGAGCCGGCCCGGCCCGGCCGGCCTGCAGACGCCGGCGGCGCAGCCCACCCCCGAAGCCTCGGGCCTCGGCGGGCGGCTCGCGCCGACGCCGACACCGACGCAGGCCGCAACCCCGGCATCCGGCGACGAGCCCTCGGGGCTGGGCGGAGCCCTCGGCTACGGCAGCCAGGCAGCGAGGGAGGCGTCCGAGCAGGGCGCCCGGCCTCTCGGTAACAGCTCCCCGCACTTCGGCGGCGCCCCGGCCGGGCCCGAGCAGAACGCCGCCCCGCGCGCGGTCTCCCACCCCGAGCACCAGCTCAACCGGCCCCCGGCGGCGGGCGGGGACACGACCGCGAACGGGCCCACGGGGCTGGGGCCGCGACCGGCGCGGCCCAAGCTGGAGGCCCCCAACATGGGACAGCTCAACAAGCCGCTCGCCGATCGGGAGCAGCTCGGCGCGCCGCCTCACCCGTCCGAAAGGTGAATTCCGAACACGCCACCCGGGAGAGTTTGAGCCACATTCAACCGGGGCAGTACGCTCCGATAGGGGCGTGCGGATACCTGTCCGACCGCTCCGATGATGCGCAGTTGCCTGCAGGAGCGCCCCGTCTCGAGAGCCCGGGACGGACTTCGCGGGGCCGCCGAGGGGAGAACCGCATGCCCGAGGACGACATCGTCAAGTCCCGGGTCGATCAGCTTGACCGCGCGCACGTGCCCACGACCGAGGGCGGGCTCGAAGACCTCGACGCGGCCGCCCTGGCCTACGCGGAGCGTGCCGCGAGCGCCCCGGACACCGAGCGGGTCGCCCTGCGCGAGGCGCTGACCCGGCTCTGCCTGCCGTTCGCGGGCCGGCTGGCCCGGCGTTACCGGGGCCGCGGCGAGTCGTTCGAGGACATCGAGCAGGTGGCGCGGCTGGGGCTGGTGAAAGCCATCGACCGCTACGACCCGGAGCGGGGCTCGTTCACGGCGTACGCCGTCATCACCATCTCGGGCGAGATCAAGCGGCACTTCCGGGACAAGACGTGGGGCGTGCACGTGCCGCGGCGGGTGCAGGATCTGAGCCTCGAGGTCGGCCACGCCACCATGGTGCTCACCACCATGCTGTCCCGCACGCCGACGCCGGCCGAGATCGCCGAGCGCCTCAACCTGCCGCTCGGCGCCGTGCTCGAGGCGATGGAGTCGGCGGCCGGCTATTCGCCGTCCTCGCTGAACGCGCCGATCAGCGGCGAGGGGGCGGCCGAGTTCGGCGACCTGCTGGGCGACCTCGACAGCGATCTGGAGCTGGTCGACGACAAGGTCACCGTGGCCGAGCTGCTGATGCGGCTGCCCGCCCGGGAGCGCCGCATGCTGGCGATGCGTTTCTACGGCAACCGCACCCAGGCCGAGATCGCCACCGAGCTGGGCATCTCGCAGATGCACGTGTCGCGGCTGCTCACCCGCGCGCTGTCCTGGCTGCGCGAGGCCATGCTCAGCGACGTCCCGCCGCGCTGGGAGGGCGCCGACGCCCGGCCCGAGCGGCATCCGATGCAGGTCGAGGCCGTGCGCGAGGGCGACGTGGTGCTCGCCCGGGTGCGCGGCGAGGTCGACCGGGACACCGCCGAGCGGCTGCGGATCGGGCTGCGTCACGCGATCGCGCTGGCCGGGCACGCCCCGGTCTTGATCGACCTGTCCGGGGTGCCGCTGCTCGACGCGGCCGGCATCGCGGTGCTGGTCGACGCCGCCTCGGCCGCCTCGGTCGCCGAGGTGTCGCTGACGCTGACGGGCGCCCAGCCGTACGTGGCCGGCATCCTCGCCGTGACGGGGCTGTCCAAACTGCTCGCTGAGTAAAGCGGAGGGCCGGAGGTCAGGCCACGTCGGGCCGGCGCAGGGACGCCCAGACGACCTTGCCGTCGGCCGAGGGCACGCAGCCCCAGGAGTGCGCCATCGCGCCGACCAGCAGCAGGCCCCGACCGTGCTGCGGCGCCGCCGACCGGCCGTCCGGCCCCTGCACCAGGGCGGGGGAGCCGTCCCGTACGGCGATGTTGAGGTATCGCGGCCGCAGTGAGAAGCGCAGGGTCATCATCGTGCCGACGTGGTCGACGACGTTGCTGACCAGCTCGTTGGCGATCAGCGTGGCCGGGCCGACCAGGCCGGGCAGGTCCCAGCGCAGGCACGCGTCGGTGGCCAGGTCGCGGGCGTGCCGGGCGGCGCCGCTGACCGGTAGCAGGTCGTCCGAGAGCGCCGGCAGCGCCGCCTGCGGATCACCGCGGAGCCTCGCGCGGGCCGCGTCGAGGCTGTCGAAGACGCTGAGCCGCTGGTAGGCGTGGCTGTCGAGGAACTCGCGGGTCGGCGGCGGGGGAGCGCAGAGCGCGATCGGCGTGCCCGGCCAGCGGGACGCCTGCCGGGAGGCCGCCGTGAACACGGCCAGCGAGAGCGGGTCGGCCACGAGCATGCCGGAGAGGTCCAGCAGCAGCGCGTCGGGCTGCTCGGCCAGCGACTTGAGCAGGTGCTCGTGCAGCCCGGACACGTCGGTCATGCCGAGGTCGCCGGAGACGTTCGCGACCAGGTACGACCCGTCGAAGTCGACCCTGTACGCGATGGTCATGTGCCCGCCTTTCGAGTCGGGTGGATTACCCCGCCGCGCGGGGTGCCAAACAGGGTGTCAGGCGGGATCCACCGGGCCCGTCTCCATCACGATAATCGCTCCCTCGGGCTGGGTGCCGCCCTCGCGGCGGCGCAGGGGCGTGCACGCCACCCGTACGGCTATCGGCCGGCCCCGCCGGTTGACCGCGTCGACCTGCAGCTCCGAGCTGTCCGCGTCGGGTCCCAGCGCGCCGCGCAGGATCGGCCGCAGCCGCTCGATGGGCAGCCCGATGTCGAGGTTGAGGAAGTGCTGGCCGATCACCTCGCCCGAGCGCAGCCCCCAGAGGTCCTCGGCGCGGCGGTTCCACATGCGGATGCGCAGGTCGGGGTCGACCACCGCCACGCCGGCCTGCATGCTGGTCAGCACCGTCTCGAGGAAGTCGTTGGCCTCGTCGAGCTGGGTGCTCGAGATGCGCAGCTGGTCGTTGATGCTCTGCAGCTCGTCGTTGGTGGACTGGAGCTCCTCGTTCATCGTCTCCAGTTCCTCGTTGGTCGACTGGAGCTCCTCGTTGGTGGTCTCGAGCTCCTCGACCGTGGACTGCAGCTCCTCGTTGGTCGTCTCCAGTTCCTCGTTGGTGGACTGCAGTTCCTCGTACGCCGCCTCGAGCTGCTGGTTGGCGTGCTCCAGCTCGGCCTTGAGCCGCCGGGACGCGGTCACGTCGTGGAAGATGATGTTGACGCCGAGCAGGCTGCCGTCGGCCCCCGCGAGCGGGCTGATCTGCACCTCGAGGTTGGTCTGCTCGCTGCCGCGCTGGTAGTCGACCTCGGGGATGCGCAGCGTGCGCCGTTCGAGCTGCACCTGTTCGATGTAGCGGCGCAGCTCGACCGGGCGGTAGGACACCTCGAGGTCGCGGAACGGGCGGCCGATGTCGCGCGACGACACCCCGAACAGCTTCTCGAGCTGGCGGTTCGAGAGCGCCACCAGCCCGTCGGAGGTGAGCGCGAGCTGCGCCAGCGGGCTCGCCGCGAAGGCCTCGTCGCGCAGCTCGTCGAGCCCGGTCACGGCCATCCCGCCGGACGGCGGCGGGTCGGCGAACGCGACGCCCGGGCGCGCGTAGAGCCGCGGGACCCGGCGGAAGACGCGCCGCTTGAGGTCGATCGGCGTGAACAGGCTGGCGTGGCTGAGCAGCATCTCGGCCTTGCCGAGGAACAGCACCCCGTCGTCGCGCAGCGCGAAGTGGAACCGCCCGAGGATCTTGGCCTGCGTCTCGGCGTTGAAGTACATCAGCGTGTTGCGGCAGGTCAGCAGGTCGATGCGGGAGATCGGCGCGTCCTGCACCAGGTCGTTGCGACCGAAGATCACCGAGCGGCGCATGTCCTTGCGGAACGCGAACCGGCCCCCGTTCGCCTCGAAGTAGCGCTCGACGAGCTCGGGCGGCACGGTCTGCATCTCGCGCTCGCCGTAGGTCGCCTGCCGGGCCTCGTTGAGCTGCTCCTCGTCGACGTCGGTCGCGTAGATCTTGACGCGGTCCTTGAACGCCTCGAGGCCGAGCAGCTCCGCCAGGGCCATCGCCAGCGTGTACGCCTCCTCGCCGGAGGCGCAGCCGGCGCACCACACGCGGATCGGCGAGTCGTCCGGCTTGGTGGCGATCAACGGGCCCAGCACGTCCTTGCTCAGGAACTCCCAGGCGTCGGGGTCGCGGAAGAAGCCGGTGACGTTGATCAGGATCGTGTTGAACAGCGTGGTGAACTCGTCGGGGTGGACCTGCAGATAATCCACGTAGTCCGCGTAGCCGGCCGCGCCCACCTGGGTCATCCGCCGGTTGACCCGCCGCATCAGGCTGGACCGTTTGTACCCGGTGAAGTCGAAGCCGCGCGTCTCCTTGAGATGGACGAGCAGCGCCTCGAAGTGGGGGTCCGTCGGTTGCACACGCAGACGCTACCGCAAGTGACCGCGCGGGCACCCGCCTGCGGGGCGGGGCGCCGGCCGGAGTCAGAACGAGCCGGCGTGCATGCGGGTCCAGACCACCTTGCCGTCGGTGACCGGCAGGACGCCCCAGGCGTCGGTCAGATCCCGCACGAGCCGCAGGCCGCGGCCGCCCGCGTCGGACAGGCTCGCGTCGGTGGGCTTGGGCATCCGGCGGCTGCGGTCGCGCACGGTCATGCCGAGCCGGCCGCCGTGCAGCGGACGGACGGTGAACTCCATGGTGGTGTGGGCGTGGCGCACGACGTTGGCCACCAGCTCGGTGGCGATCAGCGTCGCGGCCGCCGCCACGTCGCTGCGCTGCCAGGCCTCGCACGCCTGGGTGACCAGGTGGCGGACCTGGCGGCAGGCGTCGGGCACCGGCCGCAGGCGCACCCGGATGCGGGGCGGGACGGTCTCGGCGCGGGCCGCGGCGAGCGCGGCCGCGAAGTCGTCGGCGAACTCCAGCCCGGCGCAGTCGTGCGCCCGGCAGATCTGCCCGGCCGTGCCCGGGTCGGCGCCGCAGAGCACGATCGGCACGTCCGGCCACTCGTGCGCCTGGCAGACGGTCGCGTTGAGCGCCGCCAGGCCAACCGGGTCGCCGATCCGCAGCCTGCTGACGTCGAGCAGAAGCACCGTCGGCTGGTCGGCCAGCCGCAGCCGGACCGCCTGCTGGAGCGCATCGCCGGTCACCTGATCGAGGAGGCCGCTGACCCGCAGGGCGGCGACCGGAAATCCCCGTACCGGCCGGCACACGAGCTGACTCGGCACCCTGCCTCCTTATGCCACCAACCTGTCAGGAGAACGTGCCCGCCGGAACCCCGACACAAACGCGGTGCAGCCCGACGGTCGTGACCTATCACTCAGGGAAATGAAGTACCGTTGCCCGCCATGGGTGTGTCGCAGCGGCTGAAGAGCCGGTTTCGCAAGTTTCTGCAGCGTCCGGGCACGACGGTCGACCTCGCGCCCCTCCGCAGGCATCTGCCGGCCATCGACGCTCGTGAGGAGGCGCTGCGGGAGCTCGACGACGAGGCGCTGACCGCCGCGGCCCGCGAGGCGACCGGCTTCCCCGAGCTCTGCGCCATCGGCCGCGAGGCGGCCTGGCGTGCCCTCGAGCAGCGGCCGTACGACGTGCAGCTGCTCGGCGCGATGGCCCTGCTGTCGGGCAAGGTCGCCGAGATGGCCACCGGTGAGGGCAAGACGCTGACCGCGACCATCGCCGCGTACGGTCACGTCCGCCTCGGCCACGGCCCGGTGCACGTGCTGACCGTCAACGACTACCTGGCCCGCCGCGACGCCGAGTGGATGGAGCCGGTCTACAAGCTGCTCGGGCTCACCGTCGGCTGGGTCACCGAGGCGTCGACCCCCGAACAGCGCCGCGAGGCCTACCTGGCCGACGTCACGTACGTCTCGGTCAGCGAGGCCGGCTTCGACTATCTGCGCGACCAGCTCGTCACCGACATCGAGGACCGGGTGCAGCGCGAGCTGGCCACCGCGATCGTCGACGAGGCCGACTCGATCCTGATCGACGAGGCCCGCGTACCGATGGTGCTGGCGGGCAGCATCGCCGACGAGAGCGACCCGGTGCACGAGGCCGCCGCGCTGGTGCGCGAGCTCAGGGCCGGCAAGGACTACGAGGTCGCCGAGGACGGCCGCAGCGTCGCGTTCACCGACGCCGGGCTGCGCAAGCTCGAGGAGAAGCTCGGCGGCATCGACCTCTACGCCGACGACCAGGTGCAGCACCTGTCCGCGGTCAACGTGGCCCTGCACGCCCACGCGCTGCTGCGCCGCGACGTCGACTACATCGTGCGCAACGGCTCGGTCGAGCTCATCGACGAGATGCGCGGCCGGGTCGCCCAGCGCCGCCGCTGGCCCGACGGGCTGCAGGCAGCCGTCGAGGCGAAGGAGGGCCTGAACGCGACCGCCGAGGGCGAGGTCCTCGACACGATCACGGTGCAGGCCTACATCGCGCTCTACAGGACGGTCTGCGGCATGACCGCCACCGCCGTGCACGTCGGCGAGCAGCTCCGCGAGTACTTCAAGCTCGAGGTCGCGGTCATCCCGAGCAACGCCGAGAACATCCGCGAGGACGAGCCCGACCGCATCTACTCGGCGCACGAGACCCGCGACGAGGCGATGGTCGAGGAGATCCGGCTGGCCCACGAGAAGGGCCGCCCGGTGCTGATCGGCACGCTCGACGTGAAGGCCTCCGAGCTGCTGGCCAAGCAGCTCGCCGCGGCCGGCGTGCCGTCGAACGTGCTCAACGCCAAGAACGACGCCGAGGAGGCGCGGATCATCGCCGAGGCGGGCGCGCTGGGCGCGGTCACCGTCTCGACCCAGATGGCCGGCCGCGGCGTCGACATCCGTTTGGGCGGCAGCGACGAGGCCGACCGCGACCGCGTGGTCGAGCTCGGCGGGCTCTACGTCATCGGCGCGGGCCGGCACGACAGCCGCCGCGTCGACGACCAGCTGCGCGGCCGCGCCGGCCGGCAGGGCGACCCGGGCGGGTCGGTGTTCTTCGTCAGCCTCGAGGACGAGCTGGTCACCCGGCACGCCGGCGACATCCTGCCCGCCTCGCCGCGGATGGACATGGACGGCGTCGTGCACGACGACCAGGTCGACTACGCGGTGGAGCACGCGCAGCGTGTCGCCGAGGGCGTCAACCACGAGATCCACCGCAACACCTGGCGCTACAGCGTCGTGATCGAGCAGCAGCGGGTGGCGCTGGCCGAGCGGCGCGAGCGGCTGCTCACCTCCGAGGTCGCCGCGATCATGCTGCTCGAGCGCTCGCCCGAGAAGGCCAAGGAGATCGACGAGGACGTGCTGTCCGACGCGGCCCGGGCGATCGCGCTGCACCACCTCGACCGGCTCTGGGTGGAGCACCTGGCCGAGCTCTCCGAGGTGCGCGAGGGCGTGCACCTGCGCGCGCTGGGCAAGCTCGACCCGCTCGACGAGTTCCACCGGGCCGCCGTGCCGGCGTTCCAGAAACTGCTGCTCGAGATCGAGAAGCGCACGATCGAGACGTTCGAGGCGGTCGACCTCAGCGACGGCTGGGAGCCCGAGCGTGCCCAGATCGTGCGGCCCAGCGCCACCTGGACCTACCTGGTGCACGACAACCCGTTCGGCTCCGAGCTCGACCGCCTCATCGCCGCGGTCGGCCGCCGGCTCGTCTCCGGCGGCAGCTGATCAGCTGAGAAATAGATGTGTGCGGGCGCCCCTCGTGGGCGCCCGCGTCATTTCCACCGCAGGCCGGAAAAGCCGTGTGGTGCTCGTCTCAGAATCGTGCCCGAATAGCGCACGGGAACGTGCCCGTCCGCCTCGGTCCCCGCACCATGTCCGGCCCAGGAGCGCTCCGGGCCGCGCGGCGGAGCTGATCTGTGCGAGTTAGGCAATGCTTAATCCGTCTGACAGAATCCGTTCGGGAAATGCATTTTCCGCGGTCGGCTCGGGCGTGGAACGTTTTTCCCACAGTGTGGTTGACGGGTTGACCCGGCGACGGAGCTGACGGAAATATCGTCCGCGGCTTTACGGAGGGTGATCGGTCGTATTCGATTGCCGAGATGCATTTCAGGGGGATCAGTAAATGCCGGCCAGTGCGCTTTCACCACGGCTCGCCCGACATGCCACCGGGCCGGGCCGCGGCTCCACCGCTGCCCGCCGCCCGGCGGAGTCCGCCCTGACCGTCACGATCGCGATCCCGCTCACCGGCGACGCCATCCCGCCCCAGGCCCACAAGCTCATCGAGGCGGTCCGCGAGCTGGTCGAGATCGGCCAGGGCACGGTGGTCGTCGAGCCGGCCGCCGCGCCGCGCGAGGACCCCGAGCCGGCCGCCGGGCTCCCCGCCGGCCCCGAGGTGCGGCTGCTCACCGGCACCCGTCAGGTGCTGCTCGACGGCGAGCCGCTGCCGCTGACCCGGCTCGAGTTCGACCTGCTGCTGTTCCTCGCCGAGCGGCCGCGCCGGGTGTTCACCCGCGGCCAGCTGCTGACCGGCGTCTGGGGCTACGACCACACCGGCGAGCGCACGGTCGACGTGCACGTGCGGCGGCTGCGGCTCAAGCTCGGCGGCGCGGTCCCGCTGATCACCACGGTCTACGGCGTCGGCTACCGGCTCTCCGACGACGCCCGGGTCGTCATCCGGGCGAACGAGTGACCGGGGCCGGCGCATGAGCCCGGAGCGCCGGTAGGGCGGCGGCCGGGTAGCGTTCGACGACGTGCGCGTGCGTCCCGTCTCCGTCGACGGCCTCGTCGACGAGCTCGTCGATCTGCTGATATGTCGGAAAGCCGACAGTCACCTCCGGGTCGCCCTCGACGGCGCGCCCGCCGCCGGTCCGGGAGCGCTCGCCGACGCTCTCGTCGACCCGCTGCGGGCCCGGGGCCGACCGGCCGTACGCATCGACACCGCCGACTTTCTGCGCCCCGCCTCGCTGCGTCTGGAGTTCGGCCGGCAGGACCCCGACTCGTACTACCAGAGCTGGTTCGACGAGGCCGGGCTGGCCCGCGAGGTGCTCGGCCCGGCCGGTCCCGGCGGCTCCGGGCGGGTGCTCCGCAGGCTCTGGAACGCGGCCACCGACCGTGCCGCCCGCGAGCCGTACCTCGCGTTGCCTCCGGGCGCGATCCTGCTGGTCAGCGGGCCGTTGCTGCTGGGCGGCGGCCTCGCGTTCGACCTTGCCGTGCACCTCGAGATGTCCGCCGCGGCGCTGGCCCGCCGCACCCCTGGAGAGGACGCCTGGACCCTGCCCGCGTACGCCCGGTACGCCGCCGAGGTCGACCCGGCCTCCTTCGCCGACGTGGTCGTGCGCGTCGATGACCCGCGCCGGCCCGCGATCGTCGTCGAACGTTCCTGAAGCGAGTCTGTGGCGCATCCGACCACTGACAGTTATGCTCCGGTTACTTTTTCAGCGGAGGCCCCGTTTGGGATCTCCGGCGGCGGGTATCTGGCGGCACCACGGAGCGATGGCGTCGTCTGCAGGGGGACCCGCCGGTTGGGGCAGAGGAAGGCAGGGGAGCGCATGCTCGTCAATGGAGCGGTTATCACGGGCAAGGGTGCCGCCAAGGGGCGTACGCAGGAGGAGATCGACCAGATCCGCACGGTCCTCCGCACCCGGTTCGACGATCTGAGCACCGAGTACGAGGCCGCGCTGGCCGAGAACCAGAAGCTCCGGCTCGTCGAGATGGGCGACTCCGCGGGCGACGACCAGGCCGACAGCGGGTCGAAGACGGCCGAGCGCGACGCGGCGACCTCGCTGCTGCGGACCCTGCTGGACAGGCGGACCCAGGCCGAGCACGCGATGCAGCGGCTCGAGGAGGGCACATACGGCAACTGCGAGGGCTGCTCGAACCCGATCCCCTGGGAGCGGCTCGAGATCTTCCCCTCGGCCACCACGTGCGTCAACTGCAAGCAGAACCGCGAGCGCCGGGCCGGCTGACCGCGGAGAACCGACCGGGTCCGCCGCCGAGCGCGGCGGACCCGCTGTATCCGGTCTAGGTTGGGCAACCATGGGGACGATCCAGGTCGGCACGGCGTCGTGGACGGACAAGACGCTGCTCGCCTCGGGGTGGTATCCGAAGGACGCCGACACGGCCGAGAAGCGCCTGGCGTACTACGCGAAGCAGTTCGGGGTCGTCGAGGTCGACTCCACTTACTACGGGCCGCCCGCCGAGCAGACCAGCCGGCTCTGGGCCCAGCGCACGCCGGACGGCTTCACCTTCAACATCAAGGCGTTCAGCCTGCTGACCGGACACCCGACCAAGGTGACCGCGCTCTACAAGGACCTGCGGCCCGACACGGACAAGAAGAACGTCTACCCCGGCGATCTGGCTCCGCAGGCCTACGAGGAGGTCTGGACCAGGTTCCTCGCCGCGCTGGACCCGCTCGCCGAGGCCGGCAAGCTCGGCGCGGTGCTGTTCCAGTTCCCGCCGTGGTTCGGCATCCGCAGGTCCAACAAGGAGTTCATCCTCGAGGTCGCGGCCCGGTGCAAGCCGATCCGGCCCGTCTTCGAGTTCCGCAACGCCTCGTGGTTCGACGGCGCCAACCAGAACGAGACGCTCGACTTCCTGCGGGCCCACGAGCTCGCCTTCGTGGGCGTCGACATGCCGCAGGGCCACAAGAGCTCGGTGCCGCCGGTGCTGGCCGCCACCGCCGACCTGGCCGTGGTGCGCTTCCACGGCCACAGCGACAAGTGGACCAGCAAGGACATCCACGAGAAGTTCGGCTACGAGTACTCCCGCGAGGAGCTGGCGCAGTGGGCGCCGCGCCTGAGCGCCCTCGCCCGGGACGCCGACCGCACACACGTGCTGTTCAACAACTGCTACAGCGACTACGCCCAGCGCAACGCCACCGACATGCTGGAGCTGTTAGAGGGCGTCGAAGGGGACTGAGCGCCACGTCTCGGCGATGAGCTCGGCCAGCTTGTCGCCCGCCGAGTAGGCCAGGTCGTCGATCGTGGTGATCTCGCGGGCCGCCGCGTTGGAGTTGACCGCCACCGCGGCCGTGAAGTCGGGCAGCTCGGTGGCCGGCACGGGCCGCAGCGTCCACGGGGTGCCGCGCATGCTCATCGCGATCTGCAGCAGCACCATCGTGACGCCCTTGAGCATCGGCGCCTGCGGCCACACCACCTGGTCGCCGTTGAAGAACGCCACGTTCCACGTCGTGCCCTCGCGCACCAGCCCGTCCGCGCCGATCGACAGCGCGTCGTCGAAGCCGGCCGCCCGGGCGAGCAGCCGCGCCCGGACCTGCCGCATCGTCGCGGAGTGCTTGTGCTCGGGCCAGTCGCGCCGGAACGTGGGGTCGGTGCGCACCCGCAGCGGGGCGCCCGGCTCGTCGGGCACCGGGTCGCTGACCGCCACCACCACGTCGGGCGGACCGGCCGGGTCCTCGCCGGGCACGTAGGAGACGCGGACCGAGGCGTCGGCGGCGTCGCCGAGCGCGTGCAGGATCAGCTGCCGCAGCCGGTGCTCGTCGTCGAGCCCGGGCCGCCAGCCGAAGAACTCCTCGTTGCCGTCGGCCAGCCGCGCGAAATGCAGGGCGAGCCCGCGCACCCCCCGGTCCCGCACCTGCATCGACGTGAAGTGGCCGTAGTTGGTGACGGCCAGCCGGTGGGTGTCGGCGAGACCGGGTGGGCGGCCGTTCAGCTCGAGGTTGCGCACGGTCTCACCTTAAGGCGGGGGACCCGGGTCGTCGGCAGGCCCCGCCGGGACGCCTCCTCGGCGAGCACGCCCGCATCGATGACCGCCGCGCCGCCGGGGTCGTTGTTGAAGAACACGAAGGCTTCCCGTACGCCGGTGAGCCGCTCGGCCCACGTGCGCAGCGCGCCGGCCCCGTAGCGCGGCCACGGTCGCGCGCGCCCCTCGTGCAGGCGCAGGTAGACGAAGTCGGCCGTGTTCCACAGTGGCGTGATCGGGCGGCTCTTGCGGTCCGCCCAGCACAGCGCCGCGCCGTGCTTGGCCAGCAGCCGGCGGCAGTCGTCGGTCCACCACGTGTCGTGCCGCGGCTCGACCGCCACCCGTACGCCGGCCGGGATCAGGCTCAGCGTCTCGTCCAGCGCGCCGAGGTCGGCCTTGAGCGTCGGCGGCAGCTGCAGCAGCACCGGGCCCAGCTTGTCGCCCAGCGCGTCCGCCCGGCCGAAGAAGCGGGCCACCGGCTCGGCGGGGTCGCGCAGCCGCTTGATGTGGGTCAGGTAGCGGCTCATCTTGACCGCCACGCAGAAGTCGTCCGGCGTCCGCTGCCGCCACTGCTCGAAGGTCGACCGCTCGGGCAGCCGGTAGAACGCGTTGTTGACCTCGACGGTCGCGAACCGCTCGGCGTAGTGCTCCAGCCACAGCCGCTGCGGCAGCCCCGCCGGGTACAGGTAGCCGGTGTCGTCGCCGCCCCGCTCCGGCCGCCAGTCGCGGTACTGCCAGCCCGACGTCCCGATTTTGAGCATCCGTCTGAGATACCCGGCACAGCGCCGGTTAGGCCTGATGATCACGGGGTACCTCGCCGCTGCCGGGCACACCGAGGTGGCCGGCACATCCACCGACGCCAAGGAGCGGCTATGTCTCTCAGCGACGACGACATCACCTCGACCACGTCCGGCTCCGGCGAGGGCCCGGCCGACGGCGGCGCGAACCCGGGCGGCCACGACGGCGGCGCGGACGGCGGCGCGGGCGGCGAGGGCCCCGCGGACGGCGGCGCGAACCCCGGCGGCCACGACGGCGGCGCGGACGGCAGCGCGGGCGAGGGCCCGGCCGACGGCGGCGCGAACCCGGACGGCCACGACGGCGGCGCCGACGGCTCCGCGTCCTGAAAGAGCCCGGGATGACCTTCGACGCGCCGGGCGGTTCCCGCCCGGCGCTCACCCGGGCCGTGGCCGTCGAGCCCGGCAAGTTCGCCGCCGCGTACTGGGGCAAGGCGCCGCTGCTGTCCCGCGCCGGTGAGCTGGCCGGACCCGACGGCTTCACCGACCTGCTCTCCCCGGACGCGGTCGACGAGCTGCTCAGCCGTCGCGGCCTGCGCACCCCGTTCCTGCGGGTCGCCCAGCAGGGCAAGGTCCTGCCCGCCGCGCGCTTCACCGGCAGCGGCGGGGCCGGGGCCGAGATCGGCGACCAGGTCATCGACGAGCAGGTGATGCGGCTGTACGCCGAGGGCGCCACCCTGGTCCTGCAGGGGCTGCACCGGCTGTGGCCGCCGCTGATCGACTACAGCCGCCGGCTGGGCGCCGAGCTGCGCCGCCCGCTGCAGGTCAACGCGTACCTGACCCCGCCGGGCAGCCAGGGCTTCAGCACCCACTACGACACCCACGACGTCTTCGTGCTCCAGGTCGACGGCACCAAGCGCTGGCGGCTGCACGAGCCGGTGCTGGCCGACCCGCTGGAGAAGCAGGCGTGGGGCGGGCACGCCGACGAGGTGGCCGCCACCGCCCAGGGCGAACCTGCCATGGACGTGGTGCTCGCCCCCGGCGACGCGCTCTACCTGCCGCGCGGCTGGCTGCACTCGGCCGAGGCGCAGGGCACCCGGTCGCTGCACCTGACCATCGGCGTACGGGCCCTCACCCGCTATGCCGTCGTCGAGGAGCTGCTCGCGCTGGCCGCCGACGACGCGCGCCTGCGGGCCACCCTGCCGTACGCGGTGGACGTCGCCGACCCCGACGCGATCGAGCCCGAGCTCACCGAGACCGTCGAGGCGCTGCGTGACTGGCTCGCGACGGTCGAGCCGGCCGAGGTCGCGGCGCGGCTGCGCGCCCGGGACTGGCCGTCGGCGCGCCCCGAGCCGGTCAGCCCGCTCGCCCAGCTCGACTTCGTCGCCGGGCTGGCCCCCGACGACCGCGTCCGCGCCCGCGAGGGCCTGCGCTGGCAGCTCGCCGACGACGGCGCCGAGCACGTCGTGCTGCGCCTGACCGGCCGCACGATGCGCTTCCCGGCGTACTGCGCGCCCGCGCTGCAGTTCGCGCTCGGCGGCGATCCCGTACGGGTGGGCGACCTCCCGCTCGACGACGACGCCGACCGCCTCGTGCTGGCCCGCCGCCTGCTCACCGAGGCCCTGGTCGTCCCCGCCGGCTAGGCCGAGCGCAGCAGGGCCACCAGCAGGCCGGCCGTGATCAGGCCGGTCAGCAGCACCGTTGCCACCGCCGTGGCGTCGAGACCGGCGCCGCGGCGGTCGGCTATCCGCTTGGCGCCCACCACCGCGAGCACCGGGCAGGCGAGCAGCACGAGCAGCGCCACCACCGGCAGCGCGTCCTTCCACGTGCCGTCCGCCGCGCCGCCGCCGGTCTGGCGCAGCACCTGGTTGAGGATCGCGCCCGCCACCCCGCCCACGAAGCCCAGCGCCGCGAACAGCATCTTCACGCCGCCCGTGATGGGCCGGGCCGGGGCCGTGTACTTGACCTTCGTCGCGACCTCGTCGAGGTAGTCGGCGGCGTCGCGGTCGCTGCGCTGGCGGGGGATCGCGGCCGGCGGCGGGGTGCGCCCGTAGCGCTCGGCCACCGGGCCGACCTTGTGCACGTACTCCGACCACAACCCGGCCGCGCGCGCGTCCACCTCCTCGAGCGTGCGCTGCGCCGCCACGACGTCCCGCTTGGCGTCCTCGACCGCCCGGGTGGCGTTGCGCACCGCCTCGTCGGCCGCCGCGACCCGCCCGTCGTGCCAGCGCTGAGCCTCCGCGCGCAGGTTCGCCGCCTCCTCGTCCAGGGTGGTGAGCCGGCGCAGCACGCTGCGGTAGTCGGCGGTCTCGAAGTCGGCCGGCTGCAGCCCCGCGTGCTCGCTCACTGGCTGTCCCTTCTGGGCATGCCCTCCTGGCCCTCGCCCGCGAGGCCATGGGCCGGTGCGGCCGGGTGCCGCTCGGTGCAGTCGCTCATGCCACTCCGTACGGGATGATGACCTCGGCGCCCCGGTGCACCGAGCGGTCGAAGTGCAGCGCCCGCCACGGCCGCGGATACCAGGCCGGCGCGCCGGCGCCCGGATAGAACGGCGCGAGCTCGCTGCCGTGCACGTCGAGGGCCACCCACGCGCCGATCGGGTCGGTGCGCGAGGCCGGCCCGCCGAGCGCGTCGCGCAGCAGCCCCGCGCCCCGCCACCAGCCCAGCACGTGGATGCGCCGCTCCGGGCCCTGCCGAAGGATCGTGCGCAGCTGCTCGGCCGCGCCCTTGCCGCCGGGCAGCGCGTCGGCGGCGTAGACGAGCAGGAAATGCGGCCGGTCCGCGGGCCAGGACGCCGCCGACTCGGCCGCCGCGTCCTCGAGCACCCAGTCGGCGTTGTCGTGCTCGTACCAGCCGCAGTCGGGCAGCTGCGAGCACAGCGCCGCCGCGGCGGCCCGGGCGTCCGGGTCGAGGCACAGGATCGAGAACCGCGCGCCGTCGGCCGGGAACTGCCGGGCCAGCGACAGCGCGGCGGTGGCCAGCACCGAGCACGCCTCGTCCATCCGGGTGCCCAGCACGGCCAGGTTGCGTCCCGGCGCGCGGCGCAGCACGGTCCGCGCCGAGCGGGCCTGGACGTCGATCGTCTCGCCCAGCAGCACCGCCGGCGCGGGCGTCGACTCGGCCGGCGCGAGCCGCCGGAAGTCAGGGCTGTCCGCCAGCCGCGGGACGACGTCGCCGTCGAACAGCCGCGGCGCCCCCAGCTCGGCCGGGCGCTGACGCCACAGCCGGTGCTGCAGCGCGTTCCACCGCTCCCGGTCGCCCGCGGCCGGCACCCGGACGACCCGGTTGGCCTCGGCCGCGCCGGAGTCGGCGTTGACCACCGCGTGATAGCGGGGCAGCGACTCGGCCGCCGTGTTCTGCTCGGCCAGCACCCGCCGGGCCCGGGGCAGCGCGATGCGCAGCGAGAACTGCGCCACCAGCGCCGGGCGGCCCCACAGCGCCTCGATGCCGGACACGTCCTGGCTGGCCAGGATCAGGTGGATGCCCTGCGAGCGGCCCCGGCGGGCGAGGTCCTCGAGCAGGTCCACGGCCTCCTTCTCGACCGCGTCGCGGCCCGAGAGCAGCACCTGGAACTCGTCGATCACGGCGACGATCCGCGGCCACGACCCCTCCGGGTCCTCCGCCCGCAGCTCCGCGAGGCTGGTCACCTCGTACCGCTTGGCGGCGTCGGCCCGCCGGCGCAGCTCGTCGCCGAGGAAGCGCAGCAGCGCCAGCCCGAACTCGCGGTCGGTGTTGACGTTGACCCCGACCAGCCGCACGTGCGGCAGCCAGGTCTGGTCGCGGCGGCCCGGCGCGAACCGGGCGAACGACACGCCCTCCTTGAAGTCGAGCAGATAGAAGGCCAGCTCGCCGGGGGAGTAGCGGGCGGCGAGCGCGCCCATCCAGGCGTAGATGAGGTTGGTCTTGCCGGTGCCCGACGGCCCGGCGATCAGCGCGTGCGGCGGGTAGTCAGCCAGCGTCACCGGCACCGGCACGCCCTGCGGGCTGTCGCCCAGCGGCGCGGTCAGCCCGGTCGCCGAGCTCTCCTGCCACTCCACCTGCGGCAGCAGGCTGTCCAGCGCCACGGGGGCGGGCCCGGCGGCGACGGCCTCGGCGATCCGGCGGCACGTGGCCGCGACCACCGCCTGCGGCGGGCCCCCGTCCAGCCGTACGGGCAGAGCCCCCGCGCTGCTCATGCGCGCGTGGTCGCCCGGGGCCGCCGTGATGAACTCCACGCC
Organism: Actinoplanes sp. URMC 104; assembly: GCF_051386375.1. NCBI lineage: Bacteria > Bacillati > Actinomycetota > Actinomycetes > Micromonosporales > Micromonosporaceae > Actinoplanes > Actinoplanes sp. URMC 104. Next base: position 352,084 of record NZ_JBPQTO010000012.1, on the reverse strand, counting down.
GTCGCCGGCCGGCACGGGCAGGCCCTGGATGACCAGGTGCACCCCGCAGGCCGCGCCCGTGCGCAGCAGCCGCTGCAGCTGCGCCTGCTCGGCCCGGCTCAGCTCGCCCGCGCCCAGCAGCACCGCGATCCGCCACGGCTCGGGCCGCCGGTGGGTGGCCGCGTTCAGCTCGCGCAGCGACGTGTACTCGCCGGCCAGCACGGTCTCGTTGATCCGGCGCACCTGGTCGGTCAGGTCGTCGAGCAGCGCGCCCAGCCCGCCCGGCCCCACGAAGGTGAGCACGTTGACCGGTGCGAGCGGCGCGAACCGGGCCAGCCCGCCGCCCAGGTGCTCCGGGTCGTACCCGATGATCTGCACCGCGCCCGGCGGGGCCGTGCCCAGCGCGCGCAGCAGCAGCCCGGCCACCACCTCGTCGCCGAGCGTCCGGTCGCCGCGCACCACCACGTGCCCGCGGTCCAGCAGCGGCACCAGCGCCGGCACGTCCTCGGGGTGCGGCAGCAGCAGCCGCCCGACGCGCAGCTCGGCGGCCCGGTCGAGCGGGGTCGGCTGCCAGTCGTCCCACGGGTCCCCGGCGGCGCCCGGCGCGGCGCGGTCCGCGGCCTTCGCGGCGGCCTCGGCGTACGCGGCCAGGTCCGTCCTGTGCTGATCGTCGATCTCGGCCAGCCGCGCGTCGCGGGCCGCGTCCAGCTTGTAGCGCCGTTCCCCGGCGGCCTGCGCCACCCGGCGGCGGCGGTCGACGGCGCGGGTGTAGGCGGCACGGGCCTCGTCGAGCGCGGTCGACGCCGCGCCGAGCGCGTGCGACAGCCCCGCGCGGATGTCGATCACCTGCTGTGTGGTCGACTCAGCCATCGTCCTCTACTTCATGGCGTACGGGATCCGGGGTGTTCGGGTCCAGCGAGCCGGCGTCGCGCCCCAGCCGGGCGAGCAGCACGCCGGTGAGCACGCTCGACGTGACCGCGCTGTCGGCGGGGTGCGTGGCGGCGCGGGGTTCCTTGTCCTGGGTGGGCACGCGGCAGATGCGTGCGATCAGCGTCTCGAGCACGGCCGGCGACGTGCCCGGCAGCAGCGATCTGACCCGTCCCTCCGCGGCCGAGCGCAGCCGGGGCACGTCCTCGGGGCGCGGGTCGTGCCCGAGCAGGTCGCTCGCCAGCCGGTGCAGCACCGGCGAGCTGACCGCCGACAGCGCCAGCCCCGTCGAGGCGTTCACCCCGTGCAGCTCCCGGCCGAGCCGCGCGCGGTCGCCGGCCCGTACCCCCGTCGCCACCCGCCGCAGCAGCTCCGCGGTGTCGGGGCTGTTGTTCCGGTCGGTCTCGGCCGGCGCCGGCTCACCGGTCAGCTCCGCGACGCGCTTCTGCCACCACGGCCCGAGGTTCTCCGCCGGCGCGGCGGCCTCCTCGTCCGGCTGCTGCTGCGGGGTCTGCTCGAGGCCGGCCTTCCAGTCCCGGTCGGGCGGCGCGGCGGCCTCGCCGGACAGCCCGATCGCGGCCAGGTAGCGGGCGATCGAGTCCTGCGCCAGCCGCAGCGCGGCCGCGGCCCGCTCGGCGTGCTCGGTCGCGTTGCCCAGCTGCGGCACGCCCATCGGGTCCTGCGAGGTCTCGCGCACCCACATCAGCAGCTCGGTCGCGCTGCGCAGCTTCTCCAGCGCCACGGTGACCTGGCCGGTCGGCAGGTCCTCCGAGGTCGCGCGGAGCTGCGCGCCGAGTTCCTGGATCAGCGACATCGCGTCAGAGCATCGCCGTGTAGGTCTGCGCCTGCTCGATCGCCTGCAGCGTCGCGCTCAGGCAGTCCTCGAGGGACTGATCGGCCTGCGAGAGCGAGGCGTGCGCCGAGCCGACCGCGTCGCTGCCGCTGCCGTCCAGCGCGGAGGCCAGGCTCTGCTGCGCCTCGCCGAGTTTCTCGCGGGCCGCCTGTATCGCGGCCTGCCCCTCGGTGACCTGCTGCAGTGCAGCGTCCACAGCCGCTTTGACTTCGGCGACACTGGCCACCCGTAGTGCCTCCTGCTGTATGGAGCCTGCATACCGAACTTCAGACTACTGCCCCGTTGGTGTCCCGCCGTCCGGGCCGTCCCCTTTGGGCGCTCCCTGATGGGAGCGTTTCCGGAACGCCCGGGGCGAGCGCTGCCGCACGCCCCGGACCCGACCGGCGAGTGAACCGGAATGAACCCTGAGAGTGGCAGCCGAGCCGCATCGGCGGAAGCGTACGCCCGGCCCCGGAGCGACGACATTCACCCCGGGGAGTGGATCTTCTTCCCCTACCGGGATCATCTCGTGGCGTCACCGCTCCCGCAGCCCCGGCGGACCCGCCGGTGTGGACCCTCGCCGCGTCGTGATGGCCATGGCGGCGACCGCGACAACGCCGGCAATCGGGGCGAAGGCGAACCCGGCCCGCACCCCCGCGGCGGTGAGCGGCCCCGCGACCGCCGCCCCCAGGGCGCTGCCCACGCTGAACGCGGTCATGATCCACGCGAACGCCTCGACGGCGGTCCCCGCGGGGGCGAGCCGGTCGGCGTTGAGGAACACCGCGGTCAGCACCGGTGGCAGCATGACGCCGCTCAGCACCAGCAGCACCGTCATCGCCACCGTGCCGGGCGCGGTCAGCAGCGGCAGGTAGCCGACGGCGAGCGCCGCGGTCAGCAGCGGCAACCGCCGGCGCCCGCCCGGGGTGACGCGCGTGTAGACCAGCCCGCCCACCAGCGCGCCACCCGCCTGGGCCGCGAGCAGCCAGCCGGTCAGCGAACGGTCGCCCAGCCCCTCCGCATAGCCGGTCAGCACCACGGGGATGCTGCCGACCGCCGCGCCCACGAACGCCACGCCGGCCACCAGCACCGCGAGCCGCCGTGACCGCAGCGGCCCGAGCCAGTGCCGCTGCACCGCGGCCGTGCCTCGCCACGCCCGTACGGCAGGTGCCCTGATGAAGGCGACCACGCCCACGACCTGCAGCAGAGCGGCCGCGTACAGCCCCGCGACAGGTCCCGCGGCGGCCACCGCGGCGAGGGTCACCAGCGGCCCGGTCACGAAGATTACTTCTTGGACCGCGATGTCCAGGGCGTAGGCCGAGTGCACCACGTCGGCGGGAACCAGCGCCGGCCACAGCGCGCGCAGGCAGGCCTCGAGCGGCGGCGTCCCCAGCCCGGCGAGCGCCGCGCCCACGCCGATCACCAGCGGCCGCCCGCCGCCGAGCGCGGCGATCACATAGCCCACCGTCGACACGGCGGCCGACCCGTACAGGACGGGTGGCTGCCGCCAGCGGTCGACTGCGCGGGCCAGCACCGGCGCGCCCACCGCCATGCCCGCGGTGAAGACGGCCACGAGCGCGCCCGCGACGGCCAGGCTGACCGACTCGCGGGCGAACAACAGCAGCGCCAGCGGCGAGGCCGCCAGCGGAAGCCGGCCCACCTGGCTGGCGGCGAGCACGAGCGGCACCGACGGCCGGCGCAGCACGGCACGGGCCCCGGCCCGTTCGACTTGCTCAGCGGACACGACAGATCTCCCACCAAGATCAGCAAGCGGTGCGTAGTGAGCCACCACCTCCCCCGCCCACCCAGGGAAGGGGCGACACTACGCGACGGAAAGCGCTTCCCCGGCGCTGTCCACAGCGCCCGATCACGCACAGCATGAAAAGCCCACAGGCCTGGCAGGCTCAGCGTTTCAGCTCAGCGGCCCCCGCGGCCCCCGCGGCCTCGGCCGGCCGGGCGGACTTGGCGGGCCCCCGCGCCCGCGGCCCCCGCCGTCCCGGCGGGCTCGGCGGCTTCGCCGGCCGGGCGGACTTGGCGGGTCCCCCCGCGGTCCCGGCGGGTCCCCCCGCGGTCCCGGCGGGTCCCCCCGCGGTCCCGGCGGGCCCCCCGCGGTCCCGGCGGGCCCCCCGCGGTCCCGGCGGGCCCCCGCGGTCCCGGCGGGCCCCCCGCGGTCCCGGCGGGCCCCCCGCGGTCCCGGCGGGCCCCCCGCGGTCCCGGCGGGCCCCCCGCGGTCCCGGCGGGCCCCCGCGGTCCCGGCGGGCCCCAGCGGGCTTGGCCCCGGCGGGCCGGGAGGACTCGACAGGCCCCGGCGGGCCTCGGCGGGCGCGGCGGCCCCGGCGACTCAGCGTGGAACCCGGCAGGCCCGGGAAGCTTGGAACCCGGCGCGCCCGGCGCAAGGGCCCGGCCGGCCCGCAGCCGCGGCGAGCGCAACGTGAAGCCCGGGCGCACCACGCACCGGCCGCAGAGCCGTCTACCCGGGCGGCGGAGACGGCGCGAAGTCGCGACGCTCGTGATCATCGCCGTACAGCGGCAACGGCGGCGTGATCCACGTGGCGGCCGGCACCCACACGGCGGCCGTCGAGCGTGCGATCACGCCCTCAGCCTACCGCCGCGGAACGCTGGACGGACCCTTCACCTCGGCGCCGAGGGCCGCCACCCGTTCCCGCAGCCCGCGGTCCGCCGTGACGACCACGATCTGCCGGTCGCCGGCCTCGGCACGCACGAGGTCGACGATGGCGTCGTCCCCCGACCCGGCCGCCCGCACCACCCGGACCTCCGTGCCGCCGGCCGCGATGTCGCGGGCCTTGCCCTCCACGACCAGCGCGACCTCGACCGGCCCCGGCAGCCCGGGCAGCCCCTGGGTCGCGACCGGCGCCAGGGCGTCGCGCAGCCGGACGGCCGCGGCCGCACGGTCGCGCCACCATCCGTCGGGTACGGAACCGACGACGTTGGCCCCGTCGACGACCACCAGAGGTACGGTCATGGAGTTGAGCGTACCCGAGTCAACTTTCCGCGAAAGATGGGAATGGTTGTCAGGTCCACGGCGCTGACATGGGGGCGTGCACGGCGGGTGAACCGCCCGCACGAAGGCTACGGAAAGAAGAGAGAAGACGTATGAGCATCGGACCGATCGGACCGACTGGTCCCGGCCAGTGGGACGACTTCTTCGCGCGCTTCTTCGGTGCGGCCGACCCGCGCCGCTCCGCGCGCATCGACATCACGAAGTACATGAGCGGCGACGCGCGTGAGGTGCTCTCCGCCGCCGCCCGCCGCGCGGCCGAGCTCGCCGATCCGGATCGTCCGGTCGCCGACCTGGACACCGACCACCTGCTGTGGGCGGTCCTCCAGCAGGAGCCGATGAAGCAGACCGTCCGCCGCGCGGGCGCCGACCCCGAGTCGCTGCTCGCCGCGCTCGGCCGCCCCGCCGGAATTCGCGAGGAGCTGCCGGCCCAGGTCGCGCTGACCCCCGCCGCCAAGCGCGCGCTGCTCGACAGCCTGCAGATCTCGCGGGCGCTGGGCTCCTCGTACGTGGGCCCCGAGCACATCCTCATGGCGCTCGGCCTCAACCCCGACTCGGCGGCGGGCCGGATGCTCGCCGGCAAGCTCGACCCGCAGGCGCTGCAGCAGCAGGGCAGCGCGGAGCCCAAGCCGAGCCAGGGCCGGGGCGGCAACCCGGGCAACCCGAACACCCCCACCCTCGAGCAGTTCGGCGTGGACCTCACCGAGATGGCCCGCCGCGGCGAGATCGACCCGGTGATCGGCCGCGCCGACGAGATCGAGCAGGCCGTCGAGATCCTCTCCCGGCGCACCAAGAACAACCCGGTGCTGATCGGCGAGGCCGGCGTCGGCAAGACCGCGATCGTCGAGGGCCTGGCCCAGCGCATCGTGGACGGCGACGTGCCGCTGACCCTGGAGAACAAGCGGGTCATCCAGCTCGACCTGGCCGGCCTGGTGGCGGGCACCCGCTACCGCGGCGACTTCGAGGAGCGCCTGCGCAAGGTGATCGACGAGATCCAGAGCGAGGGCGACGGCCTGATCGTCTTCCTCGACGAGATCCACACCCTGGTGGGCGCCGGTGGCGGCGGTGGCGACGGCGGCGGCATGGACGCGAGCAACATGCTCAAGCCGGCCCTGGCCCGCGGTCAGCTGCGGGTGGTCGGCGCGACCACCCTCGACGAGTACCGCAAGCACATCGAGAAGGACGCGGCGCTGGCCCGGCGTTTCCAGCCGGTGCTGGTCGGCGAGCCCTCGGTCGAGGACACGGTGCAGATCCTGCGCGGCCTGCGCGACAACTACGAGGCGCACCACCAGGTGCGGATCACCGACGAGGCGCTGGACGCCGCGGCGGAGCTGTCCGACCGCTACATCACCGACCGGTTCCTGCCGGACAAGGCGATCGACCTGATCGACCAGGCCGGCGCGCGCGTGCGGCTGCGGGTCAAGACCCCGGACGCGGGCGTACGGGAGCGGGAGCGCCGGCTCGACGAGCTGTCGCGCGACCGTGACCAGGCGGTGGCGGCGGAGAACTACGAGAAGGCCTCCGCGCTGCGCGACGAGATCAACCAGCTCAAGGCCAAGATCGAGCAGGGCGTCACCGGGATCGAGGGCGTTCCGCACGTCACCGAGGCGGACATCGCCGAGGTGGTGAGCCGGGCCACCGGCATCCCGGTCGCGCAGCTCACCGAGGAGGAGCGCGAGCGCCTGCTACGCCTCGAGGGGCACCTGCACGAGCGGGTGATCGGCCAGGAGGACGCGGTCGTGGCGGTCGCCGAGGCGGTGCGCCGTTCGCGCGCCGGGCTGGGCGACCCGGACCGGCCGGTGGGCAGCTTCCTGTTCCTCGGCCCGACCGGCGTCGGCAAGACCGAGCTGGCCCGGTCGCTGGCCGAGGCGCTGTTCGGCGACTCGGACCGGATGATCCGGCTCGACATGAGCGAGTTCCAGGAGCGGCACACCGTGTCGCGGCTGGTCGGGGCGCCTCCCGGCTACGTGGGCTACGACGAGGCCGGGCAGCTCACCGAGGCCGTGCGCCGCCGCCCGTACAGCGTGGTGCTCCTCGACGAGATCGAGAAGGCCCACCCGGACGTGTTCAACGTGCTGCTGCAGGTGCTCGACGACGGGCGGCTGACCGACAGCCAGGGCCGTACGGTCAGCTTCAAGAACACCGTGCTGATCATGACCAGCAACCTGGGCTCCGACCTGATCAGCGGCACCCGCCGCAGCGTCGGGTTCGGCGCGGTGGGCGGCGCCTCGCCCGACGAGGAGCTGCGCGACCGGCTCGACCGGCGGCTCAAGGAGCAGCTGCGGCCCGAGTTCATCAACCGGATCGACGAGATCATCGTCTTCCGGCAGCTGGAGCAGGAGCAGGTCCGCCAGATCACCGAGCTGATGCTCGGCGAGACGCGGCGCCGGCTGCACAACCAGGACGTCACCCTGGAGCTCACCACGGCGGCGATCGACTGGCTGGCGGACAAGGGCTTCCAGCCGGAGTTCGGCGCCCGCCCGCTGCGCCGGGTGATCCAGCGCGAGCTGGACAACCGGCTGTCGAGCATGCTGCTCGGCGCCGACCTGGCGCCCGGGCAGACGGTGAAGGTGGACGCCCCGGACGGCGCGCTCACCTTCCAGGTCGCGGCGACCGCGAACGTCTGAGCAAGCGAGGAAAGGGCCCGGCTGCGCGCCGGGCCCTTTTCTACTTCTCCGTGGCGGCGGCCAGGCCCACCACGCCGAGGTGCGGATGGTCGGCCATCCACTCGACGAAGTCGGGGTTGCGGCCGACGACCTCCTGGTACGCCTCCTGGGCCATTTCCATGAGCTTGGCCGCGCTGCCGGCCGCCTGCGAGTCGGGGTGCCAGCCCAGCACCAGCCGCCAGCGCAGCGGCGCGCCCCGCAGCGGCCGCGAGGTCAGCCCCGGCGGCGGCCGGAACGTCCCCTGGCAGAGCGCGAGCGCCATCCCGGACTCGACCATGTCGAGGCAGCCGCGCACGTCGCTCTCCAGCATGCGCCGCGGGGTGAAGCCGGACCGCGCGCAGGCGGCCGCGAAGCAGTCGCCGAAGCAGCCGTCCCCGGTGGTGGCCACCCACGACTCGGAGGCCAGCTCGGCGAGGTCGACGTCGGCCTCCTTGGCGCCGGGATGGTCCTCGGGCATCAGCGCGCAGATGCCGTCCACGGCGATCGTCTGCCAGTGCAGCCCGTAGTCCGCCGACGGCAACGCGTCGCCGCAGACCCCGACCTGCGCGTAGTCGAGCTTGCCGGCGAGCACCATGTTCGCCAGGTCGTCGACGTAGTACGAGGCGTGGGTGGTGATCTGCGCGTCGGGCTGGGCCTGGGCCAGCCGCGACACCATGCCGCCGATGATCGGGCCGCCCGACGCGCCGATCCGGTAGCGGCTCATCGAGTCGTGCCCGCTCGCGCCGGCGAGCCGGGCCGCCTCGTCCTGCAGGCCCTTCATCGCCGGGAGCAGCACCCGGGCGCGGGCGAGCACCAGCTCGCCGAGCGCCGTGGGCCGGGCGCCGCGACGGTCCCGCTCGAACAGCGGGCCGCCCAGAGTGCGTTCGATGCGCTGCAGCTGCGCGGTCAGGGCCGGCTGGGCCAGCCCGAGCTGCGATGCCGCCTTGGTCACGCTGCCAGTCTCGGCGATGGCGCAGACCACCTTGAGATGCCGCAGCTCCAGGTTCATAACGTGACGTTAGGACCAAGAAGACATCGAAGGCTAGCCCTATGAGCGTGCGAAGATTCCCACACTTGTGACAAATGGGTTAACGAATCCGGTGTAATGCCTACAAATCCTTGGCGTACGTCGTCCGCCGCGTGACGGCATCGCGAAGTTTGTCCACGACGGCCACGGCCGGGTCGACCACCTTGTTCCACGGCGGCGTCGACGGGGTGCCGGGGTGCGGGCGGGTCGGCGCCGCCTCGGCGGCCGTCTCGAAGCGGTTGCCGACGCGGATCAGGTCCTCGATCGGCACCATCTGCACGAGCACCGGCAGCAGCTCCTCGGCGTCGGCGTCCACGTGCCGGCGTACGGCCTCGGCGACGTCCCGGGCGCGCTCGGGGGAGGGGTCCTTCTGCAGATGTTGCAGGGTGGTCAACAGCTGCCGGTCCTCGGCGAGCTCGCGCGCCGCCAGCTCGTCGCCGCCGGGAACGGTGCGCCGCACGGCGGGATAGAGGTACTGCTCCTCGGCGCTGAGGTGGCGCGACAGCTCGGCCACCACGACGTCGGCGAGCCGCCTGTCACCCGGCTCGGCGAGCAGCCGGTCGCAGAGCCGCTGCAGCTTACGGTGTTCCTCGGTGACCACGTCGACGACGTTGCGCCCGGTGGTCTCGCCGCCGACCGGCGGCAGCGGGGGAAGGTTCAACGAAGACACGGGCGGCCATTACCCGAGCGGCCGGTCGTTACAAACCCCTGGTAAGAAGAGCCAATGGAGACCACCGCCGCCGACGAGGTCGTGGGCATCTGCCGCGACCTGCTGCGCATCGACACCACCAACACGGGCGACCCGCGGACGACGGTCGGGGAACGCGCCGCCGCCGAGTACGTCGCCGGCAAGCTGGGCGAGGTGGGCATCGGCGTCGAGCTGCACGAGTCGGCGCCCACCCGCGCCAACCTGGTGGCCCGCATCCCCGGCGCCGACCGCAGCCGCGGCGCGTTGCTGGTGCACGGCCACCTCGACGTGGTGCCCGCCGACGCGAGCGAGTGGTCGGTGCACCCGTTCTCCGGCGAGGAGAAGGACGGCTACCTCTGGGGCCGCGGCGCGATCGACATGAAGGACTTCGACGCGATGATGCTCGCCGTGGTCCGCGACTGGGCGCGCACGGGCTACGTGCCGCCGCGCGACATCGTGCTGACGTACACCGCCGACGAGGAAGCCGGCATGCAGTACGGCTCGCAGTGGCTGGTGGAGAACCACCGCGACCTGTTCGACGGCTGCACCGAGGCGATCGGCGAGGTCGGCGGCTACTCGTACACGGTGAACGACGACCTGCGGCTCTATCTGGTGCAGACCGCCGAGAAGGGCCTGGACTGGCTGCGGCTGCACGCGACCGGGCGGCCCGGGCACGGCTCGTTCATCCACGACGACAACGCGGTCACCTCGCTGTCCGAGGCCGTCGCGCGGGTGGGCCGGCACCGGTTCCCGACCGTGGTCACCCCGACCGTACGGGCGTTCCTCGAGCAGGTCGGCGAAGCGTTGCAGATCGACATCGACCCGGCCGAGCCGGAGATCGCGATCGCCAAGCTGGGCCCGATCGCGAACCTGATCGGCGCGACCATCCGCAACACCGCGAACCCGACCCGCCTCGAGGCCGGCTACAAGGACAACGTCATCCCCGGCCGCGCGTCGGCGACGATCGACTGCCGCACGCTGCCCGGCGAGGCCGACCGGTTCCTGGCCGAGCTGCGCGAGCTGATCGGGCCCGACCTCGAGATCGAGCACGTGCACCAGCAGCCGGCCGTCGAGACCGAGTTCGGCGGTGAACTCGTCGACGCGATGGGCGCGGCGCTGCGCGCGGAGGACCCGGGGGCGCGTACTGTGCCGTACCTGATGTCCGGGGGCACCGACGCGAAGGCGTTCTCGACGCTGGGCATCCGGTGCTTCGGGTTCGCCCCGTTGCGGCTTCCGGCCGACCTGAACTTCGCCTCGCTGTTCCACGGCATCGACGAGCGCGTCCCGGTGGAGGGGCTAAAGTTCGGCGTGCGTGTGCTCGACCGTCTGCTCCGGAACAGCTGAATCTGTGGAAGGACCCATACCGATGACCGACCAGAACGCGGAGCTCGACGCCGCCCTCGAGCGCGTCGTGGAGGCTGCCCGGGCGCACCTCGCGGCGGTCAAGGCGGCCGAGGGCCGGGTCGACGACGACGGCGTCTGGCAGGCGTACGTCGACCTCAACAACGCCTCCTACGCGTACGACGAGAAGCTGCTCGACGCCTACGGCGAGGTGACGCCGTGGGACGTGGAGTCGATCGACCCCAACGAGGCCGACCAGCGCTTCGGGCTCGGCGTCGACGGCTTCGAGGCGGCCGACTCCGCGGACCCGTACCCGCAGGTGCTGTCGGTGCGCCAGCGGCGCGACTACCGCGTGCCGAGCGTGTCGGCGCTGCTGCGCCGGGCCGAGGAGGCGCGCCGCAGCTCCGTGCCCGAGGACGAGGACCCGGGCGCGGTCGAGACGGTCGGCGAGGCCGTGCTCGAGCTGCTGCAGGCCGGCGACGGGTCGCTGTCGTCGCTGGACGTGCCCGAGCTGGAGCCGCTCGACGGCCTGCTCACGGTCAGCGAGATCTCCCAGCCGCTCGACCTCGACGAGTTCGAGGACTCCGACGGCGACGGCCCGTTCGCGCCCAAGCAGGGCGACCTGCTCGTCGGGCGCCTCGACGAGCACCCCTTCCTGCCCGACGAGGACGACGACGAGCACGACCACGCGGGCCATCACCATCACTGATCAAGTTGTGACCGAAAGAAGGGCTCGTCCTGGCGGACGGGCCCTTCTTCAGTAGCTCAGCCCCGGCTGCGGGGTGGGCTGGATCCGGCGGCGGAGCATCACCTTGCGGGTGCCGTCCCGGAACAGCTGGACGCGGGCCAGCTCCCATCCCGAGAACTCCGCCTGAATGGCGAGCTGCGCCGCCGCGGTCAACCGATCGACATTCGAGGGCAACCGCAGCGGCGCGTATTCGTAGTCCATGGCCACTAGAGTGCACCCGCCCCGCGGGCCCCGACAAGCGTCGGCGGCCGATGCCCCGAGCTGCGGCGACGATCACAGACCGCCGCCCGTGACAGCTGGTACACATACCTCCCGGCCGACGAGGCGCCGGGACGAGCAGAGGGCGGGGACGGCATGACCGATCAGCAGCACGAGCCGGGCCCCGAGCGGATGAGCAGCAAGTTCCTCTGGAGCGACGACGCCGCGCCGATCGTGCTCGACGTCGTGGAGGACCCGTTCGACGGGTCCGACGAGGAGGCCGGCCCGGGCGGCTCTCACCCGGCGACCACGGAGCCCTGACGCGCTGCCGCATCCCCCGCGCCGGTGGCTCCCCGGCCGCAGACGCGGCAGGCGGGCCGGCGGCGCAGGGCGTAGGCGAGCGTGGCCGCGCCCAGCGCGACCGCCCAGACCGGCCACGTCATCATGGGCGCGACGGCCATCGTGTCGGTGCCGAGCTTGTCGTAGAAGACCGGGTCGGCGTAGAACGCCACCGAGGCCGACATCACGAGGATCGCCACGGTGGTGGCGGGCACGGTGGCCAGCCGGATCGGCACCCGCCGGCCCGCGAGCCCGGGCATCCACCGACCGAAGACCTCGCCCCAGCGCTGCACCAGCCCGAGCGTGAGGACCGCGCCGGCCACGGCGAAGGCGCCCAGCCCCGTGCCGGCCCACACGGCCCCGCTGTCGCGCAGGTCGTCCAGGCCGTCGGAGGACAGGCCGAGCGGGATGCCGAGGGCCCAGGCGAACCGGGTCAGCGCGTACAGGACCGGGACGGCGGCCGCCACGAACGTCGCCGGCCGGCCCCACCGCTCGGCGGACTCCTGTGAGGTCCAGCCTCCGCGCCGGTCGTCGCGTCCGCAGTCCTCGCAGGCGCCGGCGGTGCGGAACTGCCAGCGCAGCGCGGCCCGGGCGAGCAGCACGCCGCCCAGCACGGCGAACACCTGGTTGGCCAGCGTCCACGTGAACACCTCCGAGTAGTCGACGGGCGGCCAGCCGAACGGCGCGCCGAGGATGAGCATCGGCGCGTAGCCGGCGAGGGCCAGCAGCCGCATGTCGGGCAGCACCACTAGCAGGCCGGCCGCGACCAGAAGGACGTACGTCAGGAGGATGAACCGCGCCGCGCGGGGCGGCCGCGCCGTCCCGCTCATCACGAGCAGCGCGACGGCGGCCGGCAGCAGCACGCAGGCGAACAGCGCCGAGCCGACGTCCGCCGGCACGGCCCGCAGCGGGCTGGTGTCGCTCGCGTCGCTGCCGGGGCCGTAGGGGAAGCCGCTGCCGGTGACGGTCCAGAGCAGCGCGACGGTGCCGTAGAGGGCGGCCCAGCCGGCCGCCAGTTTCTGCGCCGCGGCGGTCATGCCGCGACCCGTCCGGGCGCCACCGCGGCGTGGCCGGCTCCGCGGCCGCAGGTCTCGCAGGCGGGACGGCGCCGCAGGTGGTATCCGAGGGTGGCCGCGGCGAGCGCGAGGCTCCAGAGGGGCCAGGTCGCGATCGGCGCGGCAGCCAGCCCCTCCACGGCCATGTCGGCGAAGGCGTCGCCCTGGGTGAAGAAGCCGATCGACGCGGACATCACGAAGATCGCGACCAGCGTGGCGGGCACGGTGGCCAGCCGGATCGGCACCCGCCGGCCCGCCAGGCCGGGCATCCACCGCGGGAAGACCTCGCCCCACCGCTGCGTCAGGCCCAGCGTCAGCACCGCGCCCACCACGGCGAACGTGCCGAGCCCGGCGCCGGCCCAGACCAGCCCGGTGTCCTGCAACTGGCGCAGGAACTCCTCGGAGATGCCGAGCGGGATGCCGGCCGCCCAGGCGAGCCGCACCACGGCGTACAGCACCGGGATGAACGCGGCGAGGTACGCCGCCCACCGGCCCCACCGCGCCGCGGACTCGCGTGAGGTCCAGCCCTCCCGCCGGTCGTCGCGTCCGCAGTCCTCGCAGGCTCCCGAGGTGCGGAACTGCCAGCGCACGGCGGCCCGGGCGAGCAGCACGCCGCCGAGCACGGCGAACGCCTGGTTGGCCAGCGTCCACGTGAAGACCTCGGAGTAGTCGACGGGCGGCCAGCCGAACGGCGCGCCGAGGATGAGCATCGGCGCGTAGCCGGCGACCTCCAGCAGCCGGACGTCGGGCAGCACCACCAGCAGGGCGGCGGCGACCAGCCCGACGTACCCGAGCAGCACGACCCGCGCCGCCCGCGGCGGCCGGGCGCCCCCGCTCATGATGAGCAGCGCCAGCGCGGTCGTCAGCAGGACGGCCGCGAACAGCGGCGCCCCGACCTCGGCGGTCACGGCCCGCAGCGGGCTCACCTCGCTCGCCCGGGTGCCGGGGCCGTAGGGGAAGCCGCTGCCGGTGACGGTCCAGACCAGCGCGACGGTGCCGTAGAGGGCGGCCCAGCCGGCCGCCAGTTTCGGTGCCCTGTTCGTCATGCCCCGACCCTCGCGGAGGATCGACCGCGGCGGATCCCGGCGGCGGGGGAGCGGGCTCCCTCGCTAGGGGGAGATGAACCCCGAGCGGTACGCGGCGACGACCGCCTGCGTGCGGTCGCGGACGCCGAGCTTGGCCAGCACGTTGCCGACGTGCGACTTGACCGTCTCGACGCCGAGCACCAGCCGGGCGGCGATCTCGGCGTTGGACAGCCCCTCGGCCATCAGCCGCAGGACCTCGGCCTCGCGCTCGGTCAGCGGCGCGCCCGGCAGCCGGCCGGTGGACGGCCGCTGGTGGCCGGCGGCCAGGCGCCGTACGGCCTCGGGGAACAGCAGCGAGTCCCCCCGGGCCACCAGCCGGACCGCCTCGGCGATCCGCTCGGGTCTGGCCCGCTTGAGCAGGAAGCCGCTCGCGCCGGCCGCGAGCGCCTCGTACACGTACTCGTCGTTCTCGAAGGTGGTCAGCACGAGCACCCGGGGCGGGTCGTCGAGGCGGTCCAGCAGCAGGCGGGTCGCCTGGATGCCGTCGATGCGCGGCATCCGCACGTCCATGAGCACCACGTCGGGGCGCAGCCGGAGCGCCTGCGGGACGACCTCGTCGCCGTCCGCGGCCTCGCCGGCGACCGTGACGCCGTCCGCGGCGCTCAGCACGGCCCGCAGCCCGGCGCGGATCAGGTCGTCGTCGTCCACGATCAGCACCCGGGTCACCGGCCCTCACCCCCGTAGGGCAGCCGCGCCACCACACGCCACACGCCGCCGTCCGCGCCCGCCGTCAGCTCGCCGCCCAGCAGCCGTACGCGTTCCCGCATGCCCGCCAGCCCCCGCCCGCCGCCGGCCCGGCCGTCCGGCTTGATCGTGTTGGTCACCTCGATGACCAGGTCGTCCGGCGCGGTGATCCGCAGCCGTGCCCGCCCGGTGCCGTGCTTGGCCGCGTTGGTCAGCCCCTCCTGCACGATCCGGTAGGCCTCCCGGGAGATCGGCGGCGGCACTGGAACGTCGGCGATCTCGGCGTCGACCGGCCCGGTGAGCAGCCGGCCCACCTCGCCGAGGGTGGGCGCCTCGGCGTCGCGCAGCAGGCCCAGCACGGCGTCGAGCTCCTCCAGGGCCGTACGCCCCTGGTCCTCGATGGCGCTCAGCGCGCGCCGGGCGAACTCGGGGTCGCTGTCGAACACCGTGCGCGCCGCGCCCGCCTGCAGCGTGACCGCGGTGAGCGCGTGCCCGACCGAGTCGTGCAGCTCGCGGGCCAGCCGGTTGCGCTCGGCCAGCTCCCGCTCCCGGGCCTCCAGCGTGGCCACCCGCTCGGCCTGCGACGGGCCGAGCAGCACCGGCGCCATCGTCGCGGCCAGCGAGCCCAGCCCGGCGGTGGCGTAGAGCGCGCCGAGCAGCAGCAGGACCGCGGCCGCCAGGCCGGGCACCGGGCCGAGCACGCGCTCCTGCCCGGCCGCTGCCAGCACGGCCACCGGCACCGCGACGAGCACGGCGGCGCCGACGACCGCGCCGGTCAGCAGGTGCAGCCCGAACCAGAGGGCGGCGCGGATCCGCGTCTCGCGGGCGAGCGGGCGGCCGCGGTCGGGGGCGGGCAGGTCGACGTCGAGCAGCGCGCGGGCGGCGGCGATCTCCAGCTCGCGGGTGCCGCCCAGGAACGGCGGGACGGCGGCCACCGCGGCGGCGACCAGACCGGTGACGACCACGCCGGGCAGGTCCTCCCGCGGACCCGCCACCATCCCCGCGAGCAGCGCTCCGATGAGGGCGTACGGGAGCAGGATGACCGCTCCGAGCAGCAGGAACACCGCGCGCCGGTAGGTGGCGGCGCGCAGCAGCGGGCGCAGCAGGACGACGGGTCAGCCCTCGCCGTCCGGGTAGCCGACGCCCTCGCGCTCGGGGTAGCCGACGTCGATCGCGGACACGTCGTCGAGCGCGTTGGCGATCTCGGCGGGCAGGGTCAGCTGCTCGCTCTGCAGCGCCCCCTGCAGCTGACCGGCGGTGCGGGCGCCCAGGATGGGGGCGGCCACGCCGGGGCGGTCGCGGATCCAGGCGAGCGCCACCTCGACGGGGGAGACGCCCAGCCCGGCGGCGGCGGTGACGACCGCCTGCACGATGCTGGAGCTGCGCGGTTCCAGATAGGTCTGCACGAACGGCGCCAGGTGCTCGGTGGCGGCGCGCGAGTCGAGCGGGCGGCCGTTGCGGTACTTGCCGGTCAGCACGCCGCGGCCCAGCGGCGACCAGGCCAGCACGCCGAAGCCGAGCGCCGCCGAGGCGGGCAGCAGCTCGCGCTCGATGCCGCGCTCGAGCAGCGAGTACTCCATCTGGGCGGCCACGATCGGCGCCCGTCCCGGGTACGCCGCCTGCCAGGTCGCGGCCCGGGCGGTCTGCCACGCCGCGAAGTTCGAGACGCCGACGTAGCGCACCCGGCCGCTGGTCACGGCGTGGTCGAGGGCGGCCAGCGTCTCCTCGAGCGGGGTCATCGGGTCGTAGCCGTGCACCTGCCACAGGTCGACGTAGTCGGTGCCGAGCCGGCGCAGCGACGTGTCGAGCGAGCGCAGCAGGTTGCCGCGGGAGCCGTCGCGGCGGCGGAACCCGTGCGGGGTTAGCCCGGCCTTGGTCGCGATCACCACCTCGTCGCGGGGCACGAGGTGGTCGAGCAGCGAGCCGATCACCGACTCCGCGTCGCCGTCGCCGTACACGTCGGCGGTGTCCAGCAGCGTGCCGCCGGCCTCGAGGAACAGCTTGAGCTGCGCGGCCGCGTCGTCCGGGTCGGTGTCGCGTCCCCAGGTCATGGTGCCGAGAGCGAGCCGGGAGACCGCCAGCCCGCTACGGCCGAGCGGTCGTTGCAGCATGGGTGAACCTTATTCAGAACTTGTCAAGAGCGAAATCCTCGGAGCCGGGCCGATCCGGACCGCCGCGCGATCAGTAGGCTCTGCGGGAACGACCACCTGCGGGAGGGTAATCGTGCGGCTCGGATTGAACCTCGGCTATCAGGCGGCGTGGACCACGCCGGCCGACCACCTGGCGATGGCTCAGGAGGCGGACCGGCTCGGCTACTCGGTGGTGTGGTCCGCCGAGGCGTACGGGTCCGACACGGTCAGCATGCTGGCCTGGATCGCGGGGCAGACCGAGCGCATCGACCTGGGCGCGGCGGTGATGCAGATCCCGGCGCGCACGCCCGCGACGACCGCCATGACCGCGGCCACCATCGACGCGCTCTCCGGCGGCCGGTTCCGGCTCGGGCTGGGCGTCTCGGGCCCGCAGGTCTCCGAGGGCTGGCACGGCGTGCGGTTCGCCAAGCCGCTGGCCCGCACCCGGGAGTACGTGGAGATCGTCAGGATGGCGATCGCCCGGCAGCCGGTGTCGTACGCGGGTGAGCACTACACGCTGCCGCTGCCCGACGGCCCCGGCAAGGCGCTGCGGCTGGGCTTCCACCCGCCGCGCGAGGCCGTGCCGATCTATCTGGCCGCGGTCGGCCCCAGGAACCTGGAGCTCGCGGGCGAGATCGCCGACGGCTGGCTGGCCATCTTCTTCGCGCCCGACGCCGCGGGGGAGCACCTGCAGCACATCGAGCGCGGCCGGGCCAAGCGCGGGCTCGGGCTGAGCGGCTTCGACGTGGCGGCCGGCGTGCCGGTCGTGGTCGGCGACGACGTGGCCCGCTGCGCCGACGTGCTGCGGCCCTACACCTCGCTCTACGTGGGCGGCATGGGCAGCCGCGAGCAGAACTTCTACAACCAGCTGGCGGTGCGCATGGGCTACGCCGACGAGGCGGCGCGCGTGCAGGAGCTCTACCTCAGCGGCCGCAAGGCGGAGGCGGCCGCGGCCGTGCCGCAGGAGTTCATCGAGCGCACCTCGATCCTGGGCAACAAGATCCAGGTCAGGGAACGGCTCAAGCAGTACGCCGCGGCGGGCGTCGGCACGCTGTCGATCAGCCCGTACGTCGGCGACCTCAAGAGCGGCCTCGACACGCTGCGGATCGTCGCCGAGGCCCACGCCGAGTCGGGCGTGGGCGCGTAGTGGCCACCCTCCTGCTGCTGCGGCACGGGCGCACCACGGCCAACACCAGCGGCGAGCTGGCCGGCCGGCGCCCCGTGGAGCTCGACGAGACCGGGCGCGCCCAGGCCGAGCGCGTCGGGGAGCGGCTGCGCCCGCTGCCGCTCGCCGCGGTCGTCACCAGCCCGCTGGTGCGCTGCCGCACGACCCTCGAGCTGGCGCTGCCGGGCGTCACCCCGGTGACCGACGAGGGGCTGACCGAGTGCGGGTACGGCGACTGGGAGGGCCGGCTGCTCAAGGACCTGACCTCCGAGCCGCTCTGGCCGGTCGTGCAGCAGCATCCCAGCGCGGCCGTGTTCCCCGGCGGCGAGGCGATGGCCGCGATGGCGGCGCGGGCGATCGCGGCCGTACGCCGCTGGGACGCCCGGGTCACCGAGGCGCACGGGCCCGACGCCCTGTGGCTGGCGTGCAGCCACGGCGATGTGATCAAGGCCATCGTGGCGGACGCCCTGGGGCTGCACCTCGACCAGTTCCAGCGGATCGTGGCCGACCCCGCGTCGGTCAGCGTCATCCGCTACACGCCCACGCGGCCCTTCGTCGTGCGGCTCAACGACACCGCCGACCTGGCGTCGCTGATCCCGGCCCCGTCGGCCGCGGCCGACGGCAACCGGTCGGACGCCGCGGTCGGCGGAGGCGCCGGCTCCGGCAGCTGACTGCACTGGGTGACCAGCGTGTTACCGCAGGGTGCCGCGCATTGCGCCGAGGGCGAACCGGGGTCCCTGGGATGCGCGACGCCCCGCGTTCGTGGATAGGGTTGTCGGCATGACCCACCAGGTGTACTCGTTCGAGCCGCCGGAGCGGTTCGTCGCCGGGACGGTGGGCGAGCCCGGCGATCGGACGTTCTTCCTCCAGGCCCGCGGCGGTGGCCGGGTGGTCAGCGTCGCGCTCGAGAAGGTCCAGGTGTCGCTGCTCGCCGAGAAGCTCGAGGAGCTGCTCGTCGAGGCCAACAAGCGCTTCGGGGTGTCGCTGCCCGACGCGCCCGTGATCGCCGTGCACGACAACGAGCCGCTCGACACCCCGGTCGACGAGGAGTTCCGCGTCGGCACGCTGGGTCTCGCGTTCGACGTCGACACCAGCACCGTGGTCATCGAGGCGATCGAGGCCGGTGAGGCCGAGGTGGAGATCGAGCTCGGCGACGACGACCCGGCCGTCGACGAGGAGGACGACGACGAGGACGAGGACGACGAGCCCGACGACGACCTCGACCGGCTGCGCGTGCGGCTGACGCCCGAGGCGACCCGCGCGTTCATCGACCGCGCCCGCCGCGTGGTGGCCGCCGGACGTCCGCCCTGCCCGCTCTGCGGCCAGCCGCTCGACCCGGCCGGCCACCTCTGCCCCCGGCACAACGGCTACCACCGGTGACCACCGAGCCCGCCGCGGCGCTGGCCGAGGCCGACGCCCTCGAGCTGCTGACCTACGGCCGGCTCGAGATCGAGGGCCGGCTCGTCGACGCCTCCAACACGACGCTGCGGGCCGAGATCACGCTCGACGGGCTCACCCGCCGCTGCGTCTACAAGCCGGTGCAGGGCGAGCGGCCGCTGTGGGACTTCCCGGACGGCACGCTGGCCGGGCGTGAGGTGTCGGCCTACCTGGTCTCGCGGGCCACGGGGTGGAACCTGGTGCCGCCCACGATCCTGCGCGACGGGCCGCTGGGCAGCGGCGCGCTGCAGCTGTGGATCGACGAGCCCGGCACGGCCGAGGCGCTGATCGGCTTCGTGCCCGCGTGGGACGTGCCCGACGGCTGGCTGCCGGTCGCCAACGCCCGCGACGAGGACGGGGACGCGTACGCCCTGGCCCACGCCGACGACCCGCGGCTCGCCCGGCTCGCGGTGTTCGACGCGGTGATCAACAACGCCGACCGCAAGGGCGGCCACGTGCTCTACCCGGCCACCGGCTCGATCCACGGGGTCGACCACGGGGTCAGCTTCCACGTGGAGAACAAGCTGCGCACGGTCCTGTGGGGCTGGACCGGCAAGCAGCTGGTGCCCGAGGCGCTCGAGGTGCTGCCGGCGCTGCTGTCGCAGCTCGACGGCGAGCTGGGCGAGACCCTCGAGGAGCACCTGACGATCTCCGAGGTGCAGCACGTGCGGCTGCGCATCCGGCGGCTGCTGCGCAAGGGCCGCTTCCCGGACCCGCCGCAGGACTGGCCCGCGATCCCCTGGCCGCCCGTGTAGTTTTGCCCACGCTCCCGGGGCAGCGCCCGGGGTCGCTGGATAGGCTCCTGGCCATGGATGCTTGGACCGGGCACGACGTGCCGACCCTGCCGGGCACGGCGCAGCCGCCGCGCCTCTTCGACTCGGCCCGCCGCTCGCTGGAGGCCAGTGCGCCCGGCTCCACCGCGAAGATGTACGTCTGCGGCATCACGCCCTACGACGCCACCCACCTCGGCCACGCCGCCACGATGATCGCGTTCGACCTGGTGAACCGGGCCTGGCGCGACGCCGGTCACGAGGTGGCGTACGTGCAGAACGTGACCGACATCGACGACCCGCTGCTCGAGCGCGCCCAGCGCGACGGCGAGGACTGGGTCGTGCTGGCGATGCGTGAGACCGCGCTGTTCCGCGAGGACATGGAGGCGCTGCGGATCATCCCGCCGGCCCACTACGTCGGCGCGGTGGAGTCGATCCCCGCCATCGTCGAGCACGTCCGCGAGCTGATCGCCGCCGGGGCCGCGTACACGCTCGACGACGGCACCGGCGACGTCTACTACTCGATCGCCGCGGCCCCCCGGTTCGGCTACGAGTCGAATCTGTCCCGCGACGAGATGCGGGTGCTGTCGGCCGAGCGCGGCGGCGACCCGGACCGCGAGGGCAAGCGCGACCCGCTCGACCCGCTGCTGTGGCGCGGCGCCCGCGACGGCGAGCCCGCCTGGGACGGCGGCGACCTGGGCCCCGGCCGACCCGGCTGGCACATCGAGTGCGCCACGATCGCGCTGGGCCGCCTCGGCGACACGATCGACGTGCAGGGCGGCGGCAGCGACCTGCTCTACCCGCACCACGAGTGCTCGGCCGCGCACGCCGAGACGCTGACCGGCAAGGCGCCGTTCGCCTCGCACTACGTGCACGCCGGCATGATCGGGCTTGACGGCGAGAAGATGTCGAAGTCCAAGGGCAACCTGGTGTTCGTCTCGCGCCTGCGCGGCGACGGCGTCGACCCGATGGCCGTACGGCTGGGGCTGCTCGCCGGGCACTACCGCAGCGACCGGGAGTGGACCGACGAGGTGCTCAAGACCGGCGAGGAGCGGCTCGCGCGGTGGCGCTCGGCCGCGGAGGCGCCCGCCGGCCCGTCGGGGGAGGGGCTGCTGGCCGCCGTGCGCGAGGCGCTGGCCGACGACCTCGACTCGCCCACCGCGCTGGCCGTGGTCGACGCCTGGTCCGAGGCGGCGCTGGCCGGCGCCGGCGACGACGACGCCGCGCCGGCGCTGATGGCCCGCACCGTGGACGCGCTGCTCGGCATCCGCCTCTGAGGGCCGGCCAGGTCAGGCGAGCGCCAGCCCCGGATCGGGGTCGGGGTCCGGCAGCGGAGCGGGGATCTTGTACTCCTCGGTCAGCGTGGTCATCGGGCCGGGCCAGGTCGCCTGGGCCACCTCGATCGGCTTGCGGGTCTCGTCGAACGCCACGTGCAGCAGGTGCAGCACGGGCGTGTCGGGGCGGATCTGCAGGACCTCGGCCTCGTCGCGGCTGGGCTGGCGGGCGCTGATCGTGTCGGTGGCCGACGCGTACCGCTTGCCGAGAACCTCCTCGGCCTCCTGGTACAGCGGCCGGCCGAACGCCTCGGCGCGCTCCAGCGAGGTGCCGCTGGCGTCGGTCACCCGGAACCACGAGGCGCCGATCTCGACCGTGGCGTCGTCGGTCTTGACCAGGTGGCGCCGGACGAGCATCTCGGTGCCGTCGCGCACGCCGAACGCGTCGGCGACCTCGGGCGGGGCGGGCTCGCGGCGTACGGCGACCAGCTGCTGCCGGTAGCGGGCGGCGAGGTCGGCGTGATAGCCGCGGTGCGCGCCGTAGCGGCCGCGGGACAGGCGGTTGAGCCGGCGCCGGGTGCCGCGCACGTACGTGCCCGAGCCCGGCTTGGTGATGAGGATGCCCTCGACGCGGAGCTGGTCGACGGTGCGCTGCACGGTCTGCTTGGCCACGCCGAACATCTCGGCCATCGCGGGGATCGACGGCAGCCGCTCGCCGGGCTGCCAGTCGCCGCGCCGGATCCGCTCGCGCAGCTGGGTGGCGATCTGCCGATGCGGGAACTCCGCGGCCCCCGGGTTGATCGTCATGGCGACCTCCTCGACCCTAGGTTCCTAGGATGCCGCACCGCCGTACGGCCGGGCGTGTCGACACGCCCGGCCGGGCTCACCAGGAACCGGCGGTGGGACCCGCGGAACCGCCGCGGCGGCGCAGGTACTTCTCGAACTCGCTCGCTATCTCGTCGCCGGTCAGCGGCTGGATGCCCTCGTCGCCGACGCGCTCCTCGAGCTCGCGGACGTACTCGCCGAGCTCGGCGTCCTGCTCGGCG
Organism: Actinoplanes sp. URMC 104; assembly: GCF_051386375.1. Lineage (NCBI taxonomy): Bacteria > Bacillati > Actinomycetota > Actinomycetes > Micromonosporales > Micromonosporaceae > Actinoplanes > Actinoplanes sp. URMC 104. The sequence goes on along the minus strand of NZ_JBPQTO010000012.1, from coordinate 329,699 downwards.
GCCACGCGCACGCGCTTCTCCCACTCGTCGGCCTCCTCGGCGAGGTCGGCCAGCGGCACGGGCAGGTCGAGCACGTCCTCGAGCCGGCTCAGCAGCGCGAGCGTCGCCTTGGGGCACGGCGGGTTGTTCGCGTAGTGCGGGACGTGCACCCAGAACGACAGCGCGTCGACGTCGGCGCGGCCGGCGGCCTCGTGCAGCACCCCGACGATGCCGGTGGGGCCGTCGTAGCGGGTGGGCACCACGTTGTAGCGCTCGCCGGCCTCACGGTCGGTGGCCGAGCCGCTGATCGGCAGCGGACGCGTGTAGGGCACGTCGGCGAGCAGCGCGCCGAGCAGCACGATGCGGGTGACCTCGAGGCTGTGGCACAGCTCGAGCACCTGCTCGCAGAACGTGCGCCAGCGCATGCTCGGCTCGATGCCGCGGATCAGCACGACGTCGCGGTCGGCGCCGGGCGGGCTGGCGACGGTGAAGCGGGTGGTGGGCCACTCGATCTTGCGGGTCTCGCCCTCGGCCATCGTGATCGTGGGCCGGCTGACCTGGAAGTCGTAGAAGTCCTCCGGGTCGATGGTGCTGATCTGCCGGGCCTGCCACACCTGCTCGAGGTGTTCCACGGCCGCGGTCGATGCGTCCGCTGCATCGTTCCAGCCCTCGAAGGCGGCGATGGCCACGGGCGACCGGAGAATGGGGAGGCCGTCGAACTCAGTCATGCAGACAGCCTACGTGCGGGCGCGGCGTACCACTCGGCGGCCGCGCCGCACCGGCGGCGCACGGCCACCCAGCGTGGTGACCGCGCTGCGCGACGGCGGAACGATCGTCACCGGTGGATTAACGGCGTGTGACGGACAAAGATCTTCAATTCCGACACGCCACACGTTGCCTTCCAGGTGCGTTCATCGTCTAGTAAGGTCCGCGCGGTTGATCGTTCACGTTTCGCGTCTCACCAGGAGTAGTGGCATGGTGCAGCGGTTTCCCCTCGCAGTGATCCGCGACCGCACGTACAAGCAGAAGGACGCGTGGTGGACGGTCGGACTCGTCGACCCGCTGGCCTCGCGCCTGGTGTGGCTCGTCTCGCCGTGGCGCTCCGTGACGCCGAACCGGCTCACCCTGCTGGCGTTCGTGGTCGGGCTGGACAGCGCGTACTGCTTCTGGCGCGCCGACTACCCGTGGCTGCTCGCCGGCGCCCTGCTGTTCCACCTCAGCTTCGTGCTCGACTGCATGGACGGCAAGATCGCCCGGCTGAACGGGACCGGCTCGCCGTTCGGCTCGTGGCTCGACTACGTGCTCGACCGGCTGCGCGTGGCCGTCTGCGCCGTGGGGCTGTTCGGCGGGCAGTACGCGGCGACGCACAACCTGACGTACCTCGTGCTCGGCGGGCTGGTCATGTTCCTGGACATGTTCCGCTACCTCAACGCGCTGCAGATGGGCAAGGTGCGCGCCGAGCTCAACCAGGACGCCAGGGTCATGACCGACGAGGACTCCGAGGCGGGGCCCGTGACGGTCGCGGCGGCCACGGGCAACGAGTCGGCCGTGTGGCGGCTGCGCAACTTCCTGGTGCGGCACCGGATCCGGCCGCACCTGTTCAGCGGCATCGAGTTCATGATGTTCGTGTTCATCGTCGGCCCGGTCACCACGCTCGTCACCGAGGTCGCGGTGCTGTCCTCGGTGCTCATGGTGGCGTTCGAGCTGCTGCTGATCTACCGGCTCTACGCGTACGCGAAGCGCAAGGCGGCGGCGGCGGCACGGGTGGAGCAGATCGCCGTCCCGGTCGCCGTCTAGAGGACGTTGTCCATCACCGTCACCTCGGTGAGCGCGGTGAAGCCGCAGGTGGCGTACAACTCGATGGCCCGGACGTTCGCCGACTCGCTCTGCAGCGAGAGCCGGTGCGCCCCGCTCGCCCGGGCCTCGTCCGCGACCGCCTCGAGCAGCGCCCGGGCCAGGCCCCGGCGGCGGGCCGCCGGCCGCACGTACAGGTCGCGCACCAGCCAGGCCGTGCGCAGCGTCAGCGCGGCCGGCACCACCGCCACCGTGCAGATGCCGTCCGCGTCGCCCGCGAGGTAGACGCGGGCCCGCGCCGCCTCCACCTGCTCGCGCAGCCAGGCCGCCACCACCTCCGGCGCCGGGTTCGCGCCGTAGTGCTGGCGGTACTCGTCGAGCAGCCGGGCCGCCGCCTCCCACGAGGCCTGCCCGTCGTTCCCCAGCCGCGTCACGGTCACCCACCCATAATCCCTCCTATCTCGCTGCAAAGCGGGCATAATTTGCCCGTGGCCCACATCGACGAGGTGCTCGGACCGGACGACGACACCGTGACGTTCTTCCAGCCGCGGGCCATGGTCTACGTGACGATGCTCTGGGTCGTGGCGGCGGTCTGGATCACGACGCTGGGCCTGTTCACGCTGCTGCGCCTCGCGCTGGGCACCCCGCCCACCGGCGCCGACCTCGTCGTCTACTGCGAGCTGGCGCTGATCGTCCCGGTCGTGGTGGCGGCGCTGATCCTGCTCGCCGTGTGGAACCGGCTGGGGTGGCTGCACAGCTCGATGCGCGGGCTCGACTTCGCCGCGACCGGGCGCCGCCCCGTGCACATCCCGTGGGCGGGCATCGGCGAGGTCGCGCTGCGCTACCGCGGCCCGTTCACCGAGCTGATCATCACCCCCGTGGACGCCGACTTCGCCGAGCCCGGCGAGGGCCCCGGCCGCCCGCCCCGCATGCGCCGCCGCGGCGACCGGGTGGCGTACCTGGTGGACGTCGGCCTGATGTCGCCCGCGCCCGAGGTGCTCATCGCCGAGCTGCACCGCCGCCTGCCCACCAAGGTGTGACGCCCGGTCCGGCGCGATCCCGCTGGACGAGCCGCCCGCGCGTCGCCGACGATGTCCCTCATGGACGTGGTGGGCCACTACACGGCGGGCGACGAGGACAGCCGGATGACCCTCGACCGCGACGAGTGGGACCGCACCCGCGAGCTGCTCGGCCGCCGGCTGCCACCCGCGCCCGCCGTCGGTGGCGGGCCCGGACGCTGTGCCCGGCACCTGATCGCGGCGGCGCGAAGGGATCCGTCGCTCGACGAACACATGCTGAAGATCGCGCGGCTGCCGGACGCCTCCATCCACATGCTGGCGTGCGGCCGCAAGTAGGCCGTCATGGGAGCGCAGAACCACTCCGTGCCGGCGGTCGTGACCGGGCAGCCCTGCGAGGTGGCGCTGCGGGCCGCGGGTGCGCGGCTGCGGCCGTACGTGCTGGGGTTCTCGGGTTTCCGGTCGTGGTCGGGCGAGCCGTTCGACCACTTGCTGCTGCCGCTGGCGTCCACGACCGTCGTGGTCGACTTCGGCTCCCGGTCCGGGCTGGTCATGGACGGGCGCGAGAAGGCGACCACGCGCGGGCCGACGTCGTGGGGGCACGGCATCAGCGTCGGGCTGACGCCGCTGGGCGCGCAGGCGCTGCTCGGCGTGCCGATGGGGTCGGTGGGGACGGTCGCGCTGCACGAGCTGCTGGGGCCGGCCGCCACCGAGCTGCCGGGGATGCTCGGCGCCGCGCCCGGCTGGGAGGACCGCTTCGACGTGATCGAGACCGTGATGGCGGCCTGCCTCGGCGGGGCGGAGCCGGCTTCGGGCGGCGAGGCGGGGCCGGTTCTGTGCGGCGGGGCGCGGCTGGGCCCGGGTTGCGGGGCTGAGCGGGAGGCGGGCGGCGAGGCGGCGCTGTGGGCGGCGGAGCGGCTGGGGGCGGCGTTGCGCAGGCGCAAGGGGAGCGGCGGGGCGGGGCCGGACCGGGTGGTCATGGCGGCCTGGCGGAGGCTGCAGGCGCCGGAGCGGCCGCGGGTCGGCGCGCTTGCGGCGGAGCTGGGCGTGAGCCGCCGCCGGCTGGAGCGGGACTTCCGGCGGCACATCGGCATGTCCCCGGCCACGGTGGCGCGGATCGCCCGGTTCCAGCGGGTCGTCGCCCGCCTCGGCGCGGGCGCCACCCTCTCGGCGGCCGCGGCCGACAGCGGGTACGCCGACCACTCGCACCTGGCGCGGGAGACCCGCGCGATGGCCGGCCTGACGCCGACGGGGCTCGCGGCGCACCTGGCGACGCCGCCGGTGCGCATTCGTTCAAGACGGGCCGCGGCCGGGGCGCCTACCGTGCCCGCATGACTCTCGAAGGGAAGACGGCGCTGGTCACCGGCGGCTCGCGCGGCATCGGGCGGGCGATCGTCGAGCAGCTGGCGGCCCGGGGCGCGTCCGTGGTGTTCACCTACCGCCGGGACGAGGCCGCGGCCGAGCAGGTCGAGAAACTCAACCCCGCAACCACGGCCGTACGGGCGGATCAGGCCGACCTGGCCACGCTGGAGCACATGTTCGAGCCCGTACGCGACGGCCTGGACATCCTCGTCAACAACGCCGGCGTCACCGGGTCGTGCCCGATCGCGGAGCTCACCGCCGACGACTTCGACCGCGTCTTCACGGTCAACACCAAGTTCCCGCTGTTCGCGATCCAGCGGGCCGCTCCGCTGCTGCGCGACGGCGGCCGCATCGTCAACGTGTCGACGCTCAACACGCTGCTGCCGGCGGCCGGGCTCAGCCTCTACTGCGCCAGCAAGGCGGCCCTCGAACAGATCACCGTCGTGGCCTCCCGCGAGCTCGGCGCGCGCGGCATCACGGTCAACACCGTCTCGCCCGGCGCCACCGACACCGACATGCTGCGCGGCGCCAACCCGCCCGAGGCCCTCGCCGGCGCCGCGCGCAGCACCGCGCTCGGCCGGTTGGGGCAGCCCGACGACGTGGCCGCGGTCGTCGCCTTCCTGGTCTCGGCGGAGGGCCGCTGGGTGACCGGCCAGAACATCCGCGCCACCGGCGGCCTCTTCGTGTAGCGCGCCGCTATCTCATCCCTCGCCGAACCCGGGGCGGCATGCCGCTGCCCGTCTCGTTTCCGCGCCGACTTGGGCGTGGCGCACCTCGCCCTTGTCGCCCGTGTCTCTTTGTCGCGCTGACCCGGGCGCGGGGCACCTTCACCCGGGCCGCCGGCGTCTCGTTTCCGCGCTGACCCGGGCGCGGGGCACCTTCACCCGGGCCGCCGGCGTCTCGTTTCCGCGCTGACCCGGGCGCGGGGCGCCGGACCCCGAGTCGCCGGGCGTCTCGCCACCCGCGTCTGCTCCGCGCGTCCCGGCGCACGCGCCCGGTGTCAGCCGATCAGTGACCGGATCAGCGCGACGCCGAAGAACACGATGATGAACGCCAGGTCGATCGCCATGCCGCCGACGCGCAACGGCGGGACGACGCGCCGCCCGGGAGCGAGGATCGGCTCGGTCACCGCGTGGACGCCGGACATCAGCCGCGCGCGGGCGCCGCCGGCGGTGGCCGGACCGGCCAGCACCGTGCTCCAGTCGAGCAGGGCCCGCGCCACCAGCAGCAGTTGCAGCAGCAGGAGCAGAAAGCTCACGAGGGCCAGGATCACGCAGACCTCCAGGTGACCGGTCGGAACGACCCCTCCACTGTGCGTCGCCTTCCTGTACGCCGGCTGTGGGCGTTCGGTCCGCAGGTCCCAGCCGGCTCAGTGGGCGTAGTGCAGCGTGCGCATCCGTCGCATCACCTCGCTCAGGTGGGGGCCAGCGGGTGGGTCCCGCCGAACGTGACGGCCACGCCCGGCGAGTAGAGGACGCTCACCGGCGGCGTCGTGGGCTGGGGGAGTCCGGCGGCCGCGACGAGGGTGTCGGACAGCGACAGCAGCTCGGCGCGGTGCAGGGGCCAGGTCGGGTGCTCGTTGGAGAGGTGAATGGTGCGGCCCCACGCCGTGGTGTGCAGGCCCCAGCGGGCGGTCAGGAACTGCTCGAGCGGCGACGGGTCGCTCAGCGGCTCGCCGACGCGGATCGACATCTCGTTGACCGCCGTGCGCGGGCCGGGCCAGCGGCGCCGGGAGCTGTAGGTCAGCACGTCGCCGCGGCGGGTCAGCCGCATGCGCGCCCACATGTACGGCAGGCGCAGCGTGGCGCGGGCGACGAGCACGGGCAGCAGGCGCTCGGCCTCCAGCGAGCGGAACACGACGCCGCGGCGGCCCTGGGCGTCGACGCTGTAGAGCCGGACGTTGGTCTCGCAGAACGTGCCGAGGTAGGGCACGCCGGGGCCGTTCAGGAAGCCGACGCCCTCCATGCGGAAGCCGATCAGTCCGGCGTACGTCACCCCGTCGAACGTGTCGGGCACCGTGCCGGCGGGCAGCAGCGGCGCGACCAGCGCGGGGTCGACCGGCCAGTGCAGGAACGCCAGGTCGGCCCAGCGCTGCACGAGCAGCGACCGGCTCACCGGCCGGGGCGTGCTGACGGTGACGATCTCGGGGTCCGCGCGGCTGATGTCGATCTCGGGGTCCACCCGCCGAACGTACGCCCGGCAGCAGTGACCGAGCTAACGACCCCGCGGCGCGGGCCCGCGGGGAGAATGGTCGGGGACCCGACCACACGACTTGCGGAGGCTCATCCTGAACGCGCGACAACCAGCCGCGGTGCTCTTCGACATGGACGGCACGCTGGTGGACAGCGAGAAGGTCTGGGAGGTCGCGCTGCACGAGCTGGCCGCCCGCGCCGGTGGCACGCTGTCACCGCAGGCCCGGCACGCGATGATCGGCAGCAGCATGGGCGCCAGCATGCAGATCCTGCGCGACGACCTCGGCCAGCCCGACCGGCCCGAGGCGCCCGACGTGCAGTGGCTGACGAACCGGGTGTTCGAGCTGTTCGGCGAGGGGCTGGTGTGGCGCCCGGGCGCGCAGGCGCTGCTGCAGGCGGTCCGGGCCGCGGGCCTGCCCACCGCGCTGGTGACGTCGACCGGCCGCCGGCTGGTCGAGGTGGCCCTGGACACGCTCGGCCGCGAGAACTTCGACGTGATCGTCTGCGGCGACGAGGTGTCGCTGCCCAAGCCCGACCCGGAGCCCTACCGCACGGCGGCCAAGCTGCTCGGCGTCCCCGTCGAGGACTGCGTCGCGATCGAGGACTCGCCGACCGGCGTGGCCAGCGCGCTCGCCTCGGGGGCGACCGTGCTGGCCGTGCCGTCGGAGCTGGAGCTCGCGCCGACCGACGGGGTCCACCTGCGCACCTCGCTGGAGGGCGTGGACCTCGCCTTCCTGGCGCAGCTGCTGGTCAGTCGTGCGCTGTTGCAGCCGGACAACAGCTGACCTTCGGCGCGACCGGCTCAAGGCTCCCCGAAAAGACCGGGGTCGAAACAGCTGAGCGGCGTGGAGTCCCGTTCCGGCAACGTGACGACGACGCGGCCGGATCGAAGAAAGTTGTCGACCTCGAAATCGGTCAGCTTTTCTCCGTTGACGGCCCGCCACGGAAAGAGGCCGGCAGGCTTTTTGACATACCAGCGGTCAAGGGTTTCATCATGGGCGGTCGTGCCGTCGGGCAGGTCGACCGATTTGACAGTGGCGGTCACAGCCGCGGCTCCTCCATAGCGATCGGGGACGTCCGGCCGCGGTGGACCGGGTTCGGCGCCATCGGCTGAGTCCGCAGGGGGCCTGCTGATACAAGGCCCTCGATCCTGACGGTAACGATCGCCGGGAGCGCTTTCACCGGCATACGGCCGGACATCACTCTCTCGGCGGATCCGCGGCCGCCGGCCGTCTGGTCGTCCACGACCGAGCCGCTCGCGATCGGCGGGGCCGTGACCAGGCTCAGCGGGAACTGCACTGGTCACGGCCGCTCCGTTACTCGTATTGGGCTATCGCTGCCAGAACGTTGAGGCGCGCCGCCTTGATGGACGGGAGCACCGCGGCCAGCACGCCCACCACGGCGGCCAGGCCCAGGTAGAGGCCCATCTGGGTCCACGGCAGCGCCAGCTCGGTGATGCCCTCGCCGTCGAGGGCCTGCACCACGGCGGCGCCCAGGCCCGCTCCCACCACGACGCCGAGCAGCGCGCCGAACACGGAGATCACGACGGCCTCGACCGTGACCATGCGCATCGTCTGCGCGCGGCCCAGGCCGACCGCGCGCAGCAGGCCCAGCTCGCGGGTGCGCTCGAGCACCGACAGGGCGAGGGTGTTGACCACGCCCAGCACGGCGATGAGGATCGCCAGCCCGAGCAGCACCTGCACCATGAGGATCACCGTGTCGAAGGAGCCGACCTGCTGGTCGATGTAGCTGCTGCGGTCGGTCGCGGTGACCTCGGGGCTGTCCGCCACCAGCTGCTTGACCTGCGGCAGCACCTGGGCGACGGTGGCGCCCTCGGCGAGGCGCACGAAGCCGAGGACCGGCTGGGTGAGCCCGAACTCCCTGGTCGCGGCGAGCGGCAGCATGACGCTGCCGGGCATCCGGTCCTCGTCGTAGGTCGCGGCGATCGTGTAGCGGTGCTCGCCGCCGCGGGGCATCTGCACCCGCACGACGCTGCCCGTGGTCCAGCCGTGCTCGGCCGCCTCCTGCGTGCTGACCGCCATCTGGTCGGCCCGCAGCGCGGGCAGGGCCGGTGACCCGTACGCCTCGGCGAGCTTCGCCAGGTTGTCGGTGGCGTTGACGTAGGCGCGGTCGCCGTCGAGCAGCACCTGCTCGTTCCAGACCCCCGCCACGGCGCGGACGCCCGGCACCTCGGCGGCCCGGCCGAGCACCGCCGTGTCGAACACCGGCGGGCGCGGCCCGTTCTGGTCGCCGCCGATCACGATCTCGGCCTTCACGGTGCTCTCCGCCTGCGCGGCTATGCTCTGCTTGGCCGAGTCGATGACCACCGTGACGCCGGTGACCAGCCCGATGCCGACCATCAGCGCCGCCGCGGTGATCGCCGTACGCCGGGGGTTGCGCCCCGAGTTGAGCCGGCCGAGGCGCCCCGGCACCGACCACGAGAACAGCCGGCCCAGCCCGGCCACGACCGGCTTGGCGATCAGCGGGGTGAGCAGCGCGACGCCGACGAACGAGATCAGCACGCCGGTCAGGATCAGCCACAGCGAGCTCGTGCCGTACAGGCCGATGCCCAGCGTGGTGGCGCCCACCGCAGTGATGACCGTGCCGGTGACCGTGATGCGCGTCAGCGGCCGGTCGGGGGTGGCGACGTCCTGCATCGCGGCGATCGGCGAGATCCGCGACGCGCGCATCGCCGGCAGCACGGCGGCGACCACGGTCACCACCACACCGACGATCAGCGAGCTGAGCACCGCCGCGAGCGGCACCCCCACCGGCGCCGGGTCGAGCCCGCCGCCCAGCGAGCCGAACAGCGTGACCAGCAGCGCGCCCACGCCGATCCCCGCCCCCAGGCCGAGCACGGCGGCGATCAGCCCGATGGCCAGCGCCTCCACCAGCACGGAGGTGATCACCTGGCGGCGGCCGGCGCCCAGCGCGCGCATCAGCGCGAGCTCGCGGGTCCGCTGCGCCACGATGATCGAGAACGTGTTGAGGATGAGGAACGTGCCGACGAACAGCGCCACCCCGGCGAAGCCGAGCAGGATGTTGTTGAAGAACCCGAGCGCCTCCTTGAACTGCGCCGAGCTCTCCTCGGCGAGCTGCTCGCCGGTCTTGACCTCGTAGCCCGCACCGAGTGCGGCGGCGACCCGGTCGCGGACGGCCGCGGAGTCCTCGCCGTCGGCGGCGCGCACCGTCACCTGGGTGAACACGCCCGTCCTGCCGAGCATGGATCGCTGCGCCACCGGCTCGGTGAACGCCACCTCCTGAACGCCGCCGATGCTGTCGCGGCCCTCGGTGTAACCCCAGATGCCGACCAGCGTGAACGTCTGTTTCGGCAGCTGGGTGAGCACGCCCACCCGGTCGCCGACGTGGATGCCGGCGGCCTCGGCGACGGCCTGGTTGACGGCGATCTCGTCGTCGCGCTGGGGGCCGCGGCCCTCGCGCAGCTGCATGAGGTCGTCGGTGCCCACCCAGTTCATGCCGATGCGCGGCGGGCCGTAGCTGGTCACCACCTTGCCGTCCGAGCCGATCACCCGGGCGCCGTCGTCGGAGACCACGCCGGTGGCCTCGGCGACGCCGGGCACCCGCGCGACCCGGTCCACCACGGAGGCCGGCAGCGGGGTGGCGACCTGCTCGCCCTCCATCTCGGACACCGCGACCTGCGGCTTGGCGGAGACCGCCACGTCGAGCTGCGAGTAGCCCTCGGCGAACAGCTTGTCGAACGTGCGGCCCAGCGTGTCGGTGGTGACGAACGCGCCCGCCACGAACATGACGCCGAGCACCACCGCCAGCCCCGAGAGCACCAGCCGCAGCTTGCGGGCGAGCAGGCTCCTGAGCGTCGCGCGCAGCATCAGACCAGCACCTCCCCGGCCTTCATCGCCTCGAGCACCGACTCGGGCGTCGGGTTGTCGAGCTCGCTGACGACCGCGCCGTCGGCCAGGAAGATCACGCGGTCGGTGTAGGAGGCGGCGACCGGGTCGTGCGTGACCATGACGATCGTCTGCCCGTGCTCGAGCACGCTGCTGCGCAGGAACGACAGGATCTCGGCGCCGGCCTTGGAGTCGAGGTTGCCGGTCGGCTCGTCGGCGAAGATCACGTCGGGGCGGCTCATCAGCGCCCGCGCGCACGCCACCCGCTGCTGCTGGCCGCCGGAGAGCTGGCTGGGCCGGTGGCCGAGCCGGTCGCCGAGGCCGACGGTGCCGATCACGGTGTCCCACCACTGCGGGTCGGGCCGGCGCCCGGCGATGTCGAGCGGCAGCCGGATGTTCTCCGCGGCGCTCAGCGTGGGCAGCAGGTTGAACTGCTGGAAGATGAAGCCCACCCGGTCGCGGCGCAGCCGGGTCAGCGCCCGGTCGCCGAGCCCGGTGACCTCGGTGCCGCCGATGTGCACCGTGCCGCGGGTGACCGTGTCGAGCCCGGCGAGGCAGTGCATGAGCGTGGACTTGCCGCTGCCCGAGGGCCCCATGATGGCGGTGAACCGGCCCCGCGCGAAGCTCGCGCTGACGCCGCGCAGGGCGACCACGCGGGCCTCGTCGGAGCCGTACACCTTCCACACGTCGTCGGCGCGTGCCGCCACCGGCTCCGGTGCCTTGGTCCCGATCATCTGCTGCCCCCTGTGTCCTGTGTTCCGTGCGGCTCGTCCGGCTGGTGGCTCGTGCGGGCCGCCCCCGTCGGCCGGCCCGTCCGTGTTTCGTTCGCCGGGTCAGTTTTCCGAAGTGACGGCGCGAAGACGTCAACCCACGGGTGGAAACCGACGCGGAGATTCGGTACGGGAAGCACCCAGGGGCTCCTCAGGGTCGACCCTGAGATGTCATGGCGACGGCGACATGACGGTTGACTGACGTCGTCTGTGACGTCATAGTGGTGTCATGGACCTGACGCCCTACCTCGAAAGCCTGCGGGCCGACCTCGCCGCCGCCGCGGCCCCGGCCGGCCCGGAGATCCAGCGCGCCGCCGAGCTGCTCGGGCACTCGCTGGAGGCGTCCGCCCGGCTGGCGCTGCTCGAGGCGCTCTCCGACGCGGCCGCCGAGATCACCACCCGGCTGCCCGACGCGACCGTGGAGGTGCGGCTGCGCGGCCGCGACGCCGACCTGGCGGTGAGCCGGCACGCCCCGCCGCCGCCCGACCCGCCGGCCGCTCCCGTCGCGCCGGCCGCGGCCGACGGCGGCGACCTGACCCGCCTGACTCTGCGGATGCCCGAGTCGCTGAAGACCCACGTCGAGCAGACCGCGGCGGCCGAGGGCGTCTCGGTCAACGCATGGCTGGTGCGCGCGGTCACCGCGGCCGTCAACGCCCCGGCGCAGCAACCCCTGCCGACCGGCCGCCACCCCCGGCGCGTCACCGGTTTCTTCCAAGCCTGAGAGAGGACCCCTCATGTACGAGTTCCAGCACCCCCGCCCCGTCACCGTCGCCCTGCAGGCCATCAGCGGCGTGGTGGAGATCGCCGCCGAGGACCGCGACACGGTGGAGGTCGTCGTCGAACCCCTCGACGACCGTGACGCCGCACGCGAGGCGGCCGACAAGACCCGCGTCGTCCTCGAGGGCGACACCCTGGTCATCGAGGTGCCCCGCGCCGAGACGTGGCGGCTGCGGCGCTCCCCGAGGCTGGCGATCACCGCCCGGGTCCCCGCCGGCAGCGCGCTGACCGGCAAGAGCGCGGCCGCCGACGTCCGCGCGTCGGGTGTGTGGTCGGCGGTCAAGCTGGACGTGGCCTCCGCCGACGTACGGATCGACGCCGTCACGGGTGACGTGTCCCTCGACGCCGCGAGCGGCGACCTGGCCGTCGGCCGCGTCGGCGGCGCGCTGAAGATGGACGGCGCCTCCGGCGACCTGCGCGCCGATGACGTCACCGGTGACGTCAAGGCCAAGTCGGCCAGCGGCGGCATCCACCTCGGCGCCGTCGGCGGCTCGGTCAAGGCGTCCACCGCCAGCGGCGAGGTGCGCGTGGGCCGCCTGCACCAGGGCCGCAGCGACATCAGCACCGCGTCCGGCGACGTCCGCGTCGGGATCGCGGCCGGCACCGGCATCTGGCTCGACCTCAACGCCGTCTCCGGCCGGATGACCAGCGATCTCGCTCCGCGGCCGGACACCGAGCCGGTCGCCGCCTCCGACGCCACGGTCGAGCTGAAGGTCCGCACCGCCAGCGGCGACATCCACATCCACCGCGCCGCCGAGGGGATGGCCGCCTGATGGCACGTCACAAGAGCCGGCCGATCGGGAACGCCGTCCACATGCGCGCCGGATGCCGCACACCGCCGGACCGGCCCCGGAGCCGCGGCCCCACGCCGGTCCCGCATCCGCCGAGCTGAGCGATCTCGCTCGGCCTGGCTCGACCCCGCCCGGCTGCGCCTCATTCGGCGCGGCCGGGCTCGGTCGGCTCAGCCCGACCCGGCGAGGCCCGGCCCGGCGAGGCCCGGCGAGGCCCGGCCCGGCGAGGCCCGGCCCGGCGAGGCCCGGCCCGGCCAGGCCCGGCCCGGCCCGGCTCGGGGCGACCGGTCAGGCGCCGGGCTTGACCAGGCCGGTCTCGTAGGCGAGGACGACGGCCTGGGTGCGGTCCCGCAGGCGCAGCTTGGTGAGGACGTGGCCGACGTGGGTCTTGATGGTGGTCTCACTGACCTGCAGGGCGACGGCTATCTCGGCGTTGGAGTGTCCGCGGGCCACGTGCACGAGAACCTCGCGCTCGCGCTCGGTGAGCGCGTCGAGCTGGGCCGAGCTGGTGGTCTCGGGAGCGGGCAGCGCCTCGGCCACGCGGGCCAGGATGCGGGCCAGCACCCGGGGCGTGATGACGGCGCCGCCGGCGGCGAGCGCGCGGACGGTCGCCACCAGCTCGTCGGCGGGGGCGTCCTTGTGCAGGAAGCCGGCCGCGCCGGCGGTGACGGCGGCCAGGACGTCCTCGTCGGTGCCGGCGTCGGCGAGCACCAGCACCCGCACCGGCAGGCCGGACGCCGCGACGGCCCGGGTGACCTGCAGGCCGTCGGCGCGGGGCAGGACGAGGTCGGTGATCAGCACGTCGGGCAGCAGCCGCCGCGCCAGCCGGATCGCCTCGTCGCCGTCGCCGGTCTCGCCCGCCACCACGATCTCGGCCACGCCACCCCCGGCCGGCGCGGCCACCAGGATGGCCCGCAGACCGGAACGCTGCAGCGGCGCGGCGTCGGCCAGCAGCACACGCACGGGGCGCAGCGGCGTCACCGGCGGCCTCCGGCGCGGACGGCTTGCATGGCGGTCACCCTACGGCCTGCGCGGCGATCCGCACCGCGGTGGTCACCTCCCGACCCGCGCGACGAGCAGAGGCGTGGCCGTCAGCCCAGGCGGTCGTCGTCGGCGGCGGGATCGGGGTCGAGCAGGTCGTCGGGGGCGGTGGGGTAGGGCGGGGGAGTGCCGCCGAAAGCGGGGCACAACGCCTGGTGACTGCACCAGCCGCAGAGACGGCTGGGCTTGGGCGGGAAGGTGCGCTCGCGTTTGGCGCGCTCGATGGCCTGCGACAGGGCGACCAGGGTGCGCTCGAACCGCTCCAGCTCCTCGGCGTCGGGGCTGTAGTCGCAGACCTCGGCGTCCTTGAGGTAGACCAGCCGCAGCACCCGGGGGACCACGCCGCGGGTGCGCCACAGCACCAGCGCGTAGAACTTGAGCTGGAACAGCGCGCGGCCCTCGAACGCCTCGCGCGGGGCGCCGCCGGTCTTGTAGTCGACCACGCGCAGTTCGCCGCCGGGGGCCACGTCGAGGCGGTCGATGTAGCCGCGGATGAGCAGCTCGTCGTCGATCAGCGTGGACACCAGCGTCTCGCGCTCGGCCGGCTCGAGGCGGCGCGGGTCCTCCACCGCGAAGTAGCCGGGCAGCAGCGCCTGCGCGCTGGCCAGGAAGGCGGCGAGCCGGTCGCCCTCGGACGCGGCGCCGGCCCCGCCGGTGGCGTCGGCCTCGGCGGCCAGCGCGGCCGCGTCGATCAGCGCGGGCTGGGCCGGGTCGGTGGCGGCGGCGAAGATCTCGGCCAGTGCCGGCTCCTCGGCGAGCAGCCGCGCCCACGACGGGGCGACCAGGGCGGCCGCCGCCTCGGGGGTGCGCTCGGCGGCGGGCAGGTCGAACAGGCTCTCGAGCACCGCGTGCACCAGCGTGCCGCGCGCCTGGTCGGCGCTGGGCTGCTCGGGCAGGCGGTCGACGGTGCGGAAGCGGAACAGCAGCGGGCAGGTCTTGAAGTCGGCCGCGCGCGACGGTGACAGCGAGGGCCCCAGGTGGGGCGCCTGCGCTTCGGCGGGGGAGACCGTCTCTGCTGTCATGCGAAGAAGGCTAGGGCAGGGGTACGACAAAACCGCGCCGCGGCCCCTCCCAGGAAGCCTCCGTAGCATCGACCGGGTGGATGACAGCACGGCGGGCAGCAACGGGGCGCGGCAGCGGCGCCGGACGGGCCGCGCCGCCCGCCCGGTCGGCCTGGTGCTGGGCATCCCGATCTTCGTGAACTCCTCGATGATCCTGCTGGCCGCGCTGGTCACGCTGGTCTACGGCAACTACGTGCGCGGGCAGCTCGACCTGCCGGGCCCGGTGTCGTACCTGGTGGGGTTCGGTTTCGTCGTCTGCCTGCTCGGGTCGGTGCTGCTGCACGAGCTGGGCCACGCGCTGACCGCCCGCCGGTTCCGCATCGGTGTCCGAGGCATCACGCTGGAGCTGCTCGGCGGCTGGACCGAGATGGACCGCGACGCCCCCACCCCGCGCGTCGACGCCCTGGTCAGCCTCGCCGGCCCGGCGGTCAGCCTGGTGCTCGGCGGCGTCGCCACCGCGGCGTTCGTGGTGCTTCCCGACCGTACGATGGCCGGGCAGATCGCGTTCCAGCTGGCCGCGAGCAACATCCTGGTCGCGATCTTCAACGTGCTGCCGGGGCTGCCGCTCGACGGGGGCCGGGCGCTGCGCGCGGGCCTGTGGGCGATCTTCAAGGACCGCAACCGGGCCACCGAGCTGGCCGGCTGGTCGGGACGGCTCATCGCCTTCGGCACCGGCATGGTGGCGTTCTGGTTCTACCGGCTCGGCTCGCTCACGCTGGTGGGCCTGCTGTTCGTGCTGCTGGTGGTGTTCACCCTGTGGCAGGGCGCCGGGCAGTCGATCCGGCTGGCCCGGATGACCCGCCGGTTCCCGCTGGTCGACCTCGGCAAGCTGGCCCGTCCGCTGCTGACCGTGCCGGCCGGCACCCCGCTCGGCGAGGCCCAGCGGCGCCGCTCGCAGGACCCGCGGCCGGGCGTGGTGCTGGCCGTGTCGGACGCGGCCGGTAATCTCACCGCACTGGTCGACCCGGTCGCCGCCGAGCGCGTGCCGGTCGACCGGCGCCCGTGGGTGGCGGTCGACACCGTGGCCCGCTCGCGTGACGCCGTGCCCGCGCTGCCGCTCGGGCTCAGCGGCGAGCAGGTCGTGCGCGCGCTGCAGGCGCACCCTGCCGCGCAGTACGTCGTCACCTCGGGCGAGGATGTGGTGGGGGTGCTGCGCGTGGGCGACGTCGCCCAGGTGCTCGAGCCGCGCCGCCCCGGCCCGGGAAACGAAGCGAAGCAGAAAGAGAAGTAGTGACCATTTCACCTGCCACGGTCGTCGACGAATCGCAGCCCGCGCACCGCGGGCCGTTCCGGGCGGGTGACCGCGTCCAGCTCACCGACCCCAAGGGCCGGATGCACACGATCGTGCTGGAGCCGGGCAAGTCGTTCCACACCCACCGCGGCGCGCTGGAGCACGACGCGCTGATCGGCCTGCCCGACGGCAGCGTCGTCACCTCGTCGGGCAACACGGCCTATCTGGCGCTGCGCCCGCTGCTCAGCGACTACGTGCTGTCCATGCCGCGCGGCGCGCAGGTGATCTATCCGAAGGACGCCGCGCAGATCGTCGCGATGGGCGACATCTTCCCCGGCGCCAAGGTGCTCGAGGCCGGTGTCGGCTCGGGCGCGCTGACCTGCTCGCTGCTGCGCGCCGTCGGCACGTCCGGCGAACTGCACTCGTACGAGCTGCGCGACGACTTCGCCGCGATCGCCCGCAAGAACGTGGAGTCGTTCTTCGGCGGCCCGCACCCGGCCTGGCACCTGCACGCCGGCGACGTCGCGAGCAACCCGGAGACCGGTTTCGACCGGATCGTCCTCGACATGCTGACCCCGTGGGAGGCCCTCGACATGGTCGAGCGCGCCCTGGTGCCCGGTGGGGTGTTCGTCGGCTACGTGGCGACCACGCCGCAGCTGTCCGAGCTGGTGGAGGCGCTGCGCGAGCGCGGCGGCTGGACCGAGCCGCGCGCCTGGGAGTCGCTGGTGCGCGACTGGCACGCCGAGGGCCTGGCGGTGCGCCCCGACCACCGGATGATCGCGCACACCGCGTTCCTGGTGTCGGCCCGCAAGCTCGCGCCCGGGGTCACGGCGCCGCCGCGGCGCCGCAAACCCAGCAAGGGCGCCGAGGCGTACGCGTTGCGCCGCGCGGCCCAGGCGGCGCTCGCGGCGGCCGCGGACATCGACGAGGAGCCGGCCGGCGAGCGTCCCTCTCCGGAGATGTGACGCGACGCGCTGTGGTCGGGTAGCTTCCTGTTCGGCAGTGGCACGGCTCGGGGAGGATCGGGTGGGCGCGATGAGTTCTCCGCCGTTCGGCGGCAGCAGCGAGATGCCGGCGGTCTTCCCGGACTGGTCGCCCTACCAGGATCTCGACTCCGCCGCCCGCGCCTATCTGCGCGACCCCGAGGTGGCGCTCGACGCGCTGTTCGGGGTGCTGCGGGGCGCGTCGGTGCTCAGCTTCACCCTCGAGCGCTTCGTCAACGAGGTCAACGGCGTCTGGCAGGAGGTCGTCATCTGCGACGGCAGCCGCCTGGTGCTCTGGCACGGCGAGGACGTGGCGCCCGGCGACGGCCCGGTCGGCTCGATGACCTCGTCGCTGCGCGTGGTGCCGCTGTCGACGGTCACCGAGGTGGGCTGCCGGCGGCGGCTGACCCGCACCTCCAACGGGCAGGCCCGGGTCGACAGCATCGACGTCTACCTGCTGCTGAGCTCGGTCGACGACGCCGTGCCGCCGCCGGGCATGGACGAGGGCGAGTCGCGGGCCACGATCCGCCACGACGCGCTGCGCTTCGGCAAGACCCTCGACGACGGCGGCCCCGGCCAGATCGCCCGGCTGGAGGAGTTCTCGCGCGTGGTCGCCTCGCTCGTCGGGCGGCCGACACTCTAGAGCGTTTCCAGCATGTGACTTTTTTCGTGTCACATCGTGGGCCGGGCGCGCCGTTGCCGGGGTCTTTCCTTCCGCGTACGCCTCCCGGCAGCCGAGCCGCGCCGCGGAGCCCGCCGGAGCGGCCCGGACGGGCAAACATCCTGATCCGCCCCGATCTGCGGCCCGCCGTCCCGGGTGCCCGCCGATGCCGCGCCGCGCCCGGAAAGGGGCCCGCCCGACCGTATCGGGACCCTCCGACAAACTTCTTGCGAGCACCGGCCGAATGGATCAAGACTCGGTGACGACGGTGTTGCATGGGTCGAAATCCCGTCCGCAGCGGCTAGTGTTGTTCCAAGACGTTCGAGCCCCCGGGGAGGTGGGACGTGGCACGTAGCGACGAGGCGGACTCACGAGCCGCACGTTGGGAGAAAGAGGCCAACGATCTCTCCAGCCAGGTCGCGTTCCTGCAAGAGGAACTCGCCCTTGTTCGGCGGAAGTTGACCGAAAGCCCACGACACGTCCGGCAGCTCGAGGAACGGCTCGCGGCAACGCAGGCGCAGCTGGCCCGACTGACCGAGAACAACGACCGGCTCGTGGCGACCCTCAAGGAAGCCCGGGCCCAGATCGTCACTCTCAAGGAAGAGATTGACCGGCTCGCCCAGCCGCCGAGCGGCTACGGCGTTTTCCTCACCGCCCACGAGGACGGCACGGTGGACGTGTTCACCGGCGGCCGTAAGCTCCGCGTGGCAGTCTCCCCGTCCCTCGAGGTCGAGGAGCTGCAGCGCGGGCAGGAGGTGCTGCTCAACGACGCGCTGAACGTGGTCGACGCGTTCGGCTTCGAGCGCACCGGCGAGGTCGTCACCCTCAAGGAGGTCCTCGCGGGCCCCCACGGCGAGCGCACCGACCGCGCCCTGGTCGTCTCGCACGCCGACGAGGAGCGCATCGTCTCGCTCGCCGACTCGCTGGACATCAGCAAGCTGCGCGCCGGCGACTCGCTGATGATCGAACCACGGTCGGCGTACGCCTACGAGCGGATCCCCAAGAGCGAGGTCGAGGAGCTCGTCCTCGAGGAGGTCCCCGACGTCGACTACACCGACATCGGGGGTCTGCACTCGCAGATCGAGCAGATCCGCGACGCGGTGGAGCTGCCGTTCCTGCACGCCGACCTGTTCCGGGAGCACCAGCTGCGCCCGCCGAAGGGCATCCTGCTCTACGGCCCGCCCGGCTGCGGCAAGACCCTGATCGCCAAGGCGGTCGCCAACTCGCTGGCGAAGAAGATCGCCGAGCGGCGCGGCGAGGAGAAGCACACCAGCTACTTCCTCAACATCAAGGGCCCGGAGCTGCTCAACAAGTACGTGGGTGAGACCGAGCGGCACATCCGCCTGGTCTTCCAGCGGGCCCGGGAGAAGGCCGGCGAGGGCACGCCGGTGATCGTGTTCTTCGACGAGATGGACTCGATCTTCCGCACCCGCGGCTCCGGTGTCTCCAGCGACGTGGAGAACACGATCGTCCCCCAGCTCCTCAGCGAGATCGACGGCGTCGAGGGCCTGGAGAACGTGATCGTGATCGGCGCCTCCAACCGGGAAGACATGATCGACCCGGCGATCCTGCGCCCCGGCCGCCTCGACGTGAAGATCAAGATCGAGCGTCCGGACGCCGAGGCCGCCAAGGACATCTTCGGCAAGTACATCCTGCCGGGCCTGCCGCTGAGCGCGGAGGACCTGGCCGAGCACGGCAACGACGCCGACGTCACGGTCGCCGCGATGATCGACGCCGTGGTCATGCGGATGTACACGGAGTCCGAGGAGAACCGCTTCCTCGAGGTCACCTACGCCAACGGTGACAAGGAGGTCCTGTACTTCAAGGACTTCAACTCCGGCGCCATGATCCAGAACATCGTGGACCGCGGCAAGAAGATGGCCATCAAGGAGTTCCTCACCTCCGGCAAGAAGGGGCTGCGCCTGCAGCACCTGCTCGACAGCTGCGTCGACGAGTTCCGCGAGAACGAGGACCTGCCCAACACCACCAACCCCGACGACTGGGCCCGCATCTCCGGCAAGAAGGGCGAGCGGATCGTCTACATCCGCACGCTCGTCTCCGGCGGCAAGGGCGCCGAGGCCGGCCGCTCCATCGAGACGGCCAGCAACACCGGTCAGTACCTGTAAAGCACGGTTGTCGGCGCGGGCCGGGGGTTTCCCCCGGCCCGCGCTGTCGTTGCACCACGCATGAGGCGTGCCGACTGGCTCGACGCCCTTCGAGGGCTGGCCGCGATCACCGTCGTGCTGTTCCACCTCAGCCCGCAGGTGATCGGCGCCGGCGCGCACCTGGCGATCATGCGGCACGTCGACCTCGGCAGGGCCGCCGTGCTGGTGTTCTTCCTCGTCAGCGGCTACGTGATCCCGATGTCGCTGGAACGGCACGGCTCGCTGCGCCGCTTCTGGCTCGGGCGGATCTGCCGCATCTACCCGGCCTACCTGGCCACCATCGCGCTGTTCGCGCTGCTCGCCGGCGCCGGCCTGCTGCACTGGCCGGCGTCGCTGCGCGCCGAGACGGGCGCCGGGCTGCTCGCGCACGTCACGATGATGCCCGACCTGGTCGGCGTGCGCGGCGTCGTGCGGGTGTTCTGGACCCTGACGTACGAGATGGTCTTCTACCTGGTCGTGGCCGGGCTGTACGCGTGGCGGCTGCACCGGCACAGCGGCTGGTACGCGGCGGGGCTCGCGCTGGTGGCCTGGCTGGCGGGACCGCACCTGCCCGGCGCGCTGCTCGCGGGCACTGCCCACGACCGCCGGGTGCTGGGAGGCGTACTGGTGCTCGGAACGCTTTTGATCCTCGGGCTGCAGATCGAGCAGCGCCTCGTCCTCGTCACCGGGGCGCTCGGGATGGCGTACGTGCTGCTGCCCGCGGTCAACGGGCATCCGACCGCGGCGAGCACCGTCACGTCGTCGCAGCAGGGCCTGCTGCTGCTCGCGGTCATGTTCGCCGGCACGGTGACCTACCGGTGGCAGCACGGGCAGATCGGGCGGGGCGCCGCGCTGACGTCGCTCGCCGTCGTCGCGGGCAGCGCCATCGGTACGCAATGGACCCGGCCCGCCTGGATCCTGACCGTCCTCACCGCCGCCGCGACATACCTTTTTGCCTACTTTTTGCGGACCCGGCCGATGCCCCGCGCGCTCACCTGGCTGGGTCGGATCAGCTACTCGCTGTACCTGCAACACGTGATCGTGCTGTTCCTGCTCCCTCACGTCGTCCCGGATCCCGGGACGCAACCCCTACCCGTACGGATGGTTACCGCGCTGGCGTATCTCGCGATCGCCCTCGCGCTTGCCGAAGCCTCGTACCGCATCGTGGAACAACCGGCCCAGCGGCTGCTCCACAAGATCAACACTGCTGGAGCGCCGAGGCCGATTACGGCCACCCAGCGTGCCGCGCCGGGCACGGGGCGGGGCGAGAACACGCGCGAGAGCGTCTAGGCTCGATACATGAGCAACAGGGGCAGCGTGGCAGGCGGGGTGGTCGCATGAGCGTTCGACGGATTATGGGCACCGAGGTCGAGTACGGCATCAGCGTTCCCGGCCAGCCCGGCGCGAACCCGATGGTCACCTCCTCACAGGTGGTCAACGCGTACGGCGCCCGGCCCGAGCTCAACCGCGGCGGACGCGCCCGGTGGGACTACGAGGAGGAGTCGCCGCTGCGCGACGCCCGCGGCTTCACCTACAGCGGAGCCGCCTACGACCCCGCCGACGCCCTCGCCGACGAGGACCTCGGCCTGGCCAACGTGATACTGACGAACGGCGCCCGCCTCTACGTCGACCACGCCCACCCCGAATACAGCACCCCCGAGTGCACCAACCCGCTCGACGTCGTCAAGTGGGACAAGGCCGGCGAACGCGTCATGGCCGAAGCCTCAAGGCGCGCGGCGACCATCCCGGGCACCCACCGCATCCAGCTCTACAAGAACAACACCGACAACAAGGGCGCCTCCTACGGCTCCCACGAGAACTACCTGATGCGCCGGCAGACCCCGTTCGCCGACATCGTCGCCCACCTCACGCCGTTCTTCGTCACCCGGCAGATCTTCACCGGCGTCGGCCGCGTCGGCCTCGGCCAGGACGGCTCCGGCGCCGGCTTCCAGATCAGCTCGCGCGCCGACTTCTTCGAGGTCGAGGTCGGCCTCGAGACCACGCTCAAGCGGCCCATCATCAACACCCGCGACGAACCCCACGCCGACGCCGACAAGTACCGCCGGCTGCACGTCATCATCGGCGACGCCAACCTCTCCGAGATCGCCACCTACCTCAAGATGGGCACCACCTCGCTGGTGCTCAACATGATCGAGGAAAAGGTGTTCTCCGGCGACCTCGGCATCGCCGACCCCGTCAGCGAACTCAAGGCCGTCAGCCACGACCCGACCCTGCAGCACCTCATCCGGCTGCGCGACGGCCGCAAGCTCACCGCCCTCGACCTGCAGTGGGCGTACTACGAGCGGGCGCGCGCCTTCGTCGACGAACGCCAGGGCGCCGACGCCGACGAGCAGACCGTCGACGTGCTCAACCGCTGGGAGGACACCCTCGACAAGCTCGGCCGCGACCCCATGGAATGCGCCGACACGCTCGACTGGGTCGCCAAGCTACGGCTGCTCGAGGGCTACCGCGAACGCGAGGAGCTCGGCTGGTCCTCGCCCAAGCTGCAACTCGTCGACCTGCAGTACGCCGACGTGCGGCCCGAGAAGGGGCTCTACCACCGGCTCGTCGCGCGCGGCTCGATGAAGACGCTGCTCGACCCGGCCGACACGCAGCGCGCCATGGCCGAGCCGCCGGAGGACACGCGCGCGTACTTCCGCGGACGGTGCCTGGCGCAGTACGCGTCCGAAGTGGTCGCGGCCAGCTGGGACTCGGTGATCTTCGACGTCGGCCGCGAGTCGCTCGTGCGGGTGCCGATGATGGAACCCGAGCGGGGGACCAAGAAGCACGTGGGCGCGCTGTTCGACCGGTGCGAGAGCGCCAAGGACCTTCTGGAAGTCATCACCGCCCGCTGAGTGGTTTTGTCACAACCGCGAGGTAGGTTTTTCTCAACCCGTTGTCGCAGGCTTCGGGTGGCTTGAGAAGGGGGACAGCGATGGCAACTCGGGACACCGGCGGACAGTCGCAATCCGGCAAGGGCCGGCAGGACCAGGAGATCGAGGACGTCACCACTGAGGCCAACCCTGAGGTAGCCGAGCGGCACGCCGAGATCACCGAGGACGTCGACGACCTGCTCGACGAGATCGACTCCGTTCTTGAGGAGAACGCAGAAGAATTCGTGAGGGGATACGTGCAGAAAGGGGGTCAGTGACCGGTATGTCCGATTTAGGGGGTCAGGGCGTGAAGCCTTGTCCTCAGTGTGGTCGGACACTGCCGGTTACTGAATTCCACAGCAACAAGCGACGCTCGGACGGCCTGGCGTACTACTGCAAGCGGTGTGCGGCTGAGCGGTCCGAGCAGAGCCGCCGCAAGCGTGGCATCCGGAAGCAACGTCGACCTCCGGAGACGGTTCCACCGGGCTCCAAGTGGTGTCCTGACTGCGACACGATCAAGCCGCTCACCGAGTTCGCGAGGACGCGAGCCGCGGTGAGCGGCTATCACTCGTACTGCCTTCCCTGTCACAACGCCCGCGGACAGGAAACGAGGAAGCGCCTCTACGGCGGCTCCCGTGAGTACCACCTCCGCGAGCGCTACGGCATCGGCCAGGCCGGGTTCGACGAGCTGCTGTGGCGGCAGGGCGGGGTGTGCGCGATCTGTGGCGTGGCCGACCCCCAACACGTCGATCACGATCATCGCACCGGCGCGGTGCGCGGGATATTGTGCTTCAACTGCAACGGCGGCCTGGGGCAGTTCCGGGACGACCCGGACCGCCTCGCCGCCGCGATCAGATATCTGAAGGGAACCACGTGGCAAAGGACTTTGATCCATCCGGGCGTCTACCGGATTACTTCGTCAATGCGGGTACGTCCTCCTTCACGCAGTTCCTGACGCATGTGTCCCCCGAGCTGCTGCCGGGGCGCCGGCCGCTGCCTCCGGGCCTGTCGGCGGACATCGCGCCGCACGCCACGACGATCGTCGCCATCGCCACGGCGGAGGGTGTCGTGATGGGCGGCGACCGGCGCGCGACGATGGGCAACCTGATCGCGAGCCGCGACATCGAGAAGGTGCACCCTGCGGACGCGTACTCGCTGATCGGCATCGCGGGCACGGCGGGCATCGGCATCGAGCTGATGCGGCTGTTCCAGGTGGAGCTCGAGCACTACGAGAAGATCGAGGGCACGATGCTCTCGACCGACGGCAAGGCGAACCGGCTGGCCGGCATGGTCCGCGGCAATCTGGGCGCGGCGATGCAGGGTCTCGCGGTGGTGCCGCTGTTCGCCGGCTACGACTTCGCGCCGGCCGACCCGGCCAAGGTGGGCCGCATCTTCAGCTTCGACGTCGCGGGCGGGCTCTACGAGGAGACCGGCTACGACGCGATCGGCTCGGGGTCGCTGTTCGCGAAGTCGGCGCTGAAGAAGAAGTACCGGGCGGGGCTGAGCACCGACGAGGCGGTCCGGCTGGCGGTGGAGGCGCTGTACGACGCGGCCGACGACGACACCGCGACGGGCGGCCCCGACCTCACCCGCAAGATCTTCCCGGTGGTGATGACGGCGACGGCGAACGGCACGCACCGGTTGACCGAGTCCGAGATCACCGCGGTGGCCGAGCAGGTCGTCGCCGGGCGTATGGAGAATCCGGGCGGCTGAGTCCGGTTGTTGCTCACAGCCGACTTCACCAGGGACGAGAGGGAGTAGCCACCCGTGGCCATGCAGTTCTACGCTTCGCCCGAGCAGGTCCAGCGGGACCGTTCGGAGTACGCCCGTAAGGGCATCGCCCGCGGCCGCTCCGCCGTGGTGCTCACCTATGAGGGTGGCATCCTGCTGGTCGCCGAGAACATCACGACCCTGCGCAAGATCAGCGAGATCTACGACAAGATTGGTTTCGCTGCCGTGGGGCGTTACAACGAGTTCGAGAGCCTGCGCCGTGCGGGCATCCGGATGGCCGACGTGAACGGCTACAGCTACGACCGGCGCGATGTGACCGGGCGGTTCCTGGCGAACGCGTACACGCAGACGCTGGGCGCGATCTTCACCGAGACGCAGAAGCCGTACGAGGTGGAGATCTGCATCGCGCAGGTGGGCGCGTCGCCGGAGACCGACGAGCTGTACCGGATCACGTACGACGGTTCGGTGATGGACGAGCCCGGTTTCATGGCGATGGGCGGGCAGGCCGAGGCCATCTCCAACGTGCTGCGCGAGCGGCACGACGCGGCGGCCGATCTGCCGGCGGCGCTGGCGCTGGCGGCCGAGGCGCTGGGCAGTGTGGGCGGCGAGAACGGGCAGACCCGTCAGCTCGACGCCAAGCAGCTCGAGGTTGCGGTTCTGGACCGCCGTCGCAAGGGTCGCGCGTTCCGGCGCATTCAGGGCGCGTCGCTGATCACGCTGCTGCGCGGCGAGGAGGCCGTACCGGAGCAGGATCTCGGCGGGGTGGATGCCGCTCCGCCGTCGCCGGCCACCGACAAGCCGACCGTGTCCGCGGCCGCCGAGGAGGACGCCGCCGACAAGGCGACGCCGTCGTCGCCGTCCGCTCCTTCGTCCTCGGGTTCGTCCGAGGGTGACCCGGCCGCGCCGGCCGACGGGGTCAACGGCGACGGTTCCTGACGTGTGCGGCGGGGCGCGGCTCTGGCCGCGCCCTGTCGCGTGCGGTAGGAGTCGGGAGTGGACTCCCCCGCGAAGGACCTGATCCGTTCCCTGGCTCTCGCCTCCTCCTGCACGGCCTTCGTCGCCGTGCCCACGCTCGGCGCGGTGCTCGGCGAGGGCGAGCAGACCGAGCGGTACGACACCGTCATCACCCCGCCGGACTACGCGTTCGCCGTGTGGGGCCCCATCTTCGCCGGCTGCGTCGCGTCGACGGTCGCCTAGTGCCTGCCCGGCGGCCGCGGCGATCCGATGAGCCGCCGTACGGGCTGGCCCCTGTCCGGGGCGTACGCCGCCAACACCGCCTGGTCGATTCGCCGCGCAGAGCGACCGGTTCGCGCTGACGCCCGCCCTGCTGCCCTTCGCCACCGCCTTCGCCGCCGCCGCGCACGGCCTTGTGCAGCGCGTCCGGCCCACCACCCGGGGCGCCACGATCACGCCCGTCAGCACGGCGCTGCTGCTGGGCTGGACCGCCCTGGCGAGCACCGTCAACCTCGCCGCGGGCGCCGTGGCCGCCGGCAAGTCCTCGCCCCGGCTGGTCGCCGCCTCAACCGCCGGCCTGGCTGTCGCCGCGGCCGCAGTGGCGGGGGGAGTGGTGCGCAGCCGGCGGGGGGCTGTGGCGTTCGCTTCGACGTCGGCTTGGGGGCTGGTGACGGTGGCGCTCACGTCTTCGCGGCCGCGTGGTGTGCGTGTGGTCGCCGCAGCCGGTGCGGTGGCGGTGGCCGCTGCCGCTGGGCCGTTGCGCCGCACCTGAGCCGGTCGCTGCCGCGGTTGCCGCTGGATCAGAATCGATCGCTGTACGGTGCGCCGCACCTGGAGTTGATCACCGGTGGGCCCGCCGCCACCCCCGCCCACCCGGGGCGGGCTCGATCCTACGCCTTGCGACAACGCCGATGCCGGTTGTCCACAGGCGCGTGGCCGGTGGTTGCGTCGGGGCTCCGGGGTGTAAGAGCGGCTGCGAGGGATCGTGGCTTCGAGGGTGTGAGAGCGACGGCCGGGCGGGGCTCCCAGGCCTGTGAGAGCCCCGTCGGCCGGCGTGTGGCTTGCTGGAGGGCGCCCAGTTCGTGGGTTGGGCGCCTTGCGAGCGTCGGTGGCTGCGGTCGGCTGTCCGTGCCGAAGCCGGCGGGTTGGTGGACGGCGGAGCGACCCCGGGCGGCGAAGGGGCGGAGGGCCGCCGGCTCTCAGGGGTGACGGCCGGTCAGAGGGCGGCGAGGATGGCCGCCAGGTCGGCGGGGCGGGTCAGCATGGGCCAGTGGCCGGAGTCGATGTCCACGAGGTCCACGTGTTTGGCCCGGGACAGCTCCGGCAAGGCCCCCGCCCCGATCCACTCGCGCGCCTGGGCGGGGGTGAACTCGGGGCACACCAGCACCACCGGGATGTCGTAGCGGCGCTCGTCGGTCAGCCGCACGACGCCGCGGGCCACGGCCTCGGGGACGGGGACGGCGGCGGCCGCGAAGGACTGCCGGGCGTGCTCGTCGAGGTCGGCGGCGTCGGGGCCTTCGAAGGGCTCCCAGCCGGGGAACGGCATGACGCCGTCGGTGACGGGGAAGAAGTCGGCGTACTTCTCGCCGTCGGCGGTGGGGAAGCCGCCGATGAGGACCACCTTGGACACCCGGTCGGGGCGGCGGTCGGCGGCCAGCCAGGCGAGCGTGGCGGCGGCGGAGTGCCCGACCACCACGGACGGGCCGGCCTGCGCGTCGACGACGGCCAGCACGGCGGCGAGCTGGTCGTCCAGGGTGGTCGGCGGCAGGGACACGGGCACGGCGCGGCGGCCGTGCCGGGTCAGGTCGTCGACGACCCCGGTCCACACCGGCGCGTCCAGCCACAGGCCGGCGACCAGCACGAGTTGTTCAGCAGTCATGGGGTCAACCTAGTGCCGGTTCCGGACGTTAGCCTTCCGGTTATGGCGGACGGATCGAGCCCTACCGCGCGGGCGCTGCGCACGCTGGAGATTCTGCAGACGCGGCCGGGCATCACCGCCGACCAGCTGGCGGGGCTGCTCGGGGTGACGGAGCGGGCGGCGCGCCGCTACGTGGGGATCCTGCGGGAGGCGGGCATCCCGGTGGAGGCGGTGCGCGGCCCGTACGGGGGTTACCGGCTGGGCCGCGGCGCCCGGCTGCCGCCGGTGGTGTTCACCGAGGAGCAGGCGCTGGCGCTGGTGATGGCGGTGCTGGACGGCCAGCCGGCCGCGATCGACGGCGACGACCTGGTGGGCTCGGCGCTGGGCAAGGTGATCCGGGCGCTGCCGGAGAGCGTGGGGCGCCAGGCGGCGGCGTTGCGGGCGTACGCCTCGGCCGCGCCCGACCGGCGGGCGGCGCGGGTGGACCCGGCCGTCACGAGCGTCGTGGTCGCGGCGGTCGCGGACCGGCGCCGCATCGAGGTCACGTACCGCGGGGAGAGCGGCGGCCAGTGGGACGCCGAGGTGGACCCGTGGGCGGTGGTGGTGCGGTTCGGCCGGTGGTATCTGCTGTGCCATTCGCACCGGGCGGGCGCGATCCGCACGTACCGCCTGGACCGCATCCGCGGCGTGCGGCAGTGCCCGCAGCGGTTCACACCACCGGAGGGCCTGGACCCGGTGGCGGCGCTGGAGGAGAACCTGGGCGCGGGCTGGGAGTTCCGGACCCGGGTGGTGTTCCACGCGCCGCACGAGCGGGTGGCGCCGTGGGTCCGGCCGCCGATGGGCCGGCTGGAGCCGGACGGCGACGACCGGTGCGTGCTCACCGGGACGACGGGCAACCCGGCCATGTACGCCGCGGAGTGGCTCGCCGCGATCCCGGTGCGGTTCACCGTCGAGGAGGGCCCGGAGCTGCGCGCCGCGGTGGCCGAGGTCGCCGAGCGGCTGACCGGCGCGCTCACAGCAGCGGCTGCCACCGGTCGGGGTGCTCGCGATACCAGCGGACCGTCGCGGTGAGCCCGGAGCTGAACTCCACGCGCGGGTGCCAGCCCAGCTCCTCGCGGATCTTGTCGTCGTCGAGGGCGTAGCGCTGGTCGTGGCCCGGCCGGTCGGCGACCTGCTCGACGCGGTCCCAGCCGGCGCCGCACTCGGCGAGCACCAGACCGGCCAGGTCGCGGTTGCTGAGCTCGAGGCTGCCGCCGGCGTGGTAGACCTCGCCCGGGCGCCCGGCGGTCAGCGTGAGCGCGACGGCCCGGGTCAGGTCGTGCACGTGCAGCCAGTCGCGGACTTGCCCGCCGTCGCCGTGCAGCGGCAGCGTGCGGCCCGTCAGCAGCCGGGTCACGAAGCGGGGGAGCAGCTTCTCCGGGTGCTGGTGGGGGCCGTACGTGGTGACGGCCCGCAGGATCGTGACGGGCACGCCGTGGCTGCGGTGGGCGGCGAGCGCCAGCAGGTCCGCGCCCGCCTTCGTGGCCGCGTACGGCGTGACCGGCGACAGCGGGGAGCGTTCGGTGGCCGCGCCCGAGGCGGCCGGCCCGTACACCTCGCCGGTCGAGATCTGCACGAAGCGGACCAGCCCGCCGTAGCGGGCGGCGTCGAGCAGCGTCTGCGTGCCGAGCAGGTTGGAGACCGCCAGGACCGACGCGTCGGCGTGCTCCTCGGCCGCGAAGTGCACCACGGCGTCGTGCCGGCGCATCACCACGCCGACCAGCGCCGCGTCGGCCACGTCGCCCGGCACGAAGTCGAGCCGCTCGTTCTCGGCCACCTCGGCGAGGTTGTCGAAGCTGCCCGCGTACGTCAGCTTGTCCAGGACCGTGACCCGCGCGCCCTGCAGGCCCGGCAGCGTGCCGCCCAGCACGGCGCGCACGAAGTGCGAGCCGGCGAAGCCGGCGCCCCCGGTCACCAGGAGGTTCACATGTAACGACTCTACCGGCGTCGGGTGACTGCCATCGGGTCGCTTGTGCGGCTAGTGTTTCGCTATGGAACGGCGAATTTTCGGACTCGAGACCGAGTACGGAGTCACGTGCACGTACCGGGGTCAGCGGCGGCTGTCCCCGGACGAAGTGGCCCGCTACCTGTTCCGCCGAGTGGTGTCCTGGGGACGCAGCAGTAACGTCTTTCTCCGTAACGGCGCCCGCCTCTACCTGGATGTCGGTTCCCACCCCGAGTACGCGACGCCCGAGTGCGACTCCGTCACCGACCTGGTCGCCCACGACCGGGCCGGCGAGCGGATCCTGGAGGGCCTGCTCGTCGACGCCGAGAAGCGGCTGCACGACGAGGGCATCGCGGGCGAGATCTACCTGTTCAAGAACAACACCGACTCGGCCGGCAACTCGTACGGCTGCCACGAGAACTACCTCGTGTCGCGGCACGGCGAGTTCGGCCGGCTCGCCGACGTCCTCATCCCGTTCCTGGTCACCCGTCAGCTGATCTGCGGCGCCGGCAAGGTGCTGCAGACCCCGCGCGGGGCGGTGTTCTGCCTGTCGCAGCGCGCCGAGCACATCTGGGAGGGCGTGTCCAGCGCGACGACGCGCTCGCGCCCGATCATCAACACCCGCGACGAGCCGCACGCCGACGCCGAGCGCTACCGGCGCCTGCACGTGATCGTCGGCGACTCGAACATGAACGAGGTCACCACGCTGCTCAAGGTGGGCAGCGCCGACATCGTGCTCCGCATGATCGAGGCGGGCGTGGTCATGCGTGACCTGTCGCTGGAGAACCCGATCCGCGCGATCCGCGAGGTCAGCCACGACATCACCGGCCGCCGCAAGATCCGCCTGGCGAACAACAAGGAGGTCAGCGCGCTGGAGATCCAGCAGGAGTACCTCGCGAAGGCCACCGAGTTCGTCGAGCGCCGCGGCGGCGACCAGACCGCCAAGCGCGTCGTCGAGCTGTGGGGCCGGGTGCTCAGCGCGATCGAGAGCGGCGACCTCGACCCGGTGTCGCGCGAGATCGACTGGGTGTCGAAGTACAAGCTGATCGAGCGCTACCAGGCCAAGCACGAGATCCCGATGAGCCACCCGCGGGTGGCCCAGCTCGACCTCGCCTACCACGACGTGCGCCGGGGCCGCGGCCTCTACGCGCTGATGGAGAAGCGCAAGCAGGTCGATCGGGTCTCCAACGACCTGGAGATCTTCGAGGCCAAGGAGACCCCGCCGCAGACCACGCGGGCCCGCCTGCGCGGCGAGTTCATCCGGCACGCCCAGGAGAAGCGCCGCGACTTCACGGTCGACTGGGTGCACCTCAAGCTCAACGATCAGGCGCAGCGCACGGTCCTGTGCAAGGACCCGTTCCGCGCCTACGACGAGCGGGTGGAGCGGCTGATCGCCAGCATGTGACGCGGGTTAGGCTGGTCGGGCCATGAGCCTGCCCGACCAGTCCCCGCGCACCCGCGCCGAGCGCCGCCGCGAGCGCATCCGCGCCGAGCTCGACCGCAACCGCGAGGGCGGGCACCGCGTGCCGACGTGGGTGTTCGCCGCGCTCCTGGGCGCCGTGCTGCTCGGCTGGCTCTACCTGGTCGTCACGTCCTGAGCCCGCGCCCCGAACCGGGAGGTCAGCGCCGGGTCGTGGAAACGGGTGATGCCGGCGATCCGGTCCTTGTCGGTGGTCACGACGATGATCCCCGCGGGGCTGCCGTCGAGGAACGCCCGGAACGCGGCCTGCCCGTTCGCCCGCGCCGGTTCCAGCACGAGGCCGCGCCCCTGGGCGTACGCCGTGCTCGCTGCCAGGAATGCGGCCACCGCGGCACGACCGTGGTACTCGTGCGGCGCCGGCGGCATGCTCAGCCAGGCGTCGTCGGTGAGCAGCGCGACCACCCCGTCGACGTCGCCGGCGGTGAAGGCCCGGGCGAACCGCCGGGCGACCGCGTCGCCGCCCGGCCCGGGATCGCGATCGGCCGGGACGGCGGCCCGCGCGCGTTGCAGCGCCCCCTTCACGGCGGTCGGCGTGGTGCCGAGCATCGCCGCGACCTCGCCGGGCGGGAAGCCGAGCACATCGCGCAGGATCAGCGTGGCGGCCTGCCGGGGCGGCATCCGCTGCAGCGCGGCCACGAACGCGAGCCCGACCGCCTCCCGCTTCTCGTAGTGGTCCTCCGGCAGCAGCGCGTCCGGATAGGGCTGCAGCCAGGTGATCTCGCCGCGCCGCGTCGGCTCGGGCACCGCGAACGGCGCCACCGGCTCGGGCGGCCGGCTCCGTACGGCGTTGAGGCACCGGTTCGTGGCGATGCGGTAGAGCCACGTCCGCAGCGACGCCCGCCCCTCGAAGCCCGCCAGCCCCCGCCACGCCGCGAGCATCGTCTCCTGCAACGCGTCCTCGGCGTCGGTCAGCGACCCCAGCATCCGGTAGCAGTGCAGCAGCAGCTCCCGCTCGTGCGGCGCGGTCAGCTCGCGGAAGGCGTCCCCGTCGCCGCCGCGGGCCCGCTCGAGCACGGCCCGGTCGGGCGCGGCGAGGTCCATCGGGAAATCCTGCCACGCCACCGTTCCGTTTCGGCTCCCGGCTGTGTCTGTCCCCGTGACGACCGCTGTTCGACGAAGGAGACACCGTGAGCGCAGCACTGGAGACCGCCCTCGCCTACCACCGGGCGTGGACGGGCGGGGACCTCGACCGGGCCATGACGTACGTGGCCGACGACATCGTGTGCGACGCCCCGGCGGGCCGCATCGAGGGCGTGGCGGCCTACCGGGCTTTCCTGGGCCCGTTCGCCGGGATGCTGCGGTCCGCCACCCTGCTGGCCGCGTTCGGCGACGACGAGACGGCGCTGGTCATGTATGACACCGAGACCACCCTGGTGCCGTCCGCGCCGGGCGCCGAGTGCGTCACCGTCCGCGCCGGCCGGATCGTCCACAGCCGGTTCCTGTTCGACCGGGTCCCGTTCGACGCCGCCCGGCGCCGCCTCGGCGAGACCTCCCGGCCGTGACGGTGGCGCCCGGGACACTGCGGGCGTGATGCGGCAGGCTGGCGTCATGGGGATGTATCTGGTCACCGGCAACCCCGGGTCGGGCAAGTCGACGCTGGCCGCGGAGCTGGCCCGGCGCGGCCACCGGGCGATCGACGCCGACGACCTGGCGTCGTGGGAGGACGGTCGCGGCGTCCCGGTGGAGCCACCCGCCGAGCTCGACGAGGCGTGGCAGCTCACGCACCGGTGGGTGTGGAGCCGGGCGCGCGTCGTGGCGGCCGCCGGCGACGCGGCCGGGCCGGTGTTCGTGTGCGGGATCGCCGTCAACCAGCAGGAGATGCTCGACCTGTTCGAGCGCGTGTTCCTGCTGGTGCTCGACGCCGAGGCCCAGGAGGAGCGGCTCGCCCGGGCGACGTCGGCGCAGCGTACCGAGGGGGTCAAGCAGCAGATCCGCGAGGGGCGGCCGGTGCTCCAGGCCCGGATGCTCGCCGCGGGGGCGGTGCCGCTGGACGCCACCGCGTCACCGGAGGCGCTGGCCGACATCGTGCTGGCCGGCGTTCCGTAGGCGGAGGGGCCGGGGGTCGCGCGAAGCCTAGGGACGGGGGATCGGCAGCTCGCGCAGCGGGTCGCCGCCGTCGATGAACAACCGGGCCCGGGCGGTGGTGGCCGCGGCGACCCGGCGCAGGATCCGCCGGCCGAGGTCGGGGTGCCGGCCGTCCAGGCCGCCGACGCGGATGGCGAAGACCAGGTCGTACGGCTCCTCGCCGTCGGCCAGGACGAGGTCCTCCGCGGCCACCCGCCGCACGCTCATGCGGCCGGACCGGATCTGATCCGCCGAGCCGGCGGTGGCCTGGGCCGTGGCCGCGGCGGAACGGTCGACGGCCAGGATGTGGCCGGTGTCCAGGCGGGCGGCCACCAACCGGGCCGCCACGCCGGGGCCGCAGCCGATCTCGAGGACGCGGTGGTGCGGCCGCAGCGGCAGGGCGTCGACGAACTCGCGGATGCGGGGTGACGCGGCTGCCGGCACGCGCTCAGGCTAGCGCGTGCCGGCAGAAAGGGCGGGTCAGGAACGGGCGGCGCGCTCGTGCTGCAGCTCGGCGTCGATGGCGTCGGGGGCGCCGCCGAACTCGTCGGCCACCTCGCCGGCGACCTCGGGCTCGGCGTGGCCGGCCATGCGGGTGTCGGCGGCCGCGAGCATGCGGTGGCCGGTGGCCAGCACGAGCACCCCGAGCAGCACGGCGAAGGCGCCGGCCACGAACGGGACGTGGATGTTCCAGTGGTCGACCATCTTGCCGGCGACGAACGGGGCCAGGCCGCCGCCGATGAAGCGGACGAAGCCGTACGTGGCCGACGCGATGGGCCGCTCGACCGGCGAGACCAGCATGACGGCCTGGGTGGTGAGCGTGTTGTTGATGCCGACCATGATGCCGCTGAGCACGACGCACGTGATCAGCGCCCAGCGGGTGTCGGTGAACAGGCCGATGAGCAGCAGCAGCACGGCGAACGAGCCGAGCGCGCCGTACAGCGACGGGGCGGTGCCGAAGCGGCGCTGCAGCCACGGGGCGCCGGTGATCGAGAAGATCGCCACGAGCAGGCCCCAGCCGAAGAAGACGAAGCCGAGCTGGACGGCGGACAGCTCCATGGGGTACGGCGCGTAGCCGAGCATCGTGAAGAAGCCCCAGTTGTAGAACAGCGCGGCGATGCACATGGTCAGCAGCGGGCGGTGGCGCAGCGCCAGCAGCGGCTCCGACAGCGAGATCCGGCGCGGCGGCGGGGGAGTCTTGTCGAGCAGGGTGACGGTCGCGATCAGGGCGATGGCCATCAGCGCCGCGACGCCGAAGAACGGGCCCCGCCAGCTGATGTCGCCGAGCAGGCCGCCGATCAGCGGCCCCGCGGCGATGCCCAGGCCCAGCGCGGCCTCGTAGAGTACGATCGCGCCGGCGAACCCGCCCGAGGCGGAGGCGACGATGACCGCCAGCGAGGTGGCGATGAACATCGCGTTGCCCAGGCCCCAGCCGGCGCGGAACCCGACGATCCCGCCGATCGAGCCGGACAGGCCGGCCAGCGCGCTGAACACCACGATGACGGCCAGGCCGGCGATCAGCGTGCGCTTGGGGCCGATGCGGCTGGACACCCAGTTGACGCCGAGCATGGCGACCGCGGTGACGACCAGGTAGCTGGTGAACAGCAGGCTCACCTGGCTCGGGGTGGCGTCGAGCTGCTCGGACAGGGCGGGCAGGATCGGGTCGACGAGCCCGATGCCCATGAAGCTGACGACGCAGGCGAAGGCGACCGCGAAGACGGCCTTCGGCTGGTGGAACAGGCTGGTGCCGGACGCAGCACTCACCGCGGAACCTCCAGGGACGGATGGCGTACGGCTAAAGCATAAGGCGCTTATGTATCTCGGGCGAGCGAGGCCGCAGGAGTGAGACGCACGAGACTCACAGGGTTGCGCGCGGCGGCACGGGCCCACGACGGTGGACCCATGACCGACATCATCGATCCGGCGATCGGCGACTACCTGCTGGCACACTGCACCCCGGCCGACGACGTGCTGCGCGACCTGGCCGCCGAGACCCGCCGCGCCTTTGCGGACGACGCCGGCATGCAGATCTCGCACGACGAGGGTGAGCTGCTCACCATGCTGGTGCGGCTGACCGGCGCCCGGCTCGCGGTGGAGATCGGCGTGTTCACCGGTTACTCGTCGATCTGCATCGCGCGCGGGCTGCCCGCGGACGGCCGGCTGCTCGCTTTCGACGTCTCCGAGGAGTTCACCGACGTGGCGCGCCGCTACTGGCAGCGGGCCGGGCTCGCCGACCGGATCGACCTCACGCTCGGCCCCGCGCTGGAGACCGTACGGGCCCTGGAGCGCGACCCGGTGATCGACTTCGCGTTCGTCGACGCCGACAAGACCGGCTACCCCGCCTACTACGAGGAGCTGGTGCCGCGGATGCGCCCGGGCGCGCTGATCGTGCTCGACAACGTGCTGCGCGGCGGCCGCGTGCTCGCCCCCGCGAACGAGGGCGACGTCGTCGTCCGCGACCTCAACGACCGCATCGTCGCCGACGAGCGGGTCGAGTCGGTGATGCTGCCGGTCCGCGACGGGGTCACGCTGGTGCGCAGGCGCCGATAGCAACCGGACTGCACCCGTCCGCGACCGGGAAACCAACCCGCGGGGCGTGTCCTTGGAGGAATGTCGAAGCTGTTCGCGGTGGCCGCCGCCCTGGCCATCGCCGTCTACCAGGTGCTGCCCGACAACCCCTGGTGGGTGAGCGGCTGGCAGATGACGATCGGGTACGCCGGCGTGGCCGCGATCCTGGTGGGCGCCCGCCGGCTGCCCCGCCGCGACCGCCTGCCGTGGTGGTGCTTCGCGGCCGGGGTCGCCGCGAACGTCACCGGCATCGGCGTGTCCGTGCTCGGCGAGGCCCTGTTCCAGTGGGCCGACCTGCCGACGCCGTCCGACCCGTTCTTCCTGCTGCTCTACCCGTTCTGCGCGGCCGGCATCGCGGTGCTGATCCGGCGGCGCGAGTCGGGCCGCAACTGGACCGCGATGGTCGACGCCACCACGATCACGACCGGGCTCGGGCTGCTCGCCTGGGTCTACGTGATCGCGCCGGCCGCGCACGGCGGCGAGATCTCGATGCTGGGCGAGGCGACGCAGGTGGCCTATCCGATCGGCGACCTCATCATGATCGCGATGATGACCCGGCTGCTGCGCGGCGGCGGGCGCCGCGGCGCGCCGTTCTGGTGGGTGACCGGCTCGCTGGCCGCGTTCCTGGTCGGCGACGTCGCCTGGGTGGTGGTCGGCAACCTGGGCGACCTCGGCTTCGACGTCGAGTCGCACCTGCCGGTCACCCGCGGCATCGACTCGGTCTTTCTGGCCGCGTTCGTGCTGTTCGGCATCGGCGCCCTGCACCCCGACGCGCGGCTGCTCGGGGCGCCGGCCGGTGCCGCGGTGGCCGGGCTCGGCCGCGTGCACCTGGTGCTGATGACGCTGGCGTCGCTGATCGCGCCCGCCCTGCTCGCGGTGCAGCTGGCCACCGGCGAGGTCACCAACGGCATGGCGATCGTGATCGGCTCGGCCACGCTGTTCCTGCTCGTGGTCACGCGGATGGCCCAGCTGCTGCGCGAGGTCGAGCGGCAGGCGCAGCAGGTGCGCGAGCTGGCCCGCCAGGACGACCTGACCGGGCTGCCCAACCGCCGGGCCTGGAACGACGAGCTGCCCCGGGCGCTGGAGCACGCCCGCCGCGACGGCCGGCCGGTCGCCGTGGCGCTGCTCGACCTCGACCGGTTCAAGACCTTCAACGACACGTACGGCCACCCGGCGGGGGACCGGCTGCTCAAGTCCGCGTCCGCCGCGTGGCACGGCAGCCTGCGCGCCGCCGACACCCTGGCCCGCTACGGCGGCGAGGAGTTCGTCGTGCTGCTGCCCGGGGCGGAGGGCGACGAGGCCCGCGACGTGCTCGGCCGCGCCCTCGCGGCCACCCCGCTCGGGCAGACGTTCTCGGCGGGCGTGGCCGTGTGGGACGGGCAGGAGACCTCCGACCAGCTCATCGAACGGGCCGACCTGGCGCTCTACGAGGCGAAGGCGGGCGGGCGCAATCAGATCAGGGAGGCCGCGAACCGGCCCGCCGCGGCGGCCGCCAGGAAGTAGACGTAGTCCTCGTCGAGCTTACGGCCCATCGTCGACAGCGGCACCGGGCTCGCCCGCAGCGCCTCGTCGAGCCCGTCGACGGGCACGCGCGGCAGCCGGTGCCGCTCCGCCAGCGGCGCGAGCGCCGCGTCGATCTCGGCGGCCAGGCGGGGGTCGAGGCCGTCGGGCACCGGCAGGTCGGCGGGCAGCAGGGCCACCTTCCCGTACGCGGTGAGGCTGTGGTGCGACACGCCCCGGTGCCGCGGCCGGCCGTCGCCGGTGGACAGCCGCAGCGACCCGACCGGCCGCCCGCCGAGCGTGCCGATCGCGTTGACCGCCTCGCCGAGCGCCACCCCCGAGAACCCCCACGCGGTGCCGGTTCCCAGGTTGCCCGGCCCCTGGGCGACGATCGCGGCGTCGGCGCGCAGCACGTGCCGCGCGGCGAGCAGCCCGGTGTGCACGGTGCTCGCCTCGAGGTCGCCGCCGAACGCCTGACCGGTCGTCACCGTGCCGGCCAGGCGCCCGCGCAGCCCGTCGAGCGTCCGGGAGAACCACGCCGGCAACGCCCCGCCGTCGGTCATGACGTACGCGACCCGCAGGCCCGGCGACGTGGCGTGCAGGCCGGCCAGGATCGCGGGCAGCGCGGAGTGCAGGTCGGCGGTGACCACCGGCATGCCCTCCAGCGAGGTGGCGGCGGCCATGACCGCGCGGTGCGGGGAGGCCTCCTCGTCGACGCCGAGCCGGATCGCCTGCAGCGGCGTGTAGCGGGCCTTGACCAGGTGGCCGGCGTCGCGGGTCGCGCCGTCGCCGGCCGGGTCGGCGGGCAGCCGGTCGGGCAGCGCCACCACCAGCGCGTACCCGCCCGTGCCCAGCCCCATGACCAGCGCGCCGACGTTGAGCAGCACCCGGTCGCCCGGCTCCGGCTCGCCGACCAGCTCGACGTAGGCCAGCGCGCGCAGCGGGCCCTCGGCGGTCACCACGTCGAGCTCGGCCGCGCCGTGCCACCGCCGCCGAACCGCCTGCACCGTCCCGGACCGCCACCGCACCATGGCGCCGACCCTACAAGTCGACCCCGCCGTCGATGTGGTTGCGGCCCGCCGCGCCGTGCGTCGGGTCGAGGAACACGTACCGGATGGCGGGGAAGCGCGAGCGCAGGCGCCGCTCGGCGTCGTCGGAGGCCGCCTCGATCTCGCCGCCGCTCACGTCGTCGCGGAAGTCCACCTTCGCGGCGACCAGGATGTCGCCCGGCCCCAGCTGCATGGTCAGCAGCGTGGGCACGGACACCACGACCGGGATCGAAGCCAGGTCGGCGGCGATCTGGTTGTGGATGCGGCGCGGCACCGCGCGGCCGACCAGCAGCGAGGCGTTGGTCTTCGCCAGGATCGCCGCTACCAGGAACAGCAGCACGCCGATCGCGATGGAGGCGACGCCGTCCCACATCGCGTTGCCGGTCAGCTGGGTCAGCGCCAGGCCGGCGGCCGCCAGCACCAGGCCGATCAGCGCCGCCGAGTCCTCGAAGTAGACCGCCTTGACCGTGGTGTCCGGGGTCAGCCGCAGGAACCGCGACCGGGTGATGCCCCAGCGCCGCGACTCGCCGGCGACCTGACGCTGCGCGCGCAGGAACGAGGTGCCCTCGGCGACGAAGGAGACCACCAGCACGACGTACGACCAGCGGAAGTCGCCGATCTCCTCGCCCTCGACGATCGTCATCACGCCGTGGTAGATCGAGAACCCGGCGCCGCCCACGAAGGTGAAGACCGCGGCGATGAACGCCCAGACGAAGCTCTCCTTGCCGTAGCCGAACGGGTGCTCCTCGTCGGCCGCGCGGGTGCCCCGGCGCAGCGCCACGAACAGGAACACCTCGGTGATGGTGTCGGCCAGCGAGTGCGCCGACTCCGACACCATCGCCGCCGAGCCCGACACCAGGCCGGCGAAGAGCTTGGCCGCCGCGATCGCCAGGTTGGCGCAGCCGGCGACGATCACCGTGCCGACACTCTCGTTCTCTGGTTCTTCCGACTGCTCGGGCGAATCGGGCAGCGCGAGCGGCTCGGCCGCGGCCAGACCGACCGGAAGCTGGTCGTCGGGGTTCTGCGAGGAGGTCACCCGGCGGTGCTTCCCCCGCACGGGGCGGCGGAAACCGGCCCGGCGCTCGGCGTGCGTCACTTCCGGCGGCCGGGCTGCTAGCGTTGCCACTCGTGTCGCGGACCCGCACCGAGCGCCTGGTGAACCTGGTGATCTGCCTGCTCTCCACGCGGCGGTTCCTGACCGCCGCGCAGATCGCCGCGACGGTGCCCGGCTACGAGCACGACCCGGAGGACCCGCGCGACCACGAGGCGTTCCAGCGCAAGTTCGAACGCGACAAGGCCGAGCTGCGCGAGCTGGGCGTCCCGCTGGAGACCGGCACGGCCAGCGTGTTCGACCAGGAGCCCGGCTACCGCATCGCGCACCGCGAGTACGCGCTGCCCGACATCCTGCTCGAGCCCGACGAGGCCGCCGCCGTCGGCATCGCGGCCCGGCTGTGGCAGCACGCCGGGCTGGCCGCCGCCGCGTCGTCGGGCCTGGCCAAGCTGCGCGCCGCCGGCGTCGAGGTCGACCCGCAGGCCACCCTCGGCGTCGAGCCGGTCGTCACCGTCGACCCCGCGTTCGGCCCGCTCACCAGCGCCGCCCGCGACCGCCGCGCGGTCACCTTCAGCTACCGGGTGCCCGAGGTCGACGACCCGAACACCCGCCGGCTCGAGCCCTGGGGCGTGGTCTGCTGGCAGGGCCGGTGGTACGTGGTGGGCCACGACCGCGACCGGCACGCCACCCGCTGCTTCCGGCTCTCGCGCATCGTCGGCCCGGTCAAGCCGCTGGGCCGTCCCGGCGCGTTCACCCCGCCGCAGAACGAGGACCTGATCAGCCACGTCGCCCGCT
This sequence comes from Actinoplanes sp. URMC 104, assembly GCF_051386375.1. Lineage (NCBI taxonomy): Bacteria > Bacillati > Actinomycetota > Actinomycetes > Micromonosporales > Micromonosporaceae > Actinoplanes > Actinoplanes sp. URMC 104. The sequence continues at coordinate 290,124 of NZ_JBPQTO010000012.1, read as the reverse complement.
GGTCGGGCCCGGTGCCGCACAACGGCCGGGCCACCGTGACCGTGCGGCCCGGCAGGGCCGCGGGGCTGCGCCGCTGGGCCACCGAGTCGGTGCCCGGCCCGGACGGCGACCGGCTGACCATCCCGTACGCCGACGCCGAGCGGCTGGCCGCCACGATCGTCGGCTACGGGCCGGACGTGCGCGCCGACGGCCCGCCCGAGGTCCGCGAGGCCGTCATCCAGCTGCTCAAGGAAGTCGTCGCCCGCCACGAGGTGACCGTCTGATGACCGGGCCCCGACAGTCCGCGGACCGGCTGGGGCGGCTGCTCCTGCTGGTGCCGTACCTGCTGGCCCGCCCCGGCATCCTGGTCGCCGAGGCGGCCGCCGACCTGGGCGTCACCGAGAAGCAGCTGCGCGAGGACCTGGAGCTGCTCTGGGTCTGCGGCCTGCCCGGCTACGGCCCCGGCGACCTCATCGACATGGCGCTCGAGGGCGACCGCGTCACGATCAGCCACGACGCCGGCATCGACCGCCCGCTGCGGCTGACCCAGGACGAGGCGCTCGCGCTGGTGGTGGCGCTGCGGATGCTGGCCGAGACCCCCGGCACCGGGCACCGCGACGTCGTCGAGCGCGCCCTCGCCAAGATCGAGAACGCCGCGGGGGACCTCGCCGACGCGCCGGTCGCGGTGCGGCTGCCGGCCAACTCGCAGCGCGTCGAGCGGGTGCGCGCCGCGGTGGAGAGCGGGCACGCACTGCGGATGACCTACTACACGGCGGCGCGCGACGAGACCACCGAGCGCGTCGTCGACCCGATGCGGGTGCTGGTGTTCGGCGGCAAGGCCTACCTGGAGGCGTGGTGCCGCCGCGCCGAGGGCACCCGGCTGTTCCGCATCGACCGCATCGACGACTTCACCGAGCTCGCCGAGCCGTCCCGGCCGCCCGCCGACGCGGTGCCGCACGACCTGAGCCGCGGCGTCTTCCAGCCCGGCCCCGAGCTGCAGCTGGTCACCCTGCGCGTCGGCCGGGGCAGCCGGTGGATCACCGAGTACTACCCGGTCGAGGAGGTGCGGCGCTCCGGCGGCGACGAGTGGGTGGTGACGATGCGGGTCACCGACCTGGGCTGGGCGCAGCGGCTGCTGCTGGGCCTGGGCCCCGACGTGACCGTGCTCGGGCCGCCCGAGCTGCTCACCCGCATCCGCGAGCAGGCCACGGCGGCGCTCGACCAGTACAGCAGCCCCGGCCGGTAGGGTGGCCCGGTGCTGATGTGGATCTGGATCGCCGTGGTCGTGGTCGCCCTGATCGTTCTCGCCGTGGCCGGCGGGCGCCTGTTCGGCCGGCTCGGCGGGCTCAACGCCGCCGCCCGGCGGCTGCGGAACCGGCAGCTCGAGGTCGCGAAGCTGCAGGCCGGCGCGGTGCAGCTGCAGCAGAAGGTGCTCGAGGTGCAGCAGCGGGCCGACGAGATCCGGGAGCACGTGGAGGATCTTCCCTTCGCCCGCCGGTGAAGGTAGCGTGCGGCGTTCCTTCCCTGTTGTCCAAGGATTCGCCGCCGGGGTGGCAAACCCGCGAGGGTCCGTGGGCCGCATCACCAGATTTGACACGTACGATGGACCCCGCACACCTGATCCGACCGACTGGAGTACTCCCATGGGCGCCCTCAAGCCATGGCACATCATCGTTTTCGTGGTCGTCCTCGTGCTGCTGTTCGGCGCGAAGCGGCTGCCGGACGCGGCGCGGTCGCTGGGCCGGTCGCTGCGGATCATCAAGGCCGAGACCAAGGGCCTGGTCGACGACAACAACGACGTAGCCGAGAAGGCGGAGCCGCAGTACTCGCGCCAGCCGCTGCAGGGCGACGTGCAGCAGCCCTACCCGCCGCAGGGCTACCAGCAGGCCCCGCCCGCTCCCGGCTACCAGCAGGCCCCGCCGCCGCAGGGCTACCAGCCGCCGCCGGCGCAGCCCTACGCGGACCCGACGTTCCAGCAGCGCACCAACGACCGCTGACGCACCGTCATGAAGCTGACCCTTCGCCGTCAGGGGCCCAGCAAGTTCGAGCAGGCCGCCGACGGTTCCATGACGCTGCTCGACCACATCCGGGACCTGCGTAACCGGCTCTTCTGGGCGTCGATCGGGATCGTCGCCGGTCTGATCGTCGGGTTCGTCATCAGCAAGTGGACCTTCGACATGCTCAGCCAGCCGTACTGCTCGCTGGACACGTCGTGGGCGATCAACCCGGTCACCAACAAGCTCGAGTGCCGCTTCATCACGCTCGGCGTGGCCGACCAGCTGATCCTGCGGTTGAAGATCGCGTTGTGGGTGGGCCTGGTGGTGGGCGCCCCGATCTGGCTCTACAACCTGTGGGCGTTCATCGCGCCGGGCCTGCACAAGCACGAGCGCAAGTGGGCGTACGTCTTCGTGGCGATCGCCGCGCCGCTGTTCATCGGCGGCGCCGTCCTCGCGTTCTTCGTGGTCAAGCACAGCCTGGCGTTCATCATGGACGCGGGCGTGATCGGCGGCACCACCCAGCTCGAGGTCACCAAGTACATCTCGTTCGTCACCAGCATGATCCTGCTGTTCGGGGTGGCGTTCGAGTTCCCGCTGATCCTGCTGATGCTGAACTTCACGGGCGTGGTCAGCGCCCGCAAGCTCCTCGGCTGGTGGCGGATCGTGGTGTTCCTGTCGTTCGCCTTCGCCGCCATCGCGACGCCCGACCCCGGACCGTTCGGCATGACGCTGCTGGCCCTGTGCCTGGTGGTGCTCTACCTGATAGCGACCGGCGTGGCGTTCCTCTACGACCGGCGCAAGGGCCGCGGCAAGGAGCTGTACGCCGGCCTCGACGACGACCAGATCTCGCCGCTGGCCGACGAGCGGGTGCCCGTCGGCGCGTCCGACCCGATCGAGGCGCCCACCCCGATCGAGGCGCCCACCCCGGTCGCCCGGCCCCGCCCGCTGGAGGGCCGCTTCGACGACATGACCTGACGGCCGGCCGGGCGGCTATGCTGCCCGGCTGTGACGAGCGACGACATCGCGGTGCTGGCCAACCCCACGGCGGGGCGCGGCCGGCACCGCGATCTGCTGTCCGGGGTGCTGAGCCGGCTCCAGGACGGCGGGCGCCCGGTGCGGCTGCTGACCGCCCACACCGGCGCCGAGGCGGAGGCGGCCTGCCACGAGGCGGTCGCCGGCGGCGCCGCGGCGGTGGTCGCCGTGGGCGGCGACGGGACGATCCACCGGGCGCTGCAGGCCGTCGCCGAGCGGCCGGTGAGCTTCGGGGTGGTCCCAGCCGGCACCGGCAACGACTTCGCCGCGGGCGTCGGCATGCCCGCCGACCCGCTGCTCGCCGCCGAGACGGTCGCCGCCGCGCTGCACGCGGGCCGGCACGCGCCGATCGACCTGGCGCACGCCGTGCCCGCCGGCGGGCCGGGCCGCGCGGACGACCCGGCGCGCACGGTGGCCGGCGACGGGCCGGGGCGCTGGTTCGGCGCGGTGCTCGCGGGCGGGTTCGACGCGCTGGTCAACGAGCGCGCCAACCTGATGCGCCGGCCGCGCGGCCCGCGCCGCTACGACCTGGCGATCCTGCTGGAGCTGGCCCGCCTGCGGCCCCGCGCGTACACCCTGGAACTGGACGGGGTGGACCACAGCTTCGAGGGCATGCTGGTCGCGGTGGGCAACTGCGCCAGCTACGGCGGCGGCATGCGGATCCTGCCCGGCGCCGACCCGGCCGACGGGCTGCTCGACGTGGTGACCGCCGCGCCGTTCGGGCGCGCGGGGCTGGCCCGGCTCAAGCCCCGGCTGCGCCGCGGCACCCACGTCACCGACCCGCGGGTCACCGTCTTCCGGGCCCGCCGGGTGCGGCTGCGCAGCGAGGGCATCGTCGCGTACGCCGACGGCGAGCGCCTCGGCCCGCTCGACCTCGAGGTGACGTGTTCGCCGGGTGCGGTTCGGTTGCTCCGCTGAGGTTGTCGTCAGATCGCGCGGATCCCGCCGATCGGGGAGGCATGCCGATCACCTCCTCGCTCAGCTCGCTCGCGAACGCCGCCTTCGACACCGCCCGCGCGAACCTCAGGAGCATGGCCGAGGCCGCCGCCGCGCCGCCCGCCCCCGCGGCGGAGAAGCCGGCCGCGGACCAGCCTGCCGCGGAAACGGCCGAAGCGCCCAAGCGGGTGCAGGGGCAGCGTCAGGGTGTCAGCCTGGACGCGTACGCCTGAGGCGGTTTTTTCCTCACTTCAAGGTCGACTCCACCTGCCCGTCAGCCTGCCGGGCATGGCTGCGCCGACGACCCCACCCCGTCGGCGACCCTGCGCAGCGCCCCCGACCTCGGCGCGGAGACCGTGCGCCGGGAGACCGTACGTCCCTAAGCCGCTGGAAGTTGACCTTCGTTCCTACGCTCGCGGCATGTCGGTGAAGCCGGGAACGGCCCTGGGACTGCTCGCGCTGGCCTTCCTGTCGCTGCTGGGCCTGGGGATCTTCGGGTTCGCCTCCGGCTGGGGGCGGGCGCGGGAACCGGTGATCCCCTACAACCAGGCGGCGAAGTCGCTGCCGGTGCTGCAGGCGCTGGCCCGCGACCACGTGAGGTTCCTGCGGGTGCAGGACTGGTGCCGCGCCTACGTGGACGCCCGGGAACGGCGGGCGAACGAGCTCCGCGAGACCTGCACGCTCGGGGACGGCTTCGAGCGGTTCGACGACGCGTCGGAGCAGCGGTACCGCGAGCTGAGCGACCGGCTGGACGCCCTGCCCTACGACGTGGACTGGGTGCAGATCTCGTACCGGCCCGACGGGGGGATCCGCGCGGCGCAACTGTCGGTCGACGGCATCAACAAGTTCAAGCGGGACACGCTCGTCTACGACCCCGGGTACACGCTGCCCGAGGACAGGCCGGGCGAGACGGTGCACGTGCGGATCGACGCGGACTGGTACTACCGCTGGGACGACTGGCTCTGATCTAGGCCTGCTCGATCGGGGTGCCGGTCCGGGCCGCCCGGGCCGCACCCCAGTCGTACAGCGCCTGCAGCACCGGCTCGAGGCTGCGCCCCTCCTCGGTCAGCCGGTACTCCACGTGCGGCGGCACGGTCCCCAGGTCGCAGCGCGCGACCAGCCCGTCGCCCTCCAGCTCGCGCAGCCGCTGCGACAGCATCTTCTCGCTGATGCCCGGCATCCGGCGGCGCAGCTCGCCGTAGCGGTGCACGCCCTCCTTGAGGTGGGCGAGGATCACCACCCGCCACTTGCCGCCGACCACGTCGACGGTGAGCTCGACCGGGCAGTGGTACGCGTTGGCCATGGCGCCTCCTCGGGCACGCACCGGAAAGTGCGTACTTGATCGGGTCGCGGGCCGGATGGTGGGCTCGACCCGTGACTGACGAGTACACCACCACCCTGCACGACTGGGCGGGCGGCACGGCGGCGCTCGAGCGGCTGTGCGAGGCGTTCTACCGCCGGGTGCGCGCCGACGACCTGCTCGCGCCGCTGTTCGCCGCCATGCCCCCCGATCATCCGCGGCACGTGGCGATGTGGCTGGCCGAGGTCTTCGGCGGGCCGGCCCGCTACACCGCCGAGCGCGGCGGCTACCCGACGATGCTGCGCCACCACCTGGGCAAGGCCATCACCGAGCCGCAGCGCCGCCGGTGGGTCAACCTGATGATGGACGCCGCCGACGAGGTGGGGCTGCCCGCCGACCCGGAGTTCCGCGCCGCGTTCGCCGGCTACCTGGAGTGGGGCACCCGGCTCGCGCTGGCCAACTCGCAGCCGGGCGCCGAGCCGGTGCGCGACGCGCCGGTGCCGCGCTGGGGCTGGGGTGTGGCCCCGCCGTACCGGCCCTGAGCGCTCAGGCGGCGCATCCGGCCAGCGCGAGGGTCGCGCCGAGGCCGTTCGGGCGGCCCGGCTCGGCGGCGGGCAGCACCAGCGCCGCGCAGCCGGCCTGCACCGCGCCCGCGTCGGCCGGCGAGTCGCCGACCATGAGCGTGCGCTCCGGGTCGGCGCCGAGCATTCCGCACGCCCGCAGGAAGATCGCCGGGTCGGGCTTGATCCGGCCCACCTCGAAGCTCAGGGCGTACGCGTCGATCAGCTCGTGCATGCCCCAGGCGGCGAAGTGCGGGCGGATGTCGAAGCCGATGTTGCTGACCACGGCCACCTTGATCCCGGCGTCGTGCAGCGTGCGCAGCGTCGAGGCGGTGTCCGCGTACGGCAGCCAGCCGTCCGGCCCCAGTAGCCGGTCGTAGAGGGCGTCCGGCAACCCCTCGACGTCCGTGGTGACGGTGGCGGCCAGGCCCGTGTAGGCCGCGCGGTGGCTGTGGGCGTAGAGATCCCGGTCGGCCCAGTGCTCGGCGAGGTGCGGCGGCACCCTGGCCGGCAGCGGCCCGCCGGCGCGGCCCGCTGTGACGAACCTGTCCGCCAGCACGGTGGCGCGCCCCCGGTCGAGCGTGTGACCGCACGCCCCGGCGGCGGCCAGCACCCACGTCACCGGGTCTTCCACCTGCGCCAACGTGCCGTGGAAGTCGAACAGCACGGCCTGCACCTCACGGCGCTGCCGATGGGGAGGGTGATCGGTCGATGCGGCATCCGGCACGCGAGCACCATACCTAAGCGCGCCCCTGCTCCTTTCTGTCACACCCAGGAACTACCGTTGTGGTCATGACGAGTCCCGCCGAACGGTATGCACAGTCCAAGCGGCGGGCGGCCCGGGTGGCCGAGTTTCCGGCGCTCGAGGATTTCATGCTCGACGTCGGCTTCGACCTCGACGATTTCCAGCGCGCCGCCTGCGAGTCGCTCGAACGGGGCAGCGGCGTGCTGGTGTGCGCGCCGACCGGCGCCGGCAAGACGGTCGTCGGCGAGTTCGCCGTGCACCTGGCGTTGCGCGCCGGCGAGCGCAAGTGCTTCTACACCACGCCGATCAAGGCGCTGTCCAACCAGAAGTACCACGACCTGGTGCAGCGCTACGGCCCCGACAAGGTCGGGCTGCTGACCGGCGACAACGCGATCAACGGCGACGCCCCCGTGGTCGTGATGACCACCGAGGTGCTGCGCAACATGCTCTACTCGGGCTCCGCCGCGCTGAAGAACCTGGCGTACGTGGTGATGGACGAGGTGCACTACCTGGCCGACCGGTTCCGCGGCGCGGTGTGGGAAGAGGTCATCATCCACCTGCCGGCCTCGGTCACGCTGGTCTCGCTGTCGGCGACGGTCAGCAACTACGAGGAGTTCGCCGACTGGCTGGTCACCGTCCGCGGCGAGACCGAGGTGGTGGTCAGCGAGCACCGGCCCGTGCCGCTGTGGCAGCACATGCTGGTCGGCCGCCGCATGTTCGACCTGTTCCACGACCCCGACGCGGCGCGCAAGCACGACGTGCACCCCGAGCTGCTGCGCTACACCCGCGAGATGCTGCGGCGCCTCGAGATGACCGACCGGTCCTACGGTCCCGGCCGCGGCGGCCGGTCCCGCCGGTGGCAGCCCCCGCCGCGCGCCGAGGTGGTCGAGCGGCTCGAGCGGGCCGACCTGCTGCCCGCGATCCTGTTCATCTTCAGCCGGGCCGGCTGCGACGCCGCGGTGCAGCAGTGCCTGTCCGCGGGCCTGCGGCTGACCGACGCCGACGAGCGGGCCGAGATCCGCTCGATCGCCGAGGCCCGGGTCGCCTCGATCCCGCGCGAGGACCTGTCCGTGCTGGGCTACTGGGAGTGGCTCGACGGGCTCGAGCGAGGCGTCGCCGCCCACCACGCCGGCATGCTGCCCGCCTTCAAGGAGGCGGTGGAGGAGTGCTTCGTCCGCGGCCTGGTCAAGGCGGTGTTCGCCACCGAGACGCTCGCGCTGGGCATCAACATGCCCGCCCGCTGCGTGGTGCTGAAGCGGCTGGTCAAGTTCAACGGCGAGGCGCACGTCGACCTCACCCCGGGGGAGTACACGCAGCTCACCGGCCGGGCCGGGCGCCGCGGCATCGACGTCGAGGGGCACGCGGTCGTGCTGTGGAGTCCCGAGGTCGACCCCCGGCACGTCGCCGGGCTCGCCTCCACGCGCACCTATCCGCTGCGCTCCTCGTTCCGGCCGTCGTACAACATGGCGGTCAACCTGGTCGGCACGGTCGGCGCCGACAAGGCCCGCGACCTGCTCGAGTCGTCGTTCGCCCAGTTCCAGGCCGACCGCTCGGTGGTGGGCCTGGCCCGCCAGGTGCAGCGCAACGTCGACACCATGCAGACCTACGCCCAGGACGAGGCCTGCCACCACGGCGACTTCGACGAGTACTTCGCGATCCGCGTCGCGATCGCCGACCAGGAGCGCGCGATGGCCCGCCAGGGCGCGACGCAGCGCCGCGCCGCCGCCGTGTCGTCGCTGGAGCGGCTGCGCGTCGGCGACGTGATCCGGGTGCCGCAGGGCCGTCGCGCGGGGCTCGCCGTGGTGCTCGAGGCGCCCGACGGCGGGTTCGGCGAGCCGCGCCCGCTGGTGCTCACCCAGGACCGCTGGGCCGGCCGGGTCAGCCCCGCCGACTTCGCCGGCGCGGCCGAGGTGCTCGAGCGCATCCGCGTGCCCAAGCACTTCAACCACCGCTCGCCGGGCGCCCGCCGCGACCTGGCCGCCCAGATCAGCGCCACCGGCCTCGACCGGCACGGCAGCGGCCGCCGTCGCAGCCGCGGCGGCGCCGACGGGGAGGACCCCGAGATCGCGCTGCTCAAGGTGCAGATGCGCCAGCACCCGTGCCACGCCTGCCCCGACCGCGAGGAGCACGCCCGCTGGGCCGAGCGGCGCCACCGCCTGCAGCGCGACACCGAGGCGCTGCGCGCCAAGGTGGCCGGCCGCACGGGGTCGCTGGCCCGCACGTTCGACCAGGTCTGCGCCGTGCTGGCCGAGCGCGGCTACCTGTCCGGCGACGGCGAGGTCAGCGAGCTCGGCCGCATGCTGGGCCGGATCTGGAGCGAGGCCGACCTGCTGGTCGCCGAGTGCCTGCGGCTGGGCCTGTGGGACCAGCTGGCCCCCGAGGAACTGGCCGCGGCGGTGTCGATGGTGCTCTACGAGTCCCGCCGCGAGGGCGACGACCGCGCCTCGGTGCCCAAGGGCGCGATCACCGAGGCCGTCGACGCCTGCGGCAAGCTGTGGGCCGACATCGCCGCCGACGAGGCCGAGCACGGCCTGTCGCTGACCCGCGAGCCCGACCCGGGCTTCGTCTGGCCGATGTACCGGTGGGCCCGCGGCGAGCCGCTGGCCAAGGTGCTGGCCAGCGGGCACAACTACGACGCCGACATGCCCGCCGGCGACTTCGTCCGCTGGGCGCGGCAGGTGCTCGACCTGCTCGGCCAGCTCCGCGAGGCCTCCGCCGCCTCCGAGTCGCTGCGCGACACGGCCCGCAAGGCGATCACCGCCATCAACCGGGGCATCCTCGCCTACCAGGGCGCCCTGTAGACCGGCGCCGCACATCGATCGCGCACCTCGCGTCGGCCTGCCTGGGCGGCGGCGAGTGGGGCGCGCGGCGGCTGCGGGACCGCCTCGGCGACGTGACCTGACGGGCGCTCACCAGACGTCGCCGTTGCGCCAGTCGCAGGCGAGGGTGCTGTCGAGGTCCAACGTGGCGCCGCCGGCAACCGGGCGGACGAAGGTGCTGTCGTCGTCCTCCGGCGTGCGGGTGAGCCCCGAGGGGGCGAGCACGGCGGTGCGCCCGCGCCACGGCAGCCAGCCGCGCGCCTCGTACAGCCCGCGGCCGGCGGCCGACGCGGAGAGCGCGCCCAGGTGGTACGTGCGGTCGATGACCGCCTCGGCGGCGTCCATCACCTGCGCGGCGAAGCCGTGGCCGCGGCGGTCGGGGTGCACGGCGACGGCCTCCACGTAGCCGCAGCGCCAGGCCCGGTCGCCGTGCAGGAAGCTGCGCTGCACCACGGCGGCGTGCGCCACCAGGTTGCCGCGGTCGAACACGAGCAGGTGCAGGCCGCCGAGGGCGTGGTCCCAGTCGTCGTCGTCGAAACCGCCGGCGAAGGCCTCGTCGAGCAGCCGGCGGATGGCGGCGCGCCGAGCGCCGGAAAGGTCGGCGGTGGGGATCGTGCTGGCCATTCCGCACCGTACCGTAGCTCGGGTGAGAGAGATACGGCTCGCCGCGCGCCCGAACGGGTGGCCCACCGCGGAGACGTTCGAGATCGCCGAGGCGCCGACGCCCGAACCGGGGCCGGGTCAGGTGCTCGTGCGCAACCTGGTCATGTCCGTCGATCCGTACATGCGGGGCCGGATGGACGACGTGAAGTCGTACGTGCCGCCGTTCCAGCTGGGTGCGCCGCTCGAGGGCGCGGCGGTCGGCGAGGTGGTGGCCTCCGAGGCTCCCGAGGTGCCGGTCGGGGCGTACGTCGTGCACGGGCTCGGCTGGCGCGAGTACGCGGCGGTCGACGCGGCGCGGGCCCGCGTGGTGCCGGCGGCGGACAACCTCACGGCGTACCTCGGGGTGCTCGGCATGACGGGGCTCACCGCGTACGTCGGCCTGCTCGACATCGCGCGGTTCGCCGAGGGGGAGACGGTGTTCGTGTCCGGGGCGGCCGGCGCGGTCGGCAGCGTGGCCGGGCAGATCGCGAGGCTGCGCGGTGCGAAGCGGGTGATCGGCAGTGCGGGCTCCGCGGACAAGGTGCGCCACCTGGTGGACGAGCTCGGCTTCGACGCGGCCTTCAACTACAAGGACGGTCCCGTACGGCGTCAGCTCCGCGAGGCGGCTCCGGACGGCATCGACGTGTACTTCGACAACGTCGGCGGCGACCACCTCGAGGCGGCGATCGGCTCGCTGCGCAAGTACGGGCGGGTCGCGCTGTGCGGCGCGATCGCGGCCTACAACGAGACGTCCGCGCCGTCCGCGCCGCGCAACCTGGGCCTGGCGATCGGCAAGGAGCTCACCCTGCGCGGCTTCATCGTCTCCAACCACAACCGGCGCATGCCCGACTTCCTCGCCGAGGTGGGCCCCTGGGTGCGCGACGGCCGCCTCAAGGCCCGCGAAACCGTCGTCGAGGGTCTCGAGAACGCGCCCGCCGCCTTCATCGGCCTGCTCCGCGGCGAGAACACGGGCAAGATGCTCGTCCGCCTCCGGTAGGCGACAGCCGCGGCGGGACCGCGGCGGCGGCGGCCGGGCCTCCGGTAGGCGACAGCCGCGGCGTCGACCCTGGCGGCGGCGGCCGGGACGAGGCGACGATGCAGACATGACCCGACCGTCAGCGCGCGCCGTCGACCAGTACGCGTCCACTACCGCCAACCTGTCCGCCCGCATCGCCATCTACGAGCACAGCACGGACCCGCAGAGCTGGTACGCGTGGCTGGGGGAGCGGCTGCGCCTGAGCGGCGCGGTGCTGGAGGTGGGCGCGGGCACCGGGGCACTGTGGACCCACGTGCGCCACGACGGCATACGGCTGACGCTGGCCGACTTCTCGTCGGCCATGTGCGAACGGCTGCGCGCGGTGCCGGGCGCGGCCGTGGTACGCGCCGACGCGGGCCGGCTGCCGTTCGCCGCGGGCGTCTTCGACGGGCTGGTCGCCAACCACATGCTCTACCACCTCGACGACCCGCGGGTGGCTCTGCGGGAGTTCGCCCGGGTGCTGCGGCCGGGCGGCCGGCTGGCGGTGGCCCTCAACGGCGCGGAGCACCTGGCCGAGCTCGCCGCGCTCGGGTCCGCGGTGGGACGGCCGGACCTGCGGCCGGCGCCGGACCACACCGTCACCGCCGAGAGCGCGGCCGCGTACATCGGTGAGCTTTTCGGCGACGTGAGAGCGGAGCGCTGTCCCGGCACCCTGGAGATCCCGGCCGCGGAGCCGGTTCTGGCCTACCTGGCGAGCCTCGGCCGAGCGCCGCTCACCGCAGACCAGGAGGCCGCCGTACGGGACCACGTGGCTCGGCGGGTGGCGGCGGACGGCGCTTTCCGGGTGCGCCGGCACACCGTCCTGCTGACCGCGACCCGGTGAGCGTCAGCTCGTCGCGCGCGCGGCGGGGTCGCCGACGAGCTCGAGCGCGGCCCGGCGCAGCGCGTCGCTGCGGGCGTACACGGAGGCGCCCGGGCCCGGACGCGGCCGGCCGTCGATACCGCTGTAGCTGCCGCCCGACTCCAGCACGATCAGCGAGGTGGCGGCGAAGTCCCAGATCTGCCCGCCGGTCTGCACGGCCAGGTCGAGGTCGCCGCGCGCCACCATCAGCGCGGGGTGGATCGGCCACGGCAGGGCGGGCGTCACCTCCTTGAGCGGCGCCACCAGCTCGCGGGCCCAGTCCTCGGGGACGACGCCGAGGCGGCTGCCGGCCACCGTGTCCTCGCCCGAGCCGACGTGCACCGGGGTTTCGGCGACCACCCGGCCGCCCACCACGCGGCCCTCGAACGCACCGCCCCCGCGGGTGGCCCACCACAGGCTGCCCTGGGCCGGGTGCGCGGCCACCGCGGCGACCATCTCGCCGTCCTCCTCGAGGGCGATCAGGATCAGCCAGCGGTTGTCGCCCGCGACGAACAGCGCCGTGCCGTCGATCGGGTCGATGATCCAGCGGCGGCCGCCGGCGCCGGTTTGGCCCTCCTCCTCGCCGAGGATCGCGTCCCCCGGGCGGGCGGCGGTCAGCACGTCGCGGATCGCCGACTCGACCGCCCGGTCCGCCATGGTCACCACCGAGCCGTCGGCCTTGACCTCGCGGGGCAGGTCGGCGAGCGCCTCGAAGTGCGGCAACGCCACCGCGGCGCCGGTCATCGCGGCGCGCTGCGCAAGCTGCAGATCCGTCTCCACGTACCCATCCTGCCTTTCGCCGGCGGTCACCCCGAGCGACGCGCGGGGCATGTCACCCGCTCCCGCCGGTCGAACGTCCGTCAGCGGACCTCCGCGACCGCCATCCCGACCACGCCGGCCGGCACCGTGGCGACGACCTCCCCGGACGGGTTCATGACGACGGTCGGGCCCAGGCCCAGATGCGTCGCGCCGCGCGAGCCGGTCACGTCGGCCGCGGCCAGCCACATGCCGGTCTCCAGCACCCGCCGGCGGCGCAGCTCGTTGTGCCGGCTCTGCCAGTGCAGCGCCCGGTCGCGGCGCATCATGTTCTGCGCCGGGTGCACCAGCAGCCGTGCGCCCCGCTCCGCAACGGCCGCCGCGGCGCGCGGATACTGCGCGTCGAAGCAGATGTTGATCCCGAACCGTACGCCCGCGCAGTCGAACACGGGATAGTCGTCGCCCGCGCCGAAGATGCGCTCGCCCCGGGTCAGGAACGTCTTCCGGTACGCCCCGACCGTCCGCCCGCCGTGCAGGACGACCGCCGTATTGGCGAAGCCCCGGGCCCGCCGCTCGATCATGCCAAGCACGACCGTCGGCCGCAGCGCGAGGCGCAGATCGGCGGATAGGGCGTGTTCGCGCACGTGGTTCGCCGTGACCAGATAACCCTGCAGGAAGCACTCCGGGAAGACCAGCAGATCGACCCCGTCGGCCCGCCGGGCGAAGTCGTGCACGACGTCGAGCGCGGCCTCGACGTCGCCGAGGATCTCCGGGGTCTGACAGACTCCGACGAACACGCCCCCATTCTGCCGGACACCGCGCATAGAGTGCCGTGCATGGATGCCGTGGCCGCCCACATCGGGCGCTTCAACGCCGCCGTCACGAGCGGCGACTGGGGGCCTTTCGTCGCCGCACTGCACCCCGACGCCGTGATGACCTTCGTCGGCGTGCCGCCGTTCGTCGGCCGCGACGCGATCGCGGCCGCCTACGCCGCGAACCCGCCCACCGACACCATGCGCGTGGTCACGTCCGACGGCGAGCGGGTCGTCTTCGAGTGGACCCGCGGCGGCACCGGCGTGCTGACGCTCGGCTGGGCGGACGGCCGCGTCGCCGCCATGCACATCGTGTTCACGTCGTGAGCGTCAGTCCGGCAGGGCGTCGTCCTGCTCCTCGCCCTCGGCGCGGTTGGACCGCAGCTCGTTGATGCCGGCGTTGCTGCTGCCTTCCGCGGGCGTCTCGCCGGTGGGCGGCCCGTCGACGGGGAAGTCGTTCGTCTCCGGCAGCCCGGACACGTTCTGGTCGGTGCTGGATCCGGCGTTCGGCGTGTGGGTCATGCAGACGGGGTACCCGCTCCGCGCGCGCTGATGCGGCCGCGCCCGCGCCCGGCTGGCGACCCGTGCGACCGGAACGCGACGCGGAGCCGCCCGAACTGCGGCAATGCGCCTTAACCACCCGCAGCATCGAATCGCCATAGTCAGCCGTCACCCGATCAGCAGCTCAGCATCCGGCCGCGAGCCTCCCGCATCCGGCCGCGAGCCTCCCGCATCCGGCCGCGAGCCTCCCGCATCCGGCCGCAGCCTCCCGCATCCGGCCGCAGCCTCCCGCATCCGGCCGCGAGCCTCCCGCACCCGGCATTCCTCACCCAGCCCGGCTCCCAACCTCGGCATCCCGCCCCACGCCATATCCCGCCATGCACCCAGCTCCGGTGCTCGAACCGTCGGCGCCACCAGCGTCCAATACCAAGCCACCTAGCCTCCTAGGATGCCTTACGGCATGTGCTACGCCGACGAAGCAAAGCGTGCCGAGGTGCGCTGCAAGCGGGCGAGGACGTGCCTACAGCAGCTCGAGCTCGCGCCCTCAAGCGCAACGGCCCGCGGCTTCATCGCCGCGGAGACCCCAATGCCGAGCGCCCCGCCGCACGCACGCCAACGACCCACGGGCGCCCACAGCGCTCAGGCCCCGGTGAGGGGCTCAGCCCTGTGCGGTCACCGGGGCGTGCAGGGTCAGCGTGGTCCAGGCCCCCACGTGCACCCGGTCCCCGTCGTCCAGGGCCCGCGACTGCCCGGCGGTCAGGGGCTGCTGCTCGTCGTTGACGTAGGTGCCGTTGGTGGACCCCACGTCCGAGACCAGCCAGACCCCGTCGACGCTCAGGGTCAGCAGGGCGTGGGAGTGGGAGACGCCGGGGTCCTCGTCGGACAGGTCGATCTCGGGGTGGGTGCCGTGCGACGAGCTGCGCCGGCCGATGCGGACCTGGGGCGGGGGCAGGGCGGCGGTCCGGGGCCGGGCGCCGGCGGGGAAGTCGAGGTTCTCGATCGCGTTCTCCTCGAAGTACGCGCGGTCGGGGGCGATCGTCACGGTCCAGCCGGTCGCAGGGACCGCGGTGGGCGGGGTCAGGGTGGGGACGCGGCCGGTGTCGTGGTCGAAGCCGCAGTCCTCGCAGAAGCGGGCCGTGCCGGTTCGCGGGGTGCCGCAGTTGGGGCAGGGCTGCGCGTCCACGGGGTCGGGTTCGGCTCGGGGGACAGGGGCGGGCACGGCGACGGCGATCTTCGCGCCGCAGGTGTCGCAGAAGTCGCTCTCCTCGGAGGCGTGACCCTTCGGGCAGGCGTACGTCGTCACTGGCCGCGTCCCACCCGCACGGTCTTGGTGGACCGCGTGTCGAGCGCCATCTCGTCCTCCGCGGACACCCTGCGCCGCAGCCGTACGGTGCCGGTCGCCGGGTCCTCGATCTCGACCACGGTGGCCAGCAGCTCGGAGGTGGCCTTGTTGCCGCTCTCGTGCGCGAGTTGCGCCGCCCGGCCGAACTTGATCGTCGCGGTGCGGTCGTCGCCGGACTTGCGGGCCTCGATGCCGGCCTGGATCGCCTCGGCGAGCTCGGCCTGCCCGGTGTAGTGGGCGACCTGCCGGTTGATCCGGGTGGACAGCGCGGCGTCGTCGGTCCATACCGCGCGCACCAGCGCCTGGGTGTGCACCGTGTCGCCCTCGACGACCGAGACGCGGGCGGCCAGCATCTCGTCGCCCGCGGCGCCGGGCGGCACGTCGACGCAGATGTGGTAGTCGCGGCTCTCGGCGCCCCACGAGCCCAGCGGGTAGCGCCCGGCCCGCGCGCCGTCGGCGACCCGCTTGCCGGTCAGGTCGGCCACCTGCGGCTCGACCTGCTTGACGAAGCGGACCGTGGCGTTGACCGGCGTCCACACCTTGAGCTGCACGTCCGCCGCGGTCTTGCCCATCGCGGACGTGATCATCTGCTCGAACGAGGCGGTCAGGCCGGCGGGGCGGGCCACGATGTCGACCGTGCCCAGCATCGCGTCGGCGATCTTGCGGAGCTCGGCGACCTTCCAGTTGGTGCCGACGCCGCGGCAGTCGACGGTGAAGCTGCCGCCGATCTTCTGCAGCACGCTGTCGAGGTAGCCCGTCCGCTCGCCGTTGTCGCCGTCGGTGAGCAGGATGGCGTGGTTGATGGCGCCGGGCCGCTGGGCGAACAGCTGCGCCGCGAGCAGCAGCCACGCGCCCATGGCGGTGCCGCCGTTGGCGTGCAGCCGGTCGATGGCCCAGGTCGCCTCCGCCCGGGTCTGCGCCGACGCGACGGCGAGCTGCCCGGGCGCGGGGAACAGCTGCTGCGCGACGCCCACGCCGGCGATGAGCGCGAAGTGCACGCCGTCGTCGATGCACGCGACCGCGGCCTTGGCGGCCTGCCGGGCGGCGGCGATGCGCCCCTCGGCCTGCATCGACCCGGACGCGTCCACGATGATGATCTCGGTGGAGCCGGCGCCGTGCCGGACCACGCCGGTGCCGGCGGCGCCCGACGAGGTGACCGTCACGATCGCGTTGACCTCGGTCGCCCCGAGCGCGAGGAACTCGTTCTGGAAGGCCTCGGCGGTGTACGTCATCGCTGTCCCTTCGACGGTGTGAGCGGGATCAGGGCCACGGTGATGTTGTCCGCGCCGCCGGCGGTGATCGCGTAGTCGGTGAGCCAGCGGGCGGCGGAGATCAGCGTGCCCTGGTCGCGCAACCCCTCGCGCACGGCCGCGGCGAAGGCGGCCGGGTCGGTCAGGTAGTTCCACAATCCGTCGCTGCACAGCACGAGGTGCCCGGGGTCGCCGACGACGAACTCCGCCGTACGCGGCGTGATCGCCCCCGCGTCCGCGCCGAGCCACGCGGTGATCGCGTGGGCCTTGGGGTCGCGCATCGCCTGTTCCGGGTCGGCGCCCAGGGCGATCACGTGGGTGGCCCACGAGTCGTCCTCGGTGAGCTGTTCGGCGGCGCCCTCGGAGGGGACCCAGTAGGCCCGGCTGTCGCCGATCCATCCGACCGTGACGCTGCTGCCGCGCACGGTCGCCGCGACGATCGTGCAGGCCGGGTTGGAGGCGGCGCGGCGCGGGTCGCCCTCGGCGGCCAGCGCGGCCACGGCGGTCTGCGCGGACCCGATCGCGGCGGCCACGTCGCCGGCGGGCAGCGCGGAGCCGGCGGCGGTCACCGCGGTCAGCGAGGCCACGTCCGGGTCGAACGACGAGGACACGCCGTCGCTGACCACCACGTCGACGTCGGCGCCGCGGGTGGCCAGCCACATCGCGTCCTCGTTGCGGTGGTGGCGCAGTCCCCGGTCGGTCACCGCCGCGGCCACCGCGCCGCAGTCGGTCTCGAGGTGGTCGCGTTCCCGCCCGGCCAGCATGCCGCAGGTGCCGCAGTACCCGTCCTCGCCCACGCCCCCGGCCACGCCGCAGTGGGGGCACTGCGGCTCGGGCAGCAGGGATCGTCCGCAGACCTCGCAGAAGGTCGCTCCGGCGGCACGCTCGTCGGCGCACGAGGCGCAGTCAGTCATCGTCATCGGGCCTCGCTGTTTCGTTCACCAGTCACCAAAGGGGAGCTCATGTGCGCGTCCGGGGGCGCGACGCGTTCGCCAGGTCTACCAGGCGGATCTTCTCGGCGCCGTGCGCCGCGCGGGCCATCTCGCGGTACGCCTCCTCGAGCGCGAACCGGATGTCGCGCTCGCGGACGCTGCCGCTGCGGTCCGCCCCGAGCACCGCCGCGGGCAGCGTAGCGCCGCCGGTGACCGTGCGCAGCGCCTGTTCGAGCAGTTCGGCGCGCAGAGCGGCCAGTTGTGCCGCTTCCACCTCGAGCCGGTCGATGAGCGCGGCCGCCGCGGACAGCGCGTCGACGTCGGGCGCCGCGGACGGGTGCGCCTGCACGAGCGCCCGGACCGCCCCGACCTGGGAGGTGCGGTAGGCGGAGGAGGTGCCGGGGACCCGGTTGTACGCCTCGACCGCGCCCGGCCGGTCGCCGGCGCGCAGCCGGCAGCGGGCCAGCCCGGCGGCCGCGGCCGTGTAGGACGGGTCGGTGCGGCTGACCACGTCGTAGTGGGCGGCCGCGGCCGGGTCACCGGCCAGCTCCAGGGCCATTCCCAGCGCGAGCTGCGGCGCGAGCTCGCCGGGCAGCGCCGACCAGACGGCGTCGAACCGTTGCCGGGCCGCCGCGTGGTCGCCCCCGGCCAGCGACAGCAGCCCGTCGTACCAGGCCACCCGCCAGTCCGCCGGGTCGGAGGCGAGCAGCCGGTCGCAGGCCTGGCGCGCCTCGCCGAACGAGCCCGACCGGGCGGCCAGGTCGATGCGGGCCCGCAGCGCGCGCAGCCGCACCTCGACGGTGTCCACGGGCGCCGAGGCCAGCAGCGTCAGCACCTCGGCGGGGTCGGTCACGGTCACCGAGGCCAGGAACACGGCGGCCGGGTCGGCGAGGTCGATCAGCGGGGTCGGCAGGTCCTGCCAGCGTGCGGTGTCCGAGCGCGGGTCGGTGCGCAGCTCGCCGGTGAACAGCCGGGACGCGGCCGGGTGCGGGGTGCCGCTCGCGGCGAGCACCTGGCGCAGCACGCCCAGCATCTGCTCGGCCATCTCGGCCGCGTCGACGAAGCGCTCGGCGGGCGCGGGCCGGGTGGCCCGCAGCAGCAGCCGGTAGAACGACTCGTGCCGCCGGTAGACCTCGAACTCGCCGCGGTCGGGCAGGCTGTCGGCGAACGTGGTCTGGTAGCCGCGGAAGTCCGTCGTGAGCACGGCGAGCGTACGCCCGATGGTGTAGAGGTCCGAGGCCACCGACGGGCCCAGCGTGGCCAGCTCGGGCGCCTGGAATCCGACCGTGCCGTACAGCGCCGCGTCCTGGTCGTCGACGTGCACGACGCCGCCGAGGTCGATCAGCTTCATCTGGTCGCCGGCCTGGATGACGTTGTCCGGCTTGAAGTCGCAGTAGATGAGCCCGCGGTCGTGCAGGTAGCCGAACGCCGGCATGATCTCGAGCAGGTACGCGAGCGCCTGGTCGACCGGCAGCGGGTCGGAGCTGTCGCCGTTGGCCGCGCGCCGCGCCTTGAGGATGCCCTTGAGCGACTCGCCGCCCACGTACTCCATCACGATGTAGCCGGCGCCGTCGTGCTCGACGAAGTTGTAGATCTTGACGATGTTGGGGTGCTCGACCTCGGCCAGGAAGCGCCGCTCGGCGACCGCGGCGGCCAGCGCGTCCTCGTCGCCTGCGTTGAGCAGGCCCTTGAGCACCACCCAGCGGTCCGAGACGTTCTTGTCGACGGCCAGGTAGATCCAGCCGAGGCCGCCGTGCGCCAGCGCGCCGACCACCTCGTACTGCCCGCCGATCAGGTCGCCCTTGACCAGCTTCGGGGTGAAGTTGAACGGCTCGCCGCAGGCCGGGCAGAAGCCCGACGTGCGCCCCGGCCGGTCCCCGCGGGCGCGGCCGACGGCGGTGCCGCACTTGGCGCAGTACCGCTTGGACTCGGGCACCTCGGCGCCGGCCATGACGGCGGTCGCCGGGTCCGGCTGGGTGATCGGCGCGATGTCGACCAGCCCGCCGCCGAAGCGGCGCCGGGTTCCGGTGCGGGAGCTGCCGGTGCGGGCCGAGGCGGACGTACGGGTGGACAGCGCGGCCGAGCGCACCGAGGGCGCGGTGGCCTCGCGCGGCTTGGGCACCGCGGCCCGGGGCGCCAGCCCGCAGGTGTCGCAGTAGCCGTCCTCGATCGTTCCGGGGCAGTCGCGCTGGCACTTCATCGGCTGGTCCTCGCGATCGTGGCGGTGAGCGCGTCCTGGTAGGCGGCGACGGCCCGGCTCGCGGCGGTCAGCTCGCACGGCGCGACGGAGAGCGCCTCGCGGGCGGCCGCGGCCAGCGGCGCCAGCTCGGTGTGCTCGGCCAGCCCGCGCCGCAGCGCCTTGGCCTGGTAGGCGTCGAGGCGCCCGCGCAGCTCGTTGCGGGTGGCGAGCAGCCCGGCGTTGCGGGCGGCGCCGTCGCGCAGCTGGGTCAGCCGCAGCCGGGCCCGGCGGGTCCAGTCGGCGAGCCGGGGGCTGATCAGCGACCAGTGCCCGGCGGCGGCGAGCGCGTCGATCGCGGCGAGGTCGGGGCGCAGGTCGCCGGCGGGCACGGCGGCGATCTCGTGCGGCGGGAACCGGTCGGCGGCGTTGTCGGCGGCGGCGTGCGCCTGTTCGGTGGCCGCGGCGAGCTCGGCGGCGAGGCGGTGCGCGTCGGCGAGCCGCTGGGTGAGCGTCTCGCGCAGCTCGCCGGCCGAGGTCCGCTCGGCGTCGGCGCGCTGGATCAGCGTGCGGACCGCCGCCAGGTCGCGCTCCTGCACGCCGAGCGGATCGCTCGCCAGCGCCGCCGTGAACTGCCGCAGCCGCCGGTCGGCCTCGTCGAGGGTGGCCGTGCTCCCACCCGATCGCCGGGTCAGTTCCCGTACGGTCTCCAGCGCGCTCGCCGCCTGCGCCGCGGCCGGCAGCAGCCGGTCCCACGCCTCGCTCGCGCCGGTGACGACCCCCACCGCGGTGGCGAACGCGGCCTCCATCGCGGCCAGCAGCTCGCCGGGCGTGCAGGTGGCGCTGACCCGGCCGGGGCCGAGCAGCCCGCGCTGGGCCAGCGGCACCGTGGTGGTCGACAGCGTGATCGACGCGCCGAGCACCTTGTGCCGGAAGCGGGCGCGCTCGGCGTCGCCGGGGCGCCGCACGTCGCGCAGCTCCCGGGCGCGGGCGATGGTCTCGGTGAGCAGCCGGTAGCCGTCCCACAGCTCGGTGAGCGCCTCGGTCGCGTCGGCCCACGCGGCGGCCGTGCGCCCGGACAGCCGCGACCGGTCGAGCTCCTTGCGGGCCGGGTTGTCGTCGAGGTCGACCAGGTTCGCCGCGATGGCTGCGACCGCCGTCTCCAGGCGCAGGAGCTCGTCCTCGGGCCGAGCGGTCATCGGTAGACGGCCTTCGGCGGCGCGGGCGCCGGGCCGAAGTCGCCCAGCCACTTCTCGTACGTCCGCTTCCAGGTGCCGTCGGCGCGGTTGCGCTCGAGGACGGCGTTGACGAAGCGGGTGAACTCGGGGTGCGCCGGCGACATCGCGATGGCGTACGGCTCCTCGGTGAACCGCGGGCCGACGACCCGGGCGTACGGGTCCTGGGCGGCCATCCCGGCCAGGATCGTGTCGTCGGTCGAGATGCCGTCGACCTCGTTGCGCTGGAACGCGACGAGGCAGTCGCCGAAGGCCGCCCTGGCGACCGGGACGGGCTTGGAGCGCACCTTGCCGATGTTCTCGAACGAGGTGGAGCCGGCCACCGAGCACACCTTCTTGCCGCCGAGGTCCTCGATGCTGCGGGCGGTCGAGGTGGAGGAGACCAGCACCCGCTGCCCGGCCTCGTAGTAGACGCTGGAGAAGGCGACGTCCCGCCAGCGCTCGCAGTTCGCCGTCATGGTGTCCGCGACGATATCGACACTGCCGTCGGCGGCGGAACTGACCCGCTTGTCGTAGCCGATCACCTTGATCTGCAGCTTGCCGGGGTCGCCGAAGATGGCCTGGGCGATCTGGCGGCCCATGTCGACGTCGAACCCCTCGATCCGGCCGGTGAACGGGTTGCGCGAGCTGAACAGCAGCGTGTCCTGGCTGGTGCCGAGCACGAGCCGGCCGCGTTTGAGGATCGTCTCCATGTAGGTGCCGGCGGGCATCGCGCCGGGCGCGGGCAGGGCCCCGGCCGGGCGCAGGCTGGCGCGGGGGTTGCACGCGGGCACCGGCGGCGAGTCCGTCGGCGGAACCGTGGTGGCCCTCGCCTCGCCGGGCTGGACGGTGACGCTCGGCAGCGGGCTGGTGTCGCCGGAGCAGCCGGCGAGGGCGGCGGTCGCGGCGAGCGCGGCGGCGGCGAGTGCGGCTCGAAGGCGCATCAGCGGTACTCCTCCAGTCGCGCGCGCAGCCCGGCGAAGGCCAGGACGCAGACGGCCAGGGCCAGCAGCGGCCCGAGCACGGTCAGCGCCCCGAGCCCGTCGCCTGCCGCGTCGATCTCGTCGGTGAAGAACGCCTTGCGGTTCTCCATCGCGCTGTCCAGGTGGGCCCGCACCGACTCGAAGGCCTGGGTGGTGCCGGTGCCGACCGCCAGCGCGACCGCCCGGTCGTACTGGCCGTTGTCGTCGAGCGCGCGCACGTCCTCGTGGAGCTTCTCGTAGCGCTGGAACTCCCGCGCCGCGCCGGCCATCGTGTCGCCGAGCCCGGGATCGAGCCGGCCGTAGTCGTTGACCATCGGGCCGCCGGTCTGCCCGAGCAGTCCCGCGACGGTGTCGAAGTCGACCTCGTACGGCCCGCTGCCCGCGCGGGCGGCGAGGGTGAGCGCCTCGTCGCCGCGCGCCTGCAGCGCCAGGATGCGGCTCTCGGCGATCGACGCGATCGGCCCCGACCCGGAGCCTGCGGCGCTGTTGAGCCGGGTCTGCTGCGAGATGAAGATCGTCATGACGCCGAGGGTGAGCACCAGTGCCACCGCGGTGGCCGCCAGCAGCGGCACGTTGAACGTGCGGCGCGTCCGGCGGCTCAGGTAGCGCTGGGTGAGCACCAGCGCGAACAGCAGCGCCAGCAACGAGGCCACCAGCAGGCCCATCCAGCCGACCGCCGCGGCCCGGTGGTAGCCGTCGTCCACCTCGTCCTGCGCGTCGCGGAACAGCGTGCGCGCCTGCGGCTGCAGCGTGTCGCGGTTGAGGCGGGAGGCCTCCGACAGGTACGAGGCGCCGATCGGCAGCCCCTGGCGGTTGTTGGCGCGGGCGGTCGCCACCAGCTCGGCGTACTCGGCGATGCCGGCCGACAGCGACCGTACGGCCGTTGCCGCCCGCCCGTCGTCCGGGGCGCGCCGGGCCGCCGAGGTCAGCGCGGTCGTGGCGCGGGCGAGGTCGTCGTCGTAGCGGCGGGTCAGTGCCGCCGGCTCGAGCCCGCCCGCGAGGAACGCCTGCGCGGCGGTCGTGTCGGCGTCGGCCAGCGCCGAGTAGACCGTCTCGGCCTCGATCAGCAGCGGCTGCGCCCGGTCGCCCAGGTCGTCGGTGCCGGCCCGCGCCGAGGCGCCGGTGATGCCCGCCAGCAGGCCGCTGAGCAGGCCCAGCGACACCAGCAGGGCGATCAGCAGCTGCAGCCGGCCGGGCGAGGTGCGGCGCAGCTCACGCAGCCGGCGCAGGGCCGGGGCCGGCCGCGCCGCCAGGGCAGTGCTCAAACTTCCCCCCGTCGTCGTGCGGCCTTCCACTGTGTGGCATCGGCGCAACCGGCCGGCGCGGGGTCAGCTCAGCTCGCGCTTGAGCAGCTTGCCGGTCGCGGTCATCGGCAGCGACTCCACGATGCTGACCAGCCGCGGGTACTTGTAGGCGGCCATCTGCTGTTTGCCCCACTCGACCAGCTCGGCCTCGGTGACGGTGGCGCCCGGCTTGAGGATCACGAACGCCTTGACCTCCTCGCCGTGGCTGGGGTGCGGCACGCCGATGACCGCGGCCAGCGACACCGCCTCGTGGGTCAGCAGGACCTCCTCGATCTCGCGCGGGTACACGTTGAAGCCGCCGCGGATGATCATGTCTTTGGCCCGGTCGACGATGTAGTAGTAGCCGTCCTTGTCGCGCCGGCCCAGGTCGCCGCTGCGGAACCAGCCGTCGCGCACCACCTCGGCGGTCGCCTCGGGCCGGTTGTAGTAGCCGCGCATGATGTTGTGGCCGCGGATCGCGATCTCGCCGATCTCGTCGGCGCCCTCGACGGTGTTCCACTCCGGGTCGATCAGCTTGAGCTCGACACCCCAGATGGGTACGCCGATCGAGCCCGGCCGCGGCTCGGCGCCCGGCTTGCTGAACGTGGCGACCGGCGAGGTCTCCGAGAGCCCGTACCCCTCGAGGATCGTCACCCCGAGCCGCTCCCGGACCTCCTTGATGATCTCGACCGGCAGGCTGGAGCCGCCGGACACGGCCACGCGCATGTTGCGCGCGATCCGCTCGACGTCGACGCCCTCGGTGAGCGCGTTGAGCAGCCCCCACCACATCGTCGGCACGCCGGCGAAGAACGTGACGTCCTCGTCCTGCAGCAGCTTGACCGCCGCGGCGGCGTCGAAGCGGGGCAGCAGCACGAGCGTCGCCGCGGTGGCGAAGCCCGCGTTCATGTTGACCGTCGAGCCGAACGAGTGGAACAGCGGCAGCACCAGCAGGTGGGTGTCGGTGCCCGGCTCGCCGCCGAACAGCCGGTTGCAGGTCAGCGCGTTGAACAGCAGGTTCGCGTGCGACAGCTCGGCGCCCTTGGCCTGCCCGGTGGTGCCGCTGGTGTAGAGGATGACCGCCGGGTCGGTCTCGGGCAGCAGCACCGCCTCGAACACCGGCGCCTTCCCCGCCAGCGCGGACCCGAGCGTCTCGGCGCCCTCGATCGGCGACGGCGCGGCCGGGTCCGCGGTGATCAGCAGGAACGTCTCGCAGCCGTCGGTCTGCTGGAAGCCCGTGAACCCCTCGGCGCCCATCGGCAGCTCCGGGGTGCCCTGGAAGCACAGGTACGCCTTGGCCTGCGAGTCGCGCAGGTGGTAGGCGATCTCGCGGCCCTTGAGCAGCACGTTGAGCGGCACCACGACGGCGCCCGCCTTGAGGATGCCGTAGTAGACCACCGGGAAGTACGGCAGGTTGGGGCACGACAGCGCCACCTTGTCGCCGGGGCGGATCCCACGCTCGACGAGCAGGTTGGCCACCTGGTTGGCGGCCGCGTCGACCTGCGCGTAGGTCAGGCGCCGGTCACCGAGGACGACGGCCGCCCGCTCCGGGTGGTTACGGGCGCTGTCCTCGAGCAGGATCGAGAGGTTGAGCATGCGGTCGTTCCCCTTCGCGGCGTCGGCGTGACTGCCGTCTCATCCCAGCACGCCCCGCCGACCTGAGAAACCCTCCGTTTCGGTCGTGTTTCGCTCCCGTGCTACCGGGCGTGCCGCCGCAGCGCGGCGCGCAGCTCGGCGGGGCCGGGGCGCAGGAAGCCCACGTCCATGCTCAGCACGGGCCGGCCACCGGCCTGCCGGATCCGGGGCAGATCCCGGCTGGGCAGTTCGGCGCGCAGGGCGTGCAGGTCGCGCGGCACGACTTCGAGCACGGCCAGCAGCCCCCGGCGGCGCACCCGGGCCGCGACGACGTCGTCCCAGCCGATCAGCACGCCGCGGGAGCGCGCCGCCGCCAGCAGCAGTCCGGCGTCCGAGACGGTCACCCGGCCGCGATGCCAGCCCTTCGCCGCCGCCACCACGGCACACCCCAGGAACGCGCCGAGCGCGGCGGGGCCTACGGACCCGGCCAGATCCGCCCACTGCGGGCCGCGGCCGGTCACCGCGGCGAGCAGCAGCCGGAGCGTCGCCACCCCGGCCGCCGCGGCGAGCGGCGGCGCCAGGAGCGCCAGGGGGACGTTCGCGCGGAAGTCCGTGCCGTCCGCACGTTGCATGATCACGTGTCGCAGTACACCAGGCCGGCGTGCCGATCGGGAGAGCCGGACGTCCGATAGTGCCCATCGGCTCCGGCGGGCGCCGCGGAGGGGGCAGAATCCAAGGCATGCGCGGGCAGGGGGACACGCGGAGCGAGAGCCTGCTGTATCTGCTGGCGCTGCGCTACGAGCGGTTCCGGCGCGCCCGCGGCGGGGCCGGGCCGCGGCGGGCGCCGGCGCTGGTGTTCGGCGCGGGCAGCGCGGCGAGCACGCTGCTGCACAGCATGGTGTTCGACCCGGCCAGCCCGTACGAGCCGGTCGGGATCCTCGACGACGACCCGGGCAAGCGGCGCACCCGGCTGGCCGGCGTCGCGGTGCTGGGCGGGCGCGACGACATGCCGCGAGCGGTCGAGCAGACGAAGGCGGAGGCGGTCGTCTTCGCGGTGAGCAACGCCGAGGCCGTGCTCGTGCGCGAGATCCGGGCGCTCGCCGTGGCCTGCGGCGTGCGGTTCCTCGTCGTGCCCGAGCCGGGGGAGGTGCTCGACCACGAGCTGGGCGCCGGGGACATCCGCGACGTGCAGGTGACCGACCTGCTCGGGCGGCACCGCATCCGGACCGACCCGGCCGTGGCCGGCGCGCTGGTCACCGGCAAGCGGGTGCTGGTCACCGGTGCGGGCGGCACCATCGGCTCGGAGCTGTGCCGGCAGATCCACCGCCGGGAGCCGGCCGAGCTGCTGATGCTCGACCACGACGAGGCGGCGCTGCAGGCCGTGCAGCTGGCCGTCGACCCGCGCGCCGAGCTGCACGACCCGAACGTGCTGCTCGCCGACGTGCGCGACGCCGGACGGGTGCGCGAGATCTTCCGTACGCACCGGCCCGACGTGGTCTTCCACGCGGCCGCGCTCAAGAACCAGCCGCTGCTCGAACGGCACCCGGACGAGGCGGTGAAGACCAACGTGCTCGGCACGCTGGCCGTGCTGGAGGCCGCCGCGGACGTCGAGCGGTTCGTGCACATCTCCACCGACAAGGCCGCCGACCCGGTCGGCGTCGCGGGCCGCACCAAGCGCATCGCCGAGCGGCTCACCGCCGGCTTCGACCGCGACCGGCCCGGCGCCCACGTCAACGTCCGCTTCGGCAACGTGCTCTCCGGCCGCGGCTCGGTGCTGGCCACGTTCGCCGCGCAGATCGCCGACGGCGGCCCGGTCACCGTCACCCACCCCGAGGTCAGCCGCTACCTGATGACCGCGCAGGAGGCGGTCGGGCTGGTGCTGCACGCCGCGGCCGTCGGCGCCGGCGGCGAGACGCTGGTGCTCCAGCTCGGCGAGCCGGTGCGGATCGCCGAGGTGGCCGCCCAGATGGTGCAGCTCGACGGCCGGGACATCGACGTCGTGTTCACCGGCCTGCGCCCCGGCGAACGCCTCGCCGAGGTGCTGTTCGGCGCCGGCGAGCGCGACCACCGCCCGCACCACCCGCTCATCGCGCACGTGCCCACGCCGCCCCTGGATCCCGCGGACGTACGGGACCTGAGCGCCGCCGGGCTCGCGCAGCTGTGCGCCTCAGCCGGCCGCGCCGCCGCTTGAGCGCAGCTCCGCCAGCACCAGCGGGTCGATGCTGCCCGCCACGATCCGCATCTCCAGGTTCGCCACGCCCGCCCACGAGGCCAGCGACTCGTCCAGGTCGGGCCCGGTGTGCCCGGCGGCGGCCAGCAGCGCGGCCACCTCGTCGGCGAGCTCGCCGGTCAGCGGCAGCAGCGTCGCGGGGTCGGGGAACTCGAAGTAGAGGCTGTGCATCTCCAGCAGCCGGCCCAGCTCGGCGACCGGGTCAGGGTGGTCGTCGACGCGCAGGTCCACCCACACGTCGCTGGTGCCGCCGTACCCCATGCCCTTGGCCACCACCAGCAGCGCCGCGCTCTGCCGCCCGCGCCGGTCGCCGCCGGCCAGGTCCCCGGCGCGCAGCGCGGCCAGCAGCCGGTAGGCCAGCCGCGTGTGGTCGGCGCCCGCCAGCCACGCCTTCTCCATGTCGCCCACCACGTCGGGCCCGGCCAGCATGTTGCCCTGGATCGCGTACCCGTCGCCGGCCGCGCCGCCGGCCCAGTCGTGGCACTGCTCGCCGGTGAACGTCGCACCCGGCCCCTCCGGCCCCACCACGCCGACCTGCCGGTGCTCGACCGGCCCGGCGTCCCCGGCGATCAGCGCCCGTACGGTCTCGGTCGCCGCCACGCCCGTGCCCAGCAGCGCCAGCGCCTGCGGCCGGTAGGCGAGGTTCGCGTACGACTGGGTGGCCACCGCCCCGACCTCGGCGAGCGCGGCCGGCACGGCGGCGCCGACCCCCAGGAACTTGCTGGCCACGGCCACGCCGAGCGCCTTGCCGTCGGCGGAGCGGGCCACGATCGAGAACGTCATGCCGCGACCCTATCGGCATCCCGCGCGGCCCGGACCGGGCTGCCGGCGATCAGGCGAAGCGGAAGCGCGTCTGGGTGTACGGGTCGCCCTTGCCGAACGCGAGGATCTTGGCCGGGGTGACCGCGAAGACGAGCGCCTCGTGCTCGTCGTCCTGTGTGAAGACGTCGCCGCGCACCTTGAAGTCCCAGCCGTGGCGCTGTTTCCAGAGGGCGGCCAGCTCGTGCAGCAGCGGGGCGTCGGTCACCCGCGCGACGGTGCCCTCGACGACCACGTCCAGGCCCGCGTCCTGCCGGTCGGTGCCGGTGGTGACGGCCACGTGCGGATTCTGCTCGAGGTTGCGGGCCTTCTGCTCGCGGGCGCCGGTGCAGAAGTGCAGCGCGCCGCCTCTCCAGACGGCCGGCAGGGGAGTGACGTGCGGGCGGCCGTCGGCGCGTACCGTCGACAGCCAGAAGATCTTGCCCGAGGTCAGGACGTCGTCCACATCGGACCACGGTCGTGCCGTGGCGTCCGGGTCGCTGAAACGTGCGTCAAGCTCGCCGACGGGTTCAGTCATGCGCCCCAGTATCGCCCCGCGCGGGCCTCAGTAGCGGTAGTGGCGCGCGGCGGCCGGCTCGGAGGACGGCGTGGACGGTTTGCTCTGCCAGCGGTTGCGCGCGGCGTTGGCTCCGGCGCGGCGGCGCGAGGACGGCTTGGGGGCGATCTCCACACCCGGCTGCGGCTCCACCTGCTCCGCCGAGGACACCACGACCACCTGCGCGACACCCTCGCCCAGCAGCCGCATCGCGGCCTCCCAGTCGCCCGGGATCAGCCCGACCACCTCGTACTGCCGGGCGGCGCAGTAGTCCAGACATCGGGCAGCGCTGGCGCTGTAGTTCTCCGGCCGCACGTAGATCACCGCGTTGATCACCGGGCTGTCCCCCTCGCCTGTCATGATTCTCGATGTCCCCGAGCGAGATCTACCTAAACGCTTCCGTCACCATCTGCATATCCGCTGTTATGGATGAGTGACCGGACGATCCACCCGCATCGAGCGCGATCGGTCCCTTCCGTGCCCACCGGACGGCCAATTTCCGGATTTGGTGTTGCTTTCAACCATCTCGAAGGGAAGACTGCACCATCCCGGACATGATCGCCCCGTTGCTGACCGGAAGCCGACAGTGGACGGTGCCGCGGATGTCCGTCCGGACCGGACGAGACCCGTCGGCCACGGTCGCTTCCGGATCAGCGCGCCCGGAGGTGCTGCGTGACGAACAGGGCTGCCCGGTCGAGCGCCTGCTCCGCCTCGTCGAGGGTGCCCACGAAGGCCGGGAACACGTGCGGCACCCCCGCGGTGACGTCGAGGATCACGTCGACGTCCGCCTCCCGCGCCCGGTCGGCCAGCCGTACCGCATCGTCCAGGAGCAGCTCGTTGGTGCCGGCCTGCAGCAGGATCGGCGGGAACCCGGTCAGGTCCGCGTAGACCGCGGGAGCCAGCAGCGGCCGGTGCGGATCCTGGCCGGCGAGATACATCTCCCCGGTGCGCTCCATGGCCTGCTTGGTGAAGAACGGGTCCACGCCCTGCTTGGTGTCCATCGTCCTGCCGGTGCGCGTGTGGTCGAGGCCGGGCGAGAACGCCACGATCGCCGCCGGCATCGGCAGTCCGGCATCGCGGGCGGCGAGGCACGTCGTCACCGTGAGCCCGCCACCGGCCGAGTCGCCGGCGAGCACGACCGTTCCCGGGTCGATGCCGGCGTCCAGCAGGGCGCGGTACGCGGCAACGCAGTCCTCGATCGCGGCGGGGAACGGATGCTCGGGGGCGAGCCGGTAGTCCAGCGAGATCGCGCGGACCCCGGTCCGCCGGACCAGGTTGGCGGTCACGGTCATCGCCGTCCGCGGCGATCCCAGCGAGAACGAGCCGCCGTGGAAGTACAGGATGGTCCCCGGCCGGGAATCGGCCGCGGGTTCCACCAGGACCGCCGGCCGTCCGGCGACCTCGATCGGCGTCCGGCGCACGTCGGCCGGAACGGGGAACGACCCCATGAACGCGGCGAAGCCCTCCCGCATCTGTTCGACGGACTCCGGCCCGGCCGGCCGTGGGGCTTGGCGCAGGACCGAGTCCAGCGCTTCTCGTTGTTTCCGGCTCACGCGCTCTCCCGAGGCTCTGGGGCAACTACATGCCATGGCATGTTTCTCGTAGAATGTATGCCATGGCATATACTTCGGCAAGCGACGGGCTCGCCGGCTTCTTCGACGACCTGGTCCGCTGTGAGACCCGCCTCTACAACGCCCTCGGCGAGAAGCTGCGGGCCGAACACGGCATCGTCACGTCCCAGTTCGAGCTGCTGCGTCACCTACGCGACCACCCCGGGTCGCGCGTGGCCGACGTCGCCACGACCTTCGCCGCCGGGATCGGCGCCATCAGCAAGATGATGGATCGGCTGCAGGCCCGTGGGTGGGCCACCCGGCTGCCGAACCCCGCCGACCGGAGGTCGTCGCTGCTGAGCCTCACCCCCGAGGGCGCCGCCCTGGTGGCCCGGGCCGAGCGGACCTTCACCGACCACCTGCGCGAACTGACCTCGCCCGCTGTCAGCGCCGACCAGCTCGACGCCGCGGCGGCGACCCTCGCCGCGCTGCGCCTGGCGCTGGAGGAGAAGCGCGTCGGCGTTCCCGTCGGATGACCGTCCTCAGGCGGGGTGACCCGGATGGGTGATCACCAGGACCGGCTTGAGGGACTGTTTGATCAGGTCGAGCGGCACGCTGCCCAGCAGCCGCTCGGCCACCTTCGGGCGGGTGCTCGAACCCACCACGATGAGGTCGGCGTTGTGCTGGCGGGCGAAGTCGAGGATGGCCTGCACCGGGCGGCCCGGCAGGACCGTCGTGCTCGCCTCGATGCCGGCCTCGGCGAGGCGGCGGGCCAGGGAGGCGGCGGCCGCGTACGCCTTGTCGGCGAACACCTGGCGCGGCACGGCGGCGAGACGCTCCAGCTCCACCTCGTCGGCGGCGACCACCGCGACCGATGCGCCGGTCTGCCGGGCGAGGCCCACCACGGCGTCGGCGAGCCACGGCTGGTCGGTTTCGGGCTTGGCGGCGACGACGATGCGCATCACTGCACGGTAGCCGTGATCGCGACTCGTCGATAGCTTCCCCTCGACAGATGCGCCGATCTGTCCCATGCTCGCGGTTATGGCGGACGACGCGGTGCTGAACGGGACGCGAAGCGAACCCGAACTCAAGCGGGTCATGGGGCCCGGCCTGCTCCTGCTCTTCGTGGTCGGCGACATCCTCGGTACGGGCGTGTACGCGCTGACCGGCCGGGTGGCGTCCGAAGTGGGCGGTGCGGTGTGGCTGCCGTTCCTCATCGCGTTCGCGGTCGCCCTGCTGACCGCGTTCAGCTATCTCGAGCTCGTGACCAAGTACCCGCGGGCGGCCGGCGCCGCGCTGTACACGCACAAGGCGTTCGGCATCCACTTCCTGACGTTCATCGTCACGTTCGCCGTGATGTGCTCGGGCCTCACCTCGGCGTCCAGCGCGTCCAAGGCGTTCGCGTCGAACTTCGACGAGGCGTTCGACCTGTCGCTGGGCGACGGCGCCGCGCTGACCGCCATCGCGCTCGGCTTCATCCTGCTGGTCGGCCTGATCAACTTCCGGGGGGTCGGCGAGAGCGTCAAGCTCAACGTGGTGCTCACCTGCGTCGAGCTGAGCGGTCTGCTGATCGTCATCTGCATCGGCGCGTGGGCGCTCGGCGGCGGCAACGGCGACCTGTCGCGGCTCACCGACTTCACGGCGGCCGAGGGCGAGTCCGCGTTCTTCTCGGTCACCGCGGCCACCGCCCTGGCGTTCTTCGCGATGGTGGGCTTCGAGGACTCGGTCAACATGGCCGAGGAGACCAAGGACCCGGTACGGATCTTCCCGAAGGTCATGCTGACCGGCCTGTGCATCACCGGGCTCATCTACGTGCTGGTCTCGATCTCGTCGGTCGCGCTGGTGGCGCCGGCGGACCTGGGCGAGGGCGACGCGCCGCTGCTCAAGGTCGTCGAGGCCGGCGCTTCCGCGTTCCCGCTGTGGATCTTCGCGTTCATCACGATGTTCGCGGTCGCCAACTCCGCCCTGATCAACATGCTGATGGCCTCGCGGCTGCTCTACGGCATGGCCAACGAGCGCGTGCTGCCGCGCGTGCTCGGAAAGGTCCACCCCGGCAGGCGTACGCCGTGGGTCGGCATCGTCTTCACCACGGTGATCGCCTTCGGGCTGATCTGGTTCGCCGACCTGTCCGCGCTGGGCGGCACCACGTCGCTGCTGCTGCTGTGCGTCTTCACGGTCGTCAACATCGCCGTGCTGGTGCTGCGCCGCGACCGCGTCGACCACGACCACTTCAAGGCGCCCACGGTCATCCCGATCATCGGCGCGGTCGCCTGCGCGTACCTGGCCAGCCCGCTGTCCGGCCGGGCCGCCGCCGACTACCGCATCGCGGGCGTCCTGCTGATCATCGGCCTCGTGCTCTGGCTGATCACCTACCTCTACAACCGCAACGTGCGGCACGAGCGCACGACGATCGACGACCCCACCAACCTGCGGGACTGATCTCGCACGGGCGCGCGCCCGAACGCCTGCCGCCCGGGGCACGACCTCCGCACCCGCCCCGCACTCGCACCCCGCCCCCGGCATCCCGCCCCCGGCACCTCGCGCCGGTGTCGCGCGCCGCGCACCCGGCACCCCGCGCCCGTGTCCCGCGCCGCGCACCCGGCACCCCGCACCCCGCGCCGCGTCCCGCACCCCGCGCCGCGTCCCGCGCCCGGCACCCCGCGCCCGCGTCCCGCGCCCCGCACCCGCGCAGCAGCCGTGTGGACCGGTCTCGCCGTCGCGCGGCCGGGTGGGCGTACGCGGTCGGGGTCGTCCTGATGGCAGCCCGCAGTGACCGCCGCAGTGTGCCTGCCCGCGGGGCCTCAGCGTCCTGACAGCGGGTACGTGTGTCAATGGGTGGCGGAGAACGGGGGGATCGGACATGCGGATCGCGATCATGGCGGTGGGCAGCCGCGGCGACGTCGTGCCCTACGTGGGGCTGGGTGTGCGGCTCGAGCAGGCGGGTCACGAGGTCACGGTGGCCACGCACGCGGTGTTCGAGAAGCTGGTGACCGGGCACGGCCTCGGGTACGCGCTGCTGCCGCTGGACACGCGCGAGGAGCTGAGCGCCGCCGCCGGTGGCGGCCCGATGGCCGGGATCCTGGCGGTCAACCGGTCGGTGGCGGCGCAGGCGCTGCCGCTGGCCCGCGCCATGGTCGAGGCGGCCCGGCCGGCGGACGTGCTGCTGCTCACGCCCGCCGGCTGGATCGGCGGGCACGTGGCCGAGGGGCTCCGGCTGCCGAGTATGGGCGCCTACCTGCAGCCGATGACGCCCACGCGCGAGTTTCCGCCGTCCACGGTCACGACCCGCTCGCTGGGCGCCCGGGGCAACCGGGCCGCCGCCCGGGCGGTACTCGAGCTCGGCCAGGTGCCGTACCGGCGCGCCGTACGCGCGATCCGCGCCGAGCTGGGCCTGCCACCGGTCGGCCACCGCACGTGGCTGCGCAACCTGGACGCGTCCGGCTGGCCGATCTGTTACGGCTACAGCGCGAGCGTCGTTCCGCAGCCCGCGGACTGGCCGTCCTCGTGCACGACGGTCGGCTACTGGTGGGCCGCTCCCGAGCCGGGCTTCACGCCGTCCGAGGAGCTGGCCGCCTTCCTCGCCGCCGGGCCGCCGCCGGTCTACGTCGGCTTCGGCAGCATGCCCGCCGCCGACGGCGAGGCGCTCTCGGAGCTCGTCGCGCAGGCCGTGCGGCGGGCCGGCGTACGCGCGGTCGTCAGCGAGGGCTGGGCCGGGCTGCACGCCTCCGGCGACGACATCCTCACCGTCGCGGAGGTGCCGCACGAGTGGCTGTTCCCCCGCATGGCGGCGGTGGTCCACCACGCCGGCGCGGGCACCACGGCCGCCGGTCTGCGCGCCGGCGTGCCCGCCGTCCCGGTGCCGCTCATGGTCGACCAGCCGTTCTGGGCCCGCCGCCTGCAGGCCCTGGGCGCCGCTCC
This sequence comes from Actinoplanes sp. URMC 104, assembly GCF_051386375.1. NCBI lineage: Bacteria > Bacillati > Actinomycetota > Actinomycetes > Micromonosporales > Micromonosporaceae > Actinoplanes > Actinoplanes sp. URMC 104. The sequence continues at coordinate 256,364 of NZ_JBPQTO010000012.1, read as the reverse complement.
GGACGCCATCCCGTTCCGGCGCCTGACCGCGGATCGCCTCGCCGCCGGGCTGACCCGAGCCGTCCATGATCCCTCCTATCGGCGCCGGGCCGGCCAGGTCGCCGCCGGCCTCGCCGCGGAGGACGGCGCCGCCGGCGTGTTGCGGGTCCTGGAGCGGCTCATGTGAGCTGCCGCTCGATGGCGTAGCGGTCGATCATCGAGGTGACGGCGGCGATGCGGCCGTCGCGGAAGTCGTAGAAGACGTGCTCGGCGAAGGTGAGCCGCGCGCCGTTGGGAGTGAAGCCCAGGAACTCGCGCTGCGGCGTGCAGTCGAAGACCAGCCGGCAGGCGACGCGGTCGGCGGTGGCGACGACGATGCGGGCGTCGTAGACGAGATCCGGGATCGCGGCGGCGTCGGCTGCGAGCAGGTCGCGGTAGTCGGCCCGGGTCATCGGCTCGCCGTTGTAGGTGAGCTCGTCGTGGACGAAGTGGACCAGGTCGTCGAGGCGGCGGTCGTTGAGGGCCTGCAGGTACGACCGGTAGGTGTGCTCGAGGGCGGGGCTCGTCATGGCGTCCATCCTGCCCGCGCCGGGACGCCGCGGACGGGCCTGTGGACAACTGCCGGCGGCCGCGGACGGGAGCCTGTGGACGACGCCGAGTTTCCGCGCCCGCTTTCCTTATAAGGTGGGGGCCCCCTGGGAGGGCGGGCTGCGTGTGCGGGGCGGCGCGGCGGGGGGAAGGCGAAGGGCCGCGCCCGGACGTGGACGCGGCCCCTCGAGGTGGGAGCGGGCTCAGCCCTTGACGCTGCCCGCCAGCAGGCCGCGCACGAAGTAGCGCTGCAGCAGCAGGAACACGGTCACCGGCACCACGATGGACACGAACGCCCCGGCCGACAGCAGCTGCCACGCCGTTCCGCGCGTTCCGCTGAGGTTGGCCAGCTGCAGGGTGATCGGGGCCACCTCGTCGCCGCCGCCGGCGAAGACCAGGGCCACGAGCAGGTCGTTCCAGACCCAGAGGAACTGGAAGATGCCGAACGCCGCCAGCGCGGGGGTGAGCAGCGGCAGCATGACCTTGAAGAAGATCGACACGTGGCCGGCGCCGTCGATGCGGGCCGCCTCGATCAGGCCGGCGGGGACCTCCCGCATGAAGTTGTGCAGCAGGTAGATCGCCAGCGGCAGCGCGAACGCGGAGTGCGACAGCCACAGCGTCCAGAACGTGCCGGTCAGCTTCACGTTCACGAAGATCTCGAGCAGCGGGATCAGGGTGACCTGCAGCGGGACGATCTGCAGCGCGAACACCGCCAGGAACAGGATGTTCTTGCCGGGGAAGTTGATCCAGGCGAAGGCGTACGCCGCCAGCGCCGCCAGCGTCAGCGGGATCAGCACCGAGGGGATGCAGATGATCAGCGAGTTGACGAAGAAGTTGGCGAGGTTGACGCCTCCGTCGCCGCCGAACACGCCGCGGTAGTTGTCCAGCGTCAGCGTCGGGTTGCTGAAGAACGTCCACCAGCCGGTCGTCTTGATCGCCCGCTCGGGGCGGAACGAGGAGACCAGCAGGCCGAACGTCGGCAGCGTCCACAGCACGGCCAGGACGATCGCGGCCAGGGACGCCCAGGGCGAGCTGAGCCGCTTCTTGGCGATCTTCGCGGCCGAAGGCTTGTCGGCGACCAGCGGGGGTGTGCTGGTTACCGGAGTGACGGCGGTCATCGAGCCTCCGATCGACGCAGCTGACGGACGTTGTACCAGACGATCGGAATGACCAGGACGAACAGCAGGGTCGCCAGCGCCGCGCCGAGACCCTGGTTGTCGGCGTTGAACGTCTGCCGGTAGAACTCGTTGGCGACGACGCTGGTCTTGAAGTTGCCGCCGGTCATCGTGCGGACGATGTCGAAGACCTTCAGCGTGGCGATGCCGACGGTGGTCAGCACGACCACGACCGTGGGCTGCACGCTGGGCAGCGTGATGCTGCGGAACATCTGCCACGCGTTCACGCCGTCGAGGCGGGCGGCCTCGATGATGTCGTCCGGGATCGCCTTGATCGAGGCGGACAGGATCGTCATCGCGAAGCCGGCCTGGATCCAGATCAGCACGACGATGAGCAGCAGCGTGTTGAGCGGGGAGTCGATCAGCAGCTGCTGCGGCTTCCCGCCGAGCCACACGAGGAGCTGGTTGATCAGGCCGATCTGCTTGACGTTGCCCTGGTCCGGCCGGAACTCGTAGACGAACTTCCAGATGACGCCCGCGGCCACCATCGAGATCGCCATGGGCAGGAAGATGAGTGTCTTGGCGAACGACTCGAACCGCGACTTGTCGACCAGGATCGCGTAGACCAGGCCGATCGCGGTGGCCAGGAACGGCACGAGCACGACCCAGATCACGGTGTTCCGCAGCACGGTGAGCTGGTCGGGGTCGCTGAAGATGGTGCCGTAGTTGTCGAACCCGATGAACGCCTTGCCGGCGGCGTCGAAGAACGACTCGTAGATGGTGCGCAGGCCGGGGTAGACCAGGCCGACGCCCAGCATCAGGACGACGGGCAGCAGGTAGAGATACGCGACGACCTTGTCACCGCGCCGGCCGCCGAACCGTCCGGCGATGAACAGGATCAGGCCCATGATGGCGGCGAACAGCAGCAACGCCGAGAGCATCTGCAGGATTTTTTCGGGGGTGGTGGAGGCGGTGTTGAACACGCGGCCCGGACCTCCTTGGTGCGCTGGAGTGGAGAGAGGTTCGGGGCCGGTCAGGTTCGAAAACCCGACCGGCCCCGGATGGTGCTCAGATCACTTGGGCCATGCCTTTTCGATGTTGTCCAGCGTGGTCTTCGTGTCCTGACCGGTGATCCAGGCGGTCGCCTGCTTCCAGAACGCGTCGGAGCCCACCGCGGCCGGCATCTGGTCGGAGCCGTCGAAGCGGAACGTGGCCTTCGGGTCGAGCAGGATCGTGCCGGCGAGCTTGTCGATCGGGTTGGTCAGGTTGTTGGGGTCGAGGCCCTTGTTGGCGCTGACCCAGCCCGACGACAGCTTCGCCTTGGTGTTCGCCCACACGTCCGAGGACAGGTAGGTCTGGAACGCCTGCACCTCGGGACGGTCGGCGAACGCGACCACGAACTCACCGGCGCCGAGGACCGGCTTGGTGGCGGCGTCCTTGCCGGGCAGGTAGAACGCGAAGACGTCGCCGTCCTCGGCCACCTTGGTGCCCTTGGGGAAGTTGGCCGCGTAGAAGCTGGCCTGGCGGTGCAGCGAGCAGGTGCCCTCCAGGATCGGCAGACCCGCGTCCTGGAAGGTGGTGGTCGCGATGCTCTTGACGTCGCCGAGACCGCCGTTGACGTACTTGTCGTTCTTCAGGTACGCGCCGACGGCGTCCAGCGCGGCCGTCGCCTGGGGACCGTTGAACGGGATCTCGTGGCTGACCCACTTGTCGTACGTCTCCGGGTCGCTCGTCCGGAGCATCATGTCTTCCATCCAGTCGGTGGTCGGCCAACCGGTCGCGTCACCGCTGCTGATGCCGGCGCACCACGGCTTCTTGCCGTCGGCCACCATCTTGTCGCTCAGCGCCTTGAGCTCGTCCAGCGTCGTGGGGACGGTGTAGTTGCTGTCCTTGAACTCCGACGGCGAGTACCACACCAGCGACTTCACGCTGGCGCCCAGCGGGGCGCCGTAGAACTTGCCGTTGACTGTGGTGTAGGCCTTCCAGGCCTTGTCCCAGAACTTGTCGACGTTGGCCGCCGTGTCCTCGGGCGCCGGCACGGCCTTGCCGGTGGCGACCAGCTGCTTGACCAGGCCCGGCTGCGGCACGATCGCGAGGTCCGGCGGGTTGCCGGCGCGGGCACGCACGAGGATCTGGGTCTCGAACGACTTGTCGCCCTCGTACTTGATCTTGGCGCCGGTGCAGTTCTCGAACGGCTTGTAGGACTCGATGTGCGGAGTGTCCTCCGGCGTCACGATGCCCGTGTAGATCGTGACCGTCTTGCCCTTGAGGTCGCCGAACTTGGTGTATGGCGCACAGTCGATGGCCGACGCCGAGGCGTCGGTGCTCGCGCCGCTGTCCGAGTCGTCGCCGCCGCAGGCTGCGAGACCGAGCACAAGCCCGGCGCTCAGCGTGCCGGCGAGCGCCGCCCGAAGACGCGGGCTCGTAGGTTGACCGAACATACCGCTCCCTATGTCAAATCGCGCTTCCGACGTCCGGAGACGTCGCCGTCCGAAGCGCTACTTGGATCACAGTCAAGAGGTAACCGGCACGTTGCGCAATGATTTCCGCGGAAGAGCCTAGATAACGATACGGCGTCGCTGCTCCGATGACCTTAACCGGTTAAGCCGGAGCCCCTGGTCAGGCGGCGAAAAGCGCTTCGAAACGACCCTAGCGTCGAACAGGCAACCCCGCCCGGGATATCGGCGAATATCCGAGGCGGGGTGGCCTGATCGGTGGATGCGCGCGTGCGCGCGGAGCGGCCGGAGGCGTCAGCCGGCCATGGAGAGGTACTTGTAGCCCAGCCGCGCCATGCGGTCGGCGTCGAGCACGTTGCGCCCGTCCAGGACGATCGGCGTGCGCATGAGGCCGACGAACTTGCCCCAGTCGAGCTCGAGGTACTGCGCCCACTTGGTGACCAGCACGACCGCGTCGCAGTCGTCGAAGACGCCGTCGAGCGTCTCGCTCAGGAACGGGGCCATGTCGGGGTACTCGCGGCGGAAGCGCTCGCCCGCGATCGGGTCGTGCAGCCGCACCCGGGCGCCGCGGGCGATCAGCAGCCCCGCGATGTCCAGCGCCGGCGAGTCGCGCAGGTCGTCGGTGTTGGGCTTGAACGCGACGCCGAGCAGGCCGATCTTGCGGCCCTTGAGGATGCGCAGCTCGTCCTGCAGGCGCTCGACGGCGATGGCGCGCTGCCGGTCGTTGACGTCGCGCGCGGCCCGCACGATCGGCATGTCGTAGTTGTACTCCGACGCGGTCGCGATCAGGGCCTTGGTGTCCTTGCCGAAGCAGGAGCCGCCCCAGCCCACGCCGGGCTCCAGGAACCGCGAGCCGATGCGCTGGTCGAGGCCGATGCCCCGGGCCACCTCGGTGATGTCGGCGCCCACCTTGCCGGCGAGCTGGCCGATCTCGTTCACGTAACTGATCTTGAGGGCCAGGAACGCGTTGGCCGCGTACTTGATCAGCTCGGCCGACGCCAGGTCGGTGGAGACCAGCGGCACGGCCGTGGTGTCGTCCGGCCGCGGCGAGAACGACGGCGGCGTGAAGGTCTGGTTGATCAGCGGCCGATAGAGCTGGTTGAGCACCTCGAGGCTGCGCGGATTGTCCGAACCGATGACGATGCGGTCGGGAAAGAGCGTGTCGTGGATGGCATTGCCCTCGCGCAGGAACTCCGGATTCGAGGCCACCGAGAATTCACATTTCCCGGGGCGGTCGGCGCGCTGGGCGAACGAATCGCGCAGAATGGCGTCGACCCAGTTACCGCTGCCGATCGGAACGGTCGACTTGTTCACCACGACGGTGAAGTCGTGGTCGAGATTCTGCGCGACGCTCTCGGCCGCCGAGCGCAGGTAGCGCAGGTCCGGGCTGCCGTCGGCGGCGGACGGCGTCTGCACCGCGACGAACACGACGTCGGCGCCGGGCACACCCTCGGCATAGCTGGTGGTGAACGTCAGGTTCTGCGCGGCCTCGGCGAGCAGCTCCTCCATGCCCGGCTCGTAGATCGGGCAGCGCCCGCCGCGGAGCATGTCGACCTTCTCCTGGTCGAGGTCGACACAGGTGACCTGGTGTCCCAGGAAGGCCAGGCTCACCCCGGTGGTCAGCCCGACGTATCCCGTGCCGACAACGCAAACCTTCATCAAACGCTCCTCCGCCGCAGGCGACCGGGGGTCCGTCGCGCCGCTCCCTTAAGCACCGCCAGATGATACACAGCGTAGAAAAACACCGGGCAAATCCTTGACGTACGGTTATGGGTTCATTCCATAGAGTTGCCGAGCGTTTTCTGCTATTCGCATCTTTCTATACCGCGGGCTGTTGATCCGCATCGCGAGTACCCGCGTCGCCGGGTGATCAACCTCGGCCGCGCGCGCCGGCGGTCCGGTCCTCCGTGAACGCGTCCCGATATGCGCGATTGTCAACTCCTCGTTGCCGGGGCTTGACAACGGTGTGACGCAAACCCGACCCTTCTGGGAGCGCTCCCATGTGGAAGCTCATCGATGGAAGGCCCCGGATGCGAAGGTTCTCCCTGGTGGCGGTCGTCACCGCTGCCGTGCTCGGCGCCACCGGACTGACCCTGGCCCGGTCGCCGGAGGCCGTCGCCGCGGCCGCCGATCCGTACGTGTGGAAGAACGTGCGCATCGACGGCGGGGGCTTCGTGCCCGGCATCGTGTTCAACCCCGGCGAGCGCAACCTGGTCTACGCCCGCACCGACATCGGCGGCGCGTACCGCTGGAACGAGGGCTCCCAGAGCTGGATGCCGCTGCTCGACTGGGTCGGCCAGGACGACTGGGGCTACAACGGCGTGCTGAGCATCGCGCCCGACCCCGTCGACACCGAGCGGGTGTACGCGGCGGTCGGGATGTACACCAACTCCTGGGACCCGAACAACGGCGCGATCCTGCGCTCGTCCGACAAGGGCGCCACCTGGCAGGTCACCGAGCTGCCGTTCAAGAACGGCGGCAACATGCCGGGCCGTGGCATGGGGGAGCGGCTGGCCGTCGACCCGCACGACAACCGGAACGTCTACTTCGCGGCCGAGGGCGGGAACGGGCTGTGGCGCAGCACCGACCACGGCGCCACCTGGGCCAAGGTCACGAACTTCCCGAACGCCGGCAACTACGTGCAGGACCCGGCCGACCCCAACGGCTACCTCGACCGGAATCAGGGCCTGACCTGGGTCACCTTCGGCGCGGCGAACCAGATCTACGTCGGCGTGGCCGACAAGGAGAACCCGCTCTACCGCTCGCTCGACGGCGGCGCGACCTGGGAGCGCATCCCCGGCCAGCCGACCGGCTACCTCCCGCACAAGGGCGTGGTCGCCGGCAACTACCTGTTCGTCGCGACCAGCGACACCGGCGGCCCGTACGACGGTGGCTCCGGGCAGGTGCAGCGCCTCGACCTCACCACCGGCGCCTGGACCGACATCTCGCCCACCCCGGCCGCCGACGCCTACTACGGCTACTCCGGGCTCACCGTCGACCGGCAGCACCCGGGCACGCTCATGGTGGCCACCCAGATCTCCTGGTGGCCCGACGCGATCTTCTTCCGCAGCACCGACAACGGCGCCACCTGGACCCGCATCTGGGACTTCGCCGGCTACCCGTCGGTCTCCCGGCGCTACACCATGGACATCTCGGCCGACCCGTGGCTGGACTTCAACACCAACCCGCAGCCGCCGGAGTCCACACCCAAACTGGGCTGGATGAACGAGTCGCTCGAGATCGACCCGTTCGACTCCGACCGCCTGTTCTACGGCACCGGCGCCACCATCTACGGCACCACCCAGCTGACCAACTGGGACCGGAACACCACGTTCACGATCCGGCCGTACGCCAAGGGGCTCGAGGAGACCGCCGTCCTCGACCTCGCCAGCCCACCCTCGGGCGCGCCGCTGGTCAGTGCCCTGGGCGACATCGGCGGCTTCCACCACGCCGCCCTCGACGCCGTGCCGCCGGGCTTCCACGACACGCCCGCCCTGGGCAGCAACACCAGCCTCGACTTCGCCGAGCTCAGCCCCGCCGTGTTCGCCCGGGTGGGCAACGCGGACGCGGCCCCGCACCTCGGCATCTCGTCCGACGGCGGCAAGAACTGGTACGCGGGCCAGGAGCCGGCGGGCGTGACCGGCGGCGGCACGATCGCGGTCGGCGCCGACGCGAACGCGATGGTGTGGTCGCCGGCCGGCGCGGGCGTGCACTTCTCGACCACCCGCGGGAGCTCGTGGACGGCGTCGAGCGGCGTCCCGGCGGGCGCGATCGTGGAGTCCGACCGCGTCGACCCCAGGACCTTCTACGCGTACGCCGCGGGGAAGCTCTACACCAGCCGCGACGGCGGAGCCTCCTTCGCGGCGTCGGCGGCCACCCTGCCCACGAGCGGGCGGCTGCACTTCAAGGCGGTCCCGGGCGCGGCGGGGGAGGTGTGGTTCGCGGGGGAGAGCGGGCTGCTGCGCTCCACCGACCACGGGGCGACGTTCACGAAGGTGGCGTCGGTGACCTCCGGCATCAACGTGGCGTTCGGCAGGGCCGCGCCGGGAGCCACCCGCCCCACGGTCTTCCTGGTAGGCACGGTCGACGGGGTCACGGGCGTGTTCCGCTCCGACGACAGCGGCGCCTCCTGGGTGCGGATCAACGACGACCAGCACCAGTACGGCAACGCCGGCGACGCCCTGGCCGGTGACCCGCGGGTGTACGGCCGCGTCTACCTCGGCACCAACGGCCGCGGCATCCTGTACGCCGACCGGGCGGGCGGCGCCCCGACGAGCTCGCCCACCGCGACGCCGTCGCCGACCTCCCCGACGCCGACAACTCCGACGCCGACAACTCCGACGCCGACGACTCCGACGCCCACCGGCAGTCCGGGCCGGAGCTGCACGGCCACCTACAAGCTGACCGGCTCGTGGAGCGGCGGCTTCCAGGGCGAGGTGACCGTCACCAACACCGGCTCCACCCCGACCACGGCCTGGACGGTCGGCTGGACGCTCGCCGCCGGCCAGAGCGTGACCCAGCTGTGGGGCGGCGCCCTCACGCAGACCGGCACCGCGGTCGGCGTGCGCAACGCCTCCTGGAACGGCGCCCTGGCCGCGGGCGCGAGCACCACGTTCGGCTTCCTCGGGAGCTCCAGCGGCAGCAACCCCGTCCCCTCCCCGGTCACCTGCGCCCCGGCGTAGCGCGCCCTCCCCACAGAAAGGAACACCGACGTGCAAGTGAGACCCAGAACGAGACGCCGACTGCGTCGCGGGCTGGCCGTCACCGGCGCCGCCGTCCTCGGCGCCGGCGCGGCTCTCGCGGCCGGCGTCCCGGCCCTCGCCGCGGCGGGCTGCACCGTGGTCTACAAGGTGCAGAGCCAGTGGTCCGGCGGCTTCACCGGCGACATCGCCATCACCAACACCGGCGACCCCGTCTCCAGCTGGAAGCTCGAATACGACTTCCCCGACGGCTCGCAGCGGGTCGCGCAGGGCTGGAACGGCACGTACGCGCAGAGCGGCCAGCACGTCACCGTCAGCAACGCGGCCTGGAACGGCAACCTCGCGACCAACGCGACCGTCGGCACCGGCTTCAACGGCACGTTCGGCTCGGCCAACCCGGTGCCCACCGCGTTCACGCTCAACGGCACCCGCTGCAACGGCCCCGCCACCGCGCCGACGGTCGAGATCACCAGTCCGGCGGCCAACACCCGCTACACCGCCCCGGCGTCGATCCCGATCACCGCGGTGCCGGGCGGCACGGTCGCCAAGGTCGAGTTCTACCACGACGGGCTGCTGCTCAACACCGACACGGCCGCGCCGTACACGTACACCTGGACCGGGGTCCCGACCCAGACCGCGGCCTACCACCTGCAGGCCATCGCGTACGACGCTGCGGGCACCAAGAGCAACACCGCGGACGTGCCGGTCTTCGTCGACGCGGCCACCACGCCGGCGATCGTCACCGACGCCACCTCGGTGAGCGTGTCGCCCGGCGCCTCGGCCTCCGTCAAGCTGGCGCTGTCCAAGGCCCCGGCGGCGAACGTGACCGTGGCGGTGGCCCGCAGCAGCGGCTCGACGGCGGTGACGGCCACCCCGGCGTCGCTGACGTTCACGCCGTCGAACTGGAACACCGGTCAGACCGTCACGATCGCGGCGGCCGAGTCGGCGGCGATCGGCGCCACGGCCGCATTCTCGGCGACCGCGAGCGGGCACACCGCGGCCACGGTCAACGCGACCGTCGTCCGCGAGGGTGCGGCCGACGCCCGGTTCACCCAGCTCTACAACGACATCAAGAACCCGGCGAACGGCTACTTCAGCCCCGACGGCGTGCCCTACCACTCGATCGAGACGCTGATCGACGAGGCGCCCGACCACGGCCACGAGACGACCTCCGAGGCGTTCAGCTACTGGCTGTGGCTCGAGGCGGAGCACGGCCACGCGTCGGGTGACTGGGCGCCGTTCAACAGCGCCTGGGCGACGATGGAGAAGTACATCATCCCCTCGCACGCCGACCAGCCGACCAACGCCAACTACAACGCGTCCAAGCCGGCGACCTACGCGGCGGAGTACCCGCTGCCCTCGCAGTACCCGTCGCAGCTCGACCAGAGCGTGTCGGTCGGCAGCGACCCGCTGGCATCGGAGCTGAAGAGCGCGTACGGCACCGACGACATCTACGGCATGCACTGGCTGCTCGACGTCGACAACACGTACGGCTTCGGCCGGTGCGGCGACGGCACCTCGCGCAACGTCTACATCAACACCTTCCAGCGCGGCCCGCAGGAGTCCACGTTCGAGACCGTGCCGCAGCCGGCCTGCGACACGTTCAAGCACGGCGGCCCCAACGGGTTCCTCGACCTGTTCACCAAGGACTCGAGCTACGCCCGGCAGTGGAAGTACACCAACGCGCCCGACGCGGACTCGCGTGCGGTGCAGGCGGCGTACTGGGCGTACACCTGGGCCACCGAGCAGGGCAAGCAGTCGCAGATCTCGTCCGCGGTGGCCAACGCCGCCAAGATGGGCGACTACCTGCGCTACTCGTTCTACGACAAGTACTTCAAGAACCCGGGCTGCGCGTCCACGTCGTGCGCGGCGGGCAGCGGCAAGAGCAGCTCGAACAACCTCATGTCGTGGTACTACGCGTGGGGCGGCGCCTACGACACCAGCGCGGGCTGGGCGTGGCGCATCGGCTCGAGCACCAGCCACTTCGGCTACCAGAACCCGATGGCCGCGTACGTGCTGTCCAACGTGAGCGCGTTCGCGCCGAAGTCGCCGACCGCGAAGGCCGACTGGCAGGCCAGCCTGAACCGGCAGCTCGAGTTCTACCAGTGGCTGCAGTCCTCCGAGGGCGCGATCGCCGGCGGCGCGACGAACAGCTGGAACGGCAACTACTCGGCCCGGCCGGCCGGTGTGCCCACGTTCTACGGGCTCGCGTACGTCGAGGCTCCGGTGTACGAGGACCCGCCGTCCAACCGCTGGTTCGGCATGCAGACCTGGTCGCTCGAGCGGCTGGCCGAGTACTACTACACGACCGGTGACGCCAAGGCCAAGGCGGTGCTCGACAAGTGGGTCCCGTGGGCGCTGGCCAACAGCACCATCACGGCGACCGAGTTCTCGATCCCGTCGGACATGGAGTGGTCGGGCGCGCCCGCCACCTGGAACCCGTCCGCCCCCGCGGCGAACACCAACCTGCACGTCACGGTCACCAGCAAGGGCCAGGATCTCGGCGTGGCGGGCTCGCTGGCCAAGCTGCTCACCTACTACGCGGCCAAGTCCGGCAGCACCGCGGCCAAGACCGCGGCGAAGAACCTGCTCGACGCGATCTGGACCAAGAAGGACGCCAAGGGCGTGTCGGTCACCGAGACGCGCGCCGACTACAGCCGGATGGACGACACCTACGACGCGTCGACCGGCCAGGGCATCTACATCCCGCCGGGCTGGACCGGCAAGATGCCCAACGGCGACGTCATCAAGCCGGGAGTGTCCTTCCTGGACATCCGTTCCTTCTACAAGAACGACCCGGACTACCCGAAGGTCGACGCCTATCTCAAGGGCGGTCCGGCCCCGACGTTCAACTACCACCGCTTCTGGGCGCAGGTCGATGTGGCCACCGGCTACGCCGACTTCGCGCGCCTGTTCCCGAACGGCTGAAGGGTCAATCGATGAGGAAAAAGTTCCTGATGTACGCCGTCAGCGCGCTCGTTGCTGCCGGTGTGGCCGTGGTGGCGATGCCGCCGAGCGCGGCCCAGGCACACGGCGCCATCATGGTGCCGGGCAGCCGCACGTGGCTCTGCTACAAGGACGGCCGCAACCCGAGCACGGGCGCGATCGAGCCGAAGAACCCGGCCTGCGCCGCCGCGGTGGCGCAGAGCGGGACGACCTCGCTCTACAACTGGTTCGCCGTGCTGCGCTCCGACGGCGCGGGCCGGATGGCCGGGTACATCCCCGACGGCCAGCTCTGCTCCGGCGGCACCGGCGGCCCGTACAACTTCACCGGCTTCAACCTGGCCCGCAACGACTGGCCGGTCACCCACCTGACCTCGGGCGCGCAGCTCGGCATCCAGTACAACAACTGGGCCAAGCACCCGGGCACGTTCCGGCTCTACATCACCAAGGACAGCTGGAGCCCGACCCGTCCGCTCGCCTGGAGCGACCTGGAGTCCACGCCGTTCGACACGGTGACCAACCCGCCCGCCAACGGCGGCCCCGGCACCGACGAGGGTCACTACTACTGGAACGCCACGCTGCCGTCCGGCAAGAGCGGCCGTCACCTGATCTACTCGGTGTGGCAGCGCTCGGACAGCAACGAGACGTTCTACGGCTGCTCCGACGTCGTCTTCGACGGCGGCAACGGCCAGGTGACCGGCATCGGCGGAGGCGGCACGACCACGCCCCCGACGACGCCACCCACCACGCCGCCGACGACGCCGCCCACCACCCCGCCGACGACGCCTCCCACCACCCCGCCCACGACCCCGGCGCCCGGCACGAGCGCCTGCTACGCGATGTACAACATCACGAGCACGTGGAACGGCGGCTTCCAGGCCGAGGTGATGGTGCACGCCGACACCAGGGCGATCAGCAACTGGTCCGTGTCCTGGACCTGGCCCGGTTCGCAGACCCTGCAACAGGCGTGGAACGGCACCGCCAGCGCCACCGGTTCCCTGGTGACCGTCAAGAACGTCTCCTGGAACGGCACGGTGGCCGCCGGCAACCACGTCACCTTCGGCCTGCTGGGCAACGGCACACCACCCCCGTCGGTCAACAACCTCGCCTGCACCACCACCTGACCTGACCCGCTCCGAGAAACCCGGCGGCGGCGCGCCTGTTCCGCGCCGCCGCCGGCTCGTGCCCGCCTTCGCCGCACCCCGCGGCCGTGCTGCGGGCGCCGTCAACCGCTACCCCTGCTGAGGGATGCTTCTCGTCGTGGCTACGGTGGCGCCGGCGGTCTACCTCTTGCTGCCGGGCAACCTGCCCACGCTGCGCGCTCACGCCCGGAGGCCGTGCAGGACGAAGCCGAGACGGCGGAGGTAGTCGGGGCGGGACTGGTGGGGGCAGGAACGCACGATCACGCCGCGCTCGAGGATCAGGTGGACGAGGTCGTCGGGGGTGAGGTCGGGGCGGACCGCGCCGGCGGACTGGGCGTCGGTGAGCAGGCGGCGGCCGAAGGAGCAGGCGCGGTCGAACAGGGTGGTGAGGGGCTCGGAGTCGGGGAGGGCGCGCATCAGGACGTCGTTGGCGGCGGGCTCGTCGTACTGGAGGAGCCAGGTGCGCAGCAGGTACTCCTCGAAGCGCACGAGCGGGCCCTCGAGGGCGTCGACGGCGTCGACGATGTCGTCGAGGCGGGCGGCGACCAGGTCGTCCACCACGGCGTCGATGAGGGCGCGGCGGCTGCCGAAACGGTGGTAGATCGTGCCCTTGCTGACGCCGGCGGCCCGGGCCACCTCGTCGAGCGGGGTGGTGAGGCCGCCGGCGCGGAAGACGTCCAGGGCGGCGCGGCGGATGCCCTCGACGTTGCGCCGGGCGTCCGCGCGCAGCCGATGCGCGGGCGGTGCCGCGCCCGGTTCCGCAGCCGTTGCCGCGCCCGGCTGGGGGCGCGGCACCGGACGCGCCGGGGGTGGGGTCATGCCGGGGCGGCCGTCCGGTCCTGCCAGGTCACGTCCAAGGCGCGGCGGAAGAGCTCGACCGGCTGGGCGCCCGAGACGGCGCGCTTGTTGTCGAAGACGAAGAACGGGACGCCGCTGATGCCCAACCCGCGGGCCTGGGCGAGGTCGGCGTTGATGGCGTCCTCGTACGCCCGGGTCTCGAGGGCCTTGACGGCGTCGGCGCGGTCCAGGCCCAGCGACGTGGCGAGGTCGGCGAGCACCGCGTGGTCGGCGAGGTTGAGTCCGTCGGTGAACTCGGCGCGGAACAGGCGCTCGACCATGGGCAGCTCCTGGCCGTGCTCGCGGGCCAGGTGGATCATCCGGTGGGCGTCCAGGGTGTTGATCATCAGCGAGGACGCGAAGCGGTAGTCGAGGCCGGACCGGGCGCCGCGCGCGGTCAGCTGCGCGTGGGAGGCCTCGATCTGCGCCTTCGGCATGCCGTGCTGCTGGGCGAGGTAGTCGTCGGCGAGCACGGCCTCGCCCGGGGGGAAGCCGGGGTTGAGCTGGAAGCTGTGGTAGCGGACCTGCACCGAGGAGCCGTACGGGAACTGCTCGATGGCCTCGTGCAGGACGGCGTGGCCGAGATAGCAGAACGGGCAGACGACGTCGCTCCAGACGTCCACCACGATCGGCTCGGCGGCGGGGCCGAAGGCGCCGGCGCTCATCAGTTGCACCACCCGTCGGGGCCGCACACACCGGAGTCGTCCGCCGGCTCCAGAATGATCAAAGAAGTGGGGGAGGGCACGTCCGGAGGCGCAGTGAGCTGCGGCGAGGGCACGGGATCGGCGAGGCCGTCGTCCCGCCCGGTGTCACTTAGTTGCATAGTCAACAACCTAGCAGGAATTTGACCGCACGGCCAAGATGAACCTTCCGATCGGCACAACCGAAAGTTCCGATGTTTCTCACGCCGAACCCCGTACGGAAAGCGGTATCGATCAAGGGATGCGTTCTTGACGACATAGATCGTCGCCTTTACGTTACGAGGGTCCGTCCGATGTGTTTCCGAAACTTCCGGCCACCACGGAGTTTCGGCGTCTGCTGACCCGGCGGTCGAGAAGGAGCTCCCCATGCCCACCCGTCGCGAGCTACTCACCTCCGGGGCCGCGGTCACCGCGGCCGCGGCCGGTCTCGCCTCCCCCACCCCCGCCCAGGCCGGCGCCCCGCAGGAGGCCGGTCGCGACTCCGACGGCGACTACGTCGCCCCGGGCTGGGTCGCCACCTGGGCAGCCGCCCCCACCACCATCCCGCCCACCACGCCCACCGTGCTGACCGCCCAGACCGTGCGCCAGATCGTCCACTGCAGCGCCGGCGGCGACCAGGTCCGCATCCGCGTCACCAACGAGTTCGGCAACGGCCCGCTGCGCCTCGGCGCGGTCCGCGTGGCCCTGCGTGCGGGCGACGGCGCCAGCACCGCGATCGTTCCCGGCACCGACCGCCGGGTCACGTTCAGCAACCGCGCCGCGGTCACCGTGCCGGCCGGCTCGCCGCTGGTCAGCGACCCGGTGCGGCTGCACGTCCCGCCCGGCAGCGACCTGGCGATCAGCCTCTACCTGCCCGCGCGCACGCCCGTGACGACGGTCGCCGCGTTCGCGTTCCAGGACAACGTCATCGCCGACGGCGACGTCACCGCCGCGCGCACGATCACCCCCACCGCGACGATCGGGCAGTACCTGTTCCTCTCCGGCGTCTCGGTCTACGCGCGCGCCGCCGCGATCGTCACGCTCGGCAACTCGATCACCAACGGCGCGAACACCCAGAACAACCTGAACCACCGCTGGCCCGACCTGCTCGCCGCGCGGCTGCGCGCGGCCGGGCTGCACCGCGGTGTGGCCAACGTCGGCATCTCCGGCAACCGCCTGCTGCACGACCCCAACCCCGCGCCCGGCAGCGACGCCGAGACGTTCGCCGCGTACTTCGGCCACAGCGGCCTGCGGCGCTTCGACCGCGACGTGATCGCCCAGCCCGGCGCCCGCTACCTCGTGGTGCTGCTCGGCGTCAACGACCTGGGCCACCCGGGCACGGTCGCGCCCGTCTCCGAGACCGTCTCGGCGGACGACCTGATCGCCGGGCACCGCCAGCTCATCGCCCGCGCGCACACGAGCGGGCTCAAGGCGATCGGCGGCACGATCCTGCCGTTCAAGGGCGACACGCTCGGCTTCTTCTCCGAGGCCAACGAGCGCAAGCGCGACGTGCTCAACCGCTGGATCCGGGCCGGCGGCGAGTACGACGCGGTCGTCGACTTCGACCGGGCGATGCGCGACCCGGCCGATCCGCTGCGCCTCAACCCGGCGTACGACAGCGGCGACCACCTGCACCCCAACGACGCCGGGATGGCCGCGATGGCCGAGGCCGTACCGCTGGGCCTGTTCCGATGAAAGCCGTGCTCGCCTCGGTGGCCGCGGCCGCGTTGCTGGTCGTCGCGCCGGTCCCCGCGCAGGCGGCCGCCGACCGCAGGGGCGAGACCCGGGGGTACGTCGCCACGGAGCCCGGCCCCGGCCGGTTCCCGCTGGTCGCCGGCGGCCGGGCCGCTCCCGTCGTGGTCAGCAAGGACGACCACGCGGGCGTCATCCGGGTCGTCGACGACCTGCAGACCGACATCGAGAAGGTGACCGGCGTGCGCCCCGCGGTCGGCCACGACACGATCCCCGCGGGCCGCGACCCGGTCATCGTCGGCACGCTGGGCAAGAGCCCGCTGATCGACCGGATCGTCGCGCGCGGCAAGCTCGACGTGCGCGGCCTGCGCGGCAAGTGGGAGACCACGGTCGAGCAGGTCGTCACCGATCCGCTCCCGGGCGTACGCCGTGCCTTCGTCATCGCCGGAAGCGACCAGCGGGGCAGCATCTACGGCGCCTACGACCTGTCGCGCGCCATCGGCGTCTCGCCCTGGTACTTCTGGGACGACGTGCCGGTGCAGCGCAAGGCCGAGCTGTACGTGCTGCCCGGCCGGCACACCCAGGGCACGCCCAAGGTGAAGTACCGCGGGTTCTTCATCAACGACGAGAACCCCGCGACCGGCACGTGGGCGCCCGGCTACTTCGGCCCGGGCAAGGCGCCCGGCTATCCGGGCGGGCTCAACGCGGCCTACTACGCCAAGGTGTTCGAGACCATGCTGCGGCTCAAGGCCAACTACCTGTGGCCCGCCGTGTGGGGCCGCGCGTTCGCCGAGGACGACCCGCAGAACCACGCCACCGCGAGCTTCTACGGCGTCGTCATGGGCACCTCGCACGAGGCGCCGATGATGCGCGGCATCGAGGAGTGGAACCGCCACCCCACCGGCACGGGCGAGTGGAGCTTCCGCCGCAACGCCGACGCGATCAAGGCGTACTGGCGCGACGGCGCGGAACGCATGCGCGATCAGAACATCGAGGGCGTCATCACGCTGGGCATGCGCGGCAACGGCGACGTCTCGCTGCCCGACGGCGACGGCATCGACCTGATGTCGTCCATCATCGACAGCCAGCGGCAGATCCTGCGCGAGACCGGGCTCATCGACCGGCCCCAGGTGCAGACCCTCTACAAGGAGGTGCAGCGCTACTGGGACAACGGTTACCGGCCGCCGGACGACGTCACGGTCGTGTTCTGCGACGACAACTGGGGCAACCTGCGCAAGCTGCCCGACCCGTCGTTGCCGGCCCGCAGCGGGGGCTACGGGATGTACTACCACTTCGACTACGTCGGCGACGGCCGCAACTACAAGTGGGCCGACACGGTCAACCTCACCAACACCTGGGAGCAACTGCATCTGGCGTACGGCAGGGGGGTCGACCGGCTCTGGATGGTCAACGTGGGCGACCTGAAGAACGAGGAGCTGCCCACCCAGTTCTTCCTCGACTACGCGTGGAACCCGGACGCCTGGCCGGTCGAGCGGCTGGGGGAGTGGACCGAGCAGTACGCGGCGCAGAACTTCGGCGACGAGCTCGCCCCGGCGTTGGCGGACCTGCTCGACGAGTACGGGTTCCTGCAGTCGCGCCGCAAGCCGGAGCTGCTCAACCGGCGCATCACCGTCGACCCGGCCAAGGACCTCGCGACCGACCCGGCGGCGGTGGTCTACGACGACCGGGCCACCCCGTTCAGCCTCACCGACTACGCCGAGATGGACCGCGTCACCGAGCAGTGGATCGACCTGGCCCGCCGGGCGGACCGGCTGCGCCAGAAGGTCCCGCGGGCCTGGCAGGACGCGTTCTACCAGCTCGCCTACTACCAGATCAAGGACACGGCGATCATCTACGAGCTGCGTCGCGCGCAGTTCACCAACCTCGCGTACGCGGCCCAGGGGCGCGCCTCCACCAACGGGCTCGCCGACACCGCCGAGCGGCTGTTCGCCGAGGACCAGGCGATGAGCGACTACTACAACACCGTGCTCGCCGGCGGGAAGTGGAAGAACTGGCAGCTGCAACCCAAGATCGGGTACGGCGACGTGGAGCGCTACGGCCCCAACGCGCCCTGGCAGCAGCCCGAGCTCGACAACGTCGCGCTGCCCGACGCGATCTACCCGCACCTCAGGCGCATCACCGTGCCCGAGCAGGCGGCGATGGGGGTGGCGCTCGACGGCGGCGACGCTCAGCGGCTGCCCGAGTTCAGCCCGTGGCAGGCGCAGCGGCCGCAGTACATCGACGTCTACAACAAGGGCACCACGCCGTTCCCGTACCGGATCACCACGGGCGCTTCGTGGGTGCGCGTGGCGCCGGCCTCGGGCGTGGTCGGCGACGAGGTGCGGGCCACCGTCACCGTCGACTGGCGGCGTGCGCCGAAGGGCACCACCACGGTGCCGATCACGGTCACCGGCGCCGGCTCGTCGGTCGTGGTGCAGGCGCCCGTCCGCAACCCCGTCCAGCGGCCCGAGGGCTTCCTCGAGGCCAACGGGTACGTGGCCGTGGAGGCCGACCACTACACGCGCAAGACCGGCCGGTGGCAGCTGCTGCCGGGCATCGGCAGGACCGGCAACGGGCTCACGCCGCTCGGCGAGGGCGCACGGCTCGACTACCGGATGACGCTCACCAGCAGCGGGCCGGTGCGGGTCACCGCGTACCTGTCGCCGCGCAACAACGTGCTGCCCGGCGACGGCCTGCGGTACGCCGTGTCGATCGACGGGCAGACGCCGCAGGTCGTCAACATCACCAAGGCGACCGGCGCGAACGACACCACGATGAACCGGCAGTGGGCGCGCAACACGTCCGACAACATCAACCGCACCACGACCACGCACACGGTCGCCGGGCCGGGCACGCACACGCTGACGTTCCACGCCGTCGACCCCACCGTGATCGTGCAGCGGCTGGTCGTCGACACCGGCGGCGTGAAGGACAGCTACCTCGGGCCGCCCGAGAGCCGGTGGTCGCGATGAGGCGCCGGACGCTGCTGGGCGCCGCCGCCCTGGTCCCCGGGGTGCCCGCGGCGTCGGCCCTCCCGCGGGGCCGCAAGCGGTGGATCCACACGTGGACGGCGATGCCGCAGCTCACCGAGCCGGGCAACCTGCCGCCGCCGCCGTTCACCGGGGAGGCGGCGGTGCTGGTGGACACCACGCTGCGCCAGACCCTCCACGTGACTGCAGGCGGTCCCCGCGTACGGGTGCGGTTTTCCAACGCCTTCGGCGGCTCGGCCCTGCCCCTGACCGCGGCGGCGCTGGGCCGCCCGGCCGGTGGGCGGGCCGGCGTGGCGGACATCGTGCCGGGGTCGAGCCGGCCGCTCACCTTCGGCGGGCGGCGCTCGGTGACGGTGCCGGTCGGCGCGCAGATCGTGTCCGACCCGGTGCCGCTGCCGGTGGCCCGCGGCGAGAACCTGACCGTCACCACGTACCTGGCGACCGGTCAGGCCTCGCTGTCGCTCACCTCGCACCCGGGGTCGCGGACCACCTCGTACCTGCTGGGCGGCGACCACCACGCCGACGCGTCGCTGCCGGGCGCCGTGGGCGTCGCGCACTGGTACCTGATCAGCGGGGTCGAGGTCGAGGCGGACGTGCCCGCGCTCGCCGTCGTCGGCGACTCGCTGACCGACGGGCGGGGCTCGACCACCGACGGCAACGACCGCTGGCCCGACCAGCTGTTCGCGCGGGGCCCGCGCGCCGCGATCCTCAACCAGGCCGCGGGCGGCAACCGGGTCCTCAACGACGGGCTGGGCCCCAACGTGCTCGCGCGGCTCGACCGCGACGTGCTCGCCACCAGCGGCGTCGACCGGATGCTGCTGTTCGAGGGGGTCAACGACATCGGCACCGCGCCCGCCACCGCGGCCGACCAGAAGGCCGTGCTGACCGACCTGCTCATCGCGTACGAGCAGATCGCGCTGCGCGCCCGGGCCGTCGACCTCCGGGTGTACGGCGCCACGATCACGCCGTTCGGCGGCAACACGTCGTACGACGACCCGTCGGGGCTGCGCGAGGCCACCCGGCTCGCGGTCAACGAGGCCGTGCGGCACGGGCGGATCTTCGACGGCGTGGCGGACTTCGACGCCGCGGTGCGCGACCCGGCGCAGCCGCGGCAGCTGCTCCCGGCGTACGACACCGGCGACCACCTGCACCTCAACCCGGCCGGGTACGGGGCGATCGCGCGAGCCGTGCCGCTGCGCTGGCTCGACTGACCGGGGTCGATATCGTGGTCGTCCGGTGTCTACACTGGACGACCATGATCGTCCCGCCGCCCGCCGACGAGAGGCACCAGCCATGACCAGCGCCTCGCCGGACGCCGGCGCCCCCAAGCTCGACACCACCGTGCCGCACAGCGCCCGGGTGTGGAACTACTGGCTGGGCGGCAAGGACAACTACGCCGTCGACCGCGAGGTCGGCGACTCGGTGCTCCAAGTGTTCCCGGCCATCGCCGAGAACGCCCGCGCGTGCCGCGCCTTCATCGGCCGCACGGTGAGCTACCTCGCGGTCGAGGCGGGCATCCGGCAGTTCCTCGACATCGGCACCGGGCTGCCCACCGCCGACAACACCCACGAGGTCGCTCAGCGGCTGGCGCCCGAGTCCCGCATCGTCTACGTCGACAACGACCCGCTCGTGCTGGTGCACGCCCGGGCCCTGCTCAGCAGCGGCCCCGAGGGCGCCACCGACTTCATCGACGCCGACCTGCGCGACACGGCGACGATCCGGCGCGAGGCCGCCCGCACGCTCGACTTCGGCAAGCCGATCGCGCTGATGCTGATGGGCATCCTCGGCCACGTCGAGTCCGACGACGAGGCCCAGGGGATCGTCAAAAGCCTGCTCGACCTCCTGCCGTCCGGCAGCTACCTGGCCTTCTACGACGGCACCGACACCAGCGAGAAGATCGTCGAGGGCGCGCGCATCTCCAGCGAGGGCGGCCACACCTACCACCTGCGCAGCCCCGAACGCATCAGCCGCTTCTTCGACGGCCTCGAGCTCGTCGACCCCGGCGTGGTGTCGGTGTCCCACTGGCGCCCCGGCGCCGACGGCGAGCCCACCCACCAGGACTCGTACGGCGGCGTCGCCCGCAAGCCCTAGCCGTTGTGTGCATGGACGTTGGTAGCGCCGGTCAGATCTTGAAATGGGTGAGGACCTCCGGGTGAGCTGGAGCTTGTCGAAGGTTCCGCACCACCCAGGAGGTCCTCGCGCCCCCACGCTGATGCACCCTTGACCGAACTCGGCCGGCTGCGCCTTGCTCGCTGTGCTGCAACAACACGGCCCGGCTGGCTTGTGAACCGGGTCGAGCGCGACGGCGTGGTGGCCGTGCTTGCCGGCATCGAGGCCGACGCGATCCTAGGGACCCGTCCCAGGGTGAGCTGTCCCGGCAACGTCACGCCGGCAAGTGCGGTGGACGGGTGGCGTGCTGCCGGGCCGGGGACGACTTGCCGGCGACGGGGAATGCCGGCGGAGTCAGACGGTGACGTCGCGGCGGGTGAGGGCGTAGGCGCCGGCGGCGAGGGAGACAGCTGTCCAGGCTGCGGTGACGGCCAGGCCCGGCCAGGGGACCATCGGCAGGGCGGCGGCGTCGGCTGTGGACTGGATGGTCAGGCCGGCGGTCGACGGCGCGATCCGGTGCAGGGTGCGGATCCAGTCGGGGTCGGGAAGCCAGATCGCGAGCAGCGGCACCGCGTAGAGCAGGCCCAGCACGACGCCGGCGGCTGCGGTTGCGCTGCGGAGCAGGGCGCCGGCGCCCAGCGACAGCAGGGCGATCAGGCACAGGTGGAGGACCGAGCCGGTGGCGGCCCGCACGGCGGCGCCGTCGAGCGGTGGGTGGGCGACGAGCAGTGAGGCGGTGGCGGCGACGGCGGTGCCGGCGGTCAGCAGGACGGCCTTGGCGGCCAGCACGGTGACCCGGCGTGGGACGGCGAGCAGCGTAGGCCGGATCAGGCCGGTGCCGTGTTCGCCGGCGAGGAGCTGAACGCCCGCCACGGCGACGACCGCCTGACCCAGGTGGACGCCCAGGAGGCCGACGCCGGCTGCTCCGGCGGCCACGGTCAGCACGACGGCCGCCACGAGGTATGCGGCGAGGTCGGGCACGGTGCGCGCCTTCGCCCACTCGGCGCGCAGGGCGGCGGCCATCATGCGCCTGACCTCCGCAGGCGCAGTCCGGCCAGCGCCAGGACCGCCAGCGCCCAGCCGGCCGTCACGGCGAGGCCGGCCACCGGCGGGAGCGGGAAGTAGCCCTCCGCCGGGTGGTAGGGGAGCAGCACCTGGGCGTACGCGGGAAGGGTCTGCTGGATGGCGAAGCCCGCGGCCGGCGTGATCCGCAGCAGCCACTCACCCGCCCCGGCGGGCAGCACGGACAGGACGGCGACCACGTACGGCACCACGATCAGCGTCACGGCCAGCAGGACGGCGGGCAGCCCGCGTCTGAGAAGGGCTCCCAGGGCGTACGCGAGCACGGCCGACACGGCGAGCAGTGCGGCGGTGCCGGCCTCGACGCGCAGCTCGGTGGCGAGGCCGATCGGGAGCAGCACGTTGCCGTTGCCGCGCAGCACCGGCACCACGACCAGCCGGGCGACCGCGACCGCGAGCAGGCCGGCGGCGAACGTGACGGCGCCGATCACCAGCGCCTTGGCGGCCAGCAGGCGACCGCGGCGCGGGGCGGCGAGCAGGGTCGTGCGGATCAGGCCGCTGCGGAACTCGGTCGTGACATACAGGACCGCCACCACGACGAACAGCAGCAGCGCGGGGACGGAGCCGGCCGGCACGGGGCCCAGCACCATGCCGGTGGCGGGGGCGACGTCGCCGCTGCCGGTGAGCGTCAGCGTGCCGTCCGCGACGCGCAGGCCGGCCGGGCGGTGGAACCTCTCCCAGTCGGACTGCGTGCCGTCGGCGCCGACCGCGTCGTAGCGCCACGCGCCGGACACGCTGCTGTCGATGCGGTCGAACACGGCGGTCGCCTGGGTGAAGCGGGACTGCACGGCGTGGCCGGCGGTCGAGCTCTCCTTCACCGTGACGTCGCCGGGCGAGGCGACCAGGAAGCCGATCTCGACCGTGCGCGGCAGGTCCGGCAGCTCGGCGGTCCCCACCGCCGTCCACGTCGTGCCGTCGGGGGAGGCGTACCCGGTGACGGCGTCCCCGGAGCGGGTCAGCCGCAGCCACCGGGCGCCGGCCGGGCCGGCCTTGTCGTGCACGTAGTTGTGCTGCAGGCGCACGCCGTGGGCGGGGGTGAGCAGCACCGAGGCGTACGCCGAACCGGGCCGGGTGCCGTCCTTGACGATCAGGCCGGCCTTGGCCCAGGGCACCAGCCCCTCGACGATCCGGTCGTGGTCCGGCGGCGGATAGGTGATGATGCCGGAGAGGTCCGCGACCCGGGCGGTGAGGCTGCCGTCGCCGTCCAGGCGCTGGTGGGCGAAGGCGAACCGGTCCTCCACGCCCTGACCCTCCGGACCCACCGGCGCGGGCTCGCAGGCCCGGTCGCCGCAGGACATGACCGTGCCGCTCGCGATCAGCAGACCCAGCCCGACGAAGGCGACGACGGCGGCGGCGAGGCCCAGCGTCCAGCCGCGGACGGTGCGCAGCTTGGTGAGCTCGGCGCGGATCATCGGACCAGCTCCAGATAGGCGGACTCGAGCGAGCCGTACCGGTCGCGCAGGTCGCGGGTCGCGACGTCGGCGACGACCCGCCCGCCGGCCACGACGATCACCTGGCCCGCGAGGTCCTGGAGCTCGCCCATGAGGTGGCTGGAGACCAGCACCGTACGGCCGCTCTCCGCCCGGCCGCGCAGCAGCTCGCGCATCCAGACGAAGCCCGCCGGGTCGAGGCCGTTGAACGGCTCGTCCAGCAGCAGGATCGGCGGGTCGCCCAGCAGGGCCGCGGCCACGCCGAGACGCACCCGCATGCCCAGCGAGTAGCCGCCCGCCCGGCGCCGCGCCTGATCGTGCAGCCCCACCTCGTCGAGCAGCTCGTCCACCCGCCCGGCGGCGATCCGCTGCGAGCGGGCCATCCAGAGCAGGTGGTCGCGGCCCGACCGGCCGGGGTGCAGGGCGCCGGCGTCGAGCAGCGCGCCGACGCCGGTCAGCGGGCGGTCCAGAGTGGCGTACCGTCGGCCGCCGACCAGGGCCGTTCCCGCGTCGGGGCGGTCGAGACCGAGCAGCACCCGCAGCGTGGTCGACTTGCCGGCCCCGTTGGGCCCGACGAAGCCGGTGACCCGTCCGGGCCCGGCCGTGAACGTCATGCCGTCGAGGGCGACGGTGGGGCCGTAGCGCTTGCGCAGCCCGCGGACTTCGATGGTGGCATCCATGGCCGCAGTTCTACGGACCGGCGTCTAACGCGGGCGGCACGGCGGCCGTCACCCCGCTGTTAGGTCGCGGCGGGCATGCTGTCCGCATGGGCGTCCGCATGCGCTACACGCTTCTCTACGGGGTCATGTTCCTGCTGTCCGGCGCGGGGCTGATCGCCATCGTGGCCGTGCTGGGGCTGCAGAACACGCGGCAGAGCACGCCGGTCACGTCGGTGGGCCAGGCGCGGGTCGCCGAGCTGGAACGTCAGCTCGCCGAAGCGGACGCGTCCGCCTCGCGCCGGCTGCTGCTCGGCGCCGTCGTCGCGTTCCTGGTCATGCTGCTGTTCTCGCTGGTGCTGGGCCGCGCGGCCGCCGGCCGGGTGCTGCGTCCGCTGCGCACGATCACCTCGGCGACCCGGCGGATCACCGCGGACAGCCTGCACTCGCGGCTGGCGGTGGCCGGGCCCGCCGACGAGGTGAAGGACCTGGCGGACACCATCGACGACCTGCTCGCCCGGCTCGAGGAGTCGTTCGCCGCGCAGCGCCGGTTCGTCGCGGACGCCTCGCACGAGCTGCGTACCCCGCTGGCTACGATGCGCGCCTCGCTGGACGTGGCGATGGCCAAGCCCGAACCCGTGCCGGCGCCGCTGGCCGAGCGGCTGCGCGGCTCCCTCGACCACATGGACGGTCTGCTCGACGGCCTGCTGATGCTGGCCCGGGCGCAGCACGGCGCGCTCGACGACCGCACCGTCGTCTCGTTGTCGTCGCTGACCGCCGCCGCGCTGAGCGCCCGCGGGCCGGCCATCGAGGTCAAAGGCTTGCGGGTGTACGCCGACCCGCCCGCGACGCTGCTCGCGCCGGGCAACGCGGTCCTGCTCGCCCGGCTGGTCGACAACGTCGTCGACAACGCCGTCACGCACAACGTGCCCGGCGGTGGCATCTGGGTGTCCGGCGCGGCCTCGGCGTCCGCGGCCGTGCTGACCGTCGAGTCGGACGGCCCGGTGCTGGACCCGGCGTCGCTGTCCCGGCTGGGCCGCCCGTTCCAGCGGGTCGCCCCGGCCCGCACGGGACCCGGCACCGGGCTCGGCCTGGCCATCGTCGCCGCCGTCACCGCCGCGCACGGCGGCGCCCTCGACCTGCAGCCCCGCCCGGGCGGCGGGCTGCGGCTGACCGTGTCGCTGCCCGCGGACGGGGAGCGGCCGTGAGGGTGCTCGTGGTGGAGGACGCGACCGCGCTCGCCGAGGTGGTCGCGGAGGGTCTGCGCGACCAGGGGATGGCCGTCGACGTCGCGCTCGACGGGCTCAGCGCCGCGGCGAAGCTCGATCTCACCCCGTACGAGGTGGTGGTCCTCGACCGGGACCTGCCGGGCCTGCACGGCGACACGCTCTGCCAGATGATCACCGCCCGCGAGGACCGCGCCATGGTGCTCATGCTCACCGCCTCGGGCAGCGCGGACGACCGGGTGCGCGGGCTGACCCTGGGCGCCGACGACTATCTGGCCAAGCCGTTCCACTTCCCCGAGCTCGTGCTGCGGGTCCGGGCGCTGGCGCGGCGCCGCCCGTCGGCGCGGCCGCGGGTCCTGCGCGCGGGCGGCGTCGAGCTGGACCCGGTGACCCGGGTCGCTACGCGCGGCGGGGTGCCGCTGCCGCTGTCGGTCAAGGAGTTCGCCGTGCTGGAGGCGCTGCTGCGGGCGGCGCCGGGCTACCTGAGCAGCGAGGCGCTGCTGGAGCAGGTCTGGGACGAGAACGCCGACCCGTTCACCAACACGGTGACCGTGACCGTCGGCCGGCTCCGGCGCAAGCTGGGCGACCCGTCCGTCCTCGCGACGCTGCCGGGTGTCGGCTATCGCATCGGGTGAGGGCATTCAGGTATGCCACAGTCCGATCGGGTACGTTCCTCGGCGTCCCAAAAAGGCGTCCAGGAAGGTGGTCCGGCGACCCGTGCCCAGCGGTAACCGATCTTTCGTCACGAAATCCGGCCTGCTGCTGATGTGCGGTCTGCTGACCGCCTTGGTGCTCTCCGCCGCGGCGTTCCCGGCGGTCGCGCTGGGCGGCCTGGTGGCCAAGGCGGGCGCCGAGGAGTTCGCGTCGCTGCCCAGCACCATCGTGCAGCAGTCGGCGCCGCAGGTGACGCGGGTGTTCGCCGCCGACGGCAAGACGCCGATCGCCGTGATCTACGACGAGTTCCGCAGCGACGTGCCGATCAAGCAGATCTCGGTCAACATGCAGAACGCGATCGTCGCCGCCGAGGACCACAAGTTCTACGAGCACAACGGCGTCGACGTGAAGGGCATCGCCCGTGCGTTCGTCAACAACAGCCAGGGCGGCGACCAGCAGGGCGCCTCGACGCTGACCATGCAGTACGTGCGGATGGCGCAGGCCTACGGCGCCCGCACGGCGCAGGAGGTGATCGACGCCACCAAGGACAGCCCCGAGCGCAAGATCGCCGAGATGAAGTACGCGCTCCAGGTCGAGAAGGACCTCGACAAGAAGGAGATCCTGCGGCGCTACCTCAACCTGGCGCCGTTCGGCAACGGGGCGTACGGCGTCTACGCCGGCAGCCAGGTGTACTTCCGCAAGTCGCCCAAGGACCTGACGATCGCCGAGGCCGCGCTGCTGGCCGGCATGGTCAAGGCGCCGACGGCGTTCGACCCGACCACGCCGGGCGGCTATCCGCAGGCGCTCGACCGGCGCAACTGGATCATCGACAACATGGTCGCGCTCGGGCAGATCACCAAGGCCGAGGGCGAGGCGGCCAAGAAGGTGAAGCTGGGCCGCACGGCCAACCGGCCCGGCAACGGCTGCACGTCCGTGGCGACCAACAGCTGGGGCTTCTTCTGCGACTACTTCTATCGCTGGTGGCTGGAGCAGCCCGCGTTCGGCGCCAACGCGTACGAGCGGGAACGCCGGCTCAAGACGGGCGGCTACAAGATCGTCACCTCGCTGGACGTGAAGGCGCAGAACGCCGCCCGGCACGAGATCACCCGCAAGATCAAGGACACCAACCGCAACGCCGTCGTGCTCGCCGGGGTCGAGCCGGGCACCGGCCACGTCAAGACGCTGGCGACCAACCGCAAGTTCAAGCTCGACGACGGCAGCAACCCGCCCAGCTCCAACCCGGCCGCGCGCCGGGCCGGCGCCCGGGCCACCTATCCGAACACCACCAACCCGATCATCACCGGCGGCGGCGACATCGACGGCTACCAGGCCGGCTCGGTGTTCAAGATGTTCACCATGGTCGCCGCGCTCGAGAACGGCTTCGAGCTGGACCACCCGATCACGTCCGGATCGACGTACAAGTCGAACTATCCGGTCGCGGCCGGATCGCCCGCGGCGTGCCCCGGCACGACCAACTACTGCCCGTCGAACTCCTCGCCCAACACCAAGGGCACCTTCAATATGTGGTCGGGCTTCGGCAAGTCGGTGAACACGTACTTCGTGCCGTTGCAGGAGCAGGTCGGCGCCGAGAAGGTCATCGACGTCTCCAAGCGGTTCGGCATGGTCTACCGCTCCTCCAGCGACCGCGACCTGATGAAGACCGAGGAGGCGGCGCACCAGTTCGGCGCGTTCACGCTCGGCGTGACCTCGTCCACGCCGCTGGACATCGCCAACGCGTACGCCACCCTGGCCGGCGACGGCATGTACTGCGCCCCGACCCCGATCAAGCAGATCACCGAGGCGGACGGCACGAAGATCAAGGCCGGTCAGCCGTCGTGCCGGCGGGCCACCGACCCCGACGTGGCCCGCAAGGCGCTCGACGCCGCGCGCTGCCCGGTCGGCGACCGGGCCCAACTGGGCAATTGCTCGGGCGCCACCGAGCCGGACGCGTACGCCACCATCCGGCACCCGATCTTCGGCAAGACCGGCACGACCGACGCGAACCGCACCGCGTCGCTGGTGGTGGGCGCGACCAGCCTGGTGGTGGCCGGCTACATGGTCAACCCCGACTGGGCCAACCACAGCGACGACATGCGCCACGACATCGTCAACCCGGTCGTGTACCGCACGCTCGCCGACTACCTCGAGGGCACCGAACCCGTGGAGTTCAAGAAGCCCGGCGAATAGGGTCCGCGGTATGACGTTTCGTGGCTGGCCCAGCGAGGCGCTCGAGTTCTACGAGGGGCTCGAGGCCGACAACTCCAAGACGTACTGGACCGGGCACCTCGCGTTCTACGAGGAGCGGGTGCGGGGGCCGATGCTCGAGCTGCTGGCCGAGCTCGAGCCGGAGTTCGGGCCGGGCAAGGTCTTCCGGCCCTACCGCGACGTGCGGTTCAGCAAGGACAAGTCGCCGTACAAGACGCACCTCGGCGCCTGGTTCGAACGCGGCGGCTACGTGCAGCTGTCCGCCGAGGGCCTCGCGGCGGGGTGCGGGATGTGGCAGCTCGCGCCCGACCAGCTCGAGCGGTACCGCAAGGCGGTCGCGGGGGACCTGTCGGGCACGGAGCTGCTCGAGGTCATCGCGGCGATCGAGAAGCAGGGGATCGGCGTGCACGGGCACGGGTCGCTCAAGACCGTGCCGCGCGGCTTTCCCAGGGACCATCCGCACGCGGACCTGCTGCGCCACAAGGGGCTGACCACGTGGCGGCAGTGGGAGCCCGCGCCGTGGCTCGGCACGGCCGCCGCCCGCAAGCGCGTCGAGGAGTTCCTGCGGGCGAGCCGGCCGTTGCGCGAGTGGCTCGACGTCCACGTCGGACCGGCCGCGTAATAGCCCCATTTGCCGGGCCACGCCGACCGGCATGCATCGATAGTCTTGAATCCATGAAGACTCTTGCCGCCGCCGCCCTGCTGCTCGCCGCGGGCAGCGCCTTTCACGCCGACCAGGCCCGGGCCGACGCGCCGTGCGCCGGGCAGATCCACCCCAACCCGGGCTTCGAGCGGGGCGCCACCGGCTGGACCGCCGGGCCCCGCATGGTCGTGCTCGGCGACGAGACCCGGCCCGCGCACCGCGGCCGGGCGTACGCCACCTTCGGCGGCCTCGACGTGAGCCGGACCGACCTGCTGCGCACGGAGGTGACCGTGCCGGCCGGCTGCAACCTCACGGTGCGGTTCTGGGTCCGGACGACCACCACCGCGGGCGGCACCAGCGACTACCTCAACATGGGGATGGCCGTCTCGGGGGAGCCGCCGAAGACCCGGCACGCGCTGCACTCCGACGGTCCGGCGTACTGGTACCAGTACAGCACCTCGTCCGGCGCGGGCGCCGCGGAGCGCACGGCGATCATCTCCTTCGTGAGCAGTGAGATGGCCGGGGGCGGCGTCACGACGTACGACCTGGACGACGTCACGTTCACGCTGAGCTGACGACCTCCCGTACGGCCTCAGTGCAGCTCGTGACCGTGGCGGCGGGCCAGGGTCTCCAGGTCGGGCTCGCCGTAGCGGTCCACCAGGGCGGCGAACGCGGCGGCCTTGTCGGCGCCGAAGCGGGCGATCCGGGCGGCGTACGAGGCGGCCGTGTAGAACCGCGGCGGAGTCGTCTTGCTGTGGAACTTGTCCGCGTACATGACCACGGTCTCCTCGGGAGTCTCGGCGAGGTAGTCCGCGGGCGGCAGCGGCAGATGCTGACGCGTGATGTCGTCGCGGGTGAGGCCCACGCCGGTGTGGTGCGAGCAGAAGCGGGCCAGGTGCTCGGGGTAGCCCTCGGCGAGCAGCAGCTCGTGGCCGAGGATGCCGTGGCGCAGGTACGACTCCCCGGGGCGCAGCCGATGGACGCCGACGTCGTGCAGCAGCGCGCCCGCGCGGACCAGGTCGGTGTCCAGCAGGCCCGTGGCCATCTCGCTCACGATCAGGCTGTGGGTCCAGACCCGCTCGAACGCGTCCTCGTCGGGCGCGAGCCGCTCGTGCAGCGCGCGGATCTCGTCATCGGTGGGCAGGTCCACGGGTCAGGTCCTCCGGCGGCCGTCGAGGTCACCCATCGTACGGGTCGGTGATCGTCCGCAGGTCGGCCAGGATCACACGCAGCATGTCGGTGCGGCCGGCGCCCAGGTGCGCGGTCCACTCGGCCTCCACCTCGGCCACGGCCGCGGCGGCGATCGGGACGGCCCGGGCGCCGCGCTCGGCGATGCGGACCAGCCGCGCCCGCGCGTCCGTGGGGGCCGGGCACGCGTTCGACGTAGCCGGCGCGTTCGAGCTGGTCGACCAGGGCTGGCGCGCGACTCCGTGCGGGCGCGGGGCAGCTTCGACCGCGTCAACCGCGAGCTGGCGATCCGGTCGTTCGCCGGGCCGGCGCAGATCGTCGCCGTGCTGCGCCGAGACGCCGGGTCGCGCCGGCTTCCGTTCGTGACGAACTACCGCAACATCGTTTTCGACGTCCTGGTGCACGGTCAGGACATCGCGCTGCCGCTCGGCCTGGAGCACCCGATGCCGGTCGAGGCCGCGCGGGCGGGCGCCGAGCGGGTGTGGTCGATGGGCTGGCCGGTCTTCGCGCGGCGGCGGTTGCGCGGGCTCGAACTGAGCGCCACCGACGTCTCCCGGCGGACCGCTCCGGCGCGGCTTTGTCGGGCCCGATCTCGGCGCTGTTGCTGCTGCTCACCGACCGGCCGGGCGCGGCGCTGCCGCTTCTAAGGGGCCGGGCGCGGCACGGCTCGCCGGCTCGGCGCAGCGCTAGCGGCGCGTGCCAGCCGCCGGGCGGACGCATGTCAGCCGCCGGGCGGACGCATGTCAGCCGCCGGGCGGCGCGGGCGCGGGCGGGCGGTGCGGCGGGTGGCGCGGTGCGGTGCGCGGGCGATGAGGTGCGGTGGGCGGCGCGGGCTGCAGGCGGGCGCGATCCGGCGGGCGGTGGGGTGTGGTGGGCGGTGCGGTCAGCGGGCGGCTCGGGCTGCGGCGGCGGTCGGGTCGAAGCCGAAAGGCAGCTCGAGACGGTGGGCCCGCAGCAGCGCCTCGTCGGCGAGCACCTCGGGGGTGGGGGCGTCGGCGACGATGCGGCCGGCGTCGAGGATCACGGCGCGGGGGCAGAGTTGCAGGGCGTACGGCAGGTCGTGGGTCACCATCAGGACGGTGACGGGCAGCGGCTCGAGGATCTCGGCCAGCTCGCGGCGGCTGGCGGGGTCGAGGTTGGAGGACGGCTCGTCCAGGACCAGGATCTCGGGGCGCATCGCGAGGACGGTGGCGACCGCGACCCGGCGGCGCTGGCCGAACGACAGGTGCTGCGGCACCTGGTCGCGGTGCTCGCTCATCCGTACGGCGGCCAGCGCCTCGTCGACGCGGTGGCGCAGCTCGTCGCCGCGGACGCCCAGGTTCTGCGGGCCGAAGGCGACGTCCTCGCCGACCGTGGGCATGAACAGCTGGTCGTCGGGGTCCTGGAAGACGATGCCGACGCGGCGGCGGATCTCGGCCAGCGCGGCGCGGTCGGCGGGGTTCACCCGGGCGCCCGCGACGTCGATCGTGCCGGGGCCGCCGTGCAGGATGCCGTTGAGGTGCAGCACCAGGGTGGTCTTGCCGGCGCCGTTCGGGCCGAGCAGGGCGACGCGCTCGCCGCGGGCCAGGGTGAGGTCGACGCCGTGCAGGACCGGGGTGCCGTCGGGGTAGGCGAAGTGCAGGTCGCGCACGCGCAGGGCCGGCTCGGAGGGGTCGCTCATGATCCCATCATCCTAGGGCCGCGGCCAGCGCGATCCCGGCGGTGGCGACCGGCAGCGCGGCGGCGGCCACCCACTGCCCGGCCGGGGCCCGCTCGCCCTGCGCGCGCGGCAGCCGGCCCGTGTAGCCGCGCGACACCATCGCGAGGTAGACGCGCTCGCCCCGCTCGTACGCCCGCAGGAACAGGGCGCCCACGCTGACCGCGAACGCCTTGACCTGCCACAGGAAGCGGGGATCGTACCCGCGGGCCAGCCGGGCGATCCGCATCCGGCGGGCGTCGTCGGCGAGCACGTCGAGGTAGCGCAGCATGAACGTGGCGATCTGGGTGAACACGGCGGGGCAGTGCAGCCGGTCGAGCCCGACGATCAGGTCGCGCATCGTTGTCGTCGCCGCGAGCAGCAGCGACGCGAGCACGCCGAGCGTGCCCTTGGCGAAGATGTTCCACGCGCCGTGCAGGCCGTCGATCGACAGCGACAGGCCGAGCCACTCGGTGCGCGGGCCGTGGCCGGCGAACGGCAGCGCGACTGCGAGCAGCACGAACGGCAGCTCGATCGTGGCGCGCTTGCCCAGCCACAGGGCCGGCACGCGGGCCGCGGCCGCGACGCCGGCGAGCAGCAGGGCGTACCCGCCGAAGGCCCAGAACTCCGTCCGCGGGGTCACCACCACGATGATCGTGAAGAGCAGGACCGCGGCGATCTTCACCTCGGGGGCGAGGCGGTGCACCGGGCTCGGCCGGTCCAGGTGCAACGGGTGGGCGTGCCCGGCGCCCACCTCAGGCGTCCTGACGGCGGCGGCGCGCGACCCAGAACAGGCCGGCTCCGACGCCGAAGGTGATCAGCACGCCCGCCGTGCCCGCGAGCGCCGTGGACAGGAAGCTGTTGCCGACGCCCCGGATGCCGTAGTCGGCCAGCGGCGAGCCGCCCAGCTGGTGCTCGCCTTCCCGCTGCGCCATGCAGGTGCCGCCGGTGATCTCGCCGTCGGCGTTGAACGTGCAGCCCTCGCGGGCGGCGTAGTCGAGCCCGTCGGGGCTGCTGGAGGCGAAGTTGCTCACCACGCCGGCCAGCAGCAGGGCCACGAGCAGCCCGCCGGCGAGGAACCAGCCGAGTCGCTTGCTCACGCGTTGACTCCCGTCTTGACGTCCGGCGCCGGCTTGCGGAAGCGCCGCAGGGCGTACACCAGGTCGGGCCGGACCTTGGCGACGGTCGCGACCGTGGTGGCGGCGATCAGGCCCTCGCCGATGCCGATCAGCACGTGGACGCCGGCCATGGTGCCCGAGATCGCGGGCAGCGACAGGTCGGTCGTGCCGCCCAGCGCGTACTCGAGCACGAACCCCTGTGAGGCGACGACCACCGACACGACCGAGGCGATGAACGCGGTCGCGGCGAGGCCCGTGGACGTGCGGGGCAGCACGCGCAGCAGGCCGGCGACCAGCAGGTAGCCCGCGGCGGTGCCGAGCAGCGCCATGTTGGTGATGTTGAGGCCGAGCGCGGTCAGGCCGCCGTCGGCGAACAGCAGGCATTGCACGATCAGGACGGTGGAGACGCAGAGCGCGCCCACCCACGGGCCGACCAGAATGACCGCGAGGGTGCCGCCGAGCAGGTGGCCGGAGACGCCGGGCAGCACCTGGAAGTTCAGCATCTGCACGGCGAAGATGAAGGCCGCGACCAGCCCGGCCATGGGGGCCAGCCGCTCGTCGAGGTCGTTGCGGGCCTTGCGGACGCAGTACGCGAGCGCGGCGACCGCGAGGACCGCGAAGACGGCCGACACCGGGCCGTCCACGATCCCGTTGGCGATGTGCATCGCCGTCGTCTCCATGACGCCTCCCAGTGCGGATCTTGACCGCAGCATATGAGTACGGGGTGCTGTTGCAAAGTCTTGGCAACAGAACAGCAGAAGGCAACTGGTAGTTCGATGCATCACGTCGGCGGTGGTGGAGTCGCGGCGAGCGAGGGCCAGCGCTCGGCGGCCCATTCGTGCCAACCGGGCCGGCCCGCCGGCGGATCGGGGATCACCGAGCCGCGCAGCTCGGCGGCGTCGGGCGGCTCGAACTGGCCGCGCCAGCGGCGCAGGTCCGCGACGGTCATCGGGAACGTGGTGTGCGGCGCGGTCGCCTGGCGGCGAGCGATGCGGGCGCGCTGCACGTCCTCGTCGACGGGCAGATAGACGACCTCGCAGGAAGCCCCGGCGGAGGCCGCGAGGCTGCGCAGCGCCGACCGCTCGTCGCGGCTCCAGAGCCCGAAGTCGAGCACGACGCTGGTGCCCAGGCGCAGGGCCTGCAGCGCCAGGGCGATCAGCCGGCCCTCGAGCAGGTCGCGCTTGCCGTCGGGCTGCGACCCGTCGAACAGGGCGATCATCCACTCGTCGGGGGTGAGCCGCAGCGCGTGGCGGGCCACGGCGAGCTCCTCGGCACGGGTGGTCTTTCCGGCGCCCGGGAGCCCGACCATCAACCAGAGCGTGGGGGGCCTGGCGGCCAGCGCGTCGGCGACCGAGAGCAGCGTCTGCGCCTCCCGGTGGTCGCCGAGGTGCAGCACGTGCAGCCCGGTGGAGAGCAGTTCCACGTACGCCCATTCCCGGATCGCCTGCGGGTCGACCCCGGTGAGCAGGCCCGCCCGCTCGCAGCCGTCGGCGAACTCCGCGCGCAGCCGCCGCGGGTCGCTCGCCGAGAGCCGGCCGGGCACGCCGCGGGCCTGGATCACGCCGAGGTCGTGGGCGGGCTCCGAGAGCAGCCCGATCGGGTCGATCACCCGCAGGCCGTCGGCCCCCCGCAGGACGTTCGAGGCCTGCACGTCCCCGTGCACGAGCACCGCCCGGGCGGGATCGAAGGCGGCCTCCCGCGAGCGGGCGTAGCCGACGGCCAGCTCCACGGCCGCCTGCGAGCACGGCCGGGCCAGCCGCTCCCACATGGACTCCAGGAACGTCGCGTGCCAGCGGGCCGCCTGCGCCCCGGTGGGCAGCCGGCCGTCGTCCGGGGCCGGGCGCCAGCCGCGGGCTGCGGTGCGCACGAGATCCCCGAGCCGGGGCGCGGCCGTCGGGGCGCCCAGCCGTTCGAGCAGCAGGGCCCGGCGGGGCCGGTCGTGCCGGAGCAGCCGGACGTACGGGTCGCCGTCCGCGAGCCGCAGGGCGGTCAGTTCCCGGTCGTACGGGGTGGGGCCGCCGGCCGGCTCCGCCGGGATCGCCACCTTGAGCACCACGGGCGTGCCGCCGCGGGTCGTCGCCTCGGCGACGTAAGCGGTCCGCCCGCCGTCCAGCGGGGCGCCGACGGTGATCGACCAGTCGTCCGCCAGCCCGGCGACCAGATCGGGAAGCCCGGCCAGCCACGCCTGCCCGGCGGTGCCCAGCGCGCGCAGCGACAGCGCCACCCGGTCGGAGACGGCGACCACCGGCGACGCCGCGGGGCGCGATGAGGGGAGAAAGGGGTGCGACACAGGTCTGCTCTCCGGATCACGAGGGAGGATCCGGCAGCTCGGGAGGACACGCGAAAGGCTGCCGGCAGGACGCTGATCCGGCGGTGCGTCACGACAACCGCGTCACCGCCGCTAGGCGGTGAGGCGGATCTGCATGCAGGCGCAACCCATGCCGTCACCCTACCGGGTCGCCCGGCCGGGGGCGGCGATCAGAACAGCGCCATCTGGCCCGGCGTCGGCTCGCGGCGGGCGGCGAGGCTGCCGCGGAACACCCACGGGCGGAACTCGGGCGTGAGGTCGGCGTCGGCGGCGGTGGGCGGAGCGCCGCCGTTGAGCGCCCACAGCGACGGGCCGAGGTTGATGCCGCGGGCTCGCAGGGCCTGCCGCAGCACGAGGCGGTCGAGCGGCAGGCGGGCGGTCGACAGGTCGGGGATGGGCAGATCGTGGCGCATGCTCATCAGGCGGCGGTTGCGCTCGACCACCTCGCGGGCGTCGGGCGCCGTGAAGCAGGTGGCGGCGTGGGCGCCCACCGCGTCACGGACCACGGCGAGGCCGGCCTCCCACGCCGCCTCGACCGTGCCGAACGCGGCGAGCAGCTTGGCGGCGGTGGTGGCGCCGAAGCGGCGGACACCGTGGAGGTTGTCGGACGGGTCGCCGCGCAGCGCGGCGAAGTCGCGGTATTGCCAGGGGTGGACGCCGTAGAGCGCGGGCAGGCCGGCGGCGTCGACCAGCACCGCCTCGTCGAAGCCGCCGTTGCGCACCCGCAGCACCGAGGTGTGCTCGTCGATCAGCGCGAACGCGTCCCGGTCGCTGGTCATCAGCACCGACTGCCAGCCCTGGGCGCGGGCGGTGGCGGCGACGCTGGCCAGCACGTCGTCGGCCTCGTAGGCCCGCGGGACGACCGTGCAGACCCCGGCGTCGCGCAGCAGCGCGGGGGCGGCCAGCAGCTGGGCCGTCAGGTCCTCCGCCTTGTCGGGGCGGTGCGCCTTGTAGGCCGGGTAGTCGCTGCGGCGGGCCGACTCCTCGGGGCAGTCGAAGCCGACCACCACCGCATCGGGGCGCAGGTGGGCGGCGGCCCGGGCCAGATAGCCGAGGAAGCCGCGCAGCGCCCAGATCGGGTTGCCGTCGTCGTCGACCCAGCCGTCGCCCGCGCCGGCGTGGTAGGCGCGGTGCAGCAGGCTGTTGCCGTCGAGGACGAGCAGAAGAGGCACGCGAGGAAGACTACGCCGGGGGTCCGACGCTTTCCCTCGCCACGAGGGCCGGCGCGATGGTCCGCCGTACGGCCTCGGTGGTCCCGGCTTCGATCTGGGCGAGCAGCAGCTCCAGCGCGGCAGTCGCGACCGCGTCGAAGTCGGGCCGGATCGTGGTCAGCGGCGGGTTGTAGAAGCCCGCCTCGGGAACGTCGTCGAAGCCCACGATGCTGACGTCCGCGGGCACCCGGCGGCCGTGCTCGTTGAGCGCCCGCAGCAGCCCGAGCGCGATGTGGTCGTTGGCGGCGAACACCGCGGTCGCCTCGGGCAGCCGGGCCAGCAGCTGCCCGTTGCGGTATCCGGACGCGGCGCTCCAGTCACCGGTGAGCAGCGGCGGTATCTCCCGTCCGGCCTCGCGCAGCGCCGCCTCCCAGCCCCGTACCCGGCCCGCCGCGTCGAACCAGTCGGCCGGGCCCGAGATGTGCCATACCGACCGGTGCCCCGCCTCGAGCAGGTGCTCGGTGGCCGCCCGGGCCCCGGCGACCTGGTCGACCGTGACCAGCGTGGCGGAGCTGTCCGGGTCCCCGTCGATGGTCACCAGCGGCACGTCCCCCGGCAGCTTGGCCAGGGCCGGCGCGGCCTCGGCGACGGGCGCGATCACGACGAGCCCGGCCACCCGCTGGTCGAGGTGCCGCTCCACGGCGTCGGCGATCGACCGCTCGTCGAGGTTGCGCACGCTGCCCACGTTGACCGCGAACCCGGTGGCCTGCGCCGCCTCCTCGAACGCGGTCAGCATCGAGGCCGGCCCGTACAGCGACGAGTTCTGCGCCACCACGCCGATCACCTTGGACGTGCCGGTGACCAGCGCGCGGGCCGCCCGGTCGGGCCGGTAGCCGAGCTCGGCGATGGCCGCCCGCACCTTGAGCCGGGTGGGCTCGCTGACGTTCGGATGCTCGTTGAGCACCCGCGACACCGTCTGGTGCGACACCCCGGCCAGCCGGGCCACGTCCATCATGCCCGGCGGCCGCCCACGTTTGACGCTCATCCGCGGGAGGATAACCGCACGGGGCCGGCCGGCGGGGGTCCGCCCGCCGGCCGGCTGCCTGCGCGTCGCCGTCTACGACAGCGGACAGGTGCTGCGGTAGTCCGAGACGGACACGCTGGACGGGCCCGGGCAGATGAACTGGTCGTAGCGGGTGTCGTTGTCGACGAAGCGCTTGAGCCAGGACACCGCGAGGCGGGCGGTGTAGGTGTTGACCGACTGCGGGAAGAAGTGCGAGGCGTTGTTGAGCTCCAGGTACGCCTTCTCGGTCGCGGACGGGATGGTCGTGTAGAACGGGATCGAGTGCGACGACACCGGGGCGACCGTGTCGCTCTCGCCCCCGACGATCAGCGTGGGCACGCGCAGACTCGACCAGCTCTTCTGGGTGTTCCACGGCGCCAGCGGCACGGCGGCCTGCAGCGACGGGCGGTCCTGGGCGGCCTCGAGGCTGCCGCCGCCGCCCATCGAGTGGCCCGCCACCGCGAGGCGGGAGGCGTCGATGCGCGAGCGCACCGAGCTGGTCCGGGTCAGGTAGTCCAGCGCCGCCAGCAGCTGGTCGCCGCGCGAGGCGGGCTGGTCGAGCAGCGTGTTGGTCTCGATGCCGATCACCACGAAGCCGTGCGACGCGATGCGCGGGCCCAGCCAGGACAGGCTCGACCAGGTGGCGGTGAAGCCGGGGGAGATGGCGACCGCGCCGAACGTGCCGTCGCTGGTGGTGGTCGGGTAGTAGATCGTGCCGCCGCCGAAGCCGGTGACCAGCGACGACACGCTCTGCGTCGCCACCGAGTAGGGGCCGCGGCTCGCGTCGAGCGCGGCGGTCGTGGGGGCGGGGCCCCGCTCGTACGGGTTGGCGGCGGCCTGTGCCGGCGCCGCGCCGAGGCCGGTCGCGAGCACCGCCGCGGCGACCATCGCGAGCACGAGCCGGCCGGGCCGGCGGGGGTTGCGTACCTGCTGCACCTGACACGCTCCCGAACTAGGAGGATTGATGGCGGTCAGTGTTTGCGCGGTTCCGTCCGGTACGCATCGGTGAAACCACCGGCCTTGCGCCATGGGCCGTTAACATCGCCGAAATTTCAGCTGCCGAAAAGTCGGGGGTCGATGCCTTCCCCGGGGTGGCCTGCGCGGAAAGACTCACGACATGCTTAATGCACCGGCAGTGCATGAAGTTGCCGGCCGCGAGGCCGAGCTCGCGGCGATCCGGACGCTGCTCGACGCCGCGGCGGCCGGGCGGGGCGGCGCGCTGGCCCTCGCGGCCGGGCCGGGGGAGGGCCGCACGACGCTGCTGCACGCCGCCGCGACGCTCGCCGGTCCCGGCTGGACGGTGCTCGCGGCCGCGGGCCACGTCGAGGAGGCCGGCTGGGACCACGGCGGGCTGCAGCGCCTGATCGAACCGCTCGGGCCGCTCGTGGCGGAGCTTCCGGCGCACCAGCGCGAGCCGCTGACGGACGTGATCGCCGGGCGGGCCCCCGCCGCCGGGCCGCTGCTGCTCGGAGTGAGCGTGCTCGCCCTGCTGCGGCTGGCCACGCGGGCCCGGCCGGTGCTCTGCCTGGTGGACGACGCCGACCTGCTCGACGCGCCGTCGGGGCAGCAGGTCCGGCTCGTCGCGCGCCGCCTCGGCGGCCTGCCGGTCGCGCTGCTCGCAGGCGTCCGGGCGAGCGCCGAGGCGTACGCCGGCCTGCCGACGCGGCGCCTGCCGCCCCTGAGCGAGGAGGCGGCCCACCGCCTGGTGCGCGACCTCGCCCCGGACGTCGCGACCGCGCTGGTCGAGCTCGCCGCCGGGCATCCGGGCGCGCTGGCCGACCTGGCCGCCTCGCTCACGCCGGAGCAGCGGCGCGGCTTCGCCCCGCCACCCACGACGCTGACGCCGGACAGCGGGCTGCGCCGGCAGGGTCGTACGGCCCTGGCCGCTCTTCCGGCCGCCACCCGCCACCTGCTCCTTCTCGCCGCCGCCGACCTGGCTGCCACGGGCCACGCCGACGTCGCCGACCTGCTCGCGGCCGCCGGCCTCGCCGCGACCGGCCTCCCCGACGCCGACGTCGCCCATCTACCAGCGCCCGGAAGAGCCGGGCCGACGCTGGCGGATCTGGCGCCGGCCGAGCGCGCGGGCCTCGTCGAGGTCTCCGCGGGCGGCCTGCGGTTCACCCCCGCCGTGATGCGGCTGGTCGTCCTCGGGGAGGCGCCGATCGCGCAGCGGCACGACGCGCACCACGCGCTGGCCCGGGCGTACGCGGCGCGCGGGCGGCGGCTGCGGGCCCTGCTGCACCGCGCGGCCGTGGCACCGGGAGCCGACGACCTGCTGGCGCACGAACTGCTCGACGCGGCCGAGGGCGCGCCGGCCCGGCTGGCCTTCGCGGCGCAGCGGCACGCCGCCGAGCTGGGCAGCAACCCCTCCCGCGCGCTGCTGGCGGCCGCCCGGTCGGCGCTGGCGGCGGGACGGCCCCGGGAGGCGAGGCCCTTGCTGCGGCGCGCGAGCGAGGGGCCGGGCAACGCCGTGGTGCGGGCCCGCGCCCGCGCGCTCGTCGCCGAGATGCACGTGCGCGGCGCGCCCGCCGAGGCCCGCGACACGCTGCTCGACGTCGCGGCCGAGCTGCTGCCGGTCGACCCCGGCGGAGCTCTGGACGCGCTGCTCGTCGCCGGGGAGGCGTGCGGCCGGGCGGGGGAGCCGGGCCGCTATCCGGTGCTCGCCCGGCAGGCGGTGGCCCGGTGCGCCGGCGGCCGCCCGGCCACCGAGATGGCGGTGCACCAGGTCGCCGGCGTGGCCGACCTGTTCACCGGCGACGACGAGGCCGCCTTCGGCCGCCTGCGCGAGGTGCTGCGGCTCGCCGGGCAGACCACCGACCCGGTCGCGCTGCTGCGGGCCGCGAACACCGGCATCCTGCTCGGCCGGGACCGGCGCGCCGCCCGGCTGGCGCGGCAGGCCGTCACGTTCGCGCGAGCGGCCGGGAACGCCCGGCTCGTGCCCGAGGCGCTCGAGACCCTCGCGTACGCCGAACTGGCCGCGGGACGGCACGACGCGGCGGTGGAAGCCGCGCTCGACGGCGCGGCGGTCGCCCGCGGGGCCGGACGTCCCGAGCTCGCCGAGGCCCACCTGAGCCTGCTCGGCCTGCTCGCGGCGTTCACCGGCGACGCGGCGACCAGCCGGCAACGCGCCGGCGACAACGCCCTGGGCCAGTGGGCCGAGGCCCTGCTGGACCTGGTGGCCGGGCACCCGGAGCAGGCCGCCGGACGGCTGGCGCGCGTCGCCCGTACGGGATCGATGACGCTGCGGGTCGCGATCGCGCCGCATCTGGTCGAGGCGACGGGAGGCGGTGGGGAGGTGTTCGACCGCTGGGCCGGGCGCACCGGGCAGCCGGGCTGGCTCGCGCTGCGCAGCCGCTGCCGGGCGCTCACCGACGCGAGCGGCGCCGACGACTACTTCCGCGAGGCGCTGGGCTGGCACGAGCGCGACGAGGACGCCGGGTTCGCGCTGGCGCACACCGAACTGCTCTACGGCCGGCACCTGCGGCGGCGCCGGCGGCCCGCCGAGGCGCGCGAGCACCTGCGGCGGGCCGCCGAGACGTTCCACCGCTTCGACGCCGGACCGTGGGCCGAGCAGGCGGCCCGCGAGCTGCGCGCGGCCGGCGAGCGGATCGGCCCGGTCGGCCGCGTCCCGCTCACCGCCCAGCAGGAGCGGATCGCCGGGCTGGTCGCCGAGGGCGCCACCAACCGCGAGGTGGCCCAGCAGCTGCACCTGAGCCCCCGCACGATCGACCACCACCTGCGCAACGTGTTCGCGCGGCTCGGCGTCCGCTCCCGCACCGAGCTGGCCCGGCTAGACCTTTTCGACGGTGACCGGCGTGACCAGCCGGCGGTCGCGGTCGGCCACCACGCGCAGTGAGCCGGTCAGGCGGACCCGGCCGGTGCACGGCAGGTCCGTCGCCGACGTGCCGACCAGCACGTCGAGCTCGCCCGGCTCCACCACGCGCGAGAGGTCGCGCCCGGTGAAGGCCGTACGGTCGGCGTGCACGGTGAACGTCACGTCCCTGGCCTCGCCGGGCTCGAGCGGCACCCGGACGAAGCCGGTCAGCTGCTTCACCGGGCGGGTCACCTGGGCGACCAGGTCCTTGAGGTAGAGCTGCACGACCTCGTCGCCGGCGCGCGAGCCGGTGTTGCGCACCCGCACGGTGACCGTGAACTCGCCGTCGGTCGGCACCTCCGCGGCGCTGATCCGCAGCTCGTCGACCTCGAACGTGGTGTAGGACCGGCCGTGCCCGAACGGGAACAGCGGCACCGGGTCGAGGTTGCTGACGCCCGTGTTCTCGGCGCCCAGCGACGGCTGCAGGTACGTGCCGGGCTGCCCGCCGGCGTGCCGGGGGATCTGCACGGGCAGCTTGGCGCCGGGGTTGACCCGGCCGGTGAGCACGCCCGCGATCGCCGCGCCGCCCTCCTCGCCCGGCATGAACGCCTGCACCAGGCCGGCGGCCCGTCCGGCGATGCGCCCCAGGGCGTACGGCCGACCGGAGACCACGACC
Organism: Actinoplanes sp. URMC 104; assembly: GCF_051386375.1. NCBI lineage: Bacteria > Bacillati > Actinomycetota > Actinomycetes > Micromonosporales > Micromonosporaceae > Actinoplanes > Actinoplanes sp. URMC 104. Next base: position 214,246 of record NZ_JBPQTO010000012.1, on the reverse strand, counting down.
ACGACGACGGGCTTGCCGGTGGCGAGCAGCTCCTCGATCAGCTCGGCCTGCACGCCGGGCAGGCTCAGGTCCTCGGCGTCGCAGCCCTCGCCCGAGGTGCCGTGGCCGAACAGCCCCGCCAGGTCGCCGACCATCGCCACGGTGACATCGGCGCCGCGGGCGGCCTCGACGGCGGCGGCGAAACCCGACCGGTCGTCGCCGATGACGGCGCAGCCCTGTTCGTACACGACCTCGGTGTCCGAAAGGGCAGACTTGAGCGCGTCGACGGCGGTCGGCACCTCGATGCCCAGCCCCGCGTCCGGGTATCGCGGCAGCACGTGGTTGGGGAAGGCGTAGCAGCCCATGAACGTACGGGGGTCGTGCGCCGCGGGGCCGACCACGGCGATCCGGGCGGTCCCGGGCGCCAGCGGCAGCGCCGTGCCCTCATCGAGCAGCACGATCGAACGCTCGGCCAGCTCGCGGGCGAGCGCGCGGTTGCCGGGCGAGTCAAGCTCGGCGTCCGCGGCCGCGGCCACCGAGCCCTCGGGCGTCCAGCCCGCGTCGAGCAGCCCGAGCTCGACCTTCTGGGTGAGCAGGCGGCGGACCGCCCGGTCGATCAGCTCCTCGGGCACCCGCCCGATCAGGTCGGTGCCGAAGCCCAGCGTGTCGGGCAGCTCGACGTCGATGCCGGCGGTCAGCGACTGCACGCCCGCGTCGGTCATGTCCTCGGCGACGTGGTGGGTGGTGGCCAGGAACGGCACGGCCCAGTAGTCGGAGACCACCGTGCCGGTGAAACCCCACCGCTCGCGCAGCAGCTCGGTGAACAGCCACGGGTCGGCGACCGCGGGCAGGCCGTCGATGTCGGAGTACGAGTTCATGACCGAGCCGGCGCCGGCCTCGCGGATCGCGGTCTCGAACGTCGGCAGGATGACGTCGAGCAGCTCCCGCCGGCCCATCGGCACCGGGCCGTGGTTGCGGGCGCCGCGCGAGGCGGAGTAGCCGGCGAAGTGCTTGAGCGTCGCGATCACGCCGGCGCTCTGCAGGCCGCGCACGTAGCCCGCGCCGAGCAGGGCCACCAGGTACGGGTCCTCGCCGATCGTCTCCTCGACCCGGCCCCAGCGGTAGTCGCGCACCACGTCGAGCACGGGGGACAGGCCCTGGTGCACGCCGACGGCGGCCATGTCGCGGCCGATCGCGGCGGCCATCCGCTCGACCAGGTCGGGGTCGAAGGTGGCGCCCCAGGCGATCGCGGCGGGATAGACCGTTGCGCCGAATGTGGTGAAGCCGGTCAGGCACTCCTCATGGACGATCGCGGGGATGCCCAGGCGCGAGTTGGCGAGGACGATGTGCTGCTGGCGCACGACCTCGGCGGCGCCCTCGGCCGGTGATAACGGATAGCTACCGAAGACCCGGGTGAGGTGCCCCAGGCCGTTCCGGCTGGCCTCCTCCAGCGGTATCGTGCCGGAAGCGGCGAAAACGTCCTGCATGGGGGCGACGTTGAGGGTTTCCTCGGGGTCCACCTGCTCGTCGTCCTGCATGTCGTTGCCGACCCAGCGGCTGCCGAGCTGGCCGACCTTCTCCTCGAGGGTCATCGCGGCGAGCAGCGCGTCGACGCGCTCGGCGACGGGCAGCGCCGGGTCCTGCCAGGGCCTGTGTGCCGGTTCTGTGGTCACGGCGCAACTCCTCAGTGGTTCCTCAGGTGGTTCCGAAACTTTCAGTGTTTGTACAGGTGTTTCTCTCGGTGCCGGACGATCTTATGCAGGGCTCGCGAGCAGGCCGCGACCGCTCCCACTCTCGCTTTGGGAGCGCGACCACAGCAAGACCCTTGACATGATCAAGCTGAAACCCTACGTTAACGAAACCTCGTGTTAATTTGCGGTTGTCGAGCGAAAGTTGCAGCCACTGTGACTCGGACGACCACCCACCACGGCGATCCTCTAGCCGCCCGGCAGGGCGGCACTCGAGTACGGAGATCAGCGTGACCCATAACCCGATGTCCCGGCGGAACTTCCTCGGCCTCGCCGCGGGTGCGGCCGGCGCCGCGGCGCTGGCCGCCTGCGGCAGCTCCGGCCCTGAGAACAGCAGCGGCGGTGGCGGCAACACCGGCGGCGGTGGCGGCGGCTCGGCCAGCTACTGGTCGCTGAGCGGCCCGCCCGGCGAGCCGGTCCGCAAGGCCGCGATCAAGCGCTGGAACGACGCGAACTCCGGCAGCAAGATCCAGGAGTTCTACTACCAGAACGACGCGTACAAGCAGAAGATCAAGACGGCGCTGGGCGCGAACCAGGCCCCGACGATGATCTGGGGCTGGGGCGGTGGCGGCCTCAAGGAGTACGTCACGGCCAACCAGGTCGAGGACCTGACCGACTTCTTCGCGCAGAACGCGGCGGTCAAGGACAAGATCCTCCCGTCGTCCTTCGGCGCCGCCACGGTCAACGGCAAGATCTACGCGATGCCGGTCGAGACCGTGCAGCCGATCGTGCTGTTCTACAACAAGAAGGTCTTCGACAAGGTCGGCGTCCAGCCTCCGAAGTCGTGGGGCGAGATCATGGCGCTGGTCCCCAAGTTCAACGACCAGAAGATCGCCCCGTTCTCGCTGGCCGGGCAGTCCCGCTGGACGAACATGATGTGGCTCGAGTTCCTGCTCGACCGCACCGCCGGCTCCGAGGTCTTCGACCGCGTCTTCGCCGGCGAGAAGGGTGCCTGGAGCGACCCGGCCGTCATCGACATGCTCACCAAGATCCAGGATCTGGTGAAGGCGAACGGCTTCCAGAAGGGCTTCTCGTCGACGGCGGCCGACTCGAACGCCGACCAGGCGCTGCTCTACACGGGCAAGGCCGCGATGATGCTGCACGGCTCCTGGTCGTACGGCATTCAGGCCGCCCAGGGCGGCAACTTCGTCAAGGAGGGCGGCCTGGGCTGGATGAACTTCCCGCCCGTCGAGGGCGGCAAGGGCGACCCGAGCAACACGGTCGGCAACCCCGGCCAGTACCTGTCGATCTCGTCGAAGGCCACCCCGGAGGCCAAGGAGATCGCCAAGAAGTTCATGTCCACCACCCTGGTCGACGACCAGGAGAAGGAGGGCTGGGTCAAGTCCGGCGGCGTGCCGGTGCTGAAGAACAGCGATAGCCTGTTCCAGGGCGCCGACGCCCAGTTCCTCAAGGACATGGCCGCGATCGCGAACGGCGCCAAGACGTTCGCACAGTCCTGGGACCAGGCGCTGAGCCCCACCGCGGCCGAGACGCTGCTGAACAACATCGCCAAGCTGTTCCAGCTGCAGGTCACCCCGCAGCAGTGGGTTGACGCCATGAACGGAGTCATCGGCAAGTGACGACAATCGCTCCGCCCGTCGTACGGACGAAGGAGCCCACCAGGTCCAGCGGCGGGCGGAGCGGTTCCGTCGTCTGGATGGCTCTTCCGGCGTTCGTCTGGTTCGTCTTCTTCGGCATCGTCCCGCTGCTCGGCGTGCTCGCGCTCAGCTTCACCACCTGGAACGGCATCGGCGAGATCGTGCCGTCCGGTCTGGACAGCTGGAAGGCCACGCTGCAGGACCCGGGCCTGCCGCACGCGCTCTGGGTCACCTTCCTGATCATGGCGTTGTCCTGGGCCGTGCAGACGCCGATGTCCATCCTGCTCGGCGTCTTCCTGGCCACCAGCCGGCGCTACCGCGAGTTCCTCGCGGTGCTGTTCTTCATCCCCCTGCTGCTCAGCTCGGCCGCCATCGCCATCACCTACAAGGCGCTGCTCGACCCGAGCTTCGGCCTCGGCAGCGGCCTGGGCGTCGAGGCGCTCAACCAGGACTGGCTGGGCAAGGGCTCGCTCGCCATGGGTGTGCTGATCTTCATCGTGTCGTGGCAGTTCATCCCGTTCCACACGCTGATCTACCAAGGCGCGGTCCGGCAGATCCCGACCAGCATGTACGAGGCCTCGCAGATCGACGGCGCCGGCCGGATCCGGCAGTTCCTGTCGATCACGCTGCCCCAGCTCAAGTACACGATCATCACGTCGTCGACGCTGATGGTGGTCGGCTCGCTGACGTTCTTCGACCTGATCTACGTGCTCACCGCCGGCGGCCCCGGCGACGCCACCCGGGCCCTGGCGCTGCTGATGTACCAGCAGGGCTTCCAGGCCAACCTGATGGGACCGGCAAGCGCCATCGCCGTGATCCTGGTCCTGGTCGGACTCGGGCTGTCGCTGCTGCTGCGCCGGCTCGGCGGCCGGGGCGACGAGAGCCAGCTGGAAGGAGCCTGAGGTGGCGACTTTGACCAAGCACAGCGCGTCGCCGACCGTGACGGGCACCCCCGGCGGCACCCGCAAGCGCAGCCGCTTCGCCGGGTTCAACTGGATCGGCGGCAGCCTGAGCTGGCTGTGGCTGTTCGTCGTGATGCTGCCGATCTACTGGATCGTCATCACGAGCTTCAAGACCCAGGACTCGTACTTCATCACCAACCCGCTCGCGCCGCCCAGCGACTTCTCGTTCGCCAACTACAAGACGGTCATCGAGTCGGACATCGCCCGCTACTTCCTCAACAGCGTGATCGTCACGGCCGGCGCGGTGGTCCCCGCCGTCCTGATCAGCTTCATGGCGGCGTACGCGATCGTCCGGGGCGGCGGCACCAGCCGGATCCTGCGGCTCATGAATTCGGTGTTCGTGATGGGCCTGGCGATCCCGCTGCAGGCGGTGATCATCCCGGTCTACCTGATCATCATTCGCCTCCAGATGTACGACACCCTGGCCGCGATCATCATGCCGTCGATCGCGTTCGCCATCCCGCTGTCGGTGCTGGTGCTGAGCAACTTCATCCGCGACGTGCCGAAGGAGCTCTTCGAGTCGATGCGGATGGACGGCGCCACCGAGTGGGGCACCATGTGGCGCCTGGCGTTCCCGCTGACCCGCCCCGCGATGGTCACCGTGACGATCTACAACGCGCTGGGCATCTGGAACGGCTTCCTGCTCCCGCTGGTGCTCACCCAGAGCCCCGACAACCGGACGGTCCCGCTGGCGCTGTTCGATTTCTCGGGCCAGTTCGGCGTGAACGTGCCGGCCATCGCCGCCTCGGTCACCCTGACGACGCTGCCGATCGTCATCCTCTACGCCGTGGGCCGTCGCCAGCTGCTGAGCGGCCTGACGGCAGGCTTCAGCAAGTAACACCACCGATCGAACGGCGAGGCCCCGCCACGGGTCCTCGCCGTTCGACTTCTTGCGTCACCCGGATCTGCTCCCGCGTCAACTCCACCGTGGTCTCAGCTCATCGGCACGCCGCTGGGCTCTTGTCCCGCGGATCGTGTCCGCCGGGTACCGTCCGGCTGGTGGCCTGACCGGCGTGATCAGCGTGCCGGCCGCATCGCCCGAAGCGTTCGGGCAGGAATCTGCGGCATGCGTTGATGCATCGCCCGCCGCGGATGGGCCACGTCAGCAGCAGCGGCCCGTCTTCGACTGCTCGGATCGCGTGCCACACCGGACGATCGCTACTCGGGCGTGAGGCCCTGCGTGGACCCGGTGAGGGCCCTGGTCCGCCCCGCGGATCATGCTTGGCAATCCGCGCGACGATCCCGCCACCCCACGACCAGATCGCCAACCTGAACGCAGCGGCAGCCGCGGTGGCCGGCCGCCGGCGTTCGACCCCGGCCGGCTGTCGCCGTCGTAACCAGGTCGGGCGTGGCTTCAACCGCCGCAGACACCGGCGTGCACCGGCCACCAGGGCCGGCAAGGTCGGCCGGCTCCGCGCCGTCCCCGACGGCCGTGGTCCGCGGACAGAACCTACGCGGACTTGAGGCGCGCGGTGCTCTCGCGGACGACGAGCTCGGTCGCGAGCTCCACCCGGGGGGTCTCGATGCGCTCGCCGCGCGAGAGGCGCAGGACGGTGCGGGCGGCGAGCCCGCCCATGTCGGCCAGGGGCTGCCGTACGGTGGTGAGCGGCGGCGAGGACCAGCGGGCCTCGGGCAGGTCGTCGAAGCCCACCACGCTCACGTCGTCGGGCACGCGGAAGCCCTTGAGCCGGGCCGCCTCGTAGACGCCGAGCGCCATCTGGTCGCTCGACGCGAAGATGGCGGTGGGCGGGTCGTCGCGGTCGAGCAGTCGCTGGCCGGCCGCGAAGCCGCCCTCGTGGCGGAAGTCGCCGGGCTCGATCAGCTTGCGGTCGACGCGCAGGCCGGCCGACTCGAGCGCCGCGCGGTAGCCGTCGAGCCGGGCGCGGCTGCACAGCAGGTTGCGGGGGCCCTCGACCAGCCCGATCCGCTCGTGGCCCAGCGAGATCAGGTATTCCGTCGCGCTGCGCCCGCCCGACCAGTTGGTCGCGCCGATCGTGGGCACGTCGGCCGCGGCGCCGCCCGCGGGGTCGATGATGACCATCGGCACGTTGAGCCGGTGCAGCTCGGTGTAGACCGGGCCGGCCCCGTCGGAGATCACCAGCACCACGCCGTCGGACTGGCGCGAGCGCAGGTTCTGCAGCCACTGGCGGGTCGACGCGGTGCGCCGGTGCACAGCGGAGATCACTGTGCCGACGCCCGCAGCGTGGGTGACCTCCTCGACACCACGGATCAGCTCGACCGCCCACGGGCTGTCCAGATCGTGGAAGACGAGGTCCACCAGCCCCGCGCGCAGCGGCTGCCGAGAGTTACGAGGCCGGTAGTCGTGCTCGCGCAGAAGGTGCTCGATGCGGTCACGGGTCTCGGGCGAGACGTCCGTACGCCCGTTGAGCACCCGGGACACCGTCGGCACCGAGACGCCGGCAGCCTCCGCAATGGTCGCGATGGTGACGCGTCTTCCGGTCACGGCCATTGTCTCTCCTCGTTCGCCCCAGCTGTGCGCCGAAACTTTCGTCTCGGAGTTCCGGAAGTATTGCACATTCCCCGGCCGATAAGGGCACGTGCACACGTCTGATATCGGCGCAGCCGGGGTAAGGGCCCTCACATGCCTCTCATCGCCGACCGGTACCGCCTCGGGGAGACCCTGGGCACCGGCGGGATGGGCCGGGTCTGGCGGGCCCGCGACGAGGTGCTGCAGCGCGACGTCGCGGTCAAGGAGGTGCTGCTGCCGGACGACCTGCCCGAGCACGAACGGCAGGCGGCCCACCGCCGGACGCTGCGCGAGGCGCGCGCCGCCGCCCGGCTCGGTCACCCGAACGTGGTACAGGTCTTCGACGTGCTCGACGTGGACGGCCGGGCGTGGATCGTCATGGCGTACGTGCCGTCGCGCTCGCTGCAGGAGGTGCTGCGCACCGACGGGCCGCTCGACCCGCGCCGCGTCGCGCGGATCGGCCTCGACCTGCTGGCCGCCCTGCGCGCCGCGCACGGCGCCGGTGTCGACCACCGCGACGTCAAGCCGGCCAACGTGCTGCTCGCCGACGACGGGCGGGTGCTGCTCACCGACTTCGGCATCGCCACGATCGAGGGTGACAGCCTGATCAGCACGTCCGACGCGCTGCTGGGCTCGCCCGAGTACATGTCGCCCGAGCGGGCCCGCGACGGCAGCTCCGGGATGGCCTCGGACCTGTGGTCGCTGGGCGCCACCCTCTATGCGGCGGTCGAGGGCCGGTCGCCGTTCCGCCGGTCGAACGCCCTGGCCACCCTGACCGCGCTCGCCGCCGACGAGCCCGACCCGCCGCGGCAGGCCGGCCCGCTGGAGCCCGTGCTGACCGCGCTGCTGCGCAAGGACCCGGCCCGGCGTGCCGACGCCGCCGAGGCCGAGCACCTGCTGCGCCGGGCGGCCTCCGGCGCGTACGGCCACGCGCTGGTCCCCGCCCGCGAGAACGCCACCACGACCGACGACATCCCCCTGCCACGCACTCCCGCACGCCCCGAGCCGGCCCACCCGTCCGCCACACCCCACGCCCCGGCGCCGCCTTCTCCCGTACGCTCCGAGCCGCCGCAGCCGTCCGCCGCACCCCACGCCCCGGCGCCGCCTTCTCCCGTACGCCCCGAGCCGGCGCAGCCCTCTGCCGCGTCTGGCCAACCGGCCCCTCCCGCGCCCCTGCCCGGCCGGACCGCGTCCTCACCCGTCGGGCAAGCGACACCCGCCACCTCCGTACCCGGAAGCGTCGCCGAAGCCGCGCGCCCGGCACCGCACGTGCCGGCGCAGAGGACGCCGCTCCCTGCGTCGGTGTCGCCGCTGCCCGGCCCGCCGCCCGCCGACTCGTCGCGCAAGCGGTGGGCCTTGGCGACCGCGGCCGTCGTCGTGGTGCTGCTGGCGGCCGTGGTGTGGGGCGTGACCTCGTTCCGCTCCGACGACGACGGCGGCGCGACGACCCGGGCCGGGCAGGCGCCCGCTTCGGCGCCCGCCACGCCCACGTCGGCCGCGGGCACCTCGGCGGCGAGCCCGTCCACCACGCCCTCGTCGGCGCCCTCCACCCGGACGTCCTCGCCCGCCGCGCCGCCCACGACACCCGCGGCGGCCGGACCGCGGCTGCCCGCCCTGCCGGACGGCTGGCGCGACTACCGTGACCGCACGGGCTTCGCCGTCTATGTCCCGGAGGGCTGGACCCGGTCGCAGGAGGGGTCGATCGTGTACTTCCGCAGCGGCTCCCGGGTGCTCGGCATCGACCAGACCGACAAGCCGCACCCGAACCCGGTGCAGGACTGGCGCGGCAAGGCCGACTACCGGGTGAGCAAGGGCGACTTCCCGCGCTACCGCGAGATCGGCATCCGCGAGGTCGACTACTTCGAGAAGGCCGCCGACTGGGAGTTCACGTTCACCCGCAACGGGGTGCGCCAGCACGTGAACAACCGCGGCGTCGTCACGTCGGACACCCAGGCGTACGGCTTCTACTGGCAGACCCGCGACGCCGACTGGGCGCGCTACCGCCCCGACCTGCAGCTGGTCTTCGACAGTTTCCGACCGGCGGACTGACCCGCGATCTGTCGTTGATCCGCTCGCGCCCCCGCCGGTACGGGTGTGGGCTGGAACGATGTTCCGCCGGGCGTGGATCGTCGTGCTTATGGCCGTGGCCGTACTGGCCGCCGGTTGTGACCGGCCGGGCTCGGGCGCGACCGTCACGGGACCGGCTCCGGCCTTCGACCCGGCGACCGACCGGGTGGCGTACGAGATGACCGAGGACCAGCTGCGGCAGCTCGACGACTGCCTCGGGCAGCGCAACCCCCTGAACCCCGGGGACGGCTGTTCCCGGGCGCTGCCGCGGCTGGACGAGGCGGTCGAGCCGGACGAGTGCGAGCGGCTGTGCCTGCAGTCCGAGCCGGATCCGCAGAACCCGGGCCAGACGATCGTCAGCGTCGGGGACACCGCCGTCGGCGGCGACTTCTGCGCGACCGTGGAGAGCCCGCTCTGCGACGGTGTGCAGGTGCCCGCCGACACCTTCGTGGGCGGGGACAACCGGAGGTCGGACCCGTCCGTGCCGGCTCCGCCCGGTGAGTCGCAGCCCGGGGAGCCGCCGCCCGGCGAGTCGGAGACCGCCGGACCGCCGCCCGTCGAATCACAGCCCGTCGAATCACAGCCCGCCGGATCGCAGCCCGCCGAGCCCCAGCCGGAGTCCGCGCCGCCCGAGGAGCAGCCCGGCGAGGAACAGCCCGAGCAGCAGGAGGTGCCGCTCATTCCGGAGGAACCGGTGCGCAACATTCCGGGACCATGACGGCGGCGGCCGAGGCGCCCGACGCCCGGGGCTGGAAGGCGGCGACGGACGTCCTGTCGATCCTCGGCCCGTTGAGCGCCGTCACGGGCCTGCTCTACTACTTCGGCCGGGCGCGCGCCCAGTCGTACTACGGCTATTTCGGGGTCGACCTGTCGGTGCTCGGCGTGACGCCGTTCGACTTCCTCATCGGCACGGCCGACACGGTGTTCCGCCCCACCGCGGTCGGGCTCGTCGCCGCCGTCGGGCTCCTGGCCGCGTACCCGTATCTGCGCAGCCGCCTCCAGCGGGTCTCCGCGACGTGGCGCGCCCGGGCCCGGCTGCTGGTGCTCGGCCTGAGCGCGGTGGTCGCGGCGTTCGCGGTCACCGGCCTGTATCTGAGCCTGCCGCGCATCGCCGCGGCCCTCTGCCTGGTCGTCGCGGGTGTGCTGCTCGAGGTCGGGCTGCGGTCGGCCGGCTCGGCGTCGCTGGTCCGGCTGGGCCTGGTCGTCTGCGTCGCGGTCGTGGGGCTGTTCTGGGCCGTCTCCGTGCTGGCGCACGACCGCGGCGCCGAGGACGCCCGGCTGTTCGAGCAGCGGCTGCCGCTCGATCCGCAGGCAGTCGTCTACAGCGCGAAGGACCTGCAGCTCATCGGCCCGTACGTGGGGTCGACCCGGCTGGCCGGGCCGGACAGCGCATACCGGTTCCGCTACAACGGCCTGCGTCAGCTCACCTACGGCAACGGCCGCTGGTTCCTGCTGCCCGCCGGCTGGCGCCGCGACAACGGCGCCACCGTCATCGTCATCCACGACGACCCCGCCTCGGTCCGCGTCGACCTGGCCCCCGGCACCGTCCTGCGGTGACGCTCAGAACGCGACGAGCTCGCCGGTGTCCACCGCGATCGGAAAGGGCTCGTCGCTGGTCAGCGTCTCGCCGTGCTTGGCGAGAGCCGCCTCGACGTAGCGGCCGTCGCGCAGCCGGAACAGCTGCAGCGTGACCTCGTCGTAGTCGGGCAGGGCCGGCTCGAGCAGGAGGTACCAGCCGATTCCGGCCTCGGCGTACAGCGCCTTCTTCTGCACCTTGTCCATCGCTCTGCTGCTGGGCCAGACGATCTCGGCGACCAGGGTGACGTCGGCGGCGGCCACGACCGTCTCGTTGCGGACGGCGAGGCCGACGACGGCCAGGTCGGGAATCAGGATGCGGCTCGGTCCGGCCTTGACGTTGATCGCCTCGAAGGTCTTGAGACCGGCTTCGCGCGCCGCTTTCCTGAGCGCCAGGAACAGCATCTGCGAGATGCCCTGATGGGGCACATTCGGTCCCGGGCTCACCCAGAGTCCCCCGTCAATCAACTCGATCCGATTCGTGGTCTCGTCGAGCGCGAGGTACTCCTCCTCGGTCCAGGGCCCGAGGTGGTCGAGATGAGCCTCCGTCATGGGCAAAGTGTCGCACGCGCTCACGCTGTCCATGGTCCCATGTCCACTAGTCGTGAGTCAATGGTCGTGCGTCAATGGAGCAGGCCCGGATCCCGACCCTGCTCAGAACGCGACCAGGTCGCCGGTGCGGACGCGGAACGGGAAAGGGTCGGAGGAGGTCAGGGTGTGGCCGGGGGCGGCGGCCGCGTACTCGAGGTAGTGGCCGGCGGCGAGCTGGAACAGGCGCAGCGTGAGGGCCTCGTGGTCGGCGGACTCGGGCTGGGCCAGCAGCAGCCAGGGGATCCGGGCGGCGGCGCACAGGGCGATCCGGTCGGGGGTGCCCGCGAACGGGTTGCCGGGGGAGGTGATCTCGCCGACGAGCACGGTGTCGGCGGCGTCGGCGTGGGTGGCCAGCCGGTCCACGCGGGCGACCACCAGGTCGGGCACGATCAGCCGGCCGGGGTCCAGGCGCAGGACCACCCCCTCGTACGCCCGCAGGCCCGCCCGCCGCGCGGAGGCGCGCAGCGAGTGGAGCAGCACGTGCGACACGTCCTGGTGCGGCATGGTGGGTGTCGGCGCGGGCCACAGATGGCCGTCGACCAGCTCGATCCGGTGGTCCAGCTCGCCCCGCGCAAAGTTGTCGGCCTCGCTCCACGGTCTCGTCACGCGACGATTGTCGTCCGACTAGATGACGGGCGTCAACCCCTGGGCCAGCGCGGCCGATTTCGGTCAGGGAAGCACTTTGTGACAGTACGTTTCAAGCATTGTTCGGCCTCGCTCTGGTACGTAATCTGCCGACCATGGATCACATCCCGCACTGGATCGGCGGCGCGGAGCGCGCCGGCACGTCGGGCCGGGTCGGCCCCGTCTTCAACCCCGCGACCGGCGAGCAGACCGCCGAGGTCGCGCTCGCCTCCGCCGCCGAGGTCGCCGAGGCGGTCACGCTCGCCCGCCGGGCGGCGACGGCGTGGCGGTCCGCGTCGCTGTCCAAGCGCGCCGCGGTGCTGTTCAAGTTCCGCGAGCTGCTCGCCGCCCGCGGCGAGGACCTCGCCGCGATCGTCACGAGCGAGCACGGCAAGGTGCTCTCCGACGCGGCCGGCGAGGTGGCCCGCGGGCTGGAGAACGCGGAGTTCGCGACCGGCATCCCGCACCTGATGAAGGGCTCGTTCTCGGAGCAGGCCGCGACCGGTGTGGACGTCTACTCGATCCGCCAGCCGCTCGGCGTGGTCGCCGGCATCACGCCGTTCAACTTCCCGGCGATGGTGCCGCTCTGGATGTGCACCACGGCGATCGCGGCCGGCAATGCGTTCGTGCTCAAGCCCAGCGAGAAGGACCCGTCCGCGGCGCTGTTCCTGGCGCGGCTGTGGCGCGAGGCCGGCCTGCCCGACGGCGTGTTCACGGTCGTCAACGGCGACAAGGAAGCCGTGGACGCTCTGTTGACGAACGAGGACATCGCCGCGGTCAGCTTCGTCGGCTCGACGCCGGTGGCCAAGTACATCTACGAGACCGGCACGGCCCACGGCAAGCGCGTGCAGGCCCTCGGCGGCGCCAAGAACCACATGGTGGTGCTGCCCGACGCGGAGATCGACGCCGCCGCCGACGCCGCGGTGAGCGCCGCGTACGGCTCGGCGGGCGAGCGCTGCATGGCCGTCTCGGTAGTGGTGGCCGTGGGCGACGTGGCGGAGCCGCTCGTCGACGCGATCGCCGCCCGGCTGCCCAAGCTGCGGATCGGCCGCGGCACCGACCCCGACTCGCAGATGGGCCCGCTGATCAGCGCCCAGCACCGCGACCGCGTGGCGGACTACGTCGAGCGCGGCAAGGCCGGCGGCGCCACGGTGGTCGCCGACGGCCGCGAGGCGGAGCTGCCGCGCGACGGCTACTTCCTGGGTGTCACGCTGCTCGACAACGTCACCCCGGACATGGACGTCTACACCGACGAGATCTTCGGGCCCGTGCTCTGCGTGGTGCGCGCGCAGACGTACGCGGAAGCCCTGGCCCTCATCAACGACAACGAGTACGGCAACGGGACCGCCATCTTCACGCGCGACGGCGGGGCCGCCCGGCAGTTCCAGTTCGACGTGAACGCGGGCATGGTCGGCGTCAACGTGCCGATCCCGGTGCCGGTCGCCTATTACTCGTTCGGCGGCTGGAAGGCCTCGCTGTTCGGCGACACCCACATGTACGGGCCGGACGGCATCCACTTCTTCACCCGATCGAAGGTCGTCACCTCGCGCTGGCCCGACCCGGGCACGTCCGGCGTCGACCTCGGCTTCCCCACCACGAGATGAGGTCCGACGCGGGATTGCGTCGCACGAGAGCCCGCTCGACGCCGAATCCGTTTCGGTTGTGGAAATTAGTTTCGGATTCCCTTGTCTTCGCTCGGGCGCGTGTGTCAATGTTCCGCAGTCGATCGTGTGGGAGCTGTCACAAGCCCGCGGGAGGTCATGTTTCGTGAGCGCTGCGCTGCCCGTCCTGCGCAACTTCGTCGGTGGCGAGCACACCGGCACGGAGGACGAGATCACCTCGGAGGTGATCGACCCGAGCACGGGGGAGGCGTACGCGCTCGCCCCCGTCTCGTCCGAGCGGGACGTGCACGCGGCGATGACCGCGGCGGCGGCCGGGTTCGAGGTCTGGCGGGACGCGACCCCGGCCGAGCGGCAGCGGGCGCTGCTGCGCATCGCCGACGCGGTCGAGGCGCGCGCCGGTGAGATCGTCGAGGCCGAGTGCCGCAACACCGGCAAGCCGGTCGCGGCCACCCACGCCGAGGAGCTCGGTCCGCTGCTCGACGAGCTGCGCTTCTTCGCGGGCGCCGCGCGCGTGCTCGAGGGCAAGTCCGCGGGGGAGTACCTGCGCGACCACACGTCGTACGTGCGGCGCGAGCCGATCGGCGTGTGCGCGCAGATCACGCCGTGGAACTACCCGATGGTCATGGCGGTCTGGAAGTTCGCTCCCGCGATCGCCGCCGGCAACGCCGTGGTGCTCAAGCCCTCGGACACCACCCCGGTCACCAGCCTGCTGCTCGCCGAGATCGCCGCCGAGTTCCTGCCGCCCGGCGTGCTCAACGTGGTCTGCGGCGACCGCGACACCGGCCGCGCCGTGGTGGCCCACCCGGCGCCGCAGCTCGTCTCGATCACCGGGTCGACGCGGGCCGGCACCGAGGTCGCGATCTCGGCCGCCGCCGACCTCAAGCGCGCCCACCTCGAGCTGGGCGGCAAGGCGCCGGTCATCGTGTTCGACGACGCCGACGTCGAGGCCACCGCCCGGGCGATCGCCGGGGCGGGCTACTTCAACGCCGGCCAGGACTGCACCGCGGCCACCCGGGTGCTGGTGCACGGCCGGATCGCCGCGGACTTCACCGACGCGCTCGCCGAGGCGGCCCGCGGCACCAGGGTCGGGGCGCCCTCGGACACCGAGGCGTTCTTCGGCCCGGTCAACAATGCCGCCCAGCTCGCCCGGGTGCAGGGCTTCCTCGACCGGGCGCCGGACCACGCGAGCGTCGTAACCGGCGGCAAGCGGATCGGCGAGCGCGGCTTCTTCCTCGAGCCGACCGTCGTTGCCGGGCTCGAGCAGCGCGACGAGATGATCCAGGACGAGATCTTCGGGCCGGTCATCACCGTGCAGCGCTTCGACGACGAGGACACGGCGGTCCGCTGGGCCAACGACGTCCGGTTCGGACTGAGCGCCAGCGTCTGGACGCAGAACCACGGCCGCGCGATGCGGGTGTCGCGGCGGCTGGACTTCGGCGCCGTCTGGATCAACACTCATCTCCCGTTCGTCTCGGAGATGCCGCACGGGGGCTTCGGCCACTCCGGCTACGGCAAGGATCTTTCGATGTACGGGTTCGAGGAGTACACCCGGATCAAGCACGTGATGAGCTACCTCGGCTGAGCCCCCACCCGCCCACCCCTGTTGCCCCACCGCGAAGGAACGCCATGACGACCCCCCAGCACAGCGCCGTACGCGCCCGGACCGCGGCGCCGGCCGGCGACCACCCGGCGATCGAGTTCGTCGGCGTGAACAAGAACTACCTGTCGCACGGCGAGACGGTGCCCGCCGTCAAGCGGACCGACCTGGCGATCGGCCAGGGGGAGTTCTTCTCGCTGCTGGGTCCCTCGGGCTGCGGCAAGACCACGACGATGCGCATGATCGCGGGCTTCGAGGAGCCGACGGCCGGCAAGGTGTACCTCGACGGCAAGGACGTCACGGGCGTGGCGGCCAACAAGCGCGACGTGAACATGGTGTTCCAGTCGTACGCGCTGTTCCCGCACCTCAACACGTTCCAGAACGTCGCGTTCGGACTCGAGCGCAAGAAGGTCGGCAAGAGCGAGATCGGCCGGCGGGTGGGCGAGATCCTCGAGATCGTGTCGCTGACCGGCATGGAGAAGCGCTCGCCCAAGGAGATGTCCGGCGGTCAGCAGCAGCGGGTGGCGCTGGCCCGGGCGCTGGTCAACCGGCCGCGCGCGCTGCTGCTCGACGAGCCGCTCGGCGCGCTCGACCTCAAGCTGCGCCAGCAGATGCAGATCGAGCTCAAGCGCATCCAGCGCGAGGTCGGCATCACCTTCGTCTACGTCACCCACGACCAGGGCGAGGCGCTCACGATGTCCGACCGGATCGCGGTGATGAACGCCGGCGTGATCGAGCAACTCGGCTCGCCGCGCGAGATCTACGAGCGGCCCGCCACCCGGTTCGTGGCCGGCTTCATCGGAACGTCCAATCTGGTCGACGGGGAGGTCGAGCGCGTCGAGGGCGGGCTGGGGCTGCTCAGCTACACCGCGCAGGACCGGGTCGTGGTGCCGGTGCCGGGCTCGGTGCGCCCCGGCGACAAGCTGGAGGTGTCGATCCGTCCGGAGAAGATCGACCTGCACCGCGGGGTGCCGCCGGTGACGGCGACCGGGGGAAGTGTGCTTTCCGGCACAGTGACCGAGGTTGTTTATCACGGAACTTCAACGAATTACACCGTTGCCACCGCGGCCGGTGCCGACTTCACTGTCTTCGATCAAAATGCATCGAACGCCGATGATCTTGCGGATCGCGGCGATCGTGTCTACCTCACCTGGGCCCCCCAGCACTCATACGTGATCGGAGTCTGAATGTCCGCGTCGAACATGTCCGACCCCTCCCTGCTCCGCGGCCTGACCCAGCGCCGCTTCGGCCGTCGCGACGCGCTCCGGCTCTCCGGCCTGGCCGGCCTGGGCGCCGCGCTGGCCGCGTGCGGCGTGCAGGGCCAGGGCACGCAGGCTCCCGCCAGCGCCGAGCCCGACGCCGTGGCGAAGTTCTGGAACGGCAAGGTCAAGAACGGCAAGATGAAGTTCGCCGGCTGGCCGCTCTACATGGACCCGAAGCAGCCCGAGCTCAAGAAGTTCACCAAGCGCACCGGCATCACGGTCGACTACGACGAGGTCATCCAGGAGATGGGCCCGTGGTTCGCCAAGGTGCAGCCGCAGCTGTCGGCGGGCCAGTCCATCGGGTACGACCTGATGGTCATCACCAACAGCTTCCAGTTCACGCAGTTCCGCGACTCGGGCTTCCTGGCCCCGCTCGACCACTCGAAGCTGCCCAACTTCGCCAAGAACGCCGGCGCCGCCTACAAGAAGGAGGCGTTCGACCCGGGCAACGCGTACAGCATCCCGTGGGCCTCCGGCATGACCGGCATCGCGTACGACGAGAGCAAGACCGGCCCGATCACCGGCCTCAAGGACCTGTGGAACCCGAAGTTCAAGGGCAAGGTCGGCATGTTCTCCGACATCCAGGAGCTCGGCAACTTCGGCCTGCTGTCGGTCGGCGCCGACCCCGCCAAGTCCACCCAGGACGACTGGCAGAAGGCGGCCGACAACCTCAAGAAGCAGAAGGACGCCGGCATCGTCCGCAACTACTACGACCAGAGCTACATCGACGCGCTGGGCAGCGGC
The DNA here is from genome assembly GCF_051386375.1 of Actinoplanes sp. URMC 104. Taxonomy (NCBI): domain Bacteria; kingdom Bacillati; phylum Actinomycetota; class Actinomycetes; order Micromonosporales; family Micromonosporaceae; genus Actinoplanes; species Actinoplanes sp. URMC 104. Next base: position 197,389 of record NZ_JBPQTO010000012.1, on the reverse strand, counting down.
GAGGTGTGGCTGACCCAGGCGTGGTCGGGCGACGTCTTCCAGAAGAACATCTCCGACGGGACGAACTTCAAGTTCATCATCCCCGAGGAGGGCGGCACGATCTGGACCGACAACATGACGATCCCGGTCACCGCGCAGAACCCGGTCGACGCGCTGATGCTCATGGACTTCTTCTACGAGATCGAGAACGCCGCGTCGCTGGCCGAGTACATCAACTACGTCTGCCCGGTGCCGGGCGCGCAGCCGCAGATCCGCAAGGATGCGGCAAAGCTGACCGGCGACGACAAGGACGCGCTGCTCGACGTGGCGGACTCCAAGCTCGTGTTCCCCACCGCCGAGGAGTACGCCAAGCTGCACTACTACGTAGCGTTCGAGGCCACGAGCGAGCAGCAGCAATTCCAGAAGACCTTCGAACCTATCGTGCTGGGATGACATGAATCGCGTCAAACGACAGCTCGCCCCGTACCTGCTCGTTCTTCCCGGCGGGATCTGGCTGCTGATCTTCTTCGCGGTGCCGATGTTCGCGATGCTGTCGCTCTCCCTCCAGGAGGGCGACATCGTCCACGGCTACCGTTTCACCGGGCACTGGCAGACCTACACGGACGCCATCTCGGCGTACCAGACGCAGATCGTCCGGTCGCTGATCTACGGCGCCATCGCGACGGTCGTGCTGATCGTGCTGGCGTTCCCGGTGGCGTACTGGATCGCCTTCTACGGCGGCCGGCGCAAGCCCACGTACCTGTTCCTGGTGCTGCTGCCGTTCTTCGTCTCGTTCGTGCTGCGGACGATCTCGTGGAAGCAGATCCTCACCGACGAGGGGCCGCTGCTGTCGCCGTTGCGCGACGCCGGGGTGATCGGGCAGTCGTTCCACATCCTCGGCACGCCGTTCGCGGTGATCGCCGGGCTGGTCTACAACTTCCTGCCGTTCATGGTGCTGCCGATCTACGTGGCGCTGGAGCGCATCGACCCGCGGGTGGTCGAGGCGGCGCGGGACCTGTACGCCGACCCGGCCACCGCGTTCCGCAAGGTGATCTTCCCGCTGGCCCTGCCCGGCGTGTTCGCCGGCGTGCTCATGACGTTCGTGCCGGCCAGCTCCGACTACGTCAACTCCGAGGTGCTGGGCAGCTCGGAGACCACGATGATCGGTCAGGTCATCCAGGCGCAGTTCCTCGACAACTCCGACTATCCGACGGCCTCGGCGCTCTCGTTCGTGCTGATGTTCGTGCTGCTGATCGGCGTGTTCACGTACGCCCGGATGCTCGGCACCGAGGACGTCATGAAGGTGGCGGCGCGATGACGGCCCCGACCCTGCCGCGGCAGCGGACCGCTCCGGCCGAGGAGACGCTGCCGGTCAAGCCCCGCCGGCGCATCACCGGCGGGGGCGTGCTCCACGCGTACACCTGGGTCGTCATCGGCTGGCTGATCGTGCCGATCGCGGTCATGATCCTCTTCGGGTTCAACGACACGCCGGGCCGCTACAACCAGACCTGGGACGGCTTCACCTTCAAGTGGTACGGGCGGCTTTTCGAGTACCCGGACCTGACGAACGCGCTGATCACCTCGATCCTCATCGCGATCGTGGCCAGCCTGCTCTCCGGGGCGCTGGGCACGGGCATCGGCTACGCGCTGGGCCGCTACCGGTTCCGCGGGTCCGGCACGCTCAACCTGATCATGTTCGCGACGATGTCCTCGCCCGAGCTGATCATGGGTGCGTCGCTGCTCAGCCTGTTCGTCTCGGCGGGCGCCGGCCTCGGCCCGGTGACGATCACGATCGCGCACGTGATGTTCTCGATCTCGTTCGTCGCCGTCGTCGTGCGGGCCCGGGTGATCACCCTCGACCGCTCGATCGAGGAGGCCGCGGCCGACCTGGGCGCGAGCCCGTGGACCACGTTCTGGAAGGTCACGTTCCCGATCATCCTGCCCGCGGTCTTCTCCGGCGTGCTGCTGGCGTTCGCGCTGTCCATCGACGACTTCATCGTCACCGCGTTCACGGCGGGCACCACCAAGACGTTCCCGCTGTGGATCTGGGGCGCCACCCGCGTCGGCATCCCGCCGCAGGTCAACGTCATGGGCACGCTCATCTTCGCGGTCGGCGTGCTGTTCGCCGTCGTCGCGAACGTCCGGTCGCGCTCCTCCCGCAAGCGGGACTGATGCCGTCCCCGTTGCAGGACGCGTCGCCGGAGCCGTACTGGCTCACCCAGGCGGGGGCTCCGGCCCCCGCCGACCCGCTCGACGGGGCCGACACGTGCGACCTGGCCGTGGTCGGCGCCGGGTACAGCGGGCTGTGGACCGCGCTGCTGGCCAAGGAGCGCGACCCCGGCCGCGACGTGGTGGTGATCGAGGCCGGGACCGCCGGCTGGGCGGCGTCCGGCCGCAACGGCGGGTTCTGCGCCGCGTCGCTCACCCACGGCCACGACAACGGCATGAGCCGCTTCCCGTCCGAGATGGACGTGCTGGAGCGGCTCGGCCGGGAGAACCTCGACCAGATCGAGGCGACGGTCGCGCGCTACGGCATCGACTGCGACTTCTCCCGTACGGGCGAGTTGCAGGTGGCCACCGCGCAGTGGCAGCTGCGCGAGCTCGTCCGTGACGCCGCCGGCCCCGGCCGTGACTCCGCGGGCCGGCGCTTCCTCGACCGCGACGAGCTTCGCGCCGAGGTGGACTCGCCCACGTATCTCGGCGGCATCTGGGACCGCGACGGCTGCGCGATGGTCGACCCCGCTCGCCTCGTGTGGGGCCTGCGGGCGGCGTGCCAGTCGCTGGGTGTGCGCTTCTACGACCATTCGCCCGTGGTCTCCCTGGCCCCGGCCGGCGCCGGGATGCGGCTGCACACGAGCCGCGGCCGCGTCGACGCCGGCCGGGTCGCCCTGGCCACCGGCGCCCACGGCAGGCTGCTGCGCCGCCTCGGGCACTTCGTGGTGCCGGTGTACGACTACGTGCTGATGACCGAGCCGCTCACCGACGCCCAGCTGGCCTCCGTCGGGTGGCGCAACCGCCAGGGCATCGGCGACGCGGGCAACCAGTTCCACTACTACCGGCTCACCGCCGACAACCGCATCCTGTGGGGCGGCTACGACGCCGTCTACTACAACGGCGGCCGCATCGACCCCGCGCGGGACCAGCGCGAAGCAACCTTCACCGTCCTGGCCGAGCACTTCGCCGCCACGTTCCCGCAGCTCGCCGACGTGCGCTTCACGCACAAGTGGGGCGGCGTGATCGACACGTGCAGCCGCTTCAGCAGCTTCTTCGGCACCGCCCACCGCGGCCGCGTCGCGTACGCCGTCGGCTACACCGGCCTGGGCGTCGGCGCCACCCGCTTCGGCGCGAACGTGATGCTCGACCTGCTGGCGGGCGAGCGCACCGAGCGCACGTCGCTCAAGATGGTGCGCAGCAAGCCCGTGCCCTTCCCGCCCGAGCCCGTGCGCTCCGGGGTCATCCAGCTGACGCGGTGGTCGATCGCCCGCGCCGACCGCAACGAGGGCCGCCGCAACCTGTGGCTGCGCACCCTCGACAAGGTGGGGCTGGGCTTCGACTCCTGACCGGCGCGCTTCCGTCGCCGGCGATGGGGGCGGCACCTCTCCGGCCGCCCCCTCACGAGCGGGCACGCCTCGGCTCAAGCCTCAGCCGACGAGTGAAGACCTCACTCCGGCAGGACGCGTCGCGGCTTGAACCGGCGGACCTCCTGCGGCCAGCCGCAAGCCTCCGCGATCCGGCCGGCCCACATCCGGGCGGCCGCTCGTCCGGCACGTCCACGATGGTCAGGCCGCCCAGGAACTCCTTGCTCTCGACATAGGGGCCGTCGGTGAAAACCGTCTCGCCGCTCGTCGCGTCCGCGCTGAAGACCGGGCCGTCCTCCTCCTCCAGGCCACCGGCGAAGACGAAGGCCCCGGCGGCCTTGATCTCCTCGACGACCGCCCCGGCGAGAGGACCGCGCTCGCGGAACCACTCCTCGGTGTGGTCACCCACCCACTGCTGGTTGAAGTAGATGAGGTACTCGGGCATGTCCGCTCCTCCGGTCGTTCGGACCCGATGTCCGTCCTGCCCACGCTACGAACGGCCGCCGGCAGATCCGACACCTGCCGGCGCGATTTCTGCCTGGGTCTGCAGCATGGCTGAGAGGGCGGCGACGGCGGCCCGGCCGGCGCGGTTGGCGCCCACGGTGGACTGGGACGGCCCGAAACCGATCAGGTGCACGCGGGGCTCGCCGGCCACCTGGGTGCCGGTCAGGCGGATGCCGCCGGACGGGGTGCGCAGGGCCAGCGGGTCCAGGTGGGTGAGGGCGGCCTTGAAGCCGGTCGCCCACAGGATCGCGTCCACGGTCGTGCGTGAGCCGTCGGCCTCCCGTACGGCATGGGGCTCGACCGCGGTGAACATCGGGCGGCGCTCGGGCAGGTGCGGCCGCCACGGCAGCCCGGTGTACGAGACGACGCTGCCCGTGGGGCGGCCCGCCTCGACGTCCGCGACGACCTTGGCGATCGTTTCGCGGCCGGCCACCTCGGGCTCGAAGCCGTCCGTGCGGAAGACCGGCTCGCGGCGCGTGTACCAGTAGGTCGCCGCCACCGGCGCCAGCTCCTCGAGCGCCTGCACCGCCGAGATCCCGCCGCCCACGACGGCGACCCGCAGACCCGCGAACGCGTCGGCCGACACGTAATCGTGCGTGTGCAGCTGCAGGCCGGCGAACGTGTCGATGCCGGGATACCGCGGCCGTACGGGGTTGGTCCACGTGCCGGTCGCGTTGATGACGGCGCGCGTGGCCCAGCGCCCGCCGGTCGACTCGACGAGGAGCTCGCCGCGCGGGTCGGCGTCCGCCCGCCGGACGGAGGTGACCCGTACCGGCCGCAGGATGGGCGGCCGGAAGGCGTCCTCGAAAGCCGCGAAATAGCGCGGAACGGCCGTACGGCTGGGTTCCGCGGGGTCGAGCGGGGGCTTCGGCAGGCCGGGCAGGTCGAAGATGCCGTTCACGGTCGCCATCCGCAGCGACTCCCAGCGGTGCAGCCACGCCCCGCCCGGCGCCTGTTCCGCGTCGAGCACGACGAACGTCCGATCCGTGGCGCCGTGCGGCGACAGCGCGCTCACGAAGCCGCGGCGCATCAGGTGGTACGCGGCGGACAGCCCGGCCTGCCCGCCGCCGATGACCACTACGGTCGCCGACGTGTCGATCACAACGGGCGGAACACTCCGGCCCGAACCGGGTATTCCCCTCGTGACAGATGCCGCTCCAACGTAGAGTCTGAGCGTGGGAGACCATGTCTTCATCAGCTACAGCCGGGTCGACCGCTCGTATGTCGACAAGCTGGCGACCTACCTGACCGGCGAGGGCGTCGAGGTGTGGTTCGACTACGAAATAGGTTCAGGCGAACGTTTCGTCCGGGTGATCGAACACAGAATCCGGACTGCGAGGGCCTTAGTGCTGGTGGTTTCGCCGGATTCGTCAGATTCGGCTTGGGTGGAGCGCGAGATTCACTTTGCGGCTGCCCACCATGTCGACATTCTGCCGGTCCTGCTTCGTGGCACTGCGTTGCCCCTGCTGGTGTGCCACCTGCACTATGAAGATGTCAGAACCGGCCAAATGCCCGGGCCCGACTTCATTCGGCGGCTAACCGCCGGACGAGCGTCGGTGACGCCTTCGGACGCGAATCGGACGCCGAGTACCGGACAGAAGCCTGTCGTTGCCGATCCGCCTCCGGCGCCTTCTCTGCCGGATGACCACCCCATCTGGAAGCATCACAGCGGCAACGACGGCCACCGGTTCCGCCCGGAGTGGAACGCTGGGGCAGATCTGAGTGCCGCCGAGGCCTTCTACCGTCGCTCGAGTTCCAAGGCGAAGGTGCTGCTCGACCTCCTCATCGACAATCCTGGCCGCGTCCTCACCACCCACCAGATCTGCGAGGAGTCCGGCGGCGCATTCTCCGGAGCGCGTTCCATTGCAGGCGCGATCAACGGGATGTATCGGCCGCATGAGCGATCCGGCCGGCGATACCCCTTCTACTGGTGGAGTGGAGCGCCGGCGCAGTACGCCATGAAGCCAAGCGTTGCCCGTCTGTTCAGCGAAGCTCGCCGTTTGTCGGGCCTCGAGGAATCCGGATGACATCGGGGTCGCTCGGCGCCGATGGCGCGGTGAATGGCGAGACAGGCATTTCCGGAGTGTGAAAGCTCCGCCCGGTCCGACTCGCGCGACCCGCTGACGCCGTCTGGCCGACGCTGCGTAATCGCATGCGCGCCGACCGCGTGACGGATAGTAAGTGGTCGGCGTAGACGAGGTGCAGTGGCACGGATTTCGTTGTCAGGGCTGGCGCGAGCTGCGGAATCAGTGAAATGATCGGGGCCTGAAGCTTGAAGGAGTTGAGTTATGCCGACGTCGGCCGAGTTGCACCAGCGCCGCGCCGCGGCTGTCGCCCGCGGGGTGAGCAGCATGGTTCCGTCGTACGTGAGCACCGCCGGCGGCGGCACGATGACCGATGTGGACGGCCGGGAGTGGATCGACTTCGCGGCCGGCATCGCGGTCACGAACGTCGGCAACGCGGCGCCCAGGGTCGTCGAGGCGGTCAAGGCGCAGGTCGAGCGGTTCACCCACACCTGCTTCATGATCGCGCCGTACGAGCAGTACGTGGCGGTCTGTGAGGAGCTCGCCGCGCTGACGCCGGGCGACTTCGAGAAGCGGTCCGCGCTGTTCAACTCGGGCGCGGAGGCGGTCGAGAACGCGGTGAAGGTCGCGCGGCACGCCACCGGGCGGCAGGCGGTCGTGGTGTTCGACCACGCCTACCACGGCCGCACCAACCTGACGATGGCGCTGACCGCCAAGGTGATGCCGTACAAGCAGGGCTTCGGGCCGTTCGCGGGCGAGATCTACCGCGTGCCGATGTCCTATCCGCTGCGCGACGGCCGCGACGGCGCGCGGGCGGCGGCGTACGCCATCGGGCAGATCGAGAAGACGGTCGGCGCGAGCAACGTCGCCGCCGTGCTCATCGAGCCGATCCAGGGCGAGGGCGGCTTCGTCGTACCGGCCGAGGGTTTCCTGCCCGCTCTCGCGGCGTGGGCCAAGGCGGCCGGTGCGGTGTTCATCGCCGACGAGATCCAGACGGGCTTCTGCCGTACGGGATCGTGGTTCGCCAGCGAGCACGAGGGCGTCGAGCCCGACCTCATCACGACGGCCAAGGGCATCGCGGGCGGGCTGCCGCTGGCCGCGGTCACCGGGCGGGCCGAGATCATGGACGCCGTGCACCCGGGCGGGCTCGGCGGCACGTACGGCGGAAACCCGATCGCCTGCGCCGCCGCGCTCGCCTCCATCGAGACGATGCGTGAGCTCGACCTCGCCGCGGCCGCCCGCCGCATCGAGGCGGTCGCGCGCCCCCGGCTCGAGGCGCTCGCGGCCAAGCACCCGTCGATCGCGGAGGTCCGCGGCCGCGGCGCGATGCTCGCCGTCGAGGTCGTGATACCCGGCGAGGTCGGACCCGCGGGCCCCGCGCCGGACGCCGTGGCCACCGCCGCGGTCGCCAAGGCCGCGCACGAGCTGGGCCTGCTGCTGCTGACGTGCGGCACCTACGGCAACGTGATCCGCCTGCTGCCGCCGCTGATCATCTCGGACGAGGAGCTCGACCGCGGCCTCACCCTCCTCGAACAAGCCTTCGCGACCGTTCAATGAACCAGGAGCCCCCCTTGAGCGACCTCCAGTCACCCGACTACGAGAAGCTGTCCGGCGCCGCCCGCGACCACCTGTGGATGCACTTCACCCGGCTGTCCTCCTACAAGGACGCGGACGTGCCGATGATCGTGCGGGGCGACGGCTGCTACGTCTGGGACTCCCACGGCCGCCGCTACCTGGACGGCCTGTCCGCGCTGTTCGTCGTGCAGACCGGCCACGGCCGGCAGGAGCTCGCCGAGGCCGCCGCCAAGCAGGCCGGTGAGCTGGCGTACTTCCCGATCTGGTCGTACGCGCACCCGAAGGCCGTCGAGCTGGCCGCCCGGCTCGCCGACCTGACGCCCGGCGACCTCAACCGGGTCTTCTTCACCACCGGCGGCTCCGAGGCCGTCGAGTCGGCGTGGAAGCTGGCCCGCTCGTACTTCAAGCGGACCGGCAAGCCCACCAAGACCAAGGTGCTGTCCCGCTCGATCGCCTACCACGGCACCTCGATGGGCGCCCTGTCGATCACCGGCATCCCCGCGCTCAAGCAGGACTTCGAGCCGCTCGTGCCCTCGACGTTCCGGGTGCCGAACACCAACTACTACCGCCGCCCCGACGAGCGCATGTCGCCCGAGGAGTTCGGCGTGTGGGCCGCCGACCGCATCGCCGAGGCCATCGAGTTCGAGGGTCCCGACACGGTGGCCGCGGTCTTCCTCGAGCCGGTGCAGAACGCCGGCGGCTGCTTCCCGCCGCCGCCCGGATACTTCCAGCGGGTCCGCGAGATCTGCGACCGGTACGACGTGCTGCTGGTGTCCGACGACGTGATCTGCGGCTTCGGCCGGCTCGGCGAGTACTTCGGCGGCCTCAAGTACGGCTACACGCCCGACATCATCACCGTCGCGAAGGGCCTTACCAGCGGCTACGTCCCGCTCGGCGCGATGATCGCCTCCGAGCGGCTGGCCGAGCCGTTCCTGGAGGGCACCAACTGGTTCGCGCACGGCATCACGTACGGCGGCCACCCGGTCGGCTCCGCGGTGGCGCTCGCGAACCTGGACATCATGGAGCGCGAGAACCTCAACGGCCACGTCCGCGAGAACAGCGACCTGTTCCGGTCCTACCTCGAGCGGCTCACCGACCTGCCGATCGTCGGCGACGTGCGCGGCGACGGCTACTTCTTCGGCCTCGAACTGGTCAAGGACAAGGCCACCAAGGAGACGTTCGACGAGGACGAGTCCGAGCGGCTGCTGCGCGGCTTCCTGTCCTCGGCGCTGTTCGAGGCGGGCCTGTACTGCCGCGCCGACGACCGCGGCGACCCGGTCATCCAGCTCGCGCCGCCGCTGATCGCGGGCGAGGCCCAGTTCGCCGAGATCGAGCAGATCCTGCGGTCGGTGCTGACCGAGGCCTCCAACCGGCTCTGACGCACGGCATCGGGCCGCCGCGGGGGAGCCCGTGGCGGCCCGTGCACACTCCGGAGCGCCGGGGACGGGAGCCGCGAACCGGCCGGACGCGACGCCGTCGCCGCGCTGATCAAGCACCTGTCGGCCGCGGGACACGTACGCGTCTGATCGCGATCTGTGGATATGTCGCTTGACGCGCGCGGGCGGAGCTTGCGCGGCGCGCATGGAGACGATCTCGTGGCGCGTCGCAGCATCACAGGACGAGCGAAGTACTCCCTCGCCAGGAGGTGCGACGTGCGTCCACATTCGAAGATCGCCGGCCTGGTGGCCTGCGTGCTCGGCCTCGGGGTGGTGCCGGCGAGCGCCGCGGCGCAGGCTGCCGCGTCACCGGCGTACCTGAACCCGAAGGTGCCCGTCGAGAAGCGGGTCGCCGATCTGCTCGCCCGGATGACCCTCGACGACAAGATCGGTCAGATGACCCAGGCCGAACGCGCCTTCGTCACCGGTGACCCGTCGCTGATCAGCTCGCTGCGGCTGGGCTCGGTGCTGTCCGGCGGCGGGTCCGTGCCGCCCGGCAACACGCCCGCGGCCTGGGTCGAGATGGTCAACACCTTCCAGTCGTACGCGCTGCGCACGCCGCTGAAGATCCCGATGATCTACGGGGTGGACGCGGTGCACGGGCACGGCAACGTCTACGGCGCGACGGTCTTCCCGCACAACATCGGCCTGGGCGCGTCGCGCGACCCGCGGCTGGTCGAGCGGGTCTACCGGGCGACCGCCGAGGAGGTGCGCGCCACCGGCATCCCGTGGGACTTCGCGCCGTGCGTGTGCGTGACCCGCGACGAGCGCTGGGGCCGCAGCTACGAGAGCTTCGGCGAGGACACCGGCCTGGTCGTGCGGCTGAGCACCGCGATCGACGGCCTGCAGCGCGGCGGCGTGCTGGCCACCGCGAAGCACTACGCCGGCGACGGCGACACCGAGTACGGCACCGGCTCCGGCGACTTCACCATCGACCAGGGCATCACCGTCACCAGCCGGGCCGACTTCGCCCGCATCGACCTGCCCCCGTACGTCGCCGCGGTCCGCCGCCACCACGTGGGCACGGTCATGCCGTCGTTCTCCAGCGTGGACTGGACCGAGGACGGCGTCGGCAACCCGCTCAAGATGCACGCTCACCGCGAGCTGCTCACCGGCACGCTGAAGGGCAAGCTCGGCTTCGACGGCTTCGTGATCAGCGACTGGGAGGGCATCCACCAGATCCCCGACCCGGCCGCCCCCGCTGGCGCGCCGCAGCCCACCGCCGGCCAGGTGCGGGTGGCCGTGAACGCCGGCGTCGACATGTTCATGGAGCCGAACACCTCGCCGCTGTTCCAGCAGCACCTGCGCGCCGAGGTCACGGCCGGCCGGGTGAGCATGGCCAGGATCGACGACGCCGTGCGCCGCATCCTGCGGGCCAAGTTCCGCCTCGGGCTCTTCGAGCACCCGTACGCCTCGGCCGACCGCATCGGCGAGGTGGGCAGCGCCGCGCACCGCCGGCTGGCCCGCGAGGCCGTGGCGCGCTCGCAGGTGCTGCTGAAGAACGCCCGTGGCCTGCTGCCGCTGCGCCCCGACGCCAAGGTGTACGTCGCCGGCCGCAACGCCGACGACATCGGCAACCAGGCCGGCGGCTGGACGATCGACTGGCAGGGCCGTTCCGGCGACGCGATCCCCGGCACGACGATCCTCGAGGGCATCCGCTCGGTCGCGCCCCGGGCGCGGGTGACCTTCAGCGCGGACGCGTCCGCGCCGGTCGCCGGTTCCGACGTCGGCGTGGTCGTGGTGGGCGAGACCCCGTACGCCGAGGGTTACGGCGACGTCGGCGGCCCGGCCTGGCCGTACGGGACCGAGCCGCAGAAGGAGCCCAAGTCGCTGACCCTGCAGCCCGGCGACCGCGCGGTCGTCGACAAGGTCTGCGACGCGGTGGCCAAGTGCGTGGTGCTGCTGGTCTCCGGCCGCCCGCAGGTGATCACCGACCAGCTCGGCAAGATCGACGCGCTGGTCGCCTCGTGGCTGCCCGGCAGCGAGGGCGCCGGCGTCGCCGACGTGCTGTTCGGCCGCAGGCCGTTCACCGGCCGCCTGCCCGTGTCGTGGCCCGCGTCGGTCGCCCAGGTGCCGATCAACGTCGGCGACCGCGACTACCGGCCGCTGTTCCCGTACGGCTGGGGGCTGCGCACCTGACGGCCGCCCGGGGAGGCCGCCCGCCGGCCTCCCCGGGCCGGACCGCCGGGCGCGAGGTCCGGCGCGGCGTGCGGTACGTTGCGCCGGTGACGGCGGAACCGGCGATGCGGCTGCACGTGGGCTGTGCCATGTGGACGCACAAGGCGTGGCAGGGCAAGGTGGTCGCCCCCGGGCAGGACAAGCTGCGCGCGTACGCGGGCTGGTGCAACGCGGTCGAGGGTAACACCACCTTCTACGCCACGCCGTCGCGCGAGACCGTGGCCGGGTGGGCGGGGCAGACGCCGGCGGACTTCCGGTTCGTGCTCAAGCTGCCGCGGCTGGTCACCCACGAGCGCCGGCTCGCGGGCGGCGACGAGGCGCTGCGCGGGTTCCTGCATGCGATCGAGCCGCTCGGGCCTCGCGTGCACGCGCTGTGGGTGCAGCTGCCGGCGTCCTTCGCGCCGTCCGACCTGCCCGCGCTCGACGGCTTCCTGCGCCGGCTGCCCGCGGGTCACCGCCTCGCGGTCGAGGTGCGCCACCCCGGGTTCGCCGACGACCCGCTGCCGCTCGAACGGGTGCTGACCGGCGTCGGCGCCGAGCGGGTCCCGTTCGACACGAGCGTGCTGTTCGCGACTCCGCCGGTCAGCGACATGGAACGCGACGCCTGGACGAAGAAGCCCCGGCTGCCCGTGCGCCCCGAGGCGCTCACCGGCCACCCGATCGTGCGCTACCTGGGCCGCGACGACCCGGCCGCCACCGTCGCGGGCTGGCAGCGCTGGCTGCCCGTGGTCGCCGGCTGGCTGCGCGAGGGCCGCTCGCCGACCGTCTTCGTGCACACCCCGGACAACGCCGACGCGCCCGCGCTCGCCCGCCGCTTCCACGGAGAGGTCGCCGCGCTGGTCCCCGGGCTGCTGCCGCTGCCCGAGCCGGAGCCGGTCGAGCCCGCGACGCTGTTCTGAGGCAGCCCGCGGGGCGACACGGCGCGGGCGGACGGGCGCGGATCCACGGGTGTGGGCCGTCGCGCGCGGGCCGGGAGTCTCAGCGGGCCGGGGCCGGGTGCTTTTCGAGGGCGTCGCGCAGGGTGGTCGCGCGCAGGGCGGCGTTGATGCCCAGCCAGCGGATCGGCTCGGGCTCCCAGCGGCGCGAGCGGTGACCGACCCACGGCAGGCCGGTCCGCTCGGTCCGGCGGCCCGCGATCAGGTCGGCCAGGGTGCGTCCGGCCAGGTTGGCGGCCGCCACACCGTCGCCGACGTAGCCGCCGGCCCACGCGTACCCCTCCTGGAGGCCGACCGACGGCATCCAGTCGCGCGGGATGCCCAGCGGGCCACCCCAGCGGTACGCGATCTCGGGCCGGATGCCGAACATGTCGGTCAGCGTGTGGCGCAGGCTGTCGAAGACCTCGGGCACCCGGTCGTACGACGGCTCGATGCGCGAGCCGAAGTGGTAGGGGGCGCCCCGGCCGCCGAACGCGAGCCGGTCGTCGGCCGTGCGCTGACCATAGATGATCATGTGACGCTCGTCGGTGAACGTCTCGCGGCGGGCCAGGCCCACCCGGTCCCAGAACGACGCGGGCAGCGGCTCGGTGGCGATCATCAGCGAGTACACGGGGGCGAGCGCGCGGCGGTGCCCGGCCAGCCGAGCGGTGTAGCCCTCCAGCGCGCGCACGACCGTGCCGGCGGTGACCGTGCCGTGGTCCGTGACGACCCGGCCGGGCGACAGGGCGGTGACCCGGGTGCCCTCGAAGATGTCGGCGCCGCGCGCGGCCACGACGTCGGCGAGCCCGCGGACGAGCCGGGCGGGGTGCAGCGCCGCGCAGTCGGGACTGTAGACGCCGCCGAGCACGTCGGTGGCGTTGCAGATCGCCCGCGCCCGCACCGCGTCGACGAATCCGGCCGACTTGCGGGCGCGGCGCAGCTGGGCGGGGGAGCGGGCGAGCGAGATCGTCCCGCCCTTGGCGTAGTGGCAGTCGATGCCCTCGGCGGCCGCGGCTCGGCCCACCTCGTCCACGGCGTCGGCCAACGCAGCATGCATCGCGCTCGCCTGTGCGGCGCCGTAGCGGCGCGCGAGTTTGGCCTCGCCGACCGGGAACAGGCCGGACGCCCACCCGCCGTTGCGCCCCGAGGCGCCGTACCCGCAGTAGTCGGCCTCCAGCACCGCGACCGACAGGTGCGGCGCGACGTGCGAGAGGTAGTAGGCCGTCCACAGTCCGGTGTAGCCGCCTCCGGCGATCGCGACGTCGTAGGACCGGTCGCCGGGCAGCGGCGGCCGCGGCGTCACGGGGCCGAGTGTGCTGAGCCAGTAGGACGGGATCATCGGGTTCCCCACGCGTACGTCTGTTTCGCCAGCTTGAGATACATGAACGTCTCGCAGGCGAGCACGCCCTCGACGGTCCGGACCTTCTCGTTGAGCAGGTCGAGCAGGTGCGCGTCGTCGGTGCAGACCAGCTCGACGAGCAGGTCGAAGCCGCCGGCGCAGATCACCACGTAGTCCACCTCGGGGATCGCGGCGATCTCGTCGGCGATCGCGCGCAGGTCGCCGCTGACCTTGAGGCCGACCATCGCCTGCCGTGCGAAGCCGAGCGTCAGCGGGTCGGTGACCGCCACGATCTGCATGAGACCGCCGTCGAGCAGGCGCTGCACGCGCTGGCGAACGGCCGCCTCGGACAGCCCGATCGTCTTGGCGAGTGTCGCGTACGACATCCGCCCGTCGCGCTGCAGGTGCTCGATGATCTGCTTGTTGATGTCGTCCAGTGCCAGGTCCGCCGTCACGCCGCGATTCTTCCCGGCAGGCGGGTGCGCGGCAATCGGATCACTCGTCCGGTTTGTGCCTGTCAACGGATTCCGTTTCTCGAGCGGGCGGCTGCGTGATCCGGCCGTCCTGCGTTTATCGCAGAGTTGATCGCTCTTGACAAGCATTTCCGTGGCACCGAGGCTCTTGAGGCACGGTTTCAGTGATCGAGCGTCCTATATATCCGAAAGGTACGGTGACCATGCGCGTCCTCGCCGTCGGCGCGGGCGGTGTCGGTTCCGCCGCCGCTGTCATCGCGGCCCGCCGCGACTTCTTCGAGCTGTTCGTCCTCGCCGACTACGACCTGGCGCGCGCCGAGAAGGCCGTCGCCGCCACCTCCGATCCCCGGTTCGCCGCCGCGCAGGTCGACGCGTCCGACGCCGGCGCCGTCGCTGACCTGTGCCGCGAGCACGGGATCACGCACGTCTTCAACGCCGTCGACCCGCGGTTCGTCATGCCGGTCTTCGAAGGCGCGCACCGGGCCGGGGCGCACTACCTCGACATGGCCATGTCGCTGTCGCGGCCGCACCCCACCGACCCCTACCGGCAGACCGGCGTGAAGCTGGGCGACGAGCAGTTCGCCGCCGCGCCGTCCTGGGAGGAGCAGGGCCGGCTCGCGCTGGTGGGCATCGGCGTCGAGCCCGGGCTGTCGGACATCTTCGCCCGCTACGCCGCCGAGCACCTGTTCACGTCGATCGACGAGATCGGCGTACGGGACGGGTCGAACCTGGTCGTCGACGGCTTCGACTTCGCGCCGTCGTTCTCGGTGTGGACGACCATCGAGGAGTGCCTCAACCCGCCGGTCGTATGGGAGCGCGGGCGCGGCTGGTACACCACCGAGCCGTTCGCCGAGCCCGAGGTGTTCGACTTCCCCGGCGGCATCGGGCCGGTGGAGTGCGTGCACGTCGAGCACGAGGAGGTGCTGCTGATCCCGCGCTGGGTGGAGGCCGGCAAGGTCACCTTCAAGTACGGGCTGGGCGCCGAGTTCGTCGACGTGCTCAAGACGCTGCGCAAGCTGGGGCTGGACAGGACCGATCCCGTACGCGTCAAGGGCGTCGACGTCTCGCCGCGGGACGTGGTCGCGGCCGTGCTGCCCGACCCCGCCACGCTCGGCGACCGGATGACCGGCAAGACCTGCGCCGGCACGTGGGTCAAGGGCGTCGGCAAGGACGGCAACCCGCGCGAGGTCTACCTCTACCACCTCGTCGACAACGAGTGGTCGATGCGCGAGTACGGCGCCCAGGCCGTCGTGTGGCAGACCGCGGTCAACCCGATCGTCGCCCTCGAACTGCTCGCCGCCGGCACCTGGACCGGCGCGGGCGTGCTCGGCCCCGAGGCGTTCGACCCCGTGCCGTTCCTCGACAAGCTCGTCGAGTACGGCAGCCCGTGGGAGCTGCGCGAGCAGTGAACGAGCGGCGCCCCGCGTCGCGGCCTCAGCTCTGCGCCGGCGCGCTGACGGCGTAGATCACGCACGCCATCCGGCTCGGCCGGTTCCTGCTGGAACCGGACTGCGGCCTGGACCGGCTCGCCGGCGCCGGCACCGTGATCGTGCCGGGACCGGCGGACTTCGACCGGGACCCGCCGGTCGAACTGGTCGAGGCGGTTCGCGCGGTCGGCGTGCCGCCGGACACGTACCGGCAGACGTTCCGGGGTCAGGGCCGCGGTCCCGGGGCCCGTCCGGTGTGGACGGGCCCCGGCGCCGGGTCAGCCCAGGCTGTGCATGACGTGCTTGACGCGGGTGTAGTCCTCGAAGCCGTACATGGACAGGTCCTTGCCGTGGCCGGAGTGCTTGAAACCGCCGTGCGGCATCTCGGCGACCAGCGGGATGTGGCAGTTGACCCACACGCAGCCGAAGTCCAGGCGCTGGGTCATGCGCATGGCGCGGGCGTGGTCCCTGGTCCACACCGAGGACGCCAGGCCGTACTCGACGCCGTTGGCCCAGGCGACCGCCTCGTCCTCGTCGGTGAACTGCTGCACGGTGATGACCGGACCGAAGATCTCGTCCTGCACCGCCTCGTCGGTCTGCTTGAGACCGGAGACGACCGTGGGCGCGTAGAAGTAGCCCTTGTCGCCGAACCGGGCGCCGCCGGCGTTCAGCTTGGCGTGGTCGGGCAGCCGGTCGACGAAGCCCGCGACCCGCTCGAACTGACGCGCGTTGTTCAGCGGGCCGTACAGCACGTCCTCGTCGTCGGCCGCGCCGGTGCGGGTGCCCTTGGCCTGCTCGGCCAGCGCGTCCACGAAGTCGGAGTAGACGCGCGGCGACGCCAGCACGCGGGTGGCGGCGGTGCAGTCCTGCCCGGCGTTGAAGTAGCCGCCGATCGCGATGGCCTCGGCCGCGGCCTCGA
Organism: Actinoplanes sp. URMC 104; assembly: GCF_051386375.1. Taxonomy (NCBI): domain Bacteria; kingdom Bacillati; phylum Actinomycetota; class Actinomycetes; order Micromonosporales; family Micromonosporaceae; genus Actinoplanes; species Actinoplanes sp. URMC 104. Next base: position 181,043 of record NZ_JBPQTO010000012.1, on the reverse strand, counting down.
TGTCGGCGTCGTCGAAGACCACGACCGGCGCCTTGCCGCCCAGCTCGAGGTGGGTGCGCTTGAGGTCGGCGGAGGCGGCCTGCGCGACCTCCATGCCGGCGCGCACCGAACCGGTGATCGACACCATCTGCGGGGTCTTGTGGGTGACCAGCTGCCGGCCGGTGTCGCGGTCGCCGACGACGACGTTGAGCACGCCCGGCGGCAGGAACTCGGCGGCGATCTCGGCGAGCATGACCGTGGTGACCGGGGTGGTGTCCGACGGCTTGAGCACGACCGTGTTGCCGGCCGCGATCGCCGGCGCCAGCTTCCACACCGCCATCATCAGCGGGTAGTTCCACGGCGTCACCTGCGCGCACACGCCGACCGGCTCGCGCCGCACGTAGCTCTCGTAACCCGCCAGGTACTGCCCGGCGGAGCGGCCCTCGAGCACCCGGGCGGCGCCCGCGAAGAACCGCAGCTGGTCGACCGCCGGCGGCAGCTCCTCGCTGGCGGTCAGCCCCAGCGGCTTGCCCGTGTTCTGCGACTCGGCCCGGACCAGCTCGTCGGCCCGCGCCTCGACCGCGTCGGCGAACTTGAGCAGCGCCTGCTGACGCTCGCTCGGGGTGGTGTTGCGCCACTTCTCGAACGCCGACGACGCGGCCTGCATCGCGTTGTCGACGTCGGGCTTGCCGGACACCGGGGCGGAGGCGAACACCTCGCCGGTGGCCGGGTCGATCAGGTCCTCGTATCGCCCCTCGGCGGGCGCGGCCGGCTCGCCGCCGATGAAGTTGTGCAGCACGGTCTTGGCGGTCACACGGTCTCCAGACGCAGGGTTCCTCTGTTTGGGAGCCATCCTCCCACTGATTCCGTAGCTGACAAGGGGTGTGGACGGGCTAGGGTGAGCGATGGCCGACCTGCGCCCCGGCGCCCGCTTCCTGCCCGCCGCCCACGCCATCCTGCGCCACGAGCGGGAGCGGCTGGACGCGCTGCTTCCCGGCGCGCACGAGCTCGTGCTGGTCGGCGGCAGCTCGCTGCCGCGCGCGCTGACCAAGGGCGACGTCGACCTGCACCTGCGCGTGCCGCCCGCGGATTTCGAGCCGGTCGTCACCGCGCTGCGCGACGTCTACGAGGTCGTGCACCCCGAGATCTGGCAGCCGACGCTGGCCACGTTCGCGGTCGAGGCGGCCCTGCCGACCGGCGTCGCCGTCACCCCGGCCGGCTCGGAGCACGACGTCCGCTTCACCCGCACCTGGCAGCGGATGGCCGCCGACCCCCGGCTCGTCGACGCCTACAACGCGCTCAAGCTGCGCCACCGCGACGATCCGGCCGAGTACGAGCGGCAGAAGTCGGCGTTCTTCGACGCGCTCTGACCGTTTCGCCCGGCCCGGGTCGGCCGTTTCCCGCTCGCGCACGTCCTCGACCGGTGATGATCGTTGGTTGTACGAGAAACCGCAGGTCAGGAGTCACACATGCACACGCTCATCCGGCTCGTCGCGGTCGGCGCCGCCCTCGTGGCCGGCCTCGCCCCCGCCGGTCCGGCCGCCGCGGCGGTCACCTACGACCCGGTGACCAAGAAGGGCTTCGTGGGCCGCGGCGACGTGCTCAAGGCGTTCGGCTGGACCGACGCGACGCTGCGGCAGCGCGCGGACGGCCTGGTGTTCGACCACGACTTCTGGACCGAGGACACCTACTCGGTCGCCTGCGGCGGGCCCGCCTTCCCGGTCCTGCACCACCGGGAGTTCGGCCGTTTCGAGCTCTTCGACGCCGCCGTCACCGACAAGGGCCGCGGCTCGGCGGCGGGCTACGCGGGCAAGCTCACCGGCTTCTGGATCACCGGCCCCCGCTTCGGCATCTCCGGCACCTCGGTGGCCCCCGCCAAGGGCCAGCCCTGCCCGCGCGGCGAGGGCACCATCACCACGTCCCGGCTCGTCTCCACCTCGACGGGCTGGGCCCTCGCCGTCACCTCCGGCACCGACTACCGCCGGCTGATCACCAAGGTCCAGTGACCCGGGGGCCGCGCTCACGGCGACCACGTGTCGATGAGGCGGCGGATCTCCGCCACCTCGGTGTGCCCGTCGTTCAGCAGCCGCTGGACGTGGTCGAGCAGCTCGCGCATCTCCCGCAGGGCCTGATCGAGGCGGCCGGCCGCCGAGTGGAAGCCGGCCACGCGGAACCGCGCCCGCAGCGTGTCCACATGGTCGCGGCCGAGGACCGTCTCGAAGCAGTGCACCAGCCGGCTCGATTGCTCGACCGCCGCGTCGGCCTTGCCTGCCGCGGCATAGTGCGACGCGAGCAGCAATTCCGCCTCGAGCGTCTCGGGGTGATCGGGGCCGAGCAGGCGGCGGTAGTCGTCGACCAGGCTCACGAAGTCCGCCAGGACGGACCCCGGCGACTCGACGCCGGCGCGGATGTCGATGAGCCCCAGCCGGGTGTTCAGCGTGTCGCGGTGGTCGTAGCCGAGCGTGTTCTCGTAATCCGTGATGAGCACCCGCAGCTCCCGGGCGGCCTCCTCGACGTTGCCGGCCTTCGCCAGCCAGACGGCCATGCCGTGCCGCGTCGCGAGTGTGTTGACGTGTTCGGGGCCGAGCACGCGGATGCGTACGGGCAGCAGTTCCTTCAGGCCGGTGAAAGCGCGCTCCGCATCACCGATGCGGCCGTGGGCCCATGCCAGGTTGTTCCGGACGGTGAGCGTGTCCGGGTGCTCGGGGCCGAGACGCGACTCCGCGACGGGCAGCAGCTTCTGCCAGTAGGCGAGCGCATTGGTTCGTAACCCGCTGCGGGGAAGGCTGTTGCCGGCCCGGAACAGCACCTGGTGCACGTCGGTGCGGACGAGCGCCGCCCGGGCTCGCCGCACGAGGACTTCCGTGTTGTTGCGCAGCATGTTGACGAAGGCCCCGTCACGTTCGACTTCGGGCCAGACGGCCAGGAGCGCATCGGCCGCGCAGACGGCCAGCTCGTCGCCCTGCCCGCCGCCGGCCTCGCGCACGACACGCTGCTCGAGCTGATGCACCCGTACGGTGGAGCCGTCGTCGTCGAAGCGGCACAGGCTGAGCCGTTCCAGGTTCGCCAAGCCGTCGGAGGCGTCGTCCGGGGTGGTGGGGCGTCCCCGCCGTCGCGCGAGCAGAGCGAGCACCGGCGGGGAGCGGAAGAGCTCGGTGGGTATGCCGTTGGGATCGAGCCAGGCCGCCAGGCCCAGCAACGTACCGGCCGTCCCGGCCGGATCGTGGCTGTCAGCAGTCTCGATGGAGAGCCGCCACGTCGTCGACAGCGCCGCGGCGTAACCGTCCGGGCGCACGTTCGACCCGGCCTCGAGATCCGCCAGCCGGCGCGTGCGGAACCGGTCGAGGTAGCGGGCGCAGTCGAGACGGCGATCGATCATGTACGCCGCGGCCTGCGCCAGGGCGAGCGGAAGGTGGCCGAGCTCCCGGCACAGCTGTTCCGCGCCGTCGAGCCGGCGTCCGAGTCGCTCGGCGAGGTAGGCCGACGACTCGGCCGGGTCGAAGACGTCCATCCCGATCATCGTGCGGTGCGGCCCGGCCAGGGCGGCGTCGCGCCGGCGAGTGGTCACGACCGTGATGCCGCTGCCCGGCGGCGGCCAGAGGTCGTGCAGGTCGGCGGGGTCGGCCACGTCGTCGAGCACGACCAGCCACTGGCGCGAGTGCGGCTCCGCCAGCCAGGCCAGGAACCGTTCCGCGGCGGCGTCGATGGGGCGGTCGCCGTCCGTCCCGAGGGCCTGTGCCGCCTCGGCGTAACGGCGCACGATGTTGTCGCGGGAGGTTGCCGACACCCACACGACGAGGTCGGCCCGCTGGTCCGCCCAGTTCGCATGGGCGATCTCGGCCGCCAGCTGCGTCTTGCCGACGCCGCCGTTCCCGCTGATCACGACGGTCCGCCCGGGACGGAGGGCGTCGTGCAGGCGGGCATCGACCCACCGGGTCTGGAAGGCAGCGGCCAGGGAGACGTGCGGCCCCACCCACTGAGGCTGCACCTGCTCGCCCAGGACGATGTCGAGGTGGCGGTACAACGGCTCCAGGTCCGGTTCGCCGGGCCGCTCGGCGTACCGGTGGCAGGCCTCCACGACCATGCGCACGAACCTGCGGTCGAGGTTGCGTCCGGTCCGCAGGCGGTTGTGGATGGTCGCCGCGGAGTACCGGTGCTTCATGAGGCGCTCGAGCTCCTGGTAGGAGGGATTGCCACAGTCCAGGCGCCACACGCGAAGCCGGTGCGCGAAGGCTCGCTCGTCGGGCGAACCCTGAGGTGTGCGAGAGGCCATAGCTGAATGTAGTTCTGGTGGCGCTTTCAGTACTACATGAGCAGCGTTCAGATTCATTCACGTTTGGTGCTGCGGGCGAGACCCGTTGTGCAGCCTGAGAAGAGACGCCGACGGCAATTGATCAGGAGGCTTTCGATGGCTTCTCTCTGGCTGCAGGACGGAACGGCCGTTCTCGAGTTCGCAGGGGCGCTCCTCACCGCTGTGGCGGCAGGTGCCTCCATTGTGGTGAGCGCGCGAGCGGCCCGCAGGGACCGGCGCCGCGGGCCGCGGCGGAGGATCAGGCGATGAGGCCCTGGCCGTGGCGCCGCCGCGGCCAGGGGTGACTCAGGCGAACTGCGGGACGAGGTCCTCGGCGAGGCGCTGCAGGTGGGAGTGGTCGTAGGCGACCCGCGGGATGTAGAAGAGCACGTAGTCGGCGCCGGCCTCGGCGAGGCGCCCGACGCGGGCGATCGTGTCGGCGGTGGACTCGGCCAGGTCGAGCTCGATCGTCGTGGACTTGGTGATGGCGGCGTAGTCGCGGCCCAGACGGTCGCAGTGCTCGCGCAGCACGCCGAGCTTGTGGCGCACCAGCTCGGGGTCGCCGCCGCCGACGTTGCAGCCGTCGGCGTACTGCGCGACCAGCTTGAGCGTGACCTTCTCGCCGCCGCCGCCGAGCCAGAACTGCGGGCGGCGCCGCGGCTGGTTGATCGGGGCGTCGATCGAGTAGTGCTTGCCGGTGAAGACCGGGCGGTCCTCGGTCCACATCCGGTGGATGATCTCGACGGCCTCGCGGAACTCGCGCATGCGGGTGGGCACGTCGGTCCACTCGAAGCCGTACGCCTTCCACTCGTGCTCGTACCACCCCGCGCCCAGCCCGGCGATCAGCCGGCCGTTCGACGCCACGTCGACGGTTGACGCGATCTTGGCGTACAGCGAGGGTTGCCGGTAGCCGTTGCAGCCGACCATCTGGCCGATGCGCACCCGGCTGGTGTCGCGGGCCAGCGTCGAGGTGGCCGTCCAGCACTCGAAGGTCGTGTTCAACGTCGGCTCGGGCACGGTGTGGAAGTGGTCGTAGAGCCAGATCGCGTCCCACGGGCCGGCGTCGGCCACCCGCGCGACCTGGGTCATCGCCTCGTACTGCTCGACCGGGTCGGCGATCTCGACGAGGTCCATCTTCCAGCCCTGGGGCACGAACACCCCGAAACGTACGCTCATGTTCTCAACCTAATCGAGGCTTGGCAAAACCGTCCGGCGGTACGAGAGTGTCTGCATCACGCATCGGGGGAGCGGGAGCGGATGTACTTCATAGCCTTGGACGCCGTGCGGCGGCGTTCGGGTCCGGCGCTGCTGGTCGCGCTGCTCGCTGCCCTGCTCGCTGCCGCCGCCGGATGTGCCGCCTGGTACGGGCTGACCGTCGCGTCGCGGTCCGCGGGCGCCCAGGTCTCCTCCGCCCCGGTCGAGCAGCGCGTCATCGCGGTGCACCGCTCCGCCGAGGGCACGAGCGACCCGCGCGGCGCCCTGGACGCCTACGCGGCGACCGTCCGGGGCCTGCTGCCGCTGCCGGGCGCCGAGCCGGTGCTGGGCGTGGTCGCCGACATGACGTACACCGATCCCGGACGCGAGAGCGTGACCTCGGGCCTGCCCGCGGCGTACCGGGACGGGTTCTGTGACCACGCGAAGCTCACCGGCGCGTGCCCTGCGGCCGCGGATCAGGCGGCGCTCAGCGTGGAGGCGGCCCGCCGGCTCAAGCTGAAGGTGGGCGACACGTTCCGCGTACGGTCGGCCACGTCGGACACGATGCTGCCGTTCCGCGTGTCGGCGCTCTACGAGCCGATCGACCCGGACGGGCCCTGGTGGAGCGACGAGCTGTTCCGCTCGCGGGGCTCGCTCGACCCGTTCTTCACCTCGCTGGATACGTTCGCGCAGCCGTCGCTGATCCGCCAGGCGTACGCGTGGGACGTCGTGGTGCCGCTGCCGCTGCTGCGCGGCGACGGCGGCTACGACCTCAACAGCGTGGTCAACGCGGCGGCGCCGAAGTTCGCGGCGGCCCAGCTCGACCTGGTCGCGCCCACCGGCGCGCTGGTCGACCGGGTGCGCGCGGAACGCCTCGCCGTGGCCCGCGGCGTCGCGGTGGCGCTGGGTCAGGTGGCCGTGCTGGGCTGGTTCGCGGTCGGGCTGGCGGGACGGCTCACCGGACGGGAGCGGCGCACCGACGCGGCCCTGCTCAAGCTGCGCGGCAGCACGGCGCGGGGCGTGCTGCGCCTGGCGGTCGGCCAGCACCTGCTGCCGTTGGTCGTCGGCGGGGCGGCGGGCTGGGCGGCGGGGGTGCTGCTCGCGTGGCCGCTGGCGGGCGGCACGCCCGTACGGGCGGAGTGGTGGCCGGCCCTGCTGCTGTCGCTGGGGCTGGTGCTCGTCGTGCTGGCGGTCGCGCTCGTCGTGCTTGTGGCGGTCGACGCGGTGCAGCAGCGCGCCCCGGTGGCGGTGCTGCTGCGCCGGGTGCCGTCGTCGCGGCGCGACTGGCGGGCCGGCGTGGTCGACCTGGCGCTGATCGCGCTCGCGGCCGGCGCGGCCTTCCAGGCGCGCTCCGGGGGCGGCGGGCTCGGGGTGGTGGCGCCCGCGCTGGTCGCGCTCGCGGTCGGGCTGCTGCTCGCCCGCCTGCTGCGGCGGGTCGCCGACCGGGTGGGCGCGGTGGCGTTGCGGGCGGGCCGGATCCGGCTGGGGCTGACCGCCGTACGGGTGTCGCGGCAGCCCGGCACCGACCGGGTGTTCGCCCTGGTGGCGGTGACGGTCGCGATGCTCGCGCTGACGCTGGGCACGAACGCGGCCGCGCGCGCCGACCGGGTCGTGCGCGCGCAGGTCGAGCTGGGCGCCCCGCGGGTGCTGACGGTCGCCGCCGCGTCGCGCACCGAGCTGCTGCACGCGGTCCGCCGGGCCGACCCCACCGGCCGGTACGCGATGGCGGCCGTCGTGGACACCGGCGGGAGCCCGCCGGTGCTGGCCGTGGACAGCAGCCGGCTCGCGGCCGTGGCCACCTGGCGCTCCGAGTACGGGCCGGTGGACGCGCTGACCGGCGCCCGGGCCCCGGCCGCGCCGCCGCTGATCACCGGCGACCGGCTGACCGTCGCGGTGACCAGCGAGCGGCGCACGGGCACGCTGCTCGGCGCGGTCCTGCAGCACGAGGGCACCGGCCGGGGCGTACGGGTGGACTTCCGCGACCTGCGCCCGGGCGCGAGCACCGCCACGGTCGCCGTGCCGGCCTGCGCGGTGGCGCCCGGCTGCCGCCTGGTCGGCTGGGAGCTGTTCAGCCCGCAGGGCTCCGACGCCGGCGGCATCACCATCCGCTCGCTGAGCCAGCCGTCCGGCACCGTGCTCGACGCCGCGCGGCTCGGCGACGTCCGGCTCTGGCGCGGCGACTTCGCCAGCCCCGCCGTCCGCATCGCGGCGCGCGCCGGCGGCCTCACGCTCGGCACCGCGCCGGGCGGCGCCACCAAGGTCGCGGTCGTCGACTCCCCGCTGCCGCTGCCGGTCGTGCTGGCCGGTCCGCCCCCGTCGACCTGGGCGTTCGACGACTCCGCGATCGGGCGCCTCGGCGACCCCGCCACCCCCGTCCGCGTGGCCGCCACCGCCTCGGTGCTGCCCGCGATCGGCGGCCCCGGCGTGCTCATCGACCTCGACGCGGCCCGCCGCGTCGCCGGGGACAGCGACCAGGGCGGCAGCCTCCAGGTCTGGCTGACCGGCGACGCCCCCGCCGCGGTGGTCGACGCGATCGGCCTGCCCGTGCTCGCCGACCGGACCACCGCCGGCCGCAGCGCCATCCTGGCCGCCGAAGGCTCGGTCGTCACGACCCGGTTCACGCTGTTCGCCGTCGCCGTGGCCGCGCTGATCGCCGCCGCGCTGATCGCGCTGGCCGCCGCCGTCGACCGCGAGCCGCAGCTCGAGCACCTGCGGGCCCTGCGCGCCCAGGGGCTGCCCCGCCGCATCGCGCTGGGCACCGCGTATGCGGGCGCGGGCGCGGTGGCGCTGGCCGGCCTGGCCGGTGGGCTCGTCGCCGCGGTGGTGACCCGGCCGGTCGCGGCGGTCACCGCCCCACCGTTCCCGGACGGCTGGCGGGTGATTCCGCCGCCCGGCGCGCTCGGCCCCGCCGCGCTTGCGGCCGCCGCCGGGATCGCCGCGGCGGTGCTCGGCGTGACGGCGTGGCTGTCGGTGCGGCGGCTTCGCGGGGAGCTCTCGTGATCAGCCTGGTGCTCGCGATGGCGTGGGCCCGGCGCGGTCAGGCGCTGATCGTGGCGTTGCTGGCCCTGCTCGCCGTCGCGGCCGCGGTGGCCGCGCCCGCCTACCTGCGCGCGGCAGACCGGGCGGTGGCGGCCGGGCAGGTCGAGACGGCCGCCCCGCGCGAGCTGGCGCTCGGCGTCCGGGCGTCCGAGGCGGACCAGCGCTCCGCCGGCCCGTCCGGGCCCGACCTGGAACGCAACGGCTCGGTGCTGCTCGGGCTGCCCGGCTTCGACTACGTCTTCTCGACCGAGTACCCGGTGCTGGGCCTGGAACCGACCGACGCGTACGCCACCCGGCTGGTGCAGCGCCAGGACGTCTGCGACCACGTGGTGGTGACCGCCGGGCGCTGTCTGATCGGCGAGTCCGACGTCATCCTGGCGGAGACGACCGCCCGGCGGCTGCGGCTGGCGCCGGGCGACTCGATCCGGCTGGCCTTCGCCGTACGGCTGGCTCCTCGCGGGGAACCGCCGCGCTTCGTCCCGGACGGCGTGCCCAAGCGGCTGCTCGTGGCGGGCCTCTACCGCGTGCCCGATCCCACGGACGTCTATTGGGGAACGCACGACTACTTCTCGTCGCCGCCCCCCACGGGCGGAGGCGACCCGGTGTTCGTCACCAACGCCACGGTGCACGCCATGAACCACGGCAGCGTCGAGTCCGGTCTGGACGCGTACCCCGGTCCGGGCGCGCTGGCCGTCGACAAGCTTCCCGCCGTACGCGCCGGGCTCGCCGAGCTGCAGGCGGCCGTCACCTCGCTGGGCGCCGGCGTGGAGCTGCGCAGCGAGCTGCCCGGGCTGCTCGAGCGCATCGACTCCGGTCGCGCCGCCGGCCGCCGGATCGTCCCCGTGCTGGCCGTGGCGCTGGTGCTGCTCGCCTGCCTGACCATCTTCCTGGCCGTCGGCTACGGCACCGAGGGCCGCCGCCCCGAGCTCGCCGTGGTGGCGCTGCGCGGCGCCCGGTGGGGGCAGCGCTGGTGGCTGGCCACCGGCGAGAACGTCGTCGCCATCCTGGTCGGCGCGGTCGCGGGCTGCCTCGCCGGCCAGCTGCTGGTCAACGCGATCGCGGCCGTGCGCTTCCCCGGCGTCGGAGCCGACCCCGGCGTGGATTCGCTGCGCTGGGCGCCGATCGCCGCAGCCGCGGCCGTGCTGACCGCCCTGATCGCGGAGCGGCGGCAGATCGCCACCCCGGTCGCCGAGCTGCTGCGCCGCGCTCCCGCCGTGCGGACCGGCGCCCGCGTCCTCGCCGTCGAGGCCGTCGTGGTGATCCTGGCCGGCGTCGCGGTGGCGCAGCTGTCCTCGGCGCTGCGCGGCGTCGGGACTGCGGCCGCCGCCCTGGTGCTGCTGGCCGGCTCGCTGGTGGCGGCGCGGCTGCTGGTGCCGCTGGCCACCGTGCTGGGCCGGCGCGCGCTGCGGCGCGGCCGGCTCGGGGTGGCCCTCGCCGGCTTCCAGCTGTCCCGGCGGCCCGGAGCCGTACGCCTGTTCGCGCTGCTCACCGCCGCCGTGGCGGTCGCCGGCTACGCGGCCGCGGCGATCGACGTCGCCGCCCGCGGGCGCGCCGACCAGGCCGGCGTCGGCACCGGCGCCCCGCGCGTGCTGCACGTCGGCCCCACCGGCCGGCAGAACCTGCTCGCCGCCGTGCGCGCCGTCGACCCGTCCGGAACCTTCGCGATGGCCGCGATGCGCCTGCCCAGGGACCCCGGCGCCGCACCGGTCCTCGCCGTCGACACCACCCGGCTCGCCGCCGTCGCGTTCCAGCCCCCGGCCGCCGCTCCGCTCCGGCCCGCCGCGCCGCCACCGGTCGACGTGGACGGGCAGAACTTCACATTGGACATCACAACCGCGGACTTCAAGCCGGGCAGGGCCGCCGCGCTCACTGTCGTGCTGTCGCCGCGCACCGGCGGCCCCGACGAGGTGGTCCCGATGGGCGTCCTGCACAACGGCCGCCAGACGTACGAGCAGACCGTGCCCGCCTGCGCCCGCGGCTGCACGCTCAACTCGATGCGCATCACCGCCGGCGTCGGCACGCTCGACGTGTCCGGCGTCCTGACCGTGCACGGGCTCGCCGCCGACACGCCGTGGCGCGCCAGCGAAGGGGGCGCCGTCGCGACCTCCTCGGACGGGCTGCGCATCGACGTCGTGTCGCTCAACGGCCTGCCGTCCGGGATGTTCGTGCAGCCAGCGTCCGCGCCGCTCCCGCTGCCCGTCGCGGTCGCCGGCATCACCGCGCTCAGGTCCGTGGACGGCCTCGACGCCCGCGAGCTGCCGGTCGACGTCCGTCTGCGGGTGCCCGCCGTGCCCGGCGCCGGCTCGCCCGCCGTGCTCGCCGACCTCGACTACGCCGACCGCCTCGCCACCGACGGCGCCGTGAGCTCCAACGGCATGGTGTGGCTCAACGACAAGGCCCCCGCCGACATCGTCCCCCGGCTGACCGCCCGCGGCTTGACCATCACCGCCGACGTGCGGGCCACCCAGGTCCGCGCCCGCCTCGACCGGCAAGGCCCCGCCATCGCCCTGTGGTTCTACGCCCTGGTCGCCGTCCTCGCCACGGCCCTGGCCGCGGGCGCGCTCCTGCTGGCCGCCGCCGTCGACCGCGACCGTCGCGTCGAGGACCTCTCCGCGCTGCGCGGCCAGGGGCTGACCCGCGCCGCCGTCCGCCAGGCCACCCTGTGGACGTACCCCGTCCTGGTCCTCGTCGCCGTCCCGTCCGGCGTCGCCGTCGCCGTGCTGGGCTGGTGGCTGACCGGCTGGGCGCTGCCGCTGGCCGGCCTCGACCCGCCCGCCATCCCGCTGCCCGGCCGGCCGCACGTGCTGACCATGCTGACCACGGCCCTCACGGCCGCCGTCGTCCTGGCCGGGGTCGCCTACCTCGCGGGCCGCCGCACCCTCCGCCGCATCGGTTAGGCCCCCTCGACTCCCGGAGCGTCTCGTTGCCGACCGGCCACGGCCGAGCGGATGGCGGTGGCCATCACGTCCGCGGTGACGGCACGCAGGTGGTCGAGGTCGCCGTCGGCCTCACCGGTCGCCAGGGCCACGACCGCGTCGCCGTCGAAGCGGCTGTGCGCCGGATGCAGGGCGCGGGCGAAGCCCGTGTGGCCGCTCTGGGCGAGCAGGTGGCAGCCCATCTTGTCGAGCCGGGCGTCGGTGAGCACCACCCCGACCGTCGTGTTGGCGGCCGGGAACGGGGCGGGCGCCGGCGCCGCGGCGGGGGCGTCGGGGGCGAAGACCGGGCGGCCGTCCGGGGCGAGCACGTCGCCCCAGGCGTTGACCACCACCAGGGCGGTCACCGAGGCCGCGCCGGCCCGGCCGGTCGCCGCGCCGAAGCCACCCGGGTCGCGGCGTCCGCGCCACGTGCCGGTGACGGCGCCCGTGCCGGCGCCCACCCGGCCCGTCTCCAAGGGCTCCGGCCCCGTCAGAGCGGCCAGCACGGCGGAACGGCCGGCCTCGGCGAACGGCGGCGGCTCGGCGACCGAGGCGTCGAAGATGGACATGCCCACGACGATCGGCACGGGGCCGGCCGAAGTGGGGAAGCCCCGGCCGCGCGAGCGGAGCACCTGCGTGACGCCGTCGCCCGCGGCCAGGCCGAACGCGGAGCCGCCGGACAGCACCACCGCGTCGACGGTGCCGACCAGCCGCAGCGGGTCGAGCAGGGCGAACTCGCGGGTGGCGGGCGCGCCGCCCCGGATCTCGCCGGACGCCACCGTGCCGGGCGGCGGCAGGACGACGGTGACGCCGGTGCCGTCGCCGGTCCAGTGGCCGAGCCGGGCGGAGAGAAGGTTCATGCCTCGATGGTGCCGCAGGAACGCCCGGGGTGGCGCCGCCTGTGGACAACGCGGAGGGCCGTTGTGCGGGCCTGTGGACGACGGGCCGAACTTGTCGGCCGCCGGGCGTATGGTGGCCGCCTTACCCGGGTGGGTGGGGGAGGCGGTGGCTGCACCGCGGGGAAAAACGGCGGATGCTCGAGGCGGCGACGACTGGGGCCGGGCTGGGCGGTAGGTGCGCCGGCTGAGCGGTGGTTGTGTCGGGTCGTGCCGAGGGAAGAACCGGCCGGGCTGGGCGGTGGCTGCGTCGGCTGGGCGGTGGCTATGTCGGGTCGAGGCGAGGGATGACGGGCGGGCCGAGCCGTGCTGGGTGGCCCTTGGGCCGAGAAGGCGGCTGCGCTAAGGAAGGCGCTGCGCTGAGAGGGAGACGGCGGCTGCGCCAGACTAGGCGGCCGGGGTGCGAGCAGCGGCGGCTGCGCCGGGGAGCAGCTGCAGCACGGGAAGCGGCGGGCGCCGGGGAGCAGCGGCAGCACGGGAAGCGGCGGGCGCTGGGGAGCAGCGCCGCTCGGGAAGGCGGCGGCCACAAGGAAAGTGGCGGGGCGCCCGGGGCGGCGGCTGCACTCCGAAACCGGCGGCTGCGCCAGGCTAGGGGGAGGCGACGCCGGGGGAGTGAGGGCGCTTGAGGCCGTCGACCTGGGAACCGTCGCACTGGACGGCCAGCATCAGGCACGCCCGGGTGAGTTCCCCGTCGAGCAGCACGCTGCACCCGGCGCACGTGCCGTCGGCACAGTCGAGGCGCACAGTGTGCAGGCCGCAGTCGTCGCGCAGGACGGCGCCCAGGGTGCGGGCCGGCTCGACGTCGAGGTCGTGGCGGGAGCGGCCGACGGTGAGGCTCACTCGCATGGGGTCAGTCCCTCCCGGGCCTGGGTGAGGGCCCGGCGGGTGAGCCGCTCGAAGGCGCGGCGCCGCTCGGGGGAGGCGGTGTCCACGGTGGCGGCGGCCTCCGCGGCGCTGGTGACGGCGGCGTCGGAGAAGGTGGTGCCGACGAGCGCGTTCTCGGCGGCGCGGGCGCGCACGGGGCAGGGGCCGGCGTTGACCAGCCCGATCGCGGCGGCGCTGACGGTGCCGTCGGTGACGGTGACGGCGGCCATCGCGGCGGCCTCGGCGAACTTGGCGTGGCGCTGCTCGGCGAAACCGGCGCCGGTGCCGTCGGGCAGGATCGGCACGCGCACCTCGGCCAGCAGCTCGTCGGGGCGGCGGACGGTGGAGTACGGCCCGGTGAAGAACTGCTCGGCCGGGACCGTGCGCACGCCGCCGGGGCCGAGCAGGTCGAGCTGCGCGCCGAGCACGGTGGCGGCGACCGTCCACTCCGCGGCCGGGTGGGCGTACGCCAGGCTGCCCAGCATCGTGCCGCGGGCGCGGACGGGCGGGTGCCCGATGTAGCGGACGACGGTGCGCAGCAGGTCGCCCAGCGCGCCGGTGACCGCGCCGGACTCGAAGGCGCGGTGCCGCACGAGCGGGCCGACCCGCAGCATCCCGTCGGCCTCGGTCAGCAGGCCGAACTCCGCCACCGCGTTGATGTCCACGACCCGGCGCGGGGTCGCCTCGCCGCTGGTCAGCTCCGGCACGAGGCTCTGCCCGCCGGCGAGCACCGCGGTCTGCCCGTCGGCGAGGGCGGCGATCACCTCTCCCGGCTCGCGTGCGGCCACGTACTCAAGGTCCCCGGATCCCATCGGCCCATGGTTACCCGCCGGCAGGACGGTCCGTCCTCCTCCGTTCGGGTGAACGTCAGCGGAGCGGCTGCAGGGCGGGGGCGACGCGGGCGAGTTCGTCCAGCATGGCGGTGGCGGCGCCGGTGGTGACGTCGGTGGGCTGGAACTGCCCGTCGTGGATCAGGCTGTGCACGAACGGGATGTTCACCGCGGCGGGGATCATGAACAGGCGCAGGGCGTACGCGGCCCCCTGCAGCGCGAGCGCCGACCGGGTGCCGGCCGAGACGCCGCCGTAGCTGACCACGCTGGCCGGCTTGTAGGCCCACTCCGCGTGCAGGTAGTCGAGCGCGTTCTTGAAGGCCGCGCCGAGGCCGTAGTTGTACTCCGGGATCACGAACACGATGGCGTCGGCGGCGTCGACCAGCTCGCTCCAGCGCTTGGTGTGCTCGTGCTGGTAGTTGCGCAGCCGCGGGTGGTGCGGCTCGTCGAACAGCGGCAGGTTCAGCTCGGCCAGGTCCGCGACGGTCACCTGGAACCCGCCGTGCGCCTTGGCCGCGTCGACGAACCACTCGGCGATCGTCGGCCCGATCCGGCCCGGCCTCGTGCTGCCGATGATCACCAGCAGGTTCGGCTCGCTCACGACGCGGCTCCCTTTCCTCGCCAGACAGACTATTTGCGTACGCAACATTAGCCGTCGGCGAGGAGGCGACGACCGCGAAGTCGGAAGTATCACATCCCTATGCTTCTCCGGCGCGGCCCCGCGGCGTGCCCTGATGCTGCTCGAGCAGCGCCTCGAGACGCTCCGCGGGCACCGCGGCGCCGAGCAGGTCGCCCTGGCCGAGACGGTACCCGGCGGTACGGGCGGCGTCCAGGTCGGCGGCGTCCTCGAGCCCGTGCGCGATCACCTCGAGCCCGAGCCGCCGGCCCAGCGCCACCGCGATGTCGACGACCGCGGGCTGCTCGAACACCTCACGGTCGATCTTCAACAGGTCGATGGGGAGGATCCGCAGCCGGCCCAGCGAGGTGGGCCCGGTGCCGAAGTTGTCCACCGCCGTGCGTACGCCCTGGGCCCGCAGGCGGCCGAGCTGCGCGGCCACGTCGGCCGTCGCCGGCTGGTGCGCCTCATCCCGTCCGTCGGAGAGGTGTCGCTCGGCGATCTCGATGACCAGCGCCGCGTGCGGCAGGTCGTGATCCTCCAGGGCGGTGTGCAGGCTCGCCTGGAACTGCGGGTCGACCAGCTCGCGCGGGCGCACGTCGACCGCCAGCCACAGCGACGGGTGCATGCGCCGCCAGTCGCGCAGCAGCCGGCACGAGCGGTGCAGCACCTGGTGCTCGATGCGGGCCAGCAGGCCCAGGTCCTCGGCCAGCGGCAGCAGCTCGGCGGCCGGCACCGGGCCCAGCGTGGGGTGACGCCACTCGGGCAGCGCTTCGATGCCCACCGGGCGCCGCCCGTCCAGCTCGACGATCGGCTGGTAGCGCAGGTCGATGTCGCCGCGGTCGACGGCCCCGGGCAGGTCCTGCTCCAGCGTGGAGCGGCGCAGCAGGCGGGTCTCCATCTCGGCCTCGTACCACTCCACGCCGCCGGGCGGCCCGGAGCGCACCGAGCGCAGCGCCAGCGCGGCCCGGCGGACGACCTCGTCGGTGTCGCCCGTCACGTCGGCCAGCCCGGCCCACGCCGACAGGTGCGCGACCGTGCCGCCGGCCAGGTAGGGCGCGGACAGCGCGTTGACCAGCTGGCCGGCGAGCAGGTGCGCGCGGACCGCGCCGTGGTGGGTCAGCACCGCGAACCGGATCTCACCCACCCGCGCCGGGACGTCGGCGGCCGGCACCCGGCTGCGCAGCCGGCGCGCCGCCTCCACGAGCACCACCTCGGCCAGGTCGCGGCCGTGCACGTCGCCGACCGCGGTCAGGCCGCCCAGCTCGACCACGATCATGGCGGCGGCGTCCGGGATCAGCTCCGCGGCGCGCAGCAGCCCCTCCCGGTTGGCCAGCCCGGTCTGCCGGTCGAGGTGGGTGGCCTGCCGCAGCGCCTGCTCCAGGTGGCGCATGTTGGTGACGTCGCGGATGTGCACGACCAGCGTGTGCTGCGGCTCGGCCGGGTCCGCGCCGTTGGTGGTCCACTCCGTCTCGCGCCACCGGCCGAAGCCGTCGCGCACCCGCACCGGCAGTCCCTCCCGCGCGGGGGCGTCGCGGTCGGCCATCCGCGCGACCAGGTGCTCGTGGACCGCCTCGACCTGGTCGGGGTGTACCAGCACGGACACCGCGCGGCCGAGGACCTCCTGGTCGGAGAGCCCGAACTGGCGGGCCGCGGCCGGCGACTGCCAGCGCACGGCCAGGTTGGCGTCCAGGATCATCGCCACGTCGGCCGAGCCGAACATCAGGCTGCGCAGCCGGTTGCCCTGGTCGGTGAGGTGCCCGGCCTGGCGGCGCAGCGCCACCGCGGACACCCATTCGCGGGCGGCCACGGCGGCGATCGCGATCGCGCCCAGCACGATCGACTCCACGTCGAGGCTGCCGCCGGTGATCAGGTGTAGACCGTCACCACGGCCGCCCCGAGGATCGGCAGGGTGAGCAGCGGGATGTTGACGGACGGCTCGGTGCCGGGCGGCGGGACCGCGCCCTCGTCGGGGGAGATGCGCACCGACCCGTGCCAGAGGGCGGCCGCGGCGACGTCGACCGCGGCGCCGGCCGCGAGCCCCGCGATGGCCGCGTTCGGGTCCCCCGGATGGTCCTGCGCGATGACCAGCGCGGTCAGCCCGACGAGCGAGAGCGCCGCGGCCGGCCCGCACCACTGCAGCGCCGCCCGGTGCCGCAGCGCGTGGACGCCGGCGACCGCGGCCGTGGCGGTGGCCGCCGACCCGATCAGCAGCGCGGTGATCGACGCGCCGCGCTCCTCCCGGTGGTTGAACAGCAGCATCCAGCACGCGAACATCAGGCACGCGGTCAGGCCCAGCCCGTCGAGCCCCACCCGCAGCCGGGCCAGCACGTCGCGGCGTTGCTGCGGGCGCAGCAGGGCGGCCAGGTAAAGCCCCGTCACGAGGAACAGCGTCACCAGCGGGATCTCCGCCGCGAGCGGGACGCCACCGACGGTCGCGCCGGGCGCGGCCACGACGGCGATGCCGCTCGCCAGCCCGGCCGCCGCCGTGAGCCCGACGCCGCCGGCCAGCGCCAGCACCCGCAGCCGGGGCCCGGCCGCCCGGCCCGCGACCGCGTCGCGCACCATCCGCGCCGCGACCGCCCCCGAGCACGCCGCCAGCAGAGCCGCCACGGCGGCCGCCGGCAGCAGCGCCGAGCCGGCGATCAGCGTGACCACGGCGAGGATCGCGGGCACCACGAACACCACCGGACGATCCTGTCACCCCGGGCCGCGGCGTCCCATCCATGGGTCGGTGGATACTCGGCTCATGTTTGTCATCAGAGAGAAGTTCTTCTCCATCGGCGACGACTTCGACGTGCTCGACGAGCACGGCGCCAAGGTGTTCCACGTCGACGGCAAGGTGTTCAGCGTCCGCAACCAGGTGGTCATCGAGGACCCGGCCGGGCAGGAGCTCGCCACGGTGCACCGCCATCTGGTGGCGCTGCGGCCCACGTACGAGATCCGCATCGGCGGCGAGAAGGCGGCGGAGGTCCGCAAGAAGCTGTTCACGCCGTTCCGGGAGCGGTTCACCATCGACGTGCCCGGTCCCGACGACCTCGAGATGAAGGGCAACCTGCTCGACCACGAGTACGTCATCGAGCGCGACGGCCACGAGGTGGCCGCCGTCTCCAAGCGCTGGCTGACGGTCCGGGACACGTACGCCGTGCAGGTCGCGCCGGGCATCGAGCCGCTGCTCATCATCGGCAGCGTGCTGGCCCTCGACCTGGCCCTCGACCGCGACGACGACGACGACAAGGCGGAGTAGGGATCACAGGCCGGCCGCGGCGTCGTAGCGGCGGCGCAGGTCGGCCATCTCGGTGCCGGTCAGCGCCTCCTTCTGCGCCGCGTCCGCGTACCGGGCGGGGAACATCTGCCGCAGCCGGTCGGCGAAGGGCACCTTCTCGGTCGCCTCGACCACCTGGATGCCCACCGGGTCGGTGGTCAGGTCGAGGATGACCGGGCCGGCGAGCTTGACGGCCACGTCCCAGGGGCGCTTCTGCTCGGCGACCCCGCAGAGGTGGAACCCGTAGACCGTACGGACCTCGGCGAGATCGGCGGCCCCGGCCGGCTCGTGGCCGTAGACGCGCACCCCGCAGACCACCGGCGGCGCCTGCTGCTCGGTGCTCGCGTGCTGGGCGTGCTGGTGCTGCTCGGGGCTCGACTGTTCGAGCGTGGCCCGCATCCGGTTCGCGATGCTGGTCTGCAGGTCCTCCTCCGGGGCGCCCCGGTCGCTCAGGGCCGCCGCGCCGGCCGACACCGTCAGCAGGATCGCCGCCACTCCCACGTAGCGGTTGCGGTACCACGCCATGCTCGCCTCGCACCTCGTTCGGGGGTCGTCGGGTCGGTCCGGCCCGGGGCGTCGGCGGACGCCCCGAGCCGGGGGCGGTCAGGAGAACGTGACGTCGCTGCACCACATGTAGGCCTGGTCGAGGTGCGAGGCCTGCCAGATGACGAACAGGATGTGGTGCCCGGTGTAGCCGGACGTCGAGACGTTGAACGAGATGTTCTGCGCCGGGGCGTACCGGCCGGTCTGCGTGATGAAGTCGAGGTTGCCCCAGCCCAGCTTCTGGGTGGCCGGGTTGAACCCCTGCTTGCTGACGTAGACCCGGAAGTAGTCCGCGCCGTGGCTGGCCTGGTCGTACAGCCGGACCGTGAAGTTGCGGGCGATGGCGGTCGTGCGCCACGCGCCCGGCTGGTTCAGGCTGTCGTTGCGGGCCAGGCCGTTGCTGCACAGCTGCCCGTCGGGGGTACGGGCCTGGAACTGGCCGCCGAGGCCGTCGCGCAGCGCGCTCATCCAGTTCCACATGGTGTCGGGATTCGCCTGGAACGCCCGGTAACACATGGGGTCCTGCTGTTGCATGGCCGGGTTGGTGTGCTGGCTGCCCCAGGCCTGCCAGCACTGGTAGGCGCGGGTGGCCGGGCTGACGATCGTGCCGTGGGCCTGGGCCGTGCCGTTCCAGGTGAGCGTGCTCGCCACCAGCGCGAGCAAGACGACGAGCACCCGGACGGAGCGGTTGCGCCGGTGGGACCGACTGACCTCGTGGGGATGCACGGTAGTCCTCCATTCTTCGGCGTTCGGGGATTTGGGAGCGCTCCCGGCCACAGCATTGCACCATTGCGTCCGTATATCAACGGATGTCGATCTATCGGTTAACAGTGGAGGGTGCGGCCATCAGTCTGTGGTGGTCCAGTGACAGCTCACGCGCGACCGCCGGCCGGCGGATCCAGGGGGGCGGCCGTGCTCAGCGGAGCGTGGCCGCCGCGCGCCGGACCAGCGAGGCGAGCACCTCGGCGTACGTGGGCGGCACCTCGACGTCCAGCACCACGTCGTCCGGGCCGGGCTCACGGACGGTGAAGGTGAAGAACGAGCAGCACGCGCTCTCCCGGGCGGTCAGATCCCGTACGCGGTCGGCCGGCCCGGTCAGCCGCAGCCGAGCGGTGGTCGCGGTGAGCAGCTTCGCCTCCCGCAGGGCGGCCGCGAACAGCTCGTCGAACTCCGCCAGGCGCAGGGGGATCTGCGCCGTCGGCAGCGTGCAGGCATCCGGAACCTCGTACGACATGGAGGACCTCCTCGTCCCACGGTAAGCCCTGTATCCGGGTACCGGGTGCGACCCGATCAGCCGATCAGCAGAGCCACGATCGCCCCGGCGGCGACCAGCGCGAAGCCGGCGATCAGGGCGAGCCGGCGGACCGGGCGGCCGATCGCGAGCCCGGCGACGCCGGTGAGCAAGCCCAGCAGGACGGCGGCGGCGGGCACGGGCCTCGCCCAGCCGGGGCCGTCGGCGGGGCAGAGCATCTGGCCGGAGTCGCCGATGCAGCTGGTCGACATGAGGTCGGCCGACGCCAGCAGCGTGCCCGCGGCAAGCAGGAACAGCACGGCGAAGGCGCCGACGGAGGCGGCCGGGCTGCCGTACCGCGTGCCCGCCCGTTGTCCGGATCTCATCACGGCCCGCACAGTACCGTGACCTCGCACGCGGCGGTTCCCACGATGGTGGGCGTGGACGCCGGCGTTCCGGATAGCGGGCGGGAATGTGGGTAACGGATGCTCACCAAGCGATGAGGCTTTCGGAGGCACCGTGGACACCGCAGGGATCGAGACCATGACCACCCGCCGGCTGCGTGAGCTCGTGGCCGGCAAGGGGGTGCACGGGGCGGAGCAGATGGACCGGGAGCAGCTGATCGAAGTGCTGCGCGCCGGCGGCGACGACGCGATGACGCGCTCGGAGGAGCAGCTGCTGGTCGGCACCGAACTGTGGGAGACCGGCCGGGCGCGGCTGCGCAAGTTCGTGGTGACCGAGGACGTGCAGGTCACCGTCCAGGTGCGGCGCGAGGGCATCCGGCTGGAGCGGATTCCGATCGCGGAGGGTGACCAGCGCCCGGTGGAGGACCCCGACGTCTTCGGGCCCGCGGAGGTGTTCGGCACCGAGGAGGGCGGGGTGGTCTACGAGATCACGCTGCACGAGGAGCGGCCGGTGGTCACCACGGAGATCGTGCCGGTGGAGCGCGTGCGGCTGGCGAAGGTGGTCGAGGTCGACGACCACGTCGTGTCGGGCGAGGTGCGCAAGGAGCGGATCGAGACCGACCTGCCGGGAGAGGCGCCCCGAGTTCTTGGAAGTTGAAGTTTCGAGTTGCCGGGGTGCCGGGCAGGGTTGACCATGAGGGTCGATCTTTACCGCCCACAGGTGGGAGGCGCCCCCGTTGTCTCTTCTCTCCCGGCTCGACCGCTCACGTTCCGTGGCGCCGCCCGGCTTCAGCCGCTGGCTGATCCCGCCCGCCGCCCTGTCGGTGCACCTGTGCATCGGCCAGGTCTACGCGACGAGCGTCTACAAGAACTCGTTCGTCGCGCACTTCGACACCTCCCAGACCGCGATCGGCATCATCTTCAGCATCGCGATCGTCATGCTCGGCCTGTCGGCGGCCGTCGGCGGCACGTGGGTGGAGGCGAACGGCCCGCGCAAGGCGATGTTCGTCTCGGCCTGCTTCTGGGCGGCCGGCTTCGGAGTGGGAGCGCTCGGTATCGCCACCAAGCAGCTGTGGCTGGTCTACCTCGGGTACGGGGTGATCGGCGGCATCGGCCTGGGCATCGGCTACATCTCGCCGGTCTCCACGCTGATCAAGTGGTTCCCGGACCGCCCGGGCCTCGCCACCGGCCTGGCGATCATGGGCTTCGGCGGCGGCGCGCTGATCGCCAGCCCGGCCTCGCGCCAGCTGCTGTCGTTCTTCGACGACAACTACGACCCGAGCGTGGCCACCTCGGTCGCCTCGGGCGGCGCGCTGGTGGCGCTGTTCCTGACGCTCGGCATCGCATACTTCGTGATCATGATGTTCGGCGTCGCCAACATGCGGGTGCCCGCCGACGACTGGAAGCCCGAGGGCTGGGATCCCGCGTCGGTCAAGCAGAAGTCGCTGGTCACGACCGCCAGCGTGTCGGCCGCGAACGCCATCCGCACGCGGTCGTTCTGGTTCCTGTGGGTCGTGCTGTTCTGCAACGTGACCGCCGGCATCGGCATCCTCGAGCAGGCCAGCCCGATGATCCAGGACTTCTTCCGCGACAACGGCGTGTCCAGCGTCAGCGTCGCCGCGGCCGGCGGCTTCGTGGGCGTGCTGTCGCTGTTCAACATGGCGGGCCGGTTCGCCTGGTCGTCGACCTCCGACGTGATCGGCCGCAAGCCGATCTACATGCTGTACCTCGGCGTCGGCCTGGTCCTCTACCTGCTGCTCGCCACCGTCGGTGACGCCGCGACGCCGCTGTTCGTGATCCTGGCCGGCCTGATCCTGTCCTTCTACGGCGGCGGCTTCGCGACGGCCCCCGCGTACCTGCGGGACCTGTTCGGCACCTATCAGGTCGGCGCCATCCACGGCCGCCTGCTGACCGCCTGGTCCGCCGCGGGCGTCGCCGGTCCGCTGATCATCAACGGCTTCCTCGACGCCGAGGGCAAGCCGGGCTCGCTGACCTCGTCGGCGTACCAGCCCGCCCTGTTCACGATGGTCGGGGTGCTGGCCGTCGGCTTCGTCGCGAACCTGCTGATCCGGCCGGTTCCCGAGCGCTACCACGAGCCGGCCCGGCCGGTGGAGAAGGAGGCGGCGGTATGAGCGCCCGTCTAGTGCTGTCCTGGCTGCTGGTGGCCGTGCTGCTCGGCTACGGCATCATCCAGACCGTGATCACCGCGGCCAAGCTGTTCGAGTAGGTGGCGGTCGGCTGCCCGGGCCCGCGCCGCGAACCCGGGCAGCTCTGCCTCCTCCGGCTGGAAACTCCTGCTCAGTCGAGGCAGAACTCGTTGCCCTCGACGTCGTGCATCACCTGGCAGGACTCGTTCACCCCGTCGGCGAGCAGCAGCTGCCCGCGGGTGGCGCCCAGCCCGACCAGGCGGGCGGACTCGGCCTCGAGGACGGCCAGACGGTCCGCGCCGGTGAGGCCGGTGCCGACCCGCACGTCGAGGTGTACCCGGTTCTTGACGACCTTTCCCTCGGGTACGCGCTGGAAGAACAGCCGCGGGCCCACGCCGGTGGGGTCGACGCACGCGAAGGCCGCACCCCGGCGCTCGGGCGGCAGCGAGCGGTCGAAGTCGTCCCAGCCGGCGAAGCCCTCCGGGGGCGGCGGGACGACGTACCCGAGCACCTCGCACCAGAAGCGTGCGACGCGCTCGGGCTCCGCGCAGTCGAAGGTGACCTGGAACTGCTTGACCGACGGCATCGGCCCACCCTAGTGGACCGTGATCAGTCGGTGCCGGACTCCATGGCGGCCTGGTCGAGCAGCTCGTCCTCGGCGGGCACGGCGCCGCGCGAGGCGATCTCCTCGGCGCCGCCGGCGGGCAGCGCGCCGACCAGCCCGGACGGGGCGCCGACCATGCCGAGGCGGGCGTACTGCTCGAGCTTGGCGCGGCTGTCGGCGATGTCGAGGTTGCGCATCGTCAGCTGGCCGATCCGGTCGGCGGGGGCGAACGCCGGCGTCTCGGTGCGCTCCATCGACAGCTTGTCGGGGTGGTAGCTGAACGCCGGGCCCGTGGTGTTGAGCACGGAGTAGTCGTCGCCGCGGCGCAGCCGCAGGGTCACCTCGCCGGTGACGGCGTTGCCGACCCACCGCTGCAGGGACTCGCGCAGCATCAGCGCCTGCGGGTCGAGCCACCGGCCCTCGTACATGAGCCGGCCCAGCTTGCGCCCCTCGGTGTGGTAACTGGCGACCGTGTCCTCGTTGTGGATGGCGTTGACGAGCCGCTCGTACGCGATGTGCAGCAGCGCCATGCCCGGCGCCTCGTAGATGCCCCGGCTCTTGGCCTCGATGATCCGGTTCTCGATCTGGTCGGACATGCCCAGCCCGTGCCGGCCGCCGATCGCGTTGACCTCCAACACCAGGTCGACCGCGGAGCCGAACTCCTTGCCGTTGACCGTCACCGGGCGGCCCTCGGCGAAGCCGATCGTCACGTCCTCGGTCGCGATCGCCACCTCGGGGTCCCAGAACCGGACGCCCATGATCGGGTCGACGATCTCGATGCCGGTGTCGAGGTGCTCCAGCGACTTGGCCTCGTGCGTGGCGCCCCAGATGTTCGCGTCGGTCGAGTACGCCTTCTCGGTCGAGTCGCGGTAGGGCAGGTCGTGGGCGAGCAGCCACTCGCTCATCTCCTTGCGCCCGCCGAGCTCGGTGACGAAGGTCCGGTCCAGCCACGGCTTGTAGATGCGCAGCGACGGGTTCGCCAGCAGCCCGTACCGGTAGAAGCGCTCGATGTCGTTGCCCTTGAACGTCGAGCCGTCGCCCCAGATCTGCACCTGGTCCTCGAGCATCGCCCGCACGAGCAGCGTGCCGGTGACGGCCCGGCCCAGCGGCGTCGTGTTGAAGTAGGTGCGGCCGCCGGAGCGGATGTGGAACGCGCCGCAGGCCAGGGCGGCGAGCCCCTCCTCGACGAGGGCCGACCGGCAGTCGACGAGGCGCGCGATCTCGGCGCCGTACGCGATGGCGCGGTCCGGCACGGAGGTCACATCGGGCTCGTCGTACTGGCCGATCTCGGCGGTGTAGGCGCACGGGACGGCGCCCTTCTCGCGCATCCACGCGACCGCAACCGACGTGTCGAGGCCACCGGAGAAGGCGATGCCGACGCGCTCGCCGACCGGGAGGGAGGAGAGAACCTTGGTCACGCTCTAGATTATGCACCATCCCGCATTTTCATGCGAGCGCCACCCCGAACGGGTCACGAAAGGCCGGGCCCGGGGCCCGGCCCTCGCAGGTCAGCACTTGGTGGTGGCGACCTTCTTCCACGTGCAGGTGTCCATCGTCGCGCCCGAGGGGCTGCGCAGGGTGGCGGTGTCGCCGGTGTTGTTCCAGATGTAGTTGCCCGAGCCCCAGTAGTAGTGCCCGGCGGGCGAGCCCTGCGTGCCCTTGCCGGTGTGGACGGTGAACGTCCCCTTCTTGGGCAGCGTGATGGCGCCGAACTTGATCACCTTGCCGGCCGCGTCCCTGACCGACCAGTTCTTGAGGCTGACCGGCTTGTCGAGCTGGTTGGTGAGGCGGAAGTACTCCTTGTTGAGGCTCGCGGCGCTCCGGTTGTCGGTGCCGGGCGAGTCGACGTAGACGTACGTGAACAGCACCGGCTTGGTGGCGGCGGCCGCCGGAGCGGCGCCGATGCCCAGCACCGCGGCGGACACGGCCAGGGACGCGACGAGGTTTCGCATTGATCTCTCTCCTGTGCTGAAGGTCGATGACCTTTGTAGCGGAGAGCCGCCGCGCGGCACCTTCGTGCGAACGGCCGTCGGCGCCTGCCCGTGTGGCGCCCGTGCCGCCCCGATTCGCCGGTCCCCAATGGACGGCCGGCGATCCCCTAGCCGGCGGCCCGCAGGGCCGCGGCGGTGGTGCGGGGGTCGTAGCCGGGGGCGACTCCCGGCACGAGGAGGGTGTCGGCCTCGATGTGCCGGGTGCGCAGCGGCTTGATCAGCTCGTAGGCGGGGGAGGAGTACCAGGCCCGCGCGGCGGCCAGGTCGGGGAACTCGATGATGACCACGGTGCCCGGCCAGCGGCCCTCGACGACCTCGACCTCGGCGCCGTGGACGAGGAACCGGCCGCCGTACGGGTCCATGGTCTCCTGGATCCGTTCGATGTACTCCACGACGTCGTCGTTGGCGGTCGGCGTGCGCAGGTGGGCGAGGGCGTAAGCAGTCATGCCCCGATCCTGCGCACGCCGGCGCCGCCGGTCGATTACCCCGGAGGTAAGCGGCCGGCCTACGCGCGGGCGGCGTTGGCAGCGATCGCGTCGACCACCGTCGCGTGCAGGGCCTGCGGCAGGTCGTGGCCCATGCCGGGGATGACCAGCAGCTCGGCGCCGGGGACGGCGTCGGCGGTGGCGCGGCCGCCGCTCACGTCGATCAGCGGGTCGGCCTCGCCGTGGATCACCAGCGTCGGCACGGACACCGAGCGCAGCCCGGCCGTCCGGTCCGGCGACGCGAGGATCGCCGCGTACTGGCGCTGGGTCCCCTCGGGGCGGAAGCTGCGGTCGAGCTTGGCGGCCGCGCGCTGCCGCAGCCACTCGTCGGAGGCGGGGTAGCCGGGCGAGCCGATGATCCGCGACGTGGCGACGGCGCCGGCGAGGATCTCCTCGCGGGACTCCGCGCGCGGGCGCATCAGGGCGGCCGCGGCCTCGGGGGTGGGGCGTCCGACCGTACGGTCACCGGTCGTCGACATGATCGAGCAGAGCGACGCCACCAGGTCGGGGTGGTCGATCGTGAGCTGCTGCGCGATCATGCCGCCCATCGAGGCGCCGACCACGTGCGCGCGGGCGATGCCCAGCTCCTTGAGCAGCCCGGCGGCGTCCGCGGCCAGGTCGCCCAGCAGGTACGGCACGGTGGACGGGTCGCCGCCGAGGATCGCCCGCACGTCCGGCACGCCCAGCTCGTCGAACGAGGTGGACAGGCCCGCGTCGCGGTTGTCGAAGAGCACGACGTGGAAGCCGCGCGAGGCCAGCGCCGACACGAACTCGGCCGGCCAGTCGATGAGCTGCGCGCCCAACCCCATGATCAGCAGCAGGGCCGGGTCGTCCGGGTCGCCCACCGTCTCGTACCGCAGATCGATCCCGTTGGCCCGCACATCCGGCACCGTGGTTCCCCCTCCGTCGCGTCAGACGATCAGCATGCCCCATGAGCGTCGGCGCGGCATCGGCGGAACCACCAGTTTCAGCTCTGGCTTATATAAGCGCAACCTGATAACGTACGGCTCGTGCACGCGTTCGACGTTCTCGGCGACCCGGTCCGGCGGCGGATCCTCGAGCTGCTCGCCGAGGGGGAGCAGACCTCCGGGGCCATCACCGGCGTGATCCGCGCCGAGTTCGGCATCTCGCAGCCGGCCGTCTCGCAGCATCTGCGGGTGCTGCGCGACAACGGCTTCGCGACCGTGCGCCCGATCGGAGCCCGGCGTCTCTACGCGGTCGACGACACCGCGCTGCGCGAGGCCGACGCCTGGCTGGCGCGCTTTCGACGGTTCTGGGCTCCCCACCTGGCCGCCATGGCGACCGAGGTGGCCCGCGGCAAGAGGCAACGACGACTCGCAGACGAGGGGAAACACGATGATTGACGTCAGCACGCAGATCAGCGCGGTGCGCCGGGAGCTGGGCACCCGCACGCTCGAGGCCGGCGAGGCGCGCGTCTCCACGATCAGCCAGGTCTACGACACCGACATCGACGACCTGTGGGACGTGGTCACCAACCCCGAGCGCATCCCGCGCTGGTTCCTGCCGATCGAGGGCGACCTGCGGGAGGGCGGCCACTACCAGATCACCGGCAACGCGAGCGGCACGGTCTCGAAGTGCGACCGGCCGCGCGGCTTCTCCGCCACCTGGGAGTTCGGCGGCCAGGTGAGCTGGATCGAGGTGCGCCTGACCCCCGAGGGCGAGGGCACGCGGTTCGAGCTCGAGCACGTCGCGCACGTCGCCGACGAGTGGTGGGACCAGTTCGGCCCCGGCGCCACCGGCGTGGGCTGGGACGGCGCGCTCTACGGGCTGGCCAACTACGTGGCCGACCCGTCGTCCACGCCGGCCGACCCGGCGAAGATGGCCACCTGGCACGAGACGCCGGAGGGCCGCACGTTCTACCGCCTGTCGAGCGACGCGTGGGTCGCCGCCTCGATCGCCGCCGGCACCGAACCGGCCGCCGCCAAGGAGGCCGGCGAGCGCACGTACGGCTTCTACACCGGCACCGGGCCCGGCGCGGGCAGTTAGAGGTAGTCGTCGACCGGGCCGGCGGTCAGCATCCCGCTGCCGGCCCCGGCGATCTGACCGGCGGCGGGCTCGAGCGCGGCGCGGGCCCGCCGGAGCGCCTGTCCATCGCCGAGCGCCCGGGCGGCCCGCGCGACCAGGCACCACAGCGCCTCGCACAGCAGGTCGGCCGGCGGCTCGGGCACGTCCCGCAGGGCCCGGCGAGCTTCGGCCGTACGCCCGTCGCCGAGCAGCAGCAGCGGACGCGCCCACGGCTCGTACGGTCCGAAGTCGAGCGTCGGATCCGGCTCGCCCAGGCACAGCAACGCGAGCGCGAGCAGCCCGTGCTCGACTCCCGGCATCCCCGCGCCCGCGAGCCGGGCGGCGGCGGCCCGGAACGCCGGCTCGGCGCCCTCGCACATGGCCCGGTACCACTGCGTGAGCACGGCCACCAGCGGCAGCTCGTGCGCCGCGCCCAGCCGGTCGGCGGCGGCCGCGTGCTCGTCGGCGCCGCGGAAGTCGCCCAGCGCCGAGCGCGCCTGCATCCGGATCAGACGACCCAGTACCTCGTACGTCACCAGGCCGTGCCGCCCCGCCAGCGCGGTCAGCTCGGCACCGATCGCGTCACGCTCCGGCGCCAGGCCGCACCGGTGGCAGCTCTGCATGAACAACCCGTTGAGCGCGAACGCCAGCAGCGCCGGGTCGTCCAGCCGGCGTGCCGTCGCCACGGCCTCGCGGGCGCTGTCGAGGGCGTCCGGGTCCCGCTCGCCCCGCGTCTCGAGGGCGATCGTGGCGAGCAGCCGGGCCCGTGCCGCGCTCGCCCCGGCGGGCAGGGCAGCGAGCGTCCGCACGGCAGCGCCGACCACCGCGCGGGCCTGCGCCGGGTCGTCGGAGCGCGGCCAGCTGGCCGGCACGTCGTACGCCCCGATCACCCGCGCGGTCAGCGCCGGATCGCCGAGCTGCTCGGCCGCCTCGATCGCGGCCGTCCGGTGCCGCCGCGCCGCCTCCAGCCCGCCGCCCCCGGTGACGGCCAGACCGCGCAGCAGCCCCACGGTCGAGTCGAGGCGCGCCCGGGCCGAG
The DNA here is from genome assembly GCF_051386375.1 of Actinoplanes sp. URMC 104. Classification (NCBI taxonomy): domain Bacteria; kingdom Bacillati; phylum Actinomycetota; class Actinomycetes; order Micromonosporales; family Micromonosporaceae; genus Actinoplanes; species Actinoplanes sp. URMC 104. Next base: position 152,686 of record NZ_JBPQTO010000012.1, on the reverse strand, counting down.
GCCGCGACGATCCGGTCGTAGTCGGCCGCCGCCGAGGCCCACACCGAAGCCGCGGCCGGCACGAGGTGCTCGGCGCGGCGCAGGATGTCGGACTCCAGCCGGCCCAGCGCCGGCCCCGGGTCGAGACCCAGCCGGTCGGCGAGCTGCTCGCGGGCGCGCCGCAGCACCGCCAGCGCGTCGCCCTGCCGGTCCGCGCGGTAGAGCGCGAGGGCGAGCAGCCGCCACGCCTCCTCCCGCCAGGGATGCTCGGTGACGTGGGCGTCGAGGTCCGCGACCGCCCGGGCGTGGTCGCCGCCTTCGATGCGGGCCTCGGCCAGCAGCTCGACGGCCCGCAGCCGCAGCTCGGTCAGGCGGGCCCGCTCGGCGACGGCCCACGGCTCGTCCGGGAAGTCGGCGTACGCGGGACCGCGCCACAGCCCGAGCGCCTGCTCGAGGTGCTCCGGCGCCGTGCTCAGCCGCTCGAAGCGCCACGCGTCCACGGCGTCCGCGGCGGCGCGCAACGCGTACCCGGGCCCCTCGGTGACCAGCAGCGCCGGGGGAGTGCGCGGCGCGCGGTCCGGCTCGAGCGCCCGGCGCAGCGCGGCGACGAACGTGCGTACGGCCGAGATCGCGCCCTCGGGCGGAACCGGCCACAGATCGTCGACCAGGTGCCCGACCGGGACGACCCGCCCGCGCGCCACGATCAGCCGGGCCAGCACGGCGCGGTGGCGCGGCCCCTTCAGCGCGATCGGGTCGCCCGCGGCGGTCCAGGCGGTGACCGGGCCCAGCACCCCGAAGCCGATCGTCACCCGGTCACGGTACAGCGCGCCGACCTGGCCGCCGACCACACCGTGATCTGCCCCGACCTGCGCGGCTACGGCGCCGGCAGCAAGCCGGCCGAGGCCGGGCCCGAGACGTACTCGAAGCGGACCATGGCCCGCGACGTCGTGCGCCTCGCGGAGGAGCTGGGGTACGACCGGTTCGCGCGCGCCGGGCACGACCGCGGCGCGCTGGTCGCGATCCGCGCCGGCCTCGACCACCCCGCCCGCGTCACCCACCTGGCCTCGCTCGACGTGCTGCCCACCTGTGGACCCGGGACCCGTCCGCCGTACCGCCCGAGGTGCGGGCCGCCTACCTGGACGCCTGCCGCGCGGCGGTGCCGTCGATCGTCGCCGACTACCGCGCCTCGGCCGGCATCGACCTCGAGCACGACCGGGCGGACCGCGCCGCCGGCCGTACCCTCGGCATGCCCGTGACCGTTCTGCAGCAGGACTGGGGCGTGATGCTCGGATTCGACGCGGCCGCGCTGTGGCGCGCGTGGGCGCCGGATCTGCGGCACCTGCCCGTGTCGTGCGGCCACTTCATGGCCGAGGAGGCCCCCGAGGTCGTGACCGCCGCGTTCCGGGACCTCCTCCAACGCTGACAATCGGGACAAATCGGATAGGGTGGCGGAATGCTTCGCCGTTCCGCCCTCTTCGCCGCCCTGCTCACCGCCGGCCTGCCCGCCGTGCTCGCCTCCCAGCCCGCCGCGGCCTCCCCGGCGCTTGCCACTTTCGGCCGTTATGAGCCTGTCGCCTTCCGGGCCCACGACGAGCCCGCCGCTGCAGCCCTCCCGGCCCGCGGCGAGCGTGCCGGGCTCGACGCCCGCATCGGGGGCGCTGCGGTGCCGGTGACCGGGGCCGGCGTCCGGAGCGGGCGCCGGGCCGGTGTGCCGGCCGGAGTGGGGCGGGGTGGGCCGGTCGACCTGGTGGGACTCGACTTCCAGGTCGTGAACGCGGCCAGCAAGTGGTGCCTGACGTCGGGCCTCACGGAGTTGCCCTGTGCGACCACGACCCCGTACCGCTGGCGCTTCAGGCCCGTCGGCGCGGCCGGGCGGTTCGAGATCCTCAATGTGCGCACCAGCACCTGCCTCGCCGTGCCCGCGGGCTCGACTGTGGAGGGTGCCCGGGCCGGCCTGGCGCCCTGCGCGGCCGTTCCGGCGCGCCGGTGGCAGCTGCGCGACTCGCTCGGCGAGACGGCGAAGGTGGTGAACACCGCATCGGGCAAGTGCCTGCAGATCGAGAGCGGCGTGGCGGTGCAGGGCTCGTGCGCCGGCGACCAGGGCTCGCGCCGGTGGACCGTCCGGGTGCTCGGCCTGCCGATCCCCGGGGTGCGCTAGGCGTCGTCGCCCAGCCCGGCCCGGCGGGCGCGGACGATCGCCTGCGCGCGGTCCTCGACGCGCAGCTTCGTCACCACGTTCGAGGTGTGGTTGCGGACCGTCTTCTCGCTGAGGTGCAGCCGGCGCGCGATGGCGGCGGTGGTCAGCCCGTCGGCGACCAGCCGGAGCACTTCCAGCTCCCGGTCGGTCAGCTCGGGGAACGGCCGCGCCGCGCGCCCGCCCACGGGCGCCGCGGCGAAGTAGCCCAGCGCCCGCGCGGCGATGCCCGCGCCGAACACCGCCTCCCCGGCGGCGACGGCGACGACCGCCCGGACGATCTCCTCCTGCTCGCCGCCCTTGACGAGGTAGCCGCGGGCGCCGGCCCGCATGGCCGTGAACAGCGACTCGTCGTCGTCGAGCATCGTCAGCACGAGCACCGCCGTGCCCGGGACGCCGCGGGCGATCTCCCGGGTGGCGTCGACGCCGTTCAGGCCCGGCATGTGCAGGTCCATGAGGACCACGTCGGCCGCGCCCTCGCGGGCCGCCGCGACGGCCGCGGCGCCGTCGGCCACCTCGCCGGTGACGACGACCTCCGGGGTGCCGGACAGCGCGGCCCGCAGCCCGCACCGGAACACCGGATGGTCGTCGGCGATGACGACGCGCACCGTCATGACCCACCTCCGGAGCGGGGGAGCGGCAGGCAGGCCCGCACGACGGTTCCGCCGCCGGCGCCGGGCGTCACGACGGCGGTGCCGCCCACCTCGGCCGCGCGCTCGGCCATCGACCGCAGCCCGACCCCCGGAGCGGGCGGATCGGGGATGCCGACGCCGTCGTCGCGGACCTCGAGCAGCAGCGCGTCGTCCACGACCGACAGGCACACGGTGCAGTCCGCGGCCCGGGCGTGGCGGGCGACGTTCGTGACCGCCTCGAGCGCGATCCGGTAGGCCACGAGCTCCACGTGCGCGGGCGCCGCGAGCCGGTCCGGCGCGTCCACCCGTACGTGCAGGGCTCCCTCGCTGCGGATCGTGACAGTGTCGGCGTAGCCGTGCAACGCGGCGACCAGGCCCAGGTCGAGCGCGGTCGGGTGCAGGTCGGCGACCAGCCGCTTGACGTCCTCGAGGCTGTCGCGGACCTCGGCCTCCAGCGTGCCGAGCAGGTCACGGCTCGCTGCCGTGGTGGCGGCACGCCGGGCCGCGCCCAGCCCGAGGGCGACGCCGGCCAGCGTGGGGCCCAGGCCGTCGTGCAGGTCGCGCCGGATGCGGTGCCGTTCGGAGTCGCGGGCGCGGACGGTGCGGTCGCGCGAGCGGCGCAGGTCGTGGGTGAGCCGCACCCCGTACGCGGCCGGCCCGATCTGCTCCGCGAAGACGTGCAGCAGCTGCTCGTCCGCCGGGTCGAGGCGCGCGCGGCTGCTGGGCGGCCCGACGGAGAGCGTGCCGACCCCGGTGCCCGCATGGGTCAGCGGGAGGTCCACAGTGGTGGCCGGACGGGTGCCGTGGGTGGCGGCCGGCTCGGCCTCACCGGCGAGCGTGACCGCGGCGTACGGCAGCCGGAGCGCGTCGGCGACGGCCCGCACCACCACGGGCAGCACCTCGTCGGGCGCGATCGTCGCCGACAGCTGCCGCCCGAGCCGGGTCAGCGCGGCGTACGGGTCCCGGTCCCGGCCGTAGAGCAGCCGGTCCACGCCGCGCTGGACGAGCACGCGCGCGGGCGCCAGCCCCAGCGCCACCACGACCGCGGCGGCCACCGCGCCCGCGCCCTCGCCGCCGGCCCGGGTGGAGCCGAGCCCGACCGCCAGCCCGAACAGCCCCGCGACCGCGCCGGCGAGCACGATCGAGACGAGCGTGCGGCTCAGCAGCCGGTCGCCGTCGAACAGGCCGTGGCGCAGCATCGCCACGCCCAGCCCGGCCGGGAACAGCGCCCAGCCCACGAGCGGGAACACCGGGCTCACCGGATCGAGCAGCTGGCCGAGCACGCCGACGAGCAACGCCACGCCGAACCAGCCCAGCCGGCGGCGCTCCGCCGGAGTTGCGCGCCGCAGCCGCCCCAGCAGGGCGGCCCCGCCGAGCAGCCCGCAGGCCAGCGCCGCGAGCTGCAGGGCCGTCGCGACGGCGTCCGAGGCGGGCAGCCGCAGCGGGACGTCCCACGCCGGATACGGCGGCTGCGGCGGGTCGAGGAGCCAGGTCGCCACGAAACCCGCCGCCGACACCAGGAACCCGGCCCGCACCAGCGCCCGCCGGCGCGGCGAGGCCGGCAGCCCGTCGGGGAACAGCGGGATCACCAAGGCGAGCGCGAGGACGCCGCCGGGGAACCAGATCCGCTCGCCGACCATCCCGGCGAGGCCGGCCAGCGGCGGGGCCGGCCGCCGGGCGGCGTAGGCGGCGCCGAAGGCGGCGAGGGCCTCCAGCAGGCCGACGGTCAGGAAGACCCAGCCGAGGGCGTGCGCCGGCCGGCGCCACAGCACGACCGCGCCGACCGCGCCGAACGACACCGCGACGAGCACGCCGACGAGGTCGTGGCCGGCCACCAGGGCAGCCGGCGCGGACCCGTTCGCGACCATCAGCGCGGCCGCCAGCACGGCCGCGGCTGCGGTCACGCCCGCCGCCGCGGCCGTCAGGAGGTGCAGAGCCGGCCGGTTCACGGACGTGCCTCACTGACGCGCTTGGGAGAACCGTACGCCGGTCCGGTCCGCCGGGGCAGATGCCGGCGCCGCCCGGGTCAGCGAGCGCCCCGCCAGCCCCCATGCCAGAAGCATCGGCAACAGGCCCGCCCCCATGGCGATCAGCATGCTCAGCCCGAAGAACAGCGGCAGCCACGCCGCGAGCAGCACCGCGGTCGCCCGCGGGCGGAACCCCCGGCGGTACAGCACGACGCCCAGGACCGACGAGCCGGCGAGGCCGAGCAGGACGGCCGGAATGCCCAGGTAGGCGAACGACTCGTCGCGCCACGGCGTGAAGTAGTCCCCGAGCACCGAGACCGCCATGAGCCCGTACGCCGTCAGCACCACCCGCCACGCCCAGCGCTCGGCGCCGGTGGGCTCGCGCCGGCGGCGGACCAGGACGGCGCAGGCCACCGCGGCGAGGATCAGCGGGGTCCAGAGCCGCCCGTACGTGGTGTAGACCGTCTCGCTGTCCGACCACGACAGCAGCGGCCGCAGCCCGTCGGCGGCGGGCTCGGCCCAGGCCCGCACCACCGGGCTGTCCAGGTCCGGCGCGCCGTCCGCCGTCGCGAACCGGCTCAGCGCGTGAACCGGCGCGAGGGCCAGTCCGAGCCAGGCGCCGGCCCAGGCGCAAACGCCCACCACGCGCTCGGTCGTCCGTACGTTCATGATTCCTCCCGCAGTCGCCGGCGGCGCTCGTCGCCGCGTGCCGTCACGGTGCGGCGGGAGGTGTCCCGGGCACATCGGCATCCGTCCCGGCGTCGGCGGGACGTCCGCGACCGGCGACCGGGCGGGGAGGTGCTATAGCTGTCCCATGCTGGTTGACTTCGCCGCCGACGTCGCGGCCACACCGATGCAGGTCGAGGCCGCCGCCGTGGCCGCGGAACGGGACGGCTACGACGGGTTCGGCGCCGCCGAGACCAAGCACGACGTCTTCCCGGCGCTCGCGCTGGCCGCCCGCGCCACCTCGCGCATCACGCTGCAGTCGGCGATCGCCGTGGCGTTCGCGCGCAACCCGATGAGCGTCGCGGTGCTCGCCAACGACCTGCAGCTGATCAGCGAGGGCCGCTTCCAGCTGGGCCTCGGCTCGCAGGTGCAGGCGCACATCGAGCGCCGCTTCGCGATGCCGTGGAGCCGGCCCGCGGCGCGCATGGAGGAGTTCATCGGCGCGATCCGGGCGATCTGGCAGGCGTGGGGCGGCGGCCGGCTGGTGTTCCGCGGCGAGTTCTACCGCCACACGCTGATGACCGACTTCTTCAACCCCGGCCCCAACCCGTACGGCACCCCGCCGATCCTCCTCGCGGCCGTGGGCGAGCACATGACCCGCACGGCCGCCCGGGTCGCCGACGGGCTGCTGGTGCACCCGCTCACCAGCGCCGCCTACCTCGACCAGCGCACCCTGCCGGTGCTGCGCGAGGTCCGCGGCGGCCTCGACGGCTTCACGGTGAGCCTGTCCGCGATGGCCGTGCTGGGCGAGGACGAGGCCGCCCGCTCGCGCGCCGAGCAGGCGGTGAAGGGTCAGATCGCCTTCTACGGCTCGACGCCGGCGTACCGGCAGGTGCTCGAGCTGCACGGCTGGGGCGAGCTCGCCGACCGGCTCAACACGCTGTCGCGCCGCCAGGCGTGGGACGAGATGACCGCGCTGATCAGCGACGAGGTCCTCGACACGTTCGCCGTCACCGGGGACGTCGCGGCGAACCTGCGCGCCCGCTTCGGCGCTCTGGTGGACCGGATCTCGCTCTACACCCCGTACGACGTCGACCCGGCCCTCAAGGCGAGCTCGTCACCCAGGGTGGCGACCGAGCCCTGAGCCGCCGCCGTTGCCAGCGAAGGCGTGCCGCCGTACAGGCTCCACCGCAGGAACGCAGCGGTGGTGGCGCTAACCGCGGGAAAGGCGGCGGCGTCGATCTGGTGGCCGCCCTCGGTGACCGACAGCATCGCCCGCGACCACGGCACCGCTTCGAAGACGGTGCGTGCGGCGGCGTACCGGACGGTGGTGTCCCGGCGGCCGTGCACGAGGAGCAGGGCCGCGGCGGGGCCGGTGAACGGCGTGCCGAGGAAGTCGGTGCCCGCGATCAGGATGCCGGCCCGGAGCCGTTCGTCGCGGTGGGCGCTGAACAGGCCCGCCGTGGTGATGCCGCCGCCCGAATGCCCGGCGGCGGCGAGCCGCGCGGTGTCGACCCGCCCGCGCAGCGGCCCGCGGGCGGTGTTGCGTTCGACGATGCGGCTGAGCACCTCAGACGCGTCCTGCGGCTGGTTCACCAGGTCGTACGCATTGAACCGCGACGTGCCGAGCGCGGTGTGCGGATAGCGCGGCGCGGCCACGATGAGACCGCTGAGGGCCCAGCTCACCAGCAGCGACGCGTAGTCGTCCGGCTGCGAGTGCAGCCCGTGGTTGAACAGCACCACGGGGTACGGCACGGGGCCCACCGGATACCAGACGCGCGTCGGCAGCGCCCGCCCGTCGCGGGCGAACGAGTAATCATGGCGCGCAACCGTCCGTACGGGTCCGGGCGCCTGGCCCGGTTCCGGCACGTACGGGGTGACCGCGCGCGCCGCCAGCGTCGAGTTCTTCGTCGACGAGAGCACGGTCCGCTCGGCCGCGGAGGCCACCCCGGCCTTCACCGCCAGCCCGCCCGCCGTGGCCGCCGACATGCCCAGCAGCAGAGTTCGTCTTCGCACGGGCCCACGCTGCCGCGCCCGCCTGTGCCGGCGGCTGCCCGCGCCTGTGGATAGCCGATGCGGGTAGTTTTCCGGCTTTCGGCGGGAACGCGCGCGTGGCCGTTGCTGTGATGGCCGCATGCACAGCTACCCGTTGGCCGTGGTCCGGGCGCGCACCTACAGGAGCCTCGACGCGTGGTGGACCGTTCTGCTGGCCGACCCGCTCGCCTCGCGGCTGGTGTGGCGCGCCCAGCCGTACCGCTGGATCACCCCGGATCGGCTGGGCGGCCTGGCCGCCGCGCTCGCCGTGGCCGCCGCGCTGTGCTTCGCCGTCGGCGGCCGCGGGTGGCTGGTCGCGGGCGCGCTGCTGTTCCACCTCGGGTTCGTCGCCGGCCGCACCAGGGCGGGGCTGACCCGGCTGCGGGGCGGCGGCACGGTGCTCGGCGGCTGGTACGACTTCATGGCCGACCGGCTGCGGGCGGTGCTGTGCGCGGCCGCGCTGCTGGGCGGGCAGTACGCGCAGACCGGCCGTCCGCTCCACCTGTGGCTCGCGGTGTGGGTCGTCGGGCTCGACCTGCTGCGCTACCTCAACGCCGCCCAGATGGCCGGGATCCGCGCCCGGCTGCCCCGGCCGGTTCCGGCAGCCCGCGGCGTCGGGGCGGTCCTGCGCGCCCACCGCATCCGGACGCACCTGGTCAGCGGCGTCGAGTTCGAGATGGCCGTCTTCGTCCTCGCGCCGCTGACCGGGTGGATCGCCGGCGCGGTCGTCACCGCGGGCGTGCTGCTGATCCTGTTCGAGGTGCGCCTGGTGCTCGACGTGTGCCGCGAGGCACGCCGCCCGGCCGTGGCGGGCGTACCGGAGCCCCGCGTCGTCCTCGTGCCCTCGATCAGCCGGTGATCTCGATCGCGTCGACCCGGTCCGGGTAGAACGCGACGTGGTCCTTGATCTGCGAGACGGCGTCGTACGGCTCGCGGTACTCCCACACGGCGTCGACGGCCTTGTCGCCGCCGGCCGGGATCGAGTAGTAGCTCGCCTCGCCCTTGAACGGGCAGTAGCTGCCGGTCGACGTGCGCTCGAGCAGCGACGTGTCGACGTCGGCCAGCGGGATGTACGGCACGGCCGGGTACGTGGACTCCTGCACCGACAACGCGTTTCGCGTGTCGGCGACCACCTTGCCGCCCACCCGCACCACGACGCGCTGGGGGTTCGGCGTGATCGTGATCGGGTGGTCGGGGCCGGGCAGCTTCACGGGACGGTCGGACATCTCTCCTCCAACGGTTTCTGCGATCTGCTCTCCAGCATCACCCTTCCCGCTGCGCGTGGCGCATATCGCGGGTGTCGCGTCAGCCACGCCACGGTTTTCCGGACGGATATCCACCGAGACCTCCCCCGAACGGCCCAAAGGCCGTCATTGCCGCATGCCGGGCCGGGCCCGCGTGGTGATCTGACAGGGCACCAATCGGCTCGAGGAAGGGTGAACCATGAAAGCGGCAACGCGGATTCTGACACTCGCGGGACTCGGCCTGATGACGGGCGCGACGCTCGGGGCCGCTCCGGCCATGGCGTCGACATCCGCACCAGACATGACGGCCCGGGCGGCCACGACCACGGCGGACCAGCCCCGCCGCGATCGCGAATGGGTGGTCGGCTACTTCGACTCGCGACGCGACTGCGAGCGGGTCGGCCGGTTCGGCGAACGCCGGGACCGGTGGGACGAGTACGACTGCGACCGGGTCTTCTGGGGCCCGCGCCGCGGCGACTGGAGGCTGACCGTCGAGCGCAGCTGGGGCGACGACGATCACTGGGGCGACCGCGACCGCGACCGTGACCGCGATCGTGACCGTGACCACCACGACCGCGGTGGCGACGACGACTGACCGCCGTACCCTCGCCCAGGCCACACCCCGCGCGGGTGTGGCCTGGCGCTATGTTGATCACATGTCGAGCAACCCCGCCGAGGCCGCGGCCACGGCCCTGGGCCTGAGCGTCGAGCTGCTGCGCCACGGCCCGGTGAGCAGCGTCGCCGAGGCCGCGCAGGCGCAGGGCGCCGAGGTCCGCGACCTGGTGAAGACCCTCGTCGTACGGCGGGCCGACGACGACTACGTGTTCGTGCTCGTGCCCGGCGACCGTTCGATCTCGTGGCCCAAGCTGCGCGCGCTGCTCGGCGTCAACCGGCTGTCGATGCCCGACGCGGCCACGGCCAAGGCGGCCACCGGCTACGAACGCGGCACGATCACCCCGTTCGGCTCGGCCCGGGCGTGGCCGGTGATCGCGGACTCCCGTACGCGGAACCGCACGATCCACCTCGGAGCGGGCGAACGGGGCGTGGGCCTGCGGGTCGCGGTCGACGAGGCGGTCGCGGCGCTCGGCGGCACGTTCGCCGATGTGACCGACGAGGCGGTAGGTTCTTCGGCGTGACGAACCCTCAGGCGATCCAGCCCGACGTTCCGCCGTCGGGCACCGGCTGCGTCGAGTGCCTCGAGCACGGCGGCTGGTGGTTCCACCTGCGCCGCTGCGCCCAGTGCGGGCACATCGGCTGCTGCGACACCTCACCGGCGCAGCACGCCACCGCGCACTTCCGCGAGACCGGCCACCCGATCATCCAGTCGTTCGAGCCCGGCGAGGACTGGTACTGGGACTACTCGACCGAGCAGAGCGGCAGCGGGCCGGAGCTCGCCCCCGCGACGAGCCGCCCCGAGGACCAGCCCGTGCCCGGCCCGGCCGGCAACGTCCCGCCCGACTGGCGCTCCAAGCTCAACCGCTGAGAGCAGGCCACCGGCCGCCGCGTGGACCGTTCGCGGGGCGCGCACGGCCGATAGCGTCACTCCGATGAGGATCCTGCATCTGTCGGACACGCATCTCGCCCGCGACCCCGGCCCCAACGCCGACGGCATCGACGCTCGCGACTCGCTGCGGCGCATCCTGGCCGGCTGCTCGCAGCTGGCCGGCCTCGACGCGGTGCTGGTCACCGGCGACGTCGCCGACGACGGCAGCCCCGAGGCGTACGCCGACGTGAGCGCGTTGGTCGGCGCCTTCGCCGCCGAGCGCGGCATTCCCGCGCTCTACACCACCGGCAACCACGACGAGCGCAAGGCGTTCGCGGCTGCCTTCGGCGACGACCTGCTCACGGTCACCGAAGTCCGCGGACATCGGATCGTCACGCTCGACACGCTCGTGCCCGGCAAGGTGTCCGGATGGCTCGGCGACGACCAGCTCGACTGGCTGCGCGGCGTGCTGGCCGCACCGGCGCCGAACGGCACGGTGCTGGCGTTCCACCACCCGCCGATCGCCTTGCCCGGCGTCTGGTTGCAGGAGAAGTTCGGGCTGCTCAACCCCGGGGCGCTGGCCGACGCCATCCGGGGCAGCGACGTGCGGCTGATCCTCACCGGTCACTACCACCTGCAGCTGTTCGGCATGCTCGAGTCCGTGCCGGTCTGGGTGACGCCCGGCGTGATCAACCGGGTCGACCTGACCGCGCCGCCCGGCGCCGAGCGGGTCGTCCGCGGCGCCTCGGCCACGCTGGTCGACCTCGCGACGCCGCACTCCCCGCTGCTGCACGTGCTGCACGCGCTCGACCCGCACGCCGGCGAGGTGGCGCACGAGCTGAGCCCCGCCGCGACGGCCGAGCTGTTCAGCAGCTTCGAGTAGGCCGGTCCCGGGCTGGACGACGCGTGGTACAGACGGTCCATGCGCATCGTCTTCGTTGCCGCACCGCTGCAGGGCCACCTGCTGCCCCTGATCCCGCTCGCCGCCGCCTGCCGCGACGCCGGCCACGACGTGATCGTCGCGAGCGGCGGCTTCCCGCCCGACCTGCTCGGCTTGCGCACCGCCGACATCGGCGCCGGCTTCCACCTGCCGCGCAACGCGCTGCGGGTGAGCCTGCGCCATCCCCGCACCGCCCGGGCCGAGATGCGCGGCGTGGCCGGGAACGACTTCGTCGGCGAGGTGTTCGGCCGCGCCAACCGGTCGCTGACCGGCCCGCTGCTCGCCCTCGCCGAGCGGGAACGCCCCGACCTGATCGTCTTCGAGTCCCTCGCCGAGGCCGGCGCCATCGTCGCCGGGCGGCTGTCGATCCCTTCCGTGCACCACGAAACCACCCTGTGGCCCGCCACCGACCTCTTCCGCGCCGTGACGACCAGCCCGGCGCTCGCCGGCGAGCGCATCCCGGCGCCCGCCCTGACCCTCACCGTCACGCCGCCGAGCCTGCACGCCACCGCCGTCGCACCAACGCTGCCTTCCTCGCACCGGGCCGCGCCCGCGGGGTCGGTGCCCTCCTCGGCCGGCGGTGGGCCGGTGGTGTCTTTTTCGGGCGGCGATGCGCGGGCGGTGTCTTCCTCGGGCGGCGTTGGGTCGGCGGTGTCTTCTCCGGGCGGGGCCGCGCCGCCGGGGCCGGTATCGTCCTCGGACGACGGCGGGGCGGCAGGGTCGGTGTCTTCCCCGGGCGGCGCTGGGCACGCAGGGCCTTTACCTTCCTCCGGCGGAACCGGGTCGACGAGGCCGAGTTCTTACTCGGGCGGTGCCGTGCCGACGGGGGCTGTGCCTTTCTCAGGCGGTGCGCCGCGGTCGGTGCCTTCTTCGGGCGCCGCGACGGACGGGCCAACGTCGGTGCCGGGCGCCGCCGCGGACGGGGTGGCACTGATGCGGCCGGTGCCGTTCTCGGGCGGCGGCGCGGTGCCGGACTGGCTGCGCGTTCGCGGTGACCGCCCCCGCGTGCTGGTCAGCCGGAGCACCCTCGGCGCCCCGAACGACGCCGACCCCGCCCCGGCGATCATCGCCGCCGCCGCGCAGGTGGACGCGGAGTTCGTGCTGGTCCGCCCCGCGAAGACGGGCAAGCTGCCGCCGAACGTGCGGGCCGTGGGCCGGATGCCGCTGAGCGAACTGCTGCCGTACGCCGACGCCTTCGTCCACCACGCGGGCGCGGGCAGCGTGCTCGGCGGCCTCGCCGCGGGCCTGCCCCAGCTCGTCACGCCCGGGATGGGCGACCGCCGCTACAACGCCGGCCTGCTGGAACGGCGCGGCGCCGGGATCGCCGTCGACGCCCGCGCCATCACCGCCGCCCACCTCAACCAGCTGCTCACCGACGAGGAGCTACGAGCAGCCGCTCGGGAGGTCGCCGCCGAGATAGCCGCGATGCCCGCCCCCGCCTCGATCGTCCCCCTCCTGGAGCGGCTGGTGCGGGGCTGAGCGGAGGCGCTCGCCGCTTCGATCGCGCCCACGCACGGGGAAGCAGCGGCGCTCGCCCGCCTTGGCCGTCTTTGTCCTGGAGCGGTCGCACAAACTTCGGGCGGAGGCGCTCACCACCCCGGTAGTCGCACCGTGGAGCGAGGAGCGCTGTGGTTGAGGGGATGCCGGCGCCGCCTCACTTGCGCGTTCGTTAGTGGGTGTTCGCGTGGGGTGGAGCGGAGGGGCTCGCCACCTCGGAGCGGCTAGCGCCATGTCGAGGGGAGGTTCTTGCCGCCTCGGTCGCGTGTTTGCTCGTGAGGTTCGCGCGGGTTGGAGCGGTGGCGCTCGCCGACCGGGTTGTCCCGCTGAACCGGCTTGGCGGGGTGAAGCGAGGGTATTCGCCGCCGCCCACCCGCAGCGGCTCTGCGCGGGGTTGAGCGGACGCCGTCGCCGCTTCGGTCGTCTCCGCCCTGGACCGGCTCGCGTATGGCGGGACGGCGCAGCCGCAGGCTCGTACTGCGGCCCATCGGTGCGGAGGGACTCGCTGTCCTGGAGCGGCTAGCGCGGGGTGGAGCGGACGCCCTCGCCGCCTCGGTGGCGCCCATGCTCGATGAGTTCGCGCGGGGTGGAGCGGTGGCGCTTACCGACACGTTGTCTCGCCCTGAACGAGCTCGCACAGGGTGGAGCGGTGGCGTTCGCTGCTCCAGCGGACTCCGCCTTGGACCGGCTCGTGTGGAGTTGAGCTGATGCCCTCGCTGCCTCGGCATCCCGTCACTCGAGAGGTTTGCGCGGACCGGAGCTGAGGCGCTCGCCGACCCGGTTGTCTCCGCCCCGGACCGGCTCGCGCAGGGTTGAGTGGCGACGCTTGCCGCCCAGGGGCGGCTCGGGCGGGGTGGAGCGGAAGGGCTCGGGCGGGGTGGAGCGGAAGGGCTCGGGCGGGGTGGAGCGGGAGGGCGCGCGCGGGGTGGAGCGGATCCGCTGGATCAGCGCGACGCAGGCGAGGACGGCCACGGCGGCGAGGAGGGAGGTGGGGGTTACGGGCTCGTGCAGCAGCAGCGCGGACCAGAGCAGCGTGAGCACCGGCTGGGCGAGCTGGATCTGGCCGACGCGGGCGATGCCGCCTCGGGCCAGGCCCGCGTACCAGGCGAAGAAGCCCAGGAACATCGACACGGCGGTCAGGTAGGCGAACGACGACCAGGCGGCGGGGCCGGCGTGCGGGGGACGGGCCGCAGCGGCGGCGAGGGTGATCGGGACGGTCACCGGCAGGGACAGCAGCAGCGCCCAGCTGATCGTGCGGGCGCCGCCCAGTTCGCGGGAGAGCGCGCCGCCCTCGGCGTAGCCGAGCCCGCACAGCACCACCGCGGCGAGCAGGAACAGGTCGGCGGGCGAGAGCGCCCCGCGCGCGGTGCCGGTGAGGACGAGGAAGCCGAGGACGACCACCAGGCCCGCGGCGCAGGCGATCCAGAACCCGGCCGGCGGGCGCTCGCCGGCGCGGACGACGGCGAACACGGCGGTCATGGCCGGCAGGACGGTGACGACCACGGCGCCGTGGGCGGAGGTCTGTGTGGTCAGCGCCAGCGACGTGAACAGCGGGAAGCCGACGACGACGCCGAGCGCGACGACCGAAAGGCGGCGCCACTGGGCGGCGGTCGGGCGGGGCGCGCGGACGTACCGGAGGTAGGCCCCGGCCAGCAGGGCGGCGCCCACGGCACGGCCGAACGCGACGAACCACGGGTCGAGCTCGTGCACGGCCACCCGCGTCGCCGGCAGCGACATGCTGAACGCCAGAACGCCCAGCGCGCCCAGGGCGAGGCCGGCCGTTACCGTGTCCGGCGAAGTAGCGCTACTGTGTGCTCTCATGAATGACGGTAACGCAGCGGCACGCGTTATCCAAGATCTGCGGGTACGGGTGAGCGCGGCACCGGCCGGGACCCGGCTTCCCTCGGTACGGGAGCTGACCGCGCGCCACCGGGCCTCGCCGGTGACCATCGCGGCCGCCATCCGGGCGCTCACCAGGGATGGCCTGGTCGAGACCCGCCCGGGCCGGGGCACGTTCGTGGCCCCGCGGCCGCCGGCGGCACCGCGTACGCCGGACCTCTCGTGGCAGACCGTGGTGCTCGGCGCACGCCGCCGCGGCGAGGAGGAGCTGCGGGCGTTACTCGCTTTGCCGCCCGAAGGGGCGATCCCGCTGTCCGGCGGCTACCTCGACGAGAGCCTGCAGCCGACCGCCGCGCTCGGCGCCGCGCTGGCCCGGGCGGCCCGCCAGCCCGCCGCCTGGCAGCGCGGTCCCGCCGAGGGCCGCGCCGACCTGCGCGCCTGGTTCGCGCGCGACGTGGGGCTGCGCGCCGACGACATGGTGATCTGCCCGGGCGGGCAGGCCGCGCTGTCCTCCGCGCTGCGGGCGCTGGCCGAGCCGGGCGACACGCTGCTGGTCGAGTCGCCGACCTACCTGGGCGCGCTCGCCGCCGCCCGTGCCGCTGGGCTGCACGTGCTGCCCGTGCCCACCGACGCCGACGGGGTGCGGCCCGACCAGCTGGCGGCCGCGTTCGCCCGCACCGGCGCGCGGCTGTTCTACTGCCAGCCGTTGCACGCCAACCCGACCGGCGCCACGCTGAGCGCCGCCCGGCGCGCGGGCACGCTCGCGGCCGTACGGGAAGCAGGCGCCTTTCTCCTCGAGGACGACTACGCGCGCGACCTCACCGTGGACGGCGAGCCGCCCCCGCCGCTCGCCGCGGACGACCCCGACGGCCACGTGATCTATCTGCGGTCGCTGACGAAGAGCGCCGCACCGGGCCTGCGCATCGCCGCGGTCGGCGCGCGCGGCCCCGCGGGTGCGCGGCTGCGGGCCGTGAGGCTGCTCGACGAGCTGTTCGTCGCGGGCCCGCTGCAGCAGGCCGCGCTGGAGTTCGTCACGTCTCCCGCTTGGGACCGGCACCGCCGCGCCCTGCGGGCCTCGTTGCGTGCGCGGCGCGAGGCGCTGCTGGCCGCACTGCAGCGGCACCCGCCCGGTCTTCAGTGGACGGTTCCGCGCGGCGGGCTGCATCTGTGGGTACGCCTGGACGACGCCTGCGACGACGTGGCGGTGGCGTCGGCGGCCGCCGCCTCGGGGGTCGTCGTCTTCCCCGGACGTCCGTGGTTCGCCGCCGAGGCGCCCGGGCCGTATCTGCGCCTCACCTATGCGGCGGCCCCGCCCGAGCTGATGGACGAGGCCGTCCGCCGGCTCGCGTCCGTCGTCGCGGCATCGTGAACGGCAGTCAGGTTCCGGCCGTCAGCCTGCGGTAGAGGCTCAGCAGCCGTTCGAGGTAGAGCGACGGCGGGTACGCGGCGGTGGCCGCCAAGCCGTCCTCGATCACGCGCTTGCGCAGGTCGTCGTCGTCGAGCAGGCGCAGCAGCGCCGCCGCGAACGCCCGCGGCGTGGGATCGCAGGTGAAGCGCGCCGGGCCCGTGCCGCCGGGGCGGATGCCGAGGGCGGGATCGGCCACGACGACGGGCAGCCCGGCCGCCTCCGCCTCGGCCACGACGAGGCTCTGGGTGTCCGTGGTGGACGCGAAGGCCAGGATGTCCGCCGACCGGTAGAAGGCGCTCACCTCCGCGGCGGGCACCGGGGGAAGCACGTCGACGTGGCGTTCGAGGCGGCGCGACCGCAGGTTCCTGTCGAGGGCGCCGCGGGCCTGGCGCACGCCCAGCAGGACCAGGCGGGCGTCGGGCCTCGTGGCGCGCAGCAGGGCGAACGCGTCGAGCAGCAGGTCCGGGTTCTTCTCCGCGGTCACCCGGCCGACCGACAGGACGACGGACCCGCGCCGCTGCGGCGCTCGCGGCTCGGCGGGTGGCACCGGCGTCGGGAGCACGCAGATCTCCGGCGGGCGGGTGAGCGGCGGGGTGGTGAACACGGCCAGACCCGCGGCCGTCTTCTCGGACGGCGCGACGGCGGCGGCCATGCGCGCGGCCATGCCGCGTCCGAGCGCCACCAGGCGGCGGCGCCGGACCTCACCCGGGCGGGCGAGCTCGCGGAACTCGCGGGCCGACCAGCCGAGCCGCAACTGCCACGCGCACCACGCCGCGCCGATCGGGATCTCGGGGAAGACGTCCGCGTACGCGAGCAGGTCGGTGTGCCAGGTGACCACCAGCGGCGCCCGCCACCGTGCCGCGCACCGGAAGCCCGCAATGCCGATCGGGCCGGTCGTGTGCACGTGGACGAGCCCGGCCGGCGCGCACCGGAACCACGGCCATCCGACCCGCAGATCGCGCCCGGGAACGCGTACGGACGGAACCGGACCCGGCTCGTGGAGATCGACCTCGCAGCCGGCGGACCGCAGCAGACCGACGGTCAGCGCGGCCGAGCGGGAGACGCCGTCCGGACGCCCCGTGTGGCTGTCGCAGAAGTGGGCGATCCTCACGGCACACCGAGCGCGCCCGCGATCGACCGGCGGGCCGCCTCCCGCAGGTCGTCCACGCCGGCGAACTCGCCCGGAAGCAGCGGCGGCAGCACCTCCACGCGCACGTCGACGTGCTCGCGCAGCACCAGGCCGTGGCGCGGAAGGGCGGCCCGGGTGCCGTGCACCGCGATCGGGATGACCGGCACCTGGTGGCGTACGGCGAGGTCGAAAGCCCCGTCCTTGAACGGCTGCAGGGAACCGTCGGGCGTGCGCCTGCCCTCCGGGAAGATCATCACCGGCGATCCGGCCGCGAGCAGCCGGTCGCAGTGCTCCATCATCCGGCGCACCGACGCCGAGCTGCCGCGCACCAGCGGCACGTAGTCGTTGAGCCGCATGTTCCAGCCGATCAGCGGCACGCGGAAGATCTCCTGCTTGGACACCCACTTGAACGGCCGGAACAGCGCGAACAGCACCAGGATGTCGATAAGCGAGGCGTGGTTGGCCACCAGCACCGCCGCTCCGCGCCACGGCAGCTGCTCGCGGCCGCTGACGCGCAGGCGCCACAGCGGGTTCACGTACACGTAGAAGGCCGCCCACGCCGACGAGTACAGGTGCAGCGCGACCCGCCGGCGGTCGAAGGGCAGCGTCACCAGCCGCACCAGCACGGCGCCGGCGAAGAACAGCACACAGGTGACGCCGATGAACGCCCAGTACGTGACCGAGAAGGCTCGCATGCGCGCCAGCGTAGAGCGCGACGGCTCCTACAGCTGGGCCATGTGCTTGAGGAACAGTTGCATGAAGGCGGCGCTGTCCACCTGCGTGGCGATCAGGCAGTTCGGCTCGGGGGCGTCGCTCGAGGTGAGCAGGTCGGCGACGGTGACGCCCCGGGTGAGCGGGCTGGTGACCTCGACCTGCACCAGGGCGGGCTGCCAGGCGACCAATCCGGGGTCGCTGACGACGGCGACGGCGAGGGCGTCGTGCATGGGGGCGCTCGTCAGGTTCTGCCCCGGGTACGCGGTGCCGAGGAAGTCGATCCAGGCGTGCGCGCACCGGCCCGCGTGCGTCGCGAACGGCCGGCCGGTGTTCTGCAGGTGGTCGGCGTCGTCGCGGGTGAGCTGCACCTCGAGGGTGACGTCGAGGCCGATGAAGCGGATCGGGGCGCCGCTGTTCAGCACCATCGCGGCGGCCTCCGGGTCGACCCAGATGTTGAACTCGCCGGGCATGCTGACCTTCTGGGTCGTCCGGAGGAAGACGCCGCCCATCACGACGATCTCCTTCACGGCCGTGGCGAGAGCGGGCTCCAGCGCGAGGGCGACGGCCAGGTTCGTCAGCGGGCCGATGGCCACGATCGTGATCTCGCCGGGGTTGGCCAGGACGTGGTCCACGATGGCGGTGGCGGCGCGCCCCGGCGCCGGCGACAGCGCGGCAAGGCGCTCCTGCACGCCGGCGACCCGGTTGCGGGTGGGGTGGTCGTGCAGGGGCCGCAGCAGGGGGGTGCGCGCGCCCTTGACGACGGGGATGTCCCGGCGGCCGAGTCGCTCGAGCAGGTCCAGCGTCAGCAGCGTGGAGGTGTCGACGTCGGTGTTGCCGTTCACGGTGGTGATCAGCTCGACGCGCTGGTCGGGCAGGTCCAGGGCCAGCGCGAGCGCGAAGCCGTCGTCGACGTCCGAACCGGGCGCTCCCATGGCCAGGTCGGTATCAAGAATGAGCCGGTGCATACGCCCGACCCTACTGTCACGTGAGAGGAGGTTTAAACCTCTTTGGTCTGAGTTTTTCTTCACAGCCCTAATGGGGGACACGAAGGCACCGACCGGCATGCGGCGTGCCCTTGAGAGCCCGGCCGGGATCGGCGATGGTCTGTCGATGGAATCGGCGATCAAGGCGTGGGTCGAAGGGGTGGCGCTCGCGGGGCTGCGGGTCGTGGAGACCCGCACACTGACCGGTGGCTACAGCAACGACAACACCGCGCTCACGATGGACGACGGCGGGCGGTACGTGCTGCGACGGTATCGGGGAGCCAACCGGTGCCGGCTCGAGACGGCGATCGCGCGGCGGCTGGCGGGGGTCGTGCCGGTCGCGGAGGTGGTGGCCGCGGATCCGGGCGGCGAGGTGGCGGGGGAGCCGGTGCTGCTCTCCCGGTTCGTCGAGGGGGAGCCGGTCGGCGAACTGCTCGAGAAGCTGGACGAGGACGCCCTCGCCGAGCTGGGTCACGACGTCGGGGTGACGCTGGCGCGCATCGGGAGCGTCGAGTTCGCCCGGCCCGGGTTCTTCACGGCCGGGCAGGGGCTCGAGCCGGACGGGGTGGAGCCGACCGAGGGGCTGGATCTGTTCGTGGAGCGCTGTCTCCGCGAGGGAAACGCGGGCGGGCACCTCGGCGAACAGGAGCAGAGTGCGCTGCGCGAGTGGGCGGCGCGGGCGGCTCGGGAGCTGGCGGTGCTGAAGGGGTCGCGGCGGCTGGTGCACTCCGACTACAACCCCAAGAACCTGCTGGCCGTCGCCGAGGGCGGGCGGTGGCGGGTGGCGGCCGTGCTGGACTGGGAGTTCGCGTTCAGCAGCTCGCCGCTGGTGGACGTGGGCAACATGCTGAGGTTCCCCACGCCGCATGCGTACGCCGACGGTTTCGTGGCGGGCTTTCGCGACGGGGGTGGGGCGCTGCCGGAGGGCTGGCGCCGCCTCAGCCGGGCGCTGGACCTGTTCGCGCTGGCCGACTTCCTCACCCGGCCGGTCGATCACCGCTACTTCGGCCGCGCGATCGAGCGCATCCGCGCCCTGGTGGCGGCCGGCTGAGCGAACGGTGAGGCGCAGCCGGCCGCCGGGTCAGAGCCAGCCGAGCAGGGCCCGGTTGAACTCGGACGCGTGGGACACGTTGATGCCGTGCGGGCCGCCCTCGATGATGATCACGCCGCTGTCGGGCAGGGCCTCGTGCGTACGCTTGCCGGAACCCTCGAACGGCACGATCGCGTCGGCGTCGCCGTGGATGATCAGGGCGGGGACGGTCACCTTGGCGAGGTCGTCGCGGAAGTCGGTCAGCCCGAACGCCTGCATGGCCTCCAGCGCGGCCAGCTTGCTCGCCTGCTGGGCGAGCGCGACGGCCTCCTCGCGCTGCTCCTCGGTGACGCAGAGCCTGCCGTGGGCGGAGAAGAACTCGGTGGTGAACTGCTCGTAGAACTTGTCCTTGTCGGCGGTCAGCCGGGCGGTCATCTTGGCCGCCTCGGTTCTGGTGAGCGGGCCGTCGGGGTTGTCGGAGCCGTGCAGCAGGTACGGCGTCACGGCCGCGGCGAAGACGACGCTGCGCAGGCGGTCCTCGCCGTGGCGGGCGATGTACCGGGCGACCTCGCCGCCGCCCATCGAGAAGCCCACCAGCGTCACGTCGCGCAGGTCGAGCGTGGTGAGCAGCGCGGCGAGGTCGTCGGCGAGGTGGTCGTAGCCGTACCCGAGCCTGGGCTTGTCCGACTCGCCGAAGCCGCGCCGGTCGTACGTGACCACCCGGTATCCCGCGGCGCTCAGCGGGCCGACGGTGGCCGCCCAGGACCGCCCGCTCAGCGGCCAGCCGTGGATCAGCACCACGGGCCGGCCGTTGCCGCCGGTGTCCTCGTAGTGCAGCGCGTTGTCGGAGGCGCCCTTGACAGTCGGCATCAGCCGTTCACATCCCTGGTTCCGGTCCGGCGTTGGTGACCACCGCGAATATCCCCGCGGTGAGCAGCGCAAACCTATGCACGCGGCGCGTACGCGAGCCGGGAGCGCACGTGCCGGAAGCCCGCTCGTTCCAGGTCGGCCACCACGGCGGTACGGTCGGCGTCCACATCGGCGACCACCTCCTGCGCGCCGCCGTCCGTGAGCGCCCGCACGGCCGCGGCGAGCAGGGCGACGCGGGCGGCCGGCGCCCGTACGCCGGGAAGGACGCCCAGATAGCCGAGCAGCGGCCAGCACGCCTGCCCGGCCGTGCCCGCCACGCCGAGGGCCTCGCCGCCGGAGTGCGCGACGTGCCAGGCGGTGGCGTCGCCGGTCAGCCAGGGCAGCGGATCGGTGGCCAGGTCGAGACCGGCGACCGCGCGGGCCGTCTCGCTGCCGGTGAGGATGTCGGGCGAGGCGATCCGGGCGACGAGCGCGGTGATCTCCGCCGGACCGGAGGCGGGGCGCACGGAGACGGCAGGCTCCGGGGTGACGGGGGCCGGGGGCACGAGGCGGAAGCGGAGCCGCTCGCCGGCGGGCACGAGCCCGGCCAGAGCGGCGGCCGCCGAGGTGCCGGAGACGGCGGCGGCCACGGAGGGCACTGACCGCCAGCCGGGAGGCAGCGCCGCGTAGTAGGGCCGCGGCCCGCCCAGCGCGGCATGGGCGGCCTTCAGCAGGGCGGCGCCCACCGCGGGACTGTCGGCGAGGTCGAACCGCTCGAGCCACGGCCCGCCGACGGCGCCGGGCGGCAGCACCCACGCCGCGCGGGCCACGACGCGGCCGTCGCGCAGGGCGACCCACGTGCGCGACGGATGGAAGCCGCCGGCGGCCAGCCCTTGGGCGTACGAGATCTGAACGAGCATGGGAAGCGGATCGGGCATCGAGTCGAACAGCGACTCCTCGCCGGCGACCAGCGGGCGGTGCACGACGGAGCTCATGGCGGAAACCTCCAGGCGCGAACGGCTGCGCCCCGAAGTCAGACCCGCGGGAACGCCGGGCCGCGGAAGGGGCGCGAAACGTGGGACACGGTGCGACCTCCTTTCCGGACCGATGACGGCGTGGGCCGACCCTATCAAGCCGCCGCGATCGCCGCCCGCAGCCGCGCGCCCGCCTCCGCGAGGCCGGCCGCGGACAGGTGCGAGAAGCTCAGGCGTACGTGCTGCTCGCCGCCGCCGTCCACATGGAACACCGGGCCGGGCAGGAACGACGTGCCGTGCCGTTCGGCGATCGGCAGCAGCCGTGTGGCGCCGACGCCGGCGGGCAGCCGCAGCCACACGAACCAGCCGCCGGCCGGCGCCGCGACGCCGAGCGCGCCGGTCAGCGCGTCCCGCTGCGCTCGGTAGCTCTCGCGCAGAACGGCGACATGCCGGTCGTACGCCCCGGAGGCGCCGAACTCCGCCATGGTCATCGCGGTCGTGTGGTTGACGCCGCCGCCGCTGTGCACGGAGCCGAGCCGGGCCAGCCGCTCGACGATCGGGGCCGCCGCGTTGACCCAGCCCAGCCGCAGCCCCGGCGCGACGGTCTTCGAGAAGGTGCCGAGCCGGACGACGTTCGCACCCGGCGCCAGCCGCCACAGCGCGTCCGGCGCCGCGCCCGCATAGGACAGTTCGCGGTACGTGTCGTCCTCCACGATCGTCAGGCCCGACGACACCAGCTCGCGCCGCCGGTCGGCGGGCAGGCTCGCGCCGGTCGGGTTGCCGAAGGTCGGCACGAGGTAGAGGAACGCCGGCCGGTGTTCCCGAGCGAGCGCCGCGACCGCCGACGGGTCGTCCGCGCGCACCGGCACCAGCCGTACGCCCAGGTCTGTCAGGATCTTGAACGCCAGGTGGTAGGTCGGGGAGTCCACCAGCACGACGTCGCCGGGCGCGGCGAGCACCTGCGTGACCAGCGAGAGCCCGTGCGAGGTGCCCGCGGTCACGAAGGTCTGCGCCGGCGCGGCGTCGCCCAGATGCGCCGACAGCCAGTCGAGCAGCGGCGCCGGCCCGGTGGCGTGCCCGTAGGTGAGCGCCTGCCAGCCGTACGCGGAAAGGGCCCTCTCGTGAGCCGCGGCCCACGCGGACACCGGCAGCAGCGCCGGCCGGGGATGTCCCCAGCCGAGGTCGAGAATCCCGTCGCGATGGTGGAACTGAACGATCGTCACACCGACCAGAATGGGGGACATGAAGCTTCTGCTGCCCGACAGCGTGGACCTCGACCTCGACCTGCCCGACGGCGTCACCGCGCACCGCTACGCGGTCGACCGCCCGATCCCGCAGGAGCACACCGACGCGACGGCCCTGGTCGTCTGGAACAACCCCGGCGACCAGCTGCGGGACGCGGCCGGCCGGTTGGCGGCGCTGCGCTGGGTGCAGACGCTCGCCGCCGGCCCCGACGCCGTGGTCGCGGCCGGGTTCGGGCCCGACGTGGTGATCACCTCGGGCCGCGGCCTGCACGACGCCACGGTCGCCGAGCACACCCTCGCCATGACGCTGGCCGCCGTGCGCCATTTCCACGTGCTCGTCCGGGCCCAGATCGGGCACCGCTGGGCCGACGAGGTGCGCGA
Organism: Actinoplanes sp. URMC 104; assembly: GCF_051386375.1. Taxonomy (NCBI): domain Bacteria; kingdom Bacillati; phylum Actinomycetota; class Actinomycetes; order Micromonosporales; family Micromonosporaceae; genus Actinoplanes; species Actinoplanes sp. URMC 104. The sequence goes on along the minus strand of NZ_JBPQTO010000012.1, from coordinate 129,499 downwards.
CCGGCAGGCCGCCCCGCCGACGCAACGCCGGTACACGCTGCGCGACGCGCACGTGGTGATCTGGGGCTTCGGCGGCATCGCGGCCGAGCTCACCCCGCACCTGACCGCGCTGGGCGCGCGCGTCACCGGGGTGGCCCGCCACGCCGGGACGCGCCACGGCGTCGAGGTCGTCACGCCCGCCGACTTCCCGGGCCTGCTGCCGAGCGCCGACGTGCTGATCAACATCCTGCCCGCGACCGACCAGACCCGCCACGCGCTCGACGCCGGCGTGCTGGCGCACCTGCCCGCCCACGCGTGGGTCGTCAACGTCGGCCGCGGCGCCACGCTCGACGAGTCCGCGCTGCTGGCCGCGCTGCGGGAGGGCCGGCTCGGCGGCGCCGCGCTCGACGTGTTCGAGACCGAGCCGCTGCCCGCCGGCTCGCCGCTGTGGGACGAGCCGAACGTCCTGATCACCCCGCACGTCGCCGGCGGCCGTCCGTGGGGCGCCGCCGGGCTGGTGGCTGAGAACTTGGCCGCATTCCTGGACGGCCGTCCGCTGCGCAACGTGGTCGGAGGCTAGCCTGGCCTTCCCCCGGTCGACGAGCACGGAGAAGGCATGACGAGGGTCATCACCAGCGCGGAGGAGCTGCGCGAGTACGTGGCGCCGCCCCCGCGCTTCATCGCCGAGAAGGGCATCGACCACATCGACGCGCAGTCGCGCCGGTTCCTCGAGCTCAGCCCGTTCTTCCTGCTGGCGACCACCGCCGACGACGGCACCTGCGACGTCTCCCCGCGCGGCGACCCGGCCGGCAGCGTGCTGGTGCTCGACGACCGCACGCTGGCCTTCGCCGACCGCAAGGGCAACGGCCGCCTCGACAGCCTGCTCAACATCGTCGAGCACCCCCGCGTGGGCCTGCTGTTCCTGGTGCCGGGTTCCGGCGACACCGTACGGGTCAACGGCCGCGCCCGCATCGTCGCCGGCGCGCCCTACCTGGACCGTCTGACGATGCGGGGCGTCACGCCCGCGCTGGCCGTCGAGGTGACCGTCGAGGAGCTCTTCCTGCACTGCGCGCGGGCCTTCGTCCGCTCCTCGCTGTGGGACGTGAGCTCCTGGCCCGCGCGGGGCGACGTCCCCAGCGCCGGCACGATCGCCAAGAGCATCTCCCGCACCGACGTCGAGGCCGCCACGATCGACGAGGCCCTGGAGACCGCCGCCCGCGACGCCTACTGAGGCGCGTCCCTCCCGGCGGCCGGCGCGGGTCAGCCCGGGGCGTCGCGGACGTCCCGGCCCTGCTCGGCGAAGGCCTTGAAGTCCTGCAGGTGCCGGCGCGACTGCTTGCGGAAGGCGCCGCGCATCACGAGCCCGGCCAGCCGCATCGGCAAGCCGCTGAACCGGAACTCGCTCTCGCTCTGCCAGAGCGTCGTCCGCGGCCCGGCCTCGGTCAGCCGGTCCCGCACGGCGTTCCACATGCCGATCTCGATCGAGACGGTGTACTTCATGGCGGGCGCGCTCCGCATGCTCGAGCGAACGGTGTCCAGCGCAGCTTCAGGGTAGTCCGGCGCCTCATGCGCGGCGGAGGTCGCCGGCGACGCGTTCGAGGGTCTCGCGCAGGGCGTGGGCGGCGGGGGAGGCGGCGCCGGAGAGGCGCTGGGCGGTGAACAGCGTGCGGCGGGGCAGGCCGGGCAGGTCGAGCAGGCGGCAGGAGGTGTCGCGCCCGGCCCAGACCAGGTCGGGGATGAGCGCGACGGCGTTGCCGGACTCGACGAGGCGGATGTGGGCCTGCAGGTCGGCGGTCTCGTAGCGGACGTCGGGGTCGAACCCGGTGGAGCGGCACAGCTGCTCGGCGAAGTGGCGGGAGGCGGTGCCGCGCGGCTCCATCACCCAGGGCATAGCGCGGGCCTGCTCGAGCGAGGCGACCGGGTGCAGGGCGGCCCCGGCGGCGGGCAGAGCCAGGCGGATCGCGTCGGTGGTCAGCGGGCGGCGGTCGAGGCCGGGGTGGTGTGGCGCGGCGTGAGCCGGGTACTGCTCTGCGATCACCATGTCGAAGTCGCGGGCCCAGGTCTCGCGCAGCGCCTCCTCGGGCTCGCGCTGCACCATCTCGACCCGTACGTCCGGAAAGCGGGTGGCCATGGCGAGCAGCGTCGCCGGCATGAGCGCCAGCGCGGCCGACTGGAAGACGGCGAGCCGCACGCGGCCGCTGACGGTGGCGACCGACGCCTGCAGGCGGGCCTCGGCGCGCTCCAGGGTTTCGAGCACCTCGCCCACCGACTCGACCAGCACCTCGGCCTGCGGGGTGAGCTGCACGCCCCGGCCGGCCTTGCGCAGCAGCGGCAGGCCGGCCTCCCGTTCCAGCTGGCTGAGCTGCTGCGACACCGCCGACGGCGAGAAGTTGAGCGCCTCGGCCACGGCGGCGATCGTGCCGCGGATCGCGAGCTCGCGGAGCAGGACCAGACGCCGGATCTCGAGCACGCCCAATGGTAAGCAGAACTGAAGAATACTCGTCGAAAACCGTCGCTTTTCCTGAACGGAGCACGGAAGGACACTCTTGTCATGTCTGATGTCGCCCCGTCGCCCGCCGGCATCCCGGCCGCCGACCCCGAACTCGCCCACGAGGCGATCGACCTGGTCCGCCGTTGGCTGCACGAGTCGTCCGCGATCAAGCCGAGCGCCTCCGCAGCGCAGCTCGCGGGCCTCCTGCGCGACCCGAAGGGCCTGGCGTTCGCCGTCGGCTTCGTCGACGGCGTGGTGCGGCCCGAGGACGTGCGGGTCAGCGCCCGCGCCCTGGCCGCCCTGGCGCCGGACGTTCCCCGCTTCCTGCCTCTCCCGCTGCGGGCCGCGGTGCGCGCCGGCGGCGTGCTCGCCCCGGTGCTGCCCGGCGTGGTGGTGCCGATCGCCCGCCGGGTGCTGCGCCGCATGGTCGGCCACCTGATCGTCGACGCGAGCGACGCCAAGCTGGGCCGTGCGATCGCGAAGATCAAGCGCCGGGACGTACGCCTGAACGTCAACCTGCTGGGCGAGGCGGTGCTCGGCCGTGGCGAGGCGAACCGCCGGCTGCGCGAGACCGAGCGGCTGCTCGCGCGCGACGACGTCGACTACGTGTCGATCAAGGTGTCGGCCACCGTCGCCCCGCACAACCCGTGGGCGTTCGACGAGGCGGTCGCCGAGATCGTGGAGCAGCTCACCCCGCTGTTCACGCTCGCGGCCACGGCCCGGACGCGCAAGTTCGTCAACCTCGACATGGAGGAGTACAAGGACCTCGACCTCACGATCGCGGTCTTCACCCGGCTGCTGGAGAAGCCCGAGCTGCACGACCTCGAGGCCGGCATCGTCCTGCAGGCGTACCTGCCCGACGCGCTCGCCGCGATGATCCGGCTGCAGGAGTGGGCGGCCAAGCGGCGCGCGAACGGCGGCGCCGGCATCAAGGTCCGCCTGGTGAAGGGCGCGAACCTGCCGATGGAGCAGGTTGAGGCCACGGTGCACGGCTGGCCGCTGGCGACCTGGGGCAGCAAGCGCGAGACCGACACGAACTACAAGCGGGTGCTGGACTACGCCCTGCGGCCCGACCACATCACCAACGTGCGGCTGGGCGTCGCCGGGCACAACCTGTTCGACGTCGCGTACGCCTGGCTGCTGGCCGGCCGCCGCGGGGTGCGCGCCGGGGTCGAGTTCGAGATGCTGCTCGGCATGGCCGAGGGGCAGGCCGAGGTGGTCCGGCGCGAGGTGGGCGGGCTGCTGCTCTACACGCCGGTGGTGCGCCCGGAGCAGTTCGACGTCGCCATCGCGTACCTGATCCGCCGCCTCGAGGAGGGCGCGAGCAGCGACAACTTCATGTCCGCGGTCTTCGAGCTGGACAGCGACGACGGGCTGTTCGCCCGCGAGCGCGACCGGTTCCTCGCCTCCCTCGCGGAGCTGGACGACGCGGTGCCGCAGCCGCGCCGGGTCCCGGTCACGGCGTCCAACGGGCCCGGCCACTTCGAGAACACCCCCGACACCGACCCGGCCGTCGCCTCGAACCGGACCTGGGTCCGCGAGGTGCTCGCCCGCGTGCCCGGCTCGGCCGCCGGCGTCGCCACCATCGACGCCGCCCGCATCACCGACGAGCGCGGCCTCGACGACCGGCTGGGCGCCGCCGTCGCGGCGGCCGCCGCCTGGGGCACGATGCCGGGCGCGGAGCGCGGCGCCGTGCTGCACCGCATCGGCGACGCCCTCGAGGCCCGCCGCGCCGACCTCATCGAGGTGATGGCCGCCGAGACCGGCAAGACCGCCGACCAGGCCGACCCCGAGGTGTCCGAGGCCGTCGACTTCGCGCACTACTACGCGGAGCTCGCGGCGGAGCTGGACACCGTGGACGGCGCGGTCGCCGTACCGGAGAAGCTCACCCTGGTCACGCCGCCGTGGAACTTCCCCGTCGCCATCCCGGCCGGCTCGGTGCTGTCCGCGCTGGCCGCCGGCTCCGCGGTCGTGCTCAAGCCGGCCGGACCGGCCGAGCGCTGCGGCGCCGTGCTGGCCGACATCATCAAGCCCGTGCTGCCCGACGCCGACCTGCTCACGCTGGTGCAGGTCGAGGAGAAGGCGCTGGGCCGCGAGCTGATCAGCCACGCGCTGGTCGACCGGGTGATCCTGACCGGGGCGTACGAGACCGCGGAGCTGTTCCGCTCGTTCCGCGCCGACCTGCCGCTGCTCGCCGAGACCAGCGGCAAGAACGCGATCATCGTGACCCCCAGCGCCGACCTCGACCTTGCCGTCAAGGACGTGATCAGCTCCGCCTTCGGGCACGCCGGCCAGAAGTGCTCGGCCGCCTCGCTGGTCGTGCTCGTCGGCTCGGTCGCCCGCTCCGAGCGGTTCCGCCACCAGCTGCTCGACGCCGCGTCGTCGCTGACCGTCGGCTACCCCACCGACCCGCGCAGCCAGGTCGGGCCGGTCATCGAGCCCGCCGCCGGCAAGCTGCTCTCCGGGCTGACCGAGCTCGCCCCCGGCGAGAAGTGGCTGCTCGAGCCGCGGCAGCTCGACGACAGCGGACGGCTGTGGAGCCCCGGCATCCGCGACGGCGTGCGCCGCGGCTCCGACTACCACCGCACCGAGTACTTCGGCCCGGTGCTGGGCATCATGGCCGCCGAGACCCTCGACGAGGCGATCGACCTGGTCAACGACGTCGACTTCGGACTGACCTCGGGGCTGCACTCGCTCGACCCGGCCGAGCTGGAGCTGTGGCTCGACCGGGTGCAGGCGGGCAACCTGTACGTCAACCGCGGCATCACCGGCGCCATCGTGCGGCGGCAGCCGTTCGGCGGCTGGAAGCGCTCGGCGGTCGGCCCCGGCACCAAGGCGGGCGGCCCGAACTACCTGGTGGGCCTCACCGGCTGGCGGTCCGCCGAGTCCACCGCCGAGGCCAAGGTGGACGACGTGGCGGTGCGGGCGCTGCTCAACGCCGCCGCGTCCCTGGAGGGCGCGGACATGCTCGAACGTGCCGCCCGCAGCGACGCCGCCGCGTTCGCCGGCCACTTCGCGCAGGCCGACGTGTCCGGCCTGTGGGCCGAGCGCAACGTGCTGCGCTACCTGCCGGTTCCGGTCGAGGTGCGGCTGTCGCAGGGCGAGCCGCTCGCGGCGCTGGTGCGGGTCGTCGCCGCGGGCGTACGCGCCGGGGCCCCGCTGCGGGTCTCGACGGCCACGCCGCTGCCGGCCGCCCTGGCCGCCGCGATCCCTGCCGACGTACGGGTGGAGGACGACGCCACCTTCGCCGCCGGCCTGCGCGGCGCCACCCGCGTCCGGCTGATCGGCGGCTCGGTGCAGGCCCTCGCCCGGGCCACCGGCGGGCGCCCCGACCTGGCCGTCTGGTCGGGCCCGGTCACCGAGGCGGGCCGCGTCGAGCTGCTGCCGTTCCTGCACGAGCAGGCCGTCAGCATCACGGCCCACCGCTTCGGCAACCCCGACAAGCTGGCGGCCTCCGTCCTGTAGTCGCGGCCGCTCACCTGTCGTGAGCGGCCGCTCCGCCGGTCGGGAACGCGTCGCGCTCGATGCCGTAGAGGGCAGCGTCGCAGCCGTACCAGTGGCCGTCGCGCTCGTGCCGCATGCCGATCTTCTCGAGCACGCGGCGCGACGCGGCGTTCTCGTGCCGCACCACGGCGACGACCCGCGCCAGGCCGTGCTGCTCGAACGCGAAGCGCAGCACGGCCAGCGCCGCCTCGGTGGCGTAGCCGTGCCCCCAGGCCGGCCGCCCCAGGTAGTAGGCGAGCTCGACGTCGTCGCCACCCTCGAGGCGCTGCAGCCCGCAGTGCCCTAGAACTGCGCCCGACGAGCGTTCGGCGGCGATCCACATGCCGAACCCGTCCCGGCTCCACGCGTCGAGGCGGCCGGCCCAGCGGCGCAGGCTGTCGGCCAGCGGCACGCGGGTGTGCGTCCAGGTCACCGCCGGGTCGTCGTCGACGGCCGCCCGATGCGCCGCCAGGTCCTCCGCCCGGAACTGGCGCAGCAGCAGCCGCTCCGTCGTGATCTCGGCTGATGTCTCCATGCGTGTGACTTTCACACCCGGGTGAGGGTCAGGTGGGTGACGCCGCCGGGGGAGGGGATGGTCTCGATCCGGTAGTCGCTCTCCAGACCCTCGAGCCCGTCCCAGAGGCGTACGCCCCGGCCGAGCAGGATGGGGACCACGGCGATGTGCGCGTGGTCGACCAGCCGGGCGGCGAGGAAGTCGCGGACGACGGTGGGCCCGCCGCCGATGCGCACGTCCTTGCCCTGCGCGGCCTCGCGGGCCGCCTCGAGCGCCTCGGCCGGGGAGGCGTCCAGGAAGCGGAACGTCGTGCCACCCTCCATCTCGAGCGGCGGCCGGGGGTGGTGGGTGAGGACGAGCACCGGCGTGTGGAACGGCGGGTTGGGCCCCCACCAGCCCTTCCAGTCCGGGTCCTCGTGCCAGCCGGCCGGGCCGTACTTGCCGGCGCCCATGATCTCCGCGCCGATCCCGGCGTCGAACTGCCGGGCGAAGAGGTCGTCGACGCCGCCGCTGCCCCCGGGGCCACTCCACCACCTGGTCGCGAACATCCACTCGTGCAGCCGTTCCCCGGCGTGGCCGAACGGGGCGTCGGCGGTCAGACCCTCGCCGGTGCCGAAGCCGTCGAGCGAGATCGAGAAGTTCTGGACCCGGGCGAGTGCCATGGGGTCATGGTGGTCGCCGGGCGTGGCCGCGTCCACCCCACATCTCCACCACTTCTCTATTTCCTATGGGTTAGATAGAGTGCGGTACATGCGTCGATCGCTTGCGGCAGTTGCGACCCTGCTCCTGGCCGTGGCCCTCGCGGGCTGCGGAAACGACTCCGAGGCCGCCGAGGAGGACAGCGGCACCCTGCGCATCGGCTACCAGCGCTTCGGCGGGCTCAGCCTGATCAAGGCCCGCGGCGACGCGCCGGGCGTGACCTGGTCGCTGTTCGAGAGCGGCCCCGCGCTGACCGAGGCGCTCAAGGCCGGCGCCATCGACCTCGGGCAGACCGGGGAGGCCCCGCCGATCTTCGCGGCCGCGGCTAAGACCGACTTCGTCATCGCCGGGGTCGGAGCGCCGTCGCCCAGGAGTGAGGCCGTGCTGGTCAAGGAGTCCAAGGGCTTCCGCACGTTCGCCGACCTCAAGGGCAAGACGGTGGCCCTCAACAAGGGGTCCAACGTGCACTGGCTGCTCGTCAAGCTGCTCGAGGCCAACAAGATGACCCTGCAGGACATCAACGTCAAGTACCTCAAGCCCGCCGAGGGGCGGCCCGCCTTCGACAACGACCAGGTCGACGCGTGGATCATCTGGGACCCGTACTTCGCGCTGGCCGAGCAGCCGGGCGTCAAGGTGCTGGCCGACGCGACCGGGCTGGCGAACAACCGCGAGTACATCCTGGTCGGCAAGAACGCGGCCGGGCAGAAGACGGACCAGATCAAAAGCTTCCTGCAGACGTACGAGAAGACGACCGCCTGGGGCATCGAGCACCCCGACGAGAGGGCGGCCGTCCTAGCGCCCGAGCTCAAGATCGACGAGCCGACCACCAAGCGGGCCCTGGCCCGCGCGGCGCAGCCGGTCGACAAGCTCGACGGGATCGGCGACGAGATCCAGGCCATCGCGGACGGGTTCGCCGACCTGAAGCTCATCCCCGGCAAGGTGGACGTCAAGTCGCTGGTGGACACCCGGTTCGCGGAGGCCGCGCCGTGACGCTCGTGGCGGCGCCCGAGATCGCCGAGACCGTCAAGGCGGCCCCGCCGCGCCGCAGGATCCGGTGGCAGCGCCTGGTCAGCCCCGTGCTGATCCTGGCGCTGTGGGAGATCGCGTCGCGGGCCGGGCTGATCGGCGAGGACAAGCTGCCCGCCCCGAGCACGGTGCTGCAGACGGGCTGGCGGCTCGCCCGCGACGGCACGCTGGGCGACCACCTGCTCGACTCGCTCACCCGCGCGCTGATCGGGCTGGCCATCGGCGGCGTCCTCGCGCTGGTGCTGGGCTCGGTCGCCGGGCTGCTGCGGGCCGGCGACGACGCGATCGACCCGCCCGTGCAGATGGCCCGCATGCTGCCGCACCTGGCGCTCGTCCCGCTGCTGATCATCTGGGTCGGCATCGGGGAGTCCATGAAGATCACGCTGGTGGCGCTGGGAGCCTTCTTCCCGCTCTACTTCAACACGTACGCCGGCATCCGCGACATCGACGAACGGCTCGTGGAGGCCGCGCGCACCTGCGGGCTCGGCACCTGGCAACGGATCCGCCACGTGGTGCTGCCCGGCGCGCTGCCGTCGCTGTTCCTGGGGCTGCGCCTGGCGATCGGGGCGGCGTGGCTGAGCCTGGTGGTCGGCGAGCAGACCAACACGCAGAACGGCATCGGCTTCCTCATGATGGAGGCCCGCGAGTTCAGCCAGACCGACGTCGTGGTGCTCGGGCTGTTCGTGTACGCCGCGCTGGGCCTGCTGTCCGACCTGCTGCTCCGCATCCTCGAGAGGAGGGCCCTGGCGTGGCGCCGAGGCCTGCAAGCGACCTAGTCGTCCACGCCCGGGGCGTACGCCGCTCGTTCGGCCCCGCGACCGTCCTGGACGGCGCCGACCTCGACATCGCCCGCGGCGAGGTGGTGGCGCTGCTGGGCGGCAGCGGCTCGGGCAAGAGCACGCTGCTGCGCATCCTGGCCGGCCTCGACGCGGACGCCACCGGCGACTTCACCGTGGACCGGCGGCACGCGGTCGTCTTCCAGGAGCACCGCCTGCTGCCGTGGAAGCGGGTCATCGACAACGTCGCCCTCGGCGTCGCGGACCGCTCCCGCTGCACCGGCGCGCTGGCCGAGGTCGGGCTGGCCGACCGCGCGAAGGCCTGGCCCGCCGAGCTCTCCGGCGGCCAGGCGCAGCGGGTCGCGTTCGCCCGCGCGCTGGCCCGCGAGCCGGAACTGCTGCTGCTCGACGAGCCGTTCGGCGCCCTGGACGCGCTGACCCGGCTGCGCATGCAGGAGCTGTTCAACCGGCTGCGCTCCCGCCACGGCTTCGCCGCGCTGCTGGTCACCCACGACGTCGACGAGGCGCTGCTGCTGGCCGACCGCGCTCTGGTCCTCGACCGCGGCGTCATCGCCGCCGACCTGCCCGTCACCCTCGACCACCCGCGGGCCCCCGACGCCCCCGGCTTCGGCGCCCTGCGCCGCCAGTTGCTCGACCTGCTCGGCGTGCCCCTGGCCCGCTAGTGTCGTGAGTCGTTTATGCGTGTGCAGTAGCGCTTGATGGATTCGAGGATCTGGTCGGCGGTCTTGGTCCAGACGTAGGGCCGTGGGTCGTCGTTCCAGATCTCGATCCAGTCGCGGATGTCTTGGTTGAGTTCGCGTACCGAGCGGTGGGTGCCACGCTGCAGCTTCTTGCTGGTCAGTTCACCGAACCAACGCTCGACCAGGTTCAGCCACGAGCTGCTGGTTGGGGTGAAGTGCAGGACGAACCGTGGGTGGGCGGCCAGCCAGCGTTTGATCGCCGGGGTTTTGTGCGTGGAGGCGTTGTCCAGCACCACATGCACGTCCAATTCAGCGGGCACCTCACGATCGAGGGTCTGCAGGAACTTCTTGAACTCGATCGCCCGGTGCCGGGCATGCAACGAGCCGATCACCTTGCCGGTGCTCAGATCCAGCGCGGCGTAAAGACTGGACGTGCCGGCCCGGACGTAGTCGTGCGAGGCACGGGCCGGGGTTCCGGGCAGCATCGGCAACACCGGCGCGGTCCGGTCCAATGCCTGGATCTGCGACTTCTCATCGACACACAACACCACCGCCCGCTCCGGCGGATCCAGATACAAGCCGACGACGTCGCGCACCTTGTCGATGAACTGCGGATCCTTCGACAGCTTCCACGTGTCCTGCCGGTGCGGCTGCAAACCGAACGCCCGCCAAATCCTAGAGACCGCCGTCTGTGACAGGCCCACCTCGGCGGCCAGCGACCGGGTCGACCAGTGCGTGGCGTCTTTCGGCGTGGTTTCCAGAGTGGTGGTGACCACCCGCTCCACATCGGCGTCGGCGATCGTGCGGGGCCGGCCCGGGCGCGGCTCGTCCAGCAACCCCTCAAGCCGATCCGCGGCGAACCGGTTACGCCACTTGGTCACCGTGTTCCGAGAGACCCCAAGCTCTTCGGCGATCACCCCGTTCGGCGCCCCCGCCGAATCCGCGCAGGCAAGCACCACCCGTGATCGCATCGCGATCGCTTGAGCGCTCGACGGACGCCGCGACCAGGCCAGCAACTGCTCCCGCTCATCGTCAGTGAGCACGATCGGCACTGCAATCGAGGACGGCATACCACCCACCGTACCCACTGACAACGATTTAACGACTCAGGACACTAGGTGCCGTCGCCACCCGACCACGAGGTCCTCCCTGTCGAGGGCAAGTTCCGGGCCGGTCTCACCGACGCTCAGGCGGACGGCGCGTATCTGCGAATCCGGCGAAGGATGCCGGCGAGCAGGAGTGACGTGCCGGTCCGGTGACCGGACTCTCTCAGCGCCCAGCTTCTGAGCAGCTTGACTTCGCACCCGGGATTCTGGCATCTTCTAGGTTGTCTAGAGGACCTGGAGGACCGGAGTGGTCAAGACACCGCCGCTGTATGTGCGGATCGAACGTGAGTTGCGGACCCGTCTGGCGCAGGCGCAGCCCGGTGACGTCGTGCCGGCCGAGTCGGCTCTTGCCGAGGAGTTCGGCGTGGCTCGGATGACGATGCGGGCGGCGCTCAACGCGCTGGAGTCCGACGGGCTGATCGAGCGGATCCAGGGGCGGGGCACGTTCGTGCGGCAGCAGCCTGTTCCGCGGGCGGCGGGGACCTTGATGAGCTTCCAGGACCAGGTACGCAGCTGGGGCCGGGTCCCGCGATCCCGCCTGGTGCAGGGCGAGGTCCGGGCGGCGTCCCCGGCGGAGGCGGCGGCGTTGCAGCTGACCGCCGCGGCGCCGCGGGTGGTCTCGATCGTCCGGGTGCGGTTCGCCGACGACGTGCCGCTGGCCGTCGAGTACGCCTGTTTCCCGCCGCACCTCGACGCGCTGCTCGACCTCGACCTGGAGAGCGGGTCGCTGCATCGCGCTCTGCACGAGCGGGGACTGCGGCCCACGCTGGGCTCCTCCCGGCTGACCGCCCAGCGCGCCGGCGCCGACGGCGGGCTGCTGAACGTGCCGTCCGACGAACCGCTGCTGGTCGAGACCCGGCTGATCGTGGACCAGCACTCGGCGCCGCTGGAACACACCGTCAGCCGCTATGTCGGCGACCGTTACGAACTGCAGGTCACTTTCGACGTGCAGCCACCCCGAGCAGGAGAGAACCGATGACCATCGCCAAGATGATCGACCACTCGCTGTTGCGCCCCGAGCTGACCACCGACGACGTCCGGCACGGCTGCGAGGTCGCCGGGCGTCGCGAGGTCGCGTCCGTCTGCGTCCGCCCCACCGACGTGGAGCTCGCCAAGGCGGCCCTCGCGGGCACGGGTGTCCTGGTCGGAACCGTGGCCGGATTCCCGCACGGCGACACCCGCACCACCGTCAAGGTCACGGAGACCCGCGAACTGGTCGAGGCCGGCGCCGACGAGATCGACATGGTTCTGCACATCGGACGGCTCCGCAGCGGCGACACCGCTTACGTTCACGACGACATCGCCGCTGTGGTCGCCGCCGCGCAGGGCCACGTCGTCAAGGTGATCCTGGAGAACGCGTACCTGACCGACGAGCAGAAGGCCACCGGATGCCGGCTGGCCGAACAGGCAGGCGCGCACTTCGTGAAGACCAGCACCGGTTTCGCTCCCGGCGGCGCCACCCTGGCCGACATCCAACTGATGCGCGCCACTGTCTCCCCGCACATCGCGGTCAAGGCGGCCGGCGGGGTCCGCAGCCTCGACACCCTGCTCACCCTGCACCGGGCCGGCGCCACCCGCTTCGGCGCGACCGCCACCGAGGCCATCCTGGACGACTTCGCCGCCCGCGAACGCGGCGAGCGCCCGGCCACCCTGGCGCGGGCCTCCGGCGGGGCCTACTGACCGGCGCCGCAGCGGGCGACGGGCTGGTGCCCGCCCCTTAGGATCTTGCGGGTGCGTACCCGGGTCCTGATCGCGTCGATCGTCGGTGTCCTCGCCGCGCTGGCCGCCGGTTTCGGCACGTACGCCATGGGCAGCCTCGGCGACTGTGTCGCGACGGACAGCTGCCAGGTGCCGATCGGCGTCACCATCGCCACGTTCGGGGCCGGGCTGCTCGTCGCCGTGCTCGCCACCGTCGCGGGAGGCGGCCTGCTGGTCATGGCGGCGACGTTCACCGCGATCGGCGCGGGCGCGCTGCTGGCGGCTCCGCACAGCGATGTCTCCCTGTGGATCCTCGGCGTCGCCTTCGTGCTCGGCGGGCTGTGGGTGCTCCGGATCGCCGTGCCCGTGACCCGCGACGCGGTGCGCCGGCAGGTCGTCGAGGACACCGGCGTCAGCGGCACCGGCGTGGCGCCGCCGGTCACCGACTCCGGTGCGACGGTCAACGGCGGTCTGGCGGATCAGCTGGCCAAGCTCGACGAGCTGCACCGGTCGGGCGCGCTCACCGCTGCCGAGTTCGACGCGGCGAAGGCCCGCCTCCTGGCGGGTTGAGGGGCCCTGCGCGCCGCACGGACAGGCCCAGCCGCCGCGGCGCGAGTTGCGCCACCACTCCCACGCCGGAGGTCCACTGTGAGAACCCCACGCCTGTCCACCACTCTGGTCACCGGCGAAGCGATCCCGCCGGCGTTGCGCACGGCCGCCGGCTCGGCGCTCGCACCGACGGCGGTCTGCTGCCTGACCCACGCCGAGACGCCTCGCCGTCTCCGCTCGCCCGCCGTGGTCGACGCGCTCTACATCCTCGGCGACCAGCGCTTCACCGCGGTCACGGCGATCGGTTCGGGGGCCGGGGCGGTCAGCAGCTCCGTCCGGGACCTCCGGCCCGGTGTCTCGATCAGCGGCGGCGCCTTCACGACGGCGGCGCAGACCGGGCCCGGCCCGGCCGACGCGAGCATCTCGCTCTCCGGCTTCTGGGTCGGCGGCATCCTCAACGACCGGGGCACCCTGCGCATCCTGCTCGAGGGCAACGCCGACGGCCTCGAGTTCCGGCGCCGCCTGCTGGCCCAGCTCGCCGCCGGTCCTGCGTGACGCGGGGCTTGACCGGTTGCGCCGGGGGCTCCAACGACGGTGCTTACATGATTACATGGTGGCGTCGGCGACGACGCACCCAACCGCCTTCGGATCGCCGGCACGAGGCCCGTGAAGGAGGGGCGCAATGAGTCAAGACCAGGCCGGTTCGGCGGCACGTCCTCGCAGGCGGAGTCGCCTCCATGCGCAGACGATGCCGGAGACCGGATCCGTCACTCCGCTCGAACTCTTCTTCGACCTGGTGTTCGTCTTCGCGCTGACCCAGGTCACCGCCACCATGGCGGCGCACCTCAGCGGGACGGGCCTGATCCGTGGCCTGCTCGTCGTCGCCCTGCTGTGGTGGAGCTGGACCGGATACGCGTGGCTGGCGAACCTGGTCCGCGCGGACCGCGGGATCGCCCGGATCGGCATGTTCGCGGCGATGGCGGCGATGTTCGTCCTGGCCCTGACCATTCCCGAGGCGTTCGACGACGCCCCGGGCGGTCTCTCCGGACCGATCGTCGTGGCTGTGTGCTACTTCGTCTTCCGCGCGCTGCACCTGCTGTTGTTCTACGTTCTGTCGTGGGACGACCCCGGGCTCCGCCGTCAACTGGTGCGGTTCACCCCCGCGATGCTGGGCGGCACGGCGCTGCTGCTGGCCGCCGCCGCCACCGATGGCACGACGCGCACCTGGCTGTGGGTGGCGGCGCTGACCGTCGACTATGCCGGGACCTACTTCGGCGGAGCTCGCGGGTGGCGCGTGCGGTCCGCCGGTCATTTCGCCGAACGGCACGGGCTCATCGTCATCATCGCGCTGGGCGAGTCGATCGTGGCGATCGGGGTCGGCGTCGCCCGTCTGCCGATCTCCTGGCCGATCGTGGTCGCGTCCGTTCTGGGCCTGGCCCTGGCCGGCGGCCTCTGGTGGACGTACTTCGGTGTCAGCGCGGCTGCCGGCGAGCACGCGCTGGGCACGGCTGCCGAGCATCGGCGCGCCGGCCTGGCCCGGGACGCCTACAGCTTCCTGCACCTGCCGCTCGTGGCCGGGATCGTGCTGCTCGCGCTGGGGCTCAAGAAGGCTCTCGAATACGTGGGGGACGAGCAGGCCCACTCGCTGAGCGACCCGCTCAAGGGTGTCGCCCTGGCCGCGCTCGTGGGTGGCGTGGTCGTGCACCTGCTCGCCCAAGCCGCCTTCCGGTGGCGCACCACCGGAAAGCTCGATCCGGCGCTGCCGGCGGCTGCCCTGCTCGTCGCCCCGCTCGCCTGGCTGGGCGCCGAGCTGCCTGCCCTGGCAACGCTCGCCGCGGTCACCGTCGTCACCGTCGCAGCGGTCGCGTACGAGGCCGGGCGGCGACGCGGAAATCAGTGGAGCGGCGCCGCCGAGGGCGGCTACCGTTCTGCGGACTGAGTCGTGGCGAGGAAAGACGTGCCGTTGTACACCCTGTGAGACCTCCCGAGTGAACCGTCGCGCGTTGCGCCTGGGCGCCGCGCGGCCTGCTGCTGCGGACTTCTCACGGAAACCGGTGTACCTCTGTGCTCATTCATTGGGCCGTCGTGCCCACGTGCCTGCCTGTCATCCTCCGCCGCTGCCACGGGTGCGCGTCCGCGCGCCTGCGGGCGGACGGCAAGTTTCGTGTCAACGCCAACCACAAGCTGCTCGACGCCTGGCTTCTCGCGCTCTGCACCGCCTGCGGGGAGACGGCGAAGCTCACCGTCCTGGAGCGGGCGCCCGTCCGTTCCGTACGGCCGGAGCTGCTCGACCGGCTGCACCACAACGACCCGGGCCTCGCGGCCGAGCTGCTCCAGGATCCGGTCCTCGGGCGCCGCAACCGTTTCACCCTCGACTGGGACGGCGCCTGGCGCCTCGACACCGGGGGAACGGACCACCGCGACGCCGAGGTCCTCGACGTGTCGGTGCGCTTCGCGGCGCGGATCCCGGTGCGGCCGGTGCGGCTGATCGCCGAGGCGTGCGGCCTCGCCCGGGCCGAGGTCGAGCGGCTGGTCGCCGAGGGCAGGATCGTCTCGGCCGTCCGGCTGAGCGGCAAGCTCTCCGGCGATTTCGGCTTCACGATGAAGCCGTGATCCCCGGGAACCGGTGCGGGGGCCCGTCCGCCAACGGGCCCCCGCACCGCCGGGCGCGGCGTCAGGCCGCGTCGCGGACCGGAACCTGGCCGGCGCGCAGGACGTTCGCCGGGTCGTAGCGCTCGGCCAGCGACACCAGGCGGGCCAGCGTCGCGGGGTCGTAGGAGCGCGCGATCCGCTCAGCCCCGCTGCCCGAGGACAGGTTGGGCAGGGCGCCGCCGGTGGCCCACGGCGCGAGGGCCTGCCGCACCGCGGCGGCGTGCGGCACGATCGCCTCGGCGACGGGCGGCACGGGCACTCCGATGAGGATCAGGGCGTACGCCGCGTCGCGGTGGCACAGGGCGCTGGGGTGCCGCGGCTCGGCGGCCAGCGCCCCGCCGAGCTGGCGCAGCTCGACCATCACCTGCGGGGAGCGGGCCTGCGGGCCGGCCACGGCCAGCAGCGCGTCCACGGCCTCGGCGGGCAGCGCGGAGAGCAGGTCGGTCTCCTCGATCACCGGCATGGGGTCGGTCGGGTCGGCGTGCACCATGCCGATCGCGGCGTACGGGATGGTCTGCACCGCGTCGATCAGCGGGGTGGCGGCGGCCCGCATCGGGGCGAGCACCGCGGCCCCCGACTCCGCGGGCCCGGTCCAGGCGAAGCGCACCGCGACCGTGAACGTGCCGGCCAGCGGCTCGGGCACGCCCGGCATCGGCGGCAGCTGCAGCAGCGCGAGCGAGGTGGTGGCCTCGACGGGCAGCGAGGACGACCACTCGCGCCAGCGGTGCACGACCGTGGCGGCGTCGGCGCCGGCGAAGTACAGCGCCCCGGCGTACACGGTGGACAGCGGCACGAGGTCGAACTCCAGCGCGGTGACGATGCCGAGCGCCCCCTTGCCGCCGCGGACGCCCCAGAACAGGTCGGGCTCGTCGGTGGCGGTGACCCGGCGCGGCGTGCCGTCGCCCGTGACGATCTCGATGGCCCGGACGCGGTCGGACGCCCAGCCGAACGTCCGCGCGACCGGGCCCAGCCCGCCGCCGGTCGTGTAGCCGACGACGCCCACGCCGGGCGCCGAGCCGCAGAGCGGGGCGAGCCCGTGCAGCGCGGCCGCGTCGAGCACCTGCTGCCAGCGCACGCCGGCGCCGACGCGGGCCCAGCCGTCCGGGTGCACCACGCACTCGTCGAGCCGGCCGGTGTGCACCAGGATCGCGCCGTCGAGCGTGCCGGCCAGGCCGTGGCCGGTGGCCTGCACGGCGACCGAGCGCCCGGTGGCGGCGGCGAAGCGTACGGCCTCGGCGACGTCCTGCGCGTCGCGGGCCTCGACGACCGCGGCCGGGGTGGCGGTGATCGCGACGTTGAAGCCGGCCGTCAGCTCGGCGTACAGCGGCTCACCGGGCAGCGCGAGCGCTCCGGTGAGCCGGGGGCGCAGCGACGCGACGGGGGTGGCGACGGTGGTCATGGTGTTCTCTCCTCAGTGCTGTGCGGCAACACCGGGGACTCTGCCGACCGCCACTTGCGATCGGCTTAAGGATCACCTTGCGAAACCCTTGCGGGCCTGCTCGACCTGCCAGGCCGACCCCACCCGCTCGCCCTGCTCGGCCGCGGCCCGGCGGTGCGCGGCGGCCTCGGCGGGAAGCTCCAGGGCGTCGGCCAGGCGGGCCATCTCGAGGTCGTACGAGCCCCAGCAGGCGCCCGCCGTGCCGACCACGATCTGCCGGCCGCGCAGCGGCTCCAGCGACGCGTACGCCGCCCGCAGGTCCCCGCCGAGCGCCAGCGCGATCCACGCGTGCACGACGAGGACCGAGTCCGTGGTCCAGTCCCGCGGCACGACCTCGGGCCAGCGCCGCCGCAGCCGCCGCGCCTGCGCGAGGTCGCCCGCCTGCGCCGCGGCGAGCACCGCCGTGCCCTGCAGCAGCGGCACGGCCAGCTCCTCGGCGGCCTCCACCAGCTCGCCGACCGCCTCGCCGAGCCGCCCGTCGCGGCCGCGGAACGTGAACGTGTGCAGCGCGCTGCAGAACCGGGCGCCCCACAGGCTGGTCTGCCGGAACCGCTCGTACGCCTGGATCGCGTACTGTTCGCCCTCGGCCCACTGCCCGCGCAGCATGGCCCGCCCGGTCTCCTGGTAGAGCAGGTGGGGCCGCACGTCGGGACCGGTCAGCCGGCCCGCGAGCCGGGTCGCCGCGGCCAGGTCGGCGTCGAACCCCTGCGCGTCGCCGAGGTGCAGCAGCAGCGGCCCGCGGTGCAGGCGGGCGAAGAACTCCGTCCGCAGGGGAAGCCCGCGGCCGGCGAGCGCGAGCGCCTCGTCCGCCGCGGCCGTCCACCGGTCGACGCGGTCCGCCGAGCCCCACGTCGAGATCATGTAGTTGTTGATGGTGCGGCCGAGCAGGTCGGGGTCGCCGAGCGTGCGGGCCAGCTCGACGGCCCGCTCGGCGTACGCGACGCTGTCCCGCCGGCGCGTGGGGCTGTACGCCAGCTCGACGCCGAGCGTGCCCAGCAGCCGGGCCCGCAGCGCCGGATCCTGGTCGCCCGCGCGGGTCGCCAGCTCCTCGAGCAGCGCCACCAGGCCCTCGTCGACGACGCCGTACGCCCGCCAGTTCCACAGCGTCACCCCGCCCCACACGCTCGCGGCCGCGGCGAGCCGGTCGTGGTCGCCGAGCCGGCGCGCCACCGCGATCGCCTCCGCGACCACCTCCTGCGCCTCGGTGAGCCGACCGGCGCGCAGCAGGTCGTCGCCGAGCTCGACGAGCAGCCGGTGCCGCTGGTCGGCGTCCGGCCCGAGCAGCGCCAGCGCCCGCCGGGTCTGCATGGCCGCCTCGGCGTGCGCGTGCTGCTCGCGGGCGGCGGCCGCGGCCTCGATCGCGTACCGGCGGGCGGGCGCGGCGCCGGTGACCGGCACGGCGTGGAAGTAGTGGTAGGCGAGGCGGTCCACCTCGCCGAGCTCGCCCGCCACCCGCGCGTGCAGGCGGGCCGCCGCGATCCGGCTCAGCCCGGCCAGCAGCGTCTCGCGCACCAGCGCGTGGCTGAACCGCCAGCGCCACGCGGTCTCGTCGAAGCGCAGCACCCGCCCGGCCACGGCCGGTTCCAGACGGGTGATCACCTGTTCGGCGTCCAGCCCGGCGGCCGCCTCGAGCAGCGGCAGTTCGGCGTCGCGGCCGATCACGGCGACCAGGCGCAGCAGGTCGACCGTGTCGCTCGGCAGCCGCGACAGGCGCCGGTCGAGCACGTCGCGCACGGACGGCGGCAGCGTGTCCACCCGGCCCTCGGCCGCCATCAGCTCGACCAGCTCGCCGGCGAAGAACGGGTTGCCGTCGGTGCGCTCGTGCACGACCCGGGCGAGCTCGTCGACGTCGGCGCCGGCCGAGCGGGGGGCGATCAGTTCCCGTACGTCGTTCGCCGTCAGACCGGTGAGCTGCAACCGCTGGGCGCGGGGCTCGCGCGCGAGGGCGGCCAGGCAGTCGACCACCTCGGCGGGCAGCTCCTCGCCGATGGTGCGCACGGTGAGCACCACCAGCAGCCGCAGGCCCTCGAGGTGGCGGGCCAGCAGGGTGAGCAGGGCCAGCGACGTGGCGTCGGCCGCCTGCACGTCGTCGAGCACCACGAGCAGCGGGGTGGCCGTGGCCGCCGCGGCGAGGCGCCGGCGCAGCTCCGCGAAGAGGGCGAACGTCGGGTCGCCGTCCGCGTCCGCGCGCAGCGGGCCCCCGCCGAGCCGCTCGAGGATCTGCGACCACGGCCAGAGCGCGGGCACGCCCGCGTCGTCCGCGCACCGGCTCCACACCGGCCGCCAGCCCTGCGCGCCCGCCAGCGACGCCGCCGCCTCGGCCAGCCGGGTCTTGCCGATGCCGGCCTCGCCCTCGAGCACCAGCACCGCCCCGCTGCCGCGGGTCACCTCGGCGAGGGCGGCGCGCAGCCGGGCCTGCTCCGCCTGCCGGCCGACCAGGAGGCGGTCGGCGGCCGCGGGCTCGACGGCGGCGGCGGCGCGCCCGCTGAGCGCCGGATCCTGGCGCAGGACCGCCTGTTCCAGGGCGCGCAGCTCGGGCGAGGGGTCGATGCCGAGCTCGTCGGCGAGCGTGCGCGCGCAGCGGCGGTACGCCTCGAGCGCGTCGCCCTGCCGGCCGGCCGCGTACAGCGCCTCGATCAGCGCCGCCCACAGACCCTCGCGCAGCGGGTGCCCGGCCACGAGCCGTTCCAGCTCGGCGACCGCCTCCGCCGTACGCCCGAGGCCGGCCCACGCGACCGCCCGCCGTTGCCGGGCCAGCACGTGCAGCTCGGCCAGCCGGGCCCGTTCGGCCACCACCAGCGGGTCGTCGGGCAGGTCGGCGAGGGGCTCGCCGCGCCACAGCTCGACCGCCTCGGTGAGCAGCCCGGCCACCGCGTGCGGGTCGCCGGGCCGGCTCGCCTCGTCGAGCAGGGCGGGCAGGCGGGCCAGGTCGAGGTCGGCGGGGTCGACGGCGGCGAGGTAGCCGGGGGAGCGGGTGACGATGAGCTCCCGGCCGAGCAGGCGGCGTAGCTGGGAGACGTACGCCTGCACGGTTCCCGTCGCCCCGGGCGGCGGCGCGTCGCCCCACAGGGTCGCCACCACGCGGTCGACGCTGACCACCCGGCCGGCCTCGCTGAGCAGCAGGGTGAGCAGCGCCCGCGGTTTCGCCCCGCCCGGCTCGACCGGCGTGCCGTCGGCGGTGCGCACCTCCAGGGGACCCAGCAGCCGGAAACGCATGGCGCCAGGCTAAACGGGTCGATGATCGGCGGAAATCATCCTCGCGGCGTTGTCGATGTCGCCGAACGTCGCGCGACGAGCGTTTGACACCCACGATGGAACAGGGAGGCCGGCATGAAGTACGCACTGCTGATGTACGGGGCCGAGAAGGACTGGGCCGAGGCCGACGAGGCGACCCGGGAACGGGTGTACGAGGCGCACGGGCGCTTCTCCGAGCTGCTGCGCTCGCGCGGAGCGGACCGGGGTGGCGAGGAGCTGGCGCTGTCGGACACTGCCACGACCGTACGGCTCAACGGCGGCGAGCCGCTGATGACCGACGGGCCGTACGCGGAGACGGCCGAGCAGCTCGGCGGTTTCTACCTGGTCGAGGCCCGCGACCTGGACGAGGCGCTGGAGTTCGCCCGCGAGCTCGCGGGCCTCGAGGACGTCATCGAGGTCCGGCCGGTCGTCGAGCACCCGTGACCGGCGTCGAGGCCGCCTTCCGCGAGCACCGTGGCCCGCTGCTGGCCACGCTGGTCGCCGAGCTGCGCAGCTTCGACCTCGCCGAGGAGGCGCTGCAGGACGCCCTCGCCGCGGCCACCGCGCAGTGGCCCGCCGAGGGGGTCCCGCGGCGCCCGGCGGCCTGGCTGCTGGCGGTCGCCCGCCGCCGGGCCGCCGACCGGCGCCGCCGCGAGCAGACCCTGACCCGCTACCTGCCGCTGCTGATCACCAGCGAGCCCGTGCCGGCGCCGCCGCTGCCGCTCGCCCGCCTCGCCGCCTCCGGCTCACGGGACGGCGCGGGACACGACGACTCCCTCGAGCTGCTCTTCGCGTGCTGCCACCCGGCACTGGGCCGCGAGGCGCAGGTCGCCCTGACGCTGCGCTTCGTCGCCGGGCTCTCGGTCCCGGAGATCGCGCGGCTGTTCCTCGTGCCCGACGCGACCATGGCCGCCCGCGTCACGCGCGCCAAGCAGAAGATCCGCGCGGCGGGCATCCCGCTGCGCGTCCCCGCGCCCGCCGACCTGCCGGCCCGCGCCGAGGCCGTCCTGGCCGTGCTCTACCTGCTGTTCACCGAGGGCTACCGGTCGTTCCGCGACGAGGTCGCCGGCGAGGCGGTGCGGCTCGGGCGGCTGGTGCGGGCGCTGCTGCCGGCCGATCCCGAGGCGGCGGCGCTGCTCGCGCTCATGCTGCTGCAGCACGCGCGGCGGCGGGCCCGGCGGCGTGCGGGCCGGCTCGTGCTGCTGGCGGACCAGGACCGTACGCTGTGGAACGCACCCGAGATCGCCGAGGCGCTCACCCTGCTCGCCGCGCCCGCCCCGGCCGGCCCCTACCGGCTGCAGGCGCTGATCGCGGCCCGGCACGCGGTCGCGGCGCGCGCCGCGGACACCGACTGGCCCGCGATCGCCCGGCTCTACGAGCGGCTCGAGGCCCTGACCGGTTCGCCGGTCGTGCGGCTCAACCGCGCGGTCGCCGTCGCCGAGTGCGAGGGGCCGGCCGCGGCGCTCGAGCTGCTCGACGGGCTGGCGGATCTGCTGCCCCGCAACCATCACGTGCCGGCCGCGCGGGCCGAGATGCTGCTGCGCCTGGGCGCCACCGAGGCGGCCGCCGACGCGTTCGACCGTGCGCTCGCGCTCGCACCGACCGACACGGAGCGTGACTTCCTGCGGGAGCGGCGTGGGAGCGTGTCCGGTACCGGTACCGGCTGATCCCCGGTACCGGTACCGGGGCCCGAAAATCCAAGGTCGGGGGCTGTTCGGGCAACGTCCGTACCGGAACCGCGGCGAGATGTCCGAAGCCTGTGCGATTGCCGCTCTCGGTGCGGCCGCAGCTTCTTGACATGTCGATGTGTCTATTGCTTGCTGTGATCCAGCTTGTTGCTCCCCCGTTAACGGAAGGAACCTTTCCGCATGACGACAACCGCCGGGCGGCCGTCCGGTCGCCGGCACCTGCGACGGATCCTCGCCGTGGGGCTCACCGCCGTCACCGTCGGTGCGCTCACCAGCGTCCCCGCCGCCGCAGCACCCGTCACCACGGCCACCGCGGCCCCCTCCTTCGGCAAGAACGTGACCGTCTTCGACCCGAGCATGCCGGTCGCCGAGATCCAGGCCAAGCTGGACGCGGCGCACGCCAAGCAGGTCGACAACGAGATGGGCACCGACCGCTACGCCTTCCTGTTCAAGCCGGGCACCTACGGCACCGACGCCCAGCCGCTGCAGATCAAGGTGGGCTACTACACCGAGGTCTCCGGCCTCGGCGCCTCCCCGACCGACGTCGTGATCAACGGCAAGGTCGAGGTCTACAACCGCTGCCTCGAGGGCGGCGGCACCAGCAACTGCCTCGCGCTGGTGAACTTCTGGCGCACGCTGTCCAACCTGTCCATCAAGGTCAACGGCGCGGGCCAGGAGGGGTGCCGGGCCGGCGCCAACTTCTGGGCCGTCTCGCAGGCCGTGTCGCTGCGCCGGCTCAAGGTCGACGGCGGCTTCACGCTGATGGACTACTGCACCGCCGGACCGCAGTACGCCAGCGGTGGCTTCATCGCCGACTCGGAGTTCGGCGTGGTCACCAACGGCTCGCAGCAGCAGTGGCTGACCCGCAACAGCAAGGTCGGCCAGTGGTCCAACGGCGTGTGGAACCAGGTCTTCTCGGGCGTCGAGGGCGCCCCGGACGACTCGGCGTTCCCCAACCCGCCGTACACCACGCTCGCGCAGACCCCGCTGAGCCGGGAGAAGCCGTACCTGTTCGTCGACGCGAAGGGCAAGTACGCCGTCCGCGTGCCGAACGCGCACCGCAACACCAGCGGTGTCTCGTGGGCGCAGGACCAGACCTCCGGCCGGACGATCCCGCTGAGCGACTTCTACGTCGCGAAGCCGTCCGACCCGGAGTGGCTGATCAACGCCCAGCTGCTGCTCGGCAAGAACCTGCTGCTGACCCCCGGTGTCTACGACATCGACCAGAGCCTGCACGTGCTGCGTCCCAACCAGGTCGTGCTCGGCATCGGCCACGCCACGCTGACCGCGGTCAACGGGGTCACGCCGCTCAAGGTCGCCGACGTCCCCGGTGTCGTCATCGCGGGCGTCACCATCGACGCCGGCACCAAGGAGTCGAAGAACCTGCTGCAGGTCGGCAACAAGAACGGCCTGGGCATCAGCTCGCCGGCCAACCCGACCACGCTGTCGGACGTCTACTTCCGGGTGGGCGGCCCGCACATCGGCAAGGTCGACACCGCGCTCGAGGTGAACAGCGACAACGTGCTCATCGACCACACCTGGGTGTGGCGCGCCGACCACGGCGTCGAGGGCTTCACCGAGGGCAAGAACGGCGACACCCAGCGGTGGCGCACCAACACCGGCCGCTACGGCGCCGTGATCAACGGCGACAACGTGACCGCGACGGGCCTGTTCGTCGAGCACTTCCAGCGGTACAACACCGTCTGGAACGGCGACAAGGGCACCACGGTGCTCTACCAGAACGAGCTCCCGTACGACCCGCCGACGCAGGCCGACTGGATGAACGGCACCGTCAAGGGCTACGCGGGCTACAAGGTCGGGGACAAGGTCCGGAACCACCAGCTGTACGGCGCCGGCGTCTACGTCTTCAACCAGAATAACCCGTCGATCGAGACCGAGAACGGCTTCGAGGTCCCGAACCGCCCGGGCGTGAAGCTGCACCACATCATGACCGTCAACCTCAGCGCCGGCGTGATCAACCACGTCGTCAACGGGGTGGGCCCGGCCGCCGACACCACGAAGGTGGGCACCCCGGTCTACATCACCGATTACCCGACCCCGTAGGGGGCGAGCAGTCACACGGCGGGCCGGAACCCTCGGGTTCCGGCCCGCCGCGTCTGTCTCGCATGGTGTGGTCTGAAGGGGCGGATGCCTCCTGGCGGGGAAAGGCACCCGTCCCGTTCGTCATTGTCCCGCCCTCCGGCCGCCGCGCCATTGTCCGATCAGCTACATGCCACCGGGTGTGCGGCTATCCGACAGTTGCCCGCCACGGGGTCGCGCTCGGGCCCGGCCCGGCGACGAGCAGGTCGACCAGGAAACAGGACACCGCGCCGGTGGCGGTGCGCCCGATCCAGGTGGGGTACCCGCCGTCGCCCCAGCCGGTGGCGAAGGCGACGGCGCCCACGTCGGGGCGGCGGATCGGGGCGTCGGGGCTTCTGACGGTGAGCGCGTCGTCGTCGCTGTCGATCAGGCGGCCGACGGCGTCGAGGGCGGTCGCGTCGAACAGCGCGATGACGCCGATGTCCACGCCGGTGTCGAAGACTTCGCCCGGCTGCAGGGTGGCCGGGTCCTGGCCGTCGCGCACCGCGAGATCCCAGCGCACCGGTGGCTCGTCGCGGATCGTCACGCGGGCGGCGGCGACGCGCACGTCCGTCCAGCGCAGCAGCGCGAGCTCCACCGCGTACGTCCCGGGCGGCACGCGCGTGGTGAACAGGCCGATCGGCGGCGACCACGACCGCGGCGGCAGCCAGCTCGGGTCGACCGCGGTGAGGCGTCCGCTCGGCAGTGGGAGCCGCCCGGCCGGCAGCACCTCGGCGGTGGCCGTGTCGCCGGTGCCGACCGGGTGCTGCGTGCCGGCCTCGAACAGCGACGCGGCGACATCGGGATAGAGGCCGGGCAGCTCGGCGGGGTCGGGCGTCGCGGTGGCGCGGGTGCAGCCGGCCGCCGCGCAGACCAGCGCCAGCGCGAGGGCCCGTCGGCGCTTCACGGCCGGTCAGCGCCCGGAGCCGAGCGACTTCTCGACCAGCTCGACCGTGGCCCGGGGGTCGTCCACCTGGACGACCAGGCGGGCGTACCGCTCGTCGCGCAGCTCGATCACGACCGCGCGGGCCGGGTCCTTGACGTCCCAGAACACGCGCTCGCCGTCGAGGTGGAAGGTGCCGGCCGTGATGACACCCGGAACATGCGTGCCGGGGGCGCGCAGGCCCTTCCTCTCGTTCACGATGCCCGGGTCGACGGTGGCGCCGCGGACGTTGGACAGCGGGATGCTCAGGCTGCTCTTGAGCGCCCACAGCCGGTCGAGACCGCTGATCTCGACGACCAGCGTGTCGCCGTCGATGCGTACGTCTGCCATGGCAGCTCCTCAGGGTGTCGCGCGGGCCCGCAGGCGCAGGCCGAGCAGGGTGGCGGTGGCGGACGGGCCGCCGAGGGCGTCGTCGAGGTCGTGCAGGGCATGGTCGACGAGCGCGGCCACCTCGGCGTCCGCGGGGGCGCGCTCGGCCATCGCCAGCAGCAGCAGGTCGATGCCGGGGCCGGGCTCGACGGCGCCCCGGGCGATCAGCGGCGCGAGCTGGTGCTCGAGGTGGTGGCGCAGCGCGGCCAGGTAGAGGCCCCGTTTGCTGCCGAAGACCTTGTAGAGGCTGTTGCGGTGCACGCCGAGATGGTGGACCAGGTCGTCGACCGAGACGCTGTCGTACGCCCGGCCGGCGAACAACGTCACGGCCGCGCGCACCACCTCGTCCTCGTCGAACGCCCTCGGCCTGCCCATGCCGTGAACGCTAGCGAATTGAGGAACGATCAGTCAAGAACAATCGTTCCCTTATGCCGTCGCAAATGATTTCCGTCGGTCGCCTGGTGGCCCGGCCGCGTCATCGGGCCGGGGATCGCGGATCCGACCTACGACCTGACGCTGTCCGACGGCACCGTCGTGCACGACGCGCAGCCGTGGCACGCACGTTGACGCCGTCGGCGACACTCCATTGTGATCCGGGAGTCGGACACGGGAGGCGGACATGCGCGGCAGAGACCCGGCGACCGCGGCGCTGTCCTCGGTGGCTGCGCTCGTGGTGCTCGCCGTCATCGAGATCGCGACGTTCGTGGAGGTCGTCCGCGCGATCGGCGGACCGGCGGCCGCTCTGCTCCTGACCGCGATCAGCGCGGCAGGGCTTCTCCTGCTGCGTCACGAAGTCGTCCGCGGCCGCCGCCTCCTGCAGGCGGCAGTCGGCGGGAGCGCTCCGGTGGGCCGCAGTGCGAGCGATTCGGCGGTGCGCCTGTTCGGTGCGGTGCTCGTGGCGCTGCCCGGATTCTTCAGCGCGGCACTGGGGCTGATCCTGCTGCTGCCGCCCAGCCGCATGCTGATCCGGCGGGCCGTGGAGCGGTCGGTCGAGGAGCAGGACGACATCTCCGCCGCCGACCTGTTCGGCCCGCGCCGCGTGCGTGCCGGCCGGGCCGGGCGACGGGGTGGCCGGGCCACTCCTGCCGACGACGCTGTCGATCCCCGGACCCCGACTCGCACCGCGGCGGGCGCGATCGAGGGCGAGATTCTGGACGGCGAGGCGGCGCGCTGAGCGGCGCCATGGTTGCGCGCGCGGTCAGGCGGCCAGCGAGTGTGCCACCCGGCGCAGGAAGTCGGTGTTCGACGGGGTGCCGCGCAGCTGCTCGAGCAGGCGGCGCAGGTCCTCCGGGCTGCGCAGCGCCCGCCGCACCTGCGTGATGATGGCCAGCTCGGCGGGGGAGAGCAGGGTCTCGTCGTGGCGGGTGCCGGTCGACGACAGGTCGATCGCCGGGAAGACGCGCGCCTCGGCCAGCGCCCGGTCCAGCTTGAGCTCGGCGTTGCCGGTGCTCTTGAACTCCTCGAAGATCAGCGTGTCCATCGCCGAGCCGTTCTCGACCAGCGCGGTGGCGATGATGGTCAGCGAGCCGCCGCCCTCGATGGCGCGGGCCGCGCCCAGGAACCGCTTGGGCGGGTGCAGGGCAGTGGAGTCGAGACCGCCGGAGAGCGTACGCCCCCGGCCGGGCGCGGCAAGGTTGTACGCGCGAGCCAGCCGGGTGATCGAGTCGAGCAGCACGACGACGTCGCGTCCCTGCTCGACGAGCCGCTTGGCCCGCTCGATCGCCAGCTCGGCGAGCGCGACGTGCTCGTGCGGCGGCCGGTCGAACGTGGCGGCGACGACCTCGCCCCCGACCGTACGGGAGAAGTCCGTCACCTCCTCGGGCCGTTCGTCGACGAGCACCACCATCAGATGGCACTCGGGGTTGTTGTGCGCGATCGCGGTCGCGATCTGCTTGAGGATCGTGGTCTTGCCGGCCTTGGGCGGCGCCACGATCAGCGCCCGTTGACCCTTGCCGATCGGCATGGCCAGGTCGATGACGCGGGTGGTGAGCAGCCGCGGGTCGGTCTCGAGCCGCAGCCGTTCCCGCGGATGCAGTGCGGTGAGGTCGTAGAAGTCGCGCCGGCGGCCCGTCGGCCGGTCGAGCCGCAGGGTCGCGGGCCGGCGGCCGTTGGTGGTGGCGGTGCCGGTGACCCGGTCGCCGCGGCGCAGGCCGAGCCGGCGCACCTCGCTCAGGGCGACCGGGATGTCGCGCGGGCCGGGCAGGTAGCCGTCGGCGCGCAGCCAGGCGCGGTCGTCGACGATGTCGAGCAGCGAGTCGACTCGCACCTCGACGGGATTGCGGGTAGCAGGAACTGTCATGGGGGTACTCCTCGAAAGCCCGCGGTGCGCGGGCGGAGAGAAAACGCCGACGGGCGGCGGTGGAAGGAAACGGCCGGAACAACTCGGCCGGAGAGGCTCCCGGGGGCTACCACGACTGGTGCCGCATCCGGAGGCGACTGGGGTCAAGGTAGCACTGCCCCGCCGGAAGTCATAGCACCGGCACGCTTCGGACACCGGGTGTTTCCCGTACGGCCTCCTGCGCGGTGTGGAATGCGGCGTGCACCACGCCAACCACTACTACGGGCACTCGCACGTCCTGGCGCGCTACTGCGGCCTCGACGACGCCGAGCCGCCGCGGATCCACGGCTACCTGCAGCACGGCTGGAACATCGGCGACGGCATGGCCCCCGATCACGAGTACGTGCCCGGCATCGCGAAGTTCGTGTGGAGCGAGCGGGTGCGCCGCCGGGCGTGGTCGCTGGGCCGCCGCGAGGTGTACGTGGTGGGCTCCCCGTGGGCGTACCTGCTGACCCTGTCCCCCCTGCCGGACGCGCCCGGCGCCGCGAAGCGCGAGGGCACGATCTGGTACCCGTTCCACGGCTGGGAGGGTCAGCACATCGTCGGCGACCACGACGGGCTGATCCGCGAGATCCGAGAGACCGAGACCGGGCCGGTGACCGTGTGCCTGTACTGGCAGGAGTTCCGCGACAAGCGGGTGCGGGCGCGCTACGAGCGGGCCGGTTTCCGGGTGATCTGCCACGGCTACCGCGGTGGCTGGTGGAAGGACCTCGACCCCGGGTTCCTGTACCGTCAACTCGCTGAGCAGCGCAGACATTCCCGCGTGGCGTCCAACCGTCTGTGCAGCGCCATCATGTACGGCACGCTCGCCGGGTGCGCGCCCGCCGTGTACGGCGACCCGATGCAGCTCGAGGGGGAGAGGTCCGCGTACGGCGGGCAGGCGCGCATCGTGCGGGAGTGGCCCGCGATGCACGGCGCCGAGATCGACCCCGCGGTCGCGCGCGAGATCGCCGTCGCCGAGCTGGGCGCCGACCGGCTGCTGCCGCCCGCCGAGCTGCGCCGCCTGTTCGGGTGGCCGGCCCCGCGTTCCCGGGCCGACGTCGAGCTGACCGGAGTGATCACCCGATGACGACGCCGATCGGCGGCGAGATGCTGCTCTGGTCCGACCTCGACGGCACGCACGGTCCCGCCCCCGCCGGCGGCGCCACCCTGCGCACGCTGCTCTCCGTCGTTTCCGGGCGTACGCTCGTGGCCGGCCCGCACGCCCCGGAACTGCTCACCGGCCTGCCCTCCGTGACCGTCCTCGTCCGCGGCGCCACCGACGCCGACGCCTATCCGGGCCACGAGGTCCTCTGCGGCAGCCTCGAGAAGCTCGCCGCGCCGGGCTCGTACGACACCGTGGTCGCCCTCGACGGCCTCGACCGCCTGCTGTCCGCCGAGGCCGCGCCGCACTCGTGGGACGAGACGCTCGCCCTGCTGCTGGCCCAGCTGAGGCCCGGCGGCCGCCTGCTGCTCGGCGTGCCCAACCTCTTCGGCGTCGACCGTCTGGCAGCTCTCCCCGCGCCCCCCGCCGACAGCGACTGGGTGGTCCCCGACGACCGCGACCCGCACCGCCCCGCCGGCCACGCCCGGTTGCTCACCCACCTCACCGCCGCCGGGCTGCGGATCGTGCGCGACTACGCCGCGTACCCGTCACTGTCGTCGCCCAGCGTGCTGCTCGGCCCCGCCATCCTCGCCGATCCCGGCCTCACCGGCTTCGTGTCCGCCACGCTGACCACCGCCGTCCAGCCCGCGGCCGACGCCCTGACCGACCCTGTTCGGCTGGCCACCGCCGCCCTGCGCAACAACCTCGCCGCGGAGCTGGCCCCCGCCTGGTTCGTGCTGGCCGAACGACTTCCCGCACCGCCCGCCGGGTCGGATCCTGTAGCGGCCCCCGGGTTGGACGACTTTCCGGCCGCCGCGTCGGTCAGCCGTGCGGTCGCCGGGTCAGTGCGGCGCCGGACCGCCGGATCGGTCAGCCCTCCGGTTGCCGTTTCGGATGCCGCGCCGGCCCCCGTCTCTGATGCTGTTGCTGCCACCGATCTGGACAGCTCTCCCGCCGCCGCGGCGACCGACGCGCTGCGGGCCGCTCCGGCAGCCGACGGGCTGCCCGACGCCGTGATCGGCATCCGCGAGGTCCGGCTGCCCGCAGCCGACCTGCCGCGCGGCCGCACACTGGAGGATCATCTCCTGGCCGCCGCGCAACGGCGTGACCTGCCCGCCATGCGCCAAATGCTCACCGCCTGGCAGTCGGGACCCGCCGCCGGAGTTCCCGCAGCCCAGATCGTCGTCTCCCTCGCCGAGCCGACGACGGCCGCGGTCCCCGCCGCTTCTTCCGACGAGCCGGCGACGGCCGCAGCCCGCGCCGCCTCGTTCGGCGAGCCGACGACGGCCACGGCCCCCGCCGCCTCTCCCGCCGAACCGGCCACCGGGGGCAGGCTCGTATCCTTGGCGCCGGCCGGGGATCCGCTCGAGGCTCTCCGCGCGTTCGCCGCGGCGGCGATCGCCGGCGGCTACGCCCACCTCTGGCCGATCCCCGCCGACGAGGCCGAGCTGACCGCCGTGCTGGCCGGCATGACCGGCCGCGAGGTCGAGCCGTCCGAGGTCCCGCCCGCGAGCCGTCCCGTCGCCCACGCCGTCGGGGACCTGCTCGCCGCGCGGGAGCGGCTCACCCGCGAGCTGGCCGAGGCCCGGGCCAAGCACGAGTGGTACGAGAAGATGCTGCTGCACCGCGAGGCCGAGCTGAAGCGGGTCCGGCAGATGAACGCGCTGCTCTCCGCCACCGTTCCGGGCAAGGCCGCCACCCGCCTGGTGGGCGGCCTCCGGGCCGGCAAGCGCGCGGTGCGCGCCGTCGTCCGCCGCGCCCGTGGCTGACTAACGGCGCCCGCGGCCGGCCGACCGCGCCGCAGGCGGATTGCTCGCGCTCGTGACTTATTGGAGACGCCGGTGACTGGCTGGCGGCCGGTGGCTGAGTGACCGTGCCCGCGGCTGAGTGGCCGCCCCTTTGGGGTGGGCCGCGTCCGGCGGCTGAGGGGTCGCCGTTGGGGATGGGCCGCGTCCGGCGGCTGAGTGGCCGCGCCGTTGGGGGTGGGTCGCGTCCGGCGGCTGAGTGGCCGCGCCTTTAGTGGGTGGGCCGCGGCCGGCGGCTAGCTGGCCGTGCCCATTGCTGGCTGGCGGCGCCTGGGGCTGACGGGCACGGGCATCAGTCCTTGAGGGAGCCCGTCACGGTGCCGGTGCGCTGGTGGGCGAAGCACAACACGCTCGGGTCGCTGGAGGAGCCGAGCTCCGACATGCGGGCGGTGAACAGGAAGTAGTCCGCGTCGTCGGGGAGCTTCCGGCCGGCGTACGCCGGGAAGCGCTGCTCGCACCCGGCCTCGGCCGCCTCCTCGGTGCCGTCCGGTGACGGCGGCTTCCAGACGGCGTAGACCTCGCTGGTGTGCGCGCTCGAGCAGGGCAGTACGTCGATCGAGGCGCCGGTCTGGTCCTCGAGGTCCTTGACGCAGTCGCCGGCCCGCAGGTCGCGCAGGGCGATCGACCGTTCGCCGCGCAGCACGCCGGCGGCGTCGCGGTCGGGTCCGTCGGCGGCGTCGCGGAAGATGCCCACGGTGACGAACGCGGCGATCGCCGTGATCCACAGTCCGCAGATGCTCAGCGCGACGATGGCGAAGATCTTGCCGCGCCGGTCACCGTTGCGGCGGCTCTGGGTCAGCCCGATGACGCCGAACACGATGCTGATCAGGCCCACGCAGCCGAACAGCGACAGCGTCAGCGCGGCGATCGAGAAGCCGTTGGTCTTGCCGTTCCACACCTTCGCCGGGCGTTGCTGAAGATCCACGCGGGGGACCGTACATCGACGGGTCTATTCGCGCTGTCCCGTGAGCTCGTCGTAGAGGTCCTCGAGCCGGCGGCTCTGCCGGGTGACGTCGAACTCCGCCTCGGCCCGCGCCCGGCCGGCGGCGCCCATCGAGGCCTGCAGGCCGGGGTCGTCGAGCAGTTTGCGCAGGTGGGCGGCGAGCGCCTCGCGGTCGCCCTCGGCGCCGAGCAGCCCGGTCACCCCGTCCGCGACCGCCTCGGGGATGCCGCTGTGCCTGGTGGACACCACCGGCAGGCCCAACGCCATCGCCTCGACGACCGTTGTGGGCAGGCCTTCGCTGTCGCCGTCGGCGGCCGTCCGGGAGGGGGCCGCGAGCAGCCGGGACCCGGCGAGCACGCGGTAGACCTCGTCGGCGGGACGGGCGCCGAGGAACGTCGCGTCGATGCGCAGCTCGCGGGCGTACGCCTGCATCCTGGCGAACAGCGGCCCGTCGCCGACGAACACCGACCGGGCCGGCACGGCGGCGAGCGCGGCGATCAGGTCGTCGGCGCCCTTCTTCTCGACGAAACGGCCCACGAACGCGACGTCCCACTGTTTCGGGACGGCCGGCAGGGCGGGGATGGGGACGCCGGTGTGGTGCACGCGGATCCGGTCCGGGTCGGCGCCCCAGCGGATCGCGTGCCGGCGGATCTCCTCGGAGACGGCGATGAGCAGCCGCGCGCGCCCGAAGACGGTGCGCAGGTTGCGGCGGTAGCGCACGCCCTTGAGCCCGGGGGTGGCGGGCTGGCGGGTCACGTCGTGCCCGTGCAGCGTGACCACGAGCGGGAGGCCGGCGGCTGCGCCGCTGACGAGCCAGCCGTCGCCGCCGAAGTGCGCGTGCACGAGCCGGGGGCGTACGCCCTGGATCAGGCGGCGCAGGTGCGGCGACTCACCCGTGAGGCGCAGCCGCATGAACGAGCGCGGGTCCGCGAAGGCGATCAGGTCGGTGTCGCGCGCCAGCACGGACTCGGTTCTGGTGGCGCCCACATAGACGGGCCGCCAGCGGGTCAGCGCGTCGGCCTGGTTGCGGATGAACGTCTCCGACGCCGAGATCATCGCGCTGCGCCAGACCACCACCCGGCGCTCAGGCATCGGCGGCCTGCGGGGCGGGGCGACGGCCGACGACCAGGTCCCGTACGCGGTGGCGGACGTCCGGCGGCAGCGCCCAGATCTGCGCGAACGTGACGTAGTCGAGCGCGCCCGGACGGCCGTGGGCGCGCGCCTCGGACAGCAGCTCGCGCGCGACCGTGAGGCTGCGGGTGGGTGCGGCCATCGAGCTGATCACGCTCATCGTCACGGCGGCGTACGCGCGGGGCGTGAACAGGTGACGGCTGGAGCGCAGCCACGCGAGCTGTTCCGCCCACGGGTTCTGCAGGCTGATCCGCTCGCGGTTCTCGTCCTGGTGCCACAGCACGAGCGGCTCCGGGGCGTACAGCAGCTCCACGTCGTCGTGCTGCAGCGCCCGCAGCGTCCAGTCGAGCTCCTGCTGGCGGCGCAGCCCGACGGTGAACGGCACGCGGCGCAGCAGCTCGGCCGGCGCCATGATCGTGGAGGTCTGGATGAACCCGTCGCCGTAGAACAGGCCGCGGCGCACGGTCAGGTACTCGCTGAGCGGCTCGCCCGGCTCGGGCAGCCGCCGCGGCATGACCGTGTCGGAGCGGGGCGTGCGGCTGACCATGCGCGTCGCGACGATGGGCGACGCCTTGGTCGCGGTCGTGGCGAGCGCCAGCTGCGCCTCGATCTTGCCGGGCAGCCACTCGTCGTCGTCGTCGAGCAGCGCGACCCACCGGCCCTCGGCGTGCCGCACGCCCTGGTTGCGCGCGTTGGGCGCCTTGCCGCGCTCGGGCAGCACGACCACCCGCAGCCGGTCGTCGCCGACCTGCGCGAGCGCGGCGACGGTCGCGTCGTCCGGGCCGTCGACCACGACGATCACCTCGAGGTCGCGGTGCGTCTGCGCCAGGGCACTGCGCACCGCGCGGGTGGCCAGCTCGGGGCGGTTGCACGTCGGGATGACGACGCTGACGTCCATGGACTCCTGCTCGGGCTCGCGCGGTAGGGGCTGGGCCGGACGATAGGGACGCCCGGAGACCGCCCGGTTAAGCGCAGGCGTCGCCGACACGAAGCGCTCATGTGAAAGGGCGGTCGGTGGCCTCACCCGTACGAGGTAACGCATCGGAAGCGGTTCGAAGCGTACGGTGAACCGCACTCTGCGGAGGCGGACCGCACGAGGGGGGATGACCGTGGCGGGGCAGGCGCTTCTCGATCGCCTGGAGCTGGGCGACCACGTGTGCTGGACCGTGGACGACGACGCGCTGCGGCTCACCGAGATCGCCGGTGTCCTGCACGACGGGCTGCGCGAACGGCACAAGCTGATCTACTGCGGCGACGACCCCGGCGCGGTGCTCGACCGGCTGGCGCGCCGGGGGAGCGAGGTGCGCGACGCGCTCGACTCGGGTCAGCTGCGCGCCGGGACGGCCGAGGGCAGCTATCTGGCCGGCGGCGTGTTCGACGCCGAGGGCACGCTCGCGCACTGGCACGTCGAGAAGGCGCGCGCCCGCGCCGAGGGCTACCGCGGCCTGCGCGTGGTCGGCGACATGAGCTGGGCGCGGCGGCGCGTTCCCGGCGCGGAGACCCTCGAGGGGTACGAGGCCCGCGTCAACGCGATCTTCACCGACGGCTTCGTGATGGGCGTCTGCGCGTACGACCGCAGGCTCTTCGACCCGCTGCTGCTGCGGCGCCTCGCGCTCGCGCACCCCGGGGCGGCCGGTCCGCTGCTGCCCTTCGACCCGGACACCTCGCTGCGGATCCGCCGGACCGAGCAGCCGTACGGGCTGTGGCTCTCGGGCGAGGCGGACATGTCCAACCGGCGCGCGCTCGAGGCGATGACCGAGGAGGCGTACGCCGTACGCGACGGCAACGCGGTCGTGACGCTCGACGTGACCGCGCTGCGGTTCGCCGACACCGCCGCGGCGCGCATCCTGCTCACCGCGGCCGCCCGCCTCGGCCCGCTGCACGTGGTCGGATGCTCACCCGTGCTTCTGCGGCTGCTCGACTTCCACGGCGCCGGCGACATCCCCGGGCTGGTCGTCACCGCCGGCTACCCCGGCGACGACTGACGCCGCTCAGCCCCGCCGCAGGCCCTCGCGGACGTCCATCAGCGCGAACCCGAGCAGGTTCGTGCCCCGCCACCGGCGCGGGTCGCCCGCGGCCGGGTCGTCGCGGCCCAGCCCGATGCCCCAGATGCGGTCGAGCGGGCTGGCCTCGACCAGCACGCGGTCGCCGGTGGTCAGCAGGTACTCGCGCAGCTCGTCGTCCTGCCCGAACTTCGCCAGGTTGCCGGCCACGACGATGCCGTAGCGGTGCTCGTCCCACACGTCCTGCCGGAACCCGCTCACCCGCCCGCCCAGCGTCTTGGCGACCTGCGGGTGCGGCGCCGCGAGGATCCGCGCGGCCATCGCGTCGTCGCCGAACAGCTCGGCCTTGCGCCACATCATGTAGTGCTCGGCGGAGGGGAACTCCCGGCCGTCCACGGTGAACCGGCACGGCCACCACTGGCTCAGGCAGCCCGCCCCGGCGCTGCCGTCCCGTTCGGGCCGGTGTCCCCAGAAGAACAGATACTTGACGCGGTTGCTCTGCGCGTACGTGGCAAGGTCGTCGACGTTGCGGGCCATCACGGACATGCCCGCGAGTCTGCCTCACCTCCGGCGTCCCTGTCAGTCCGCGGGGTGCGGCCAGAACTCGATGGCGGGCAGCAGCACAAGACGGTCGGGCGGCCCGGTGAAGGCGCGCGCGTCACCAGGCTCGAGCCCGGCGAAGTCGGCGCAGTAGGCGAGCGGCTGGTGCTTGTGGAGGAAGGCGCGCAGCACCTCGTCGGCCGGGGCGTCCGGCGCTACCTGGCCGCCGCCGGGGTGCAGGTCCCAGGCGACGACGACACCGTCGCGGGCGATGTCGCCCTGGTTGCCGCTCTTCGGGTTCGCGTACATGCCGTAGGCGAAGGTCCCCGGGGTGAGCAGGGCGAGCACGCCCGGGGTCGACGCGACGTACTTGTCCCACTGCGTCACGACACAGCCACCCGGCACGTCGGTGACGCCGACGATCTCGTCGCCCTCGCCGTCGCCGTCCCACAGACTCTCGCGCCATCGGTCGAAGTCGCCGACCTCGGTCGGGGTGGCGCCGAGCCGCCGGACCGCCTCGGCCGCGTCGATGCCCGCGACGCAGGCGACGCTCATGCCCTCCAGGTAGGCGTCGCGCAGCACCTCGGTCACGCGTGCGGCGCGGGCGACGGCTGCCCGCTCGTCCTCGGTGAGCCCGGGTGCTCGCGCGGGCCCGAACAGCTCGGGCTCGGAGGCGGCGAGGGCGAGGCGCCCGGGCGACCAGCCCGCGATCTGCGCCCGCCACGGGTCGGCGCCCGCCGCGGCCAGTTCCCGCGCGACCTCCCACTCCCGGTTCATGACCGCCTCGAACAGCGCGGTCCGCCCCCAGTACAGCTCGTCGACGTCCGCCGCTTCCCCGATGAGCTGCCGTACGGCCTCCGGCGGCGCGCCGAACATCGCCGCGTCGTGCAGGTCCGGCGGTTCGGTCCAATCCGTGTCCCCCATGGCGATCAGTCTGGCAGCCCTTGACTCTCGAGCCGGTCGAGGGCTCAATCTTCAGCGGCTGTCTGCCGAGGAGGGCCGCGAGATGCCGGGAAACGACGCTGTCATCGCCGAGATCAGTGCTGCCGTGGAGCGGGGCCGGGCCGGCGACCGGGCGGGGGCGCGGCGCGCGCTGGAAGCGATGTGGGAGTCGGTGGGCGACGACGCCCTGCACCGGTGCACGGTCGCGCACTTCCTGGCCGACCTGCAGGAGTCGGTGGCCGACGAGCTGGCATGGGACGAGCGCGCGCTCGCCGCCGCCGGCCACCTGACCGACGAGCGAGCCCGGCAGTACGACAGTTCGTGGCAGGTGCGCAGCTTCCTGCCGTCGCTGCACCTCAGCGTGGCCGACGCGCACCGCCGCTGCGGCAACGTCGCCGAGGCCCGCCACCACCTGGCGGCCGCCCTCACCGACCTGGACGCCCTGCCCGACGACCAGTACGGCGCGCTCGTCCGCACCGGCGCCGAGAAGATCACCCAGGCCCTCGCCGACGGCTCCACCGCCCCGTTGGCCCCCTGACCGGCGCGCCTGGCCCATCGATGCTCGTGGGAGCGGACGAGATCTCGCTGTTATCGATAACAACATTGCCGCCAAATGTCGGCAACGTTGCGGGGAACGGTTGACACCCGTTCGTGTGACCGTTCACACTCGTCGCACCCCGCTCCGACGGACCCAAGGAGTTCCGCGCATGAGACTGTCCAGGATGGGTGCGGTGGTCTCTGCCGCCGTGCTCGCCGCCTCCCTGGCCGCCTGTGGTTCCAGCGAGAAGACCGTCGACAAACAGGCCGGCGCCGGCGCCGACAACGCGGGCGCGCTGATCGGCGTCACGATGCCGACCCGCTCGTCCGAGCGCTGGATCAGCGACGGCGATAACCTCAAGAAGCAGCTCGAGGCGCTCGGCTACAAGGTCGACCTCCAGTACGCCGAGGACAAGATCCCGACGCAGACGCAGCAGCTCGACAACCAGATCACCAAGGGCGCCAAGCTGCTGATCATCGCGTCGATCGACGGCACCGCGATCACCACCCAGCTCGAGAACGCCAAGGCCAACAACATCCCGGTCATCGCGTACGACCGGCTGATCCGCAACAGCCCCAACGTGGACTACTACGCCACCTTCGACAACTTCAAGGTCGGCGTGCAGCAGGCGACCTCGCTGCTCACCGGGCTCAAGGTGCTCAAGCCGGACGGCTCCGCGGGCGACGCCAAGGGCCCCTTCAACATCGAGCTGTTCGCGGGCTCGCCGGACGACAACAACGCCACGTTCTTCTTCAACGGCGCCATGAGCGTGCTCAAGCCGAAGATCGACGACGGCACGCTGGTCGTGAAGAGCAAGCAGACCGACTTCAAGACGGTCGCGATCCTGCGCTGGCAGGCCAAGACCGCGCAGGACCGCATGGAGAACCTGCTGACCTCCACCTACCGCGGCGGCGCCAAGGTCGACGGGGTCCTCTCGCCGTACGACGGGCTCTCGATCGGCATCCTGTCGGCGCTCAAGAGCAACGGCTACGGCACCGCCGCGCAGCCCTACCCGATCGTCACCGGGCAGGACGCGGAGCAGGCCTCGGTCAAGTCGATCATCCGTAACGAGCAGTACTCCACGATCTACAAGGACACGCGCGAGCTCGCCAAGACGACCGTCGCGATGGCCGACGCCGTGCTCAAGGGTCAGACGCCCGAGACCAACAACACCAAGGACTACGACAACGGCGTGAAGGTCGTGCCCTCGATGCTGCTCGAGTCGGTGATCGTCGACAAGACGAACTACAAGAAGGAGCTCGTCGACACCGGCTACTACACCGAGGCCCAGCTGAAGTAATGGACGACGTCATCCTCCGCATGCGGGGCATCTCCAAGACGTTCCCGGGCGTCCGCGCGCTCGACGACGTCAACCTGGAGGTGCTCCGCGGCGAGATCCACGCGATCTGCGGGGAGAACGGCGCCGGCAAGAGCACGCTCATGAAGGTGCTCTCCGGCGTCTACCCGCACGGCAGCTACCAGGGTGAGATCACGTTCGAGGGCGAGGAGTGCCGGTTCGCCGGCATCCGCGACAGCGAGCACCGCGGCATCGTCATCATCCACCAGGAGCTCGCGCTCGCACCGAACCTGTCGATCGCCGAGAACATCTTCCTCGGCAACGAGCAGGCGAGACGCGGGCTGATCGACTGGAACCGGACGAACGCGGCAGCCGCCGAGCTGATGCGCCGGGTCGGCCTGCGCGAGAACCCGGTCACCCCGGTGCTCGACCTCGGCGTCGGCAAGCAGCAGCTCGTCGAGATCGCCAAGGCGCTGTCCAAGCAGGTCAAGCTGCTGATCCTCGACGAGCCCACCGCGGCGCTCAACGACGAGGACTCGGCGCACCTGCTCGACCTGCTGCGCGGGCTGCGCGACGAGGGCATCACCTGCGTGATCATCTCGCACAAGCTCAACGAGGTGCTCGACATCGCCGACCGGGTGACGATCCTGCGCGACGGCCGGACGATCACCACGCTCGAGGCCGACGGGCTCACCGAGGACCGGATCATCAGCGGCATGGTGGGCCGCGACCTCGACCACCGGTTCCCGCCGCGCGAGCCCAAGATCGGCGAGGAGGTGTTCCGGGTCGAGAACTGGACCGTGCACAGCCCCACCCAGCACGGCCGGCTGCTGGTCGCGGACGCGAGCCTCACGCTGCGACGCGGCGAGATCGTCGGGCTGGCCGGGCTGATGGGCGCCGGGCGCACCGAGCTGGCGATGAGCATCTTTGGGCGCGCGTACGGCACCGGGATCAGCGGGCGGATCTTCAAGGACGGCAAGGAGATCCGGTTGCGGTCGGTGCGGGAGGCCATCGAGCACGGCATCGCGTACGCCACCGAGGACCGCAAGCGGTACGGGCTGAACCTCATCGAGGACATCAAGCGCAACGTCTCCGCCGCGGCGCTGGGCAAGCTCGCCCGGCGGGGCTGGGTCGACGACAACGAGGAGTACCGGGTCGCCGAGTCGTACCGCCGCAGTCTGAACATCAAGGCGCCCGGCGTCTCGAGCGTCACGGGCAAGCTGTCCGGCGGCAACCAGCAGAAGGTAGTCCTGTCCAAGTGGATCTTCACGGACCCGGACGTGCTGATCCTCGACGAGCCCACCCGCGGCATCGACGTCGGCGCCAAGTACGAGATCTACACGATCGTCAACCGGCTCGCCGAGGAGGGCAAGGCGATCCTGCTGATCTCCAGCGAGCTGCCCGAGCTGCTCGGGCTCTGCGACCGCATCTACACCCTCTCGGCCGGGCGGATCACCGGTGAGGTGCTGCGCGCCGAGGCCACCCAGGAAGGGCTCATGACCCTCATGACCGCCGGACAGGAGGTACGCCGGTGAGCGTCGCCCCGACCAACGCCGACCTCGCCCTCGGCGACAGCGGCCCCGCCGTTCCCGACGACCGCGGGACCGGCCGGCGCCGCTCGATCAACCTGCGGCAGAGCGGCATCTACATCGCGTTCGCCGCGATCGTGCTGCTGTTCACGATCCTGACCGGCGGCGACATGCTCGCCCCGCAGAACATCAGCAACATCATCGTCCAGAACTCGTACATCCTGATCCTCGCGATCGGCATGATCCTGGTGATCATCGCCGGGCACATCGACCTGTCGGTGGGCTCGATCGTCGCGGCGACCGGCGCGGTGTCGGCCGTGCTCATGGTCAACCATGACGTGCCCTGGCCCCTCGCGGTGCTGATCACACTGCTCGTGGGGGCGGCGATCGGCGCGTGGCAGGGCTACTGGGTGGCGTACTTCGGCATCCCGGCGTTCATCGTCACGCTCGCCGGCATGCTGCTGTTCCGCGCGGTCACTTACAACATCCTCGGCAACCGCGGCATCGGGCCGTTCCCCGACGAGGTGCGCACGCTGAGCAACGGCTTCACCGACGGCTACCTGGGCAACGTCGGGCTCGGCGCGCTCGGCGGGGCCGACCTGTTCAGCCTGCTGATCGGCATCGCGGCGGTGGCCGGCATCGTCGTCACGCAGTGGCGCTCGCGGGCCGCCCGGATCAAGTACGGGCAGGTCGTCGAGCCGTTCCCGCTGTTCGTCGCGAAGATCGCGGTGGCGGCGGTCGTGATCATGTTCGTGATCATCCAGCTCGCCCGGTTCCGCAACCTGCCGTGGGTGCTGGTGCTGCTGGCCGCGCTCGTGCTCGGCTACTCGCTGCTGACCAACCGGGCGGTGTTCGGCCGTCAGATCTACGCGGTCGGCGGCAACCTGCAGGCCGCGACGCTCTCCGGCGTCAAGGTCAAGTCGGTCGTGTTCTGGATCTTCGTGAACATGGGCGTGCTGTCCGCGCTGGCCGGCATCATCTTCGCGGGCCGGCTCAACCAGGCCAACCCGACCGGCGGCGACCAGTTCGAGCTCGACGCGATCGCCGCAGCCTTCATCGGCGGCGCGGCCGTGCAGGGCGGCGTCGGCAAGGTCGTCGGCGCCATCACCGGCGGCCTGATCATGGGCGTCATCAACAACGGCATGAGCCTGATCGGTGCCCCCAGCGAGCAGGTCATGCTCGTCAAGGGCGCGGTGCTGCTGGCCGCGGTGGCGTTCGACGTGTGGACCAAGCGCCGCGCCGGAGCAAGTCGCTGATCGCCTCGGCCACCGCCGCCGGGTTCTCCTCGGCCATGTGGTGGCCCGACTCGATCGGCACGCCGCGGATGTCGGCGGCCCACTCGCGCCAGATCGCGAGCGGGTCGCCGTACAGCTCCTCCATGTCGTCCCCCGTGGACCACAGGAACAGCGCCGGACAGGCGATCGTGCGCCCGTGCGCCCGGTCGTCGAGCTCGTGCTGCCGGTCGACACCCAGCCCCGCGCGGTAGTCCTCCAGCATCGCCCGGACCGTCTCCGGGTCGCGCGTGGCCGCCCGGAACTCGTCGTGGTTCGCGGCGCCCATCCGCTCCGGGCTGCCCGTGTACCAGGCGTCCGGGTCGGCGAGGATGGCCCGTTCCGGCTTGCCGGGCTGGGCGTAGAAGAACCAGTGCCACCACGCCTCGGCGAAGCGCGCGTCGCACCGGGCCAGGGCCTCGCTGATCGGCACCCCGTCCATCAGAACCACCCTGCGTACGGCCGCGGGGTGGTCCAGGGCCAGCCGCATCGCCACGTAGCAGCCCCGGTCGTGCCCCGCCGCCGCGAACTCGGCGTGGCCGAGATGCCGCATCAGGCGTACGAGGTCTCCCGCGACCGCCCGCTTGGACTGCTGGGAGTGGTCGGGCCGGATCGCCGCCTTGCCTGACCGGCCGTAGCCGCGCATGTCCGGGCACACCACCGTGAACCCCGCCTCGACCAGCCGCGGCGCGACCCGGTGCCACGTCGATCCCGTACGCGGGTGGCCGTGCACGAGCAGGACCGGCGGCCCGTCCCCGCCGTGCCGCACCCGCAGCGCCACCTCACCGACGTCGATCCGCTCGTCCACGAAACCCTCGAACACGCCGCTCCCTCACCTGATTCTGTTGTGACTTCAGAGGAGCCGGGCCAGAGGCCCCCCCTCTCCGTCTTGTCACCGTTGCCGGCTGGCGCGTGCCGCCTGCCCGGACAGCGCGCAACGACAGGACGACGATGGCTTGCATCACACCGGGCCGTTGCAGGTCACCTGTGGCGTCGAGACCCACAACGCAGAGGTGATCGACCCGGTCGGCAGGGTCCTGGCACAGGATCTTCCTGCCGACGCCACTGGCTCCGGCCCCGCGCTACGCGGGGAATCAAAGGAACCGCCTACGGCGCTGGACTTGCCCGCCACCTGCTCGCCGAACACCTCGACGTCATCCACATCGGCCGGCCTCAGCCGCAGAACCCGGCCCCCTGCACGGCAAGTCGGACACGATCGACGCCATGCGGCAGCCACAACGGCGCGGCCGGAACAGCGTTGCCCTGCTCTGCGGCATCGCCCCACTCCCCGCTTCCTCCGGCGGAACCCGCCGGCACCGCCGCAACCGCGGCGGCGACCGGCAAGTTCCTCCGACAGAATGCGCCGGCACCGCCTCGACTGCGGCGGAGACCGGCAAGCCAACGCCGTCCTCCACACCGTCGTGCTCTCGCCTGCGCTGAAACCTCCGCACCCGCGACTACCTGCAACGACGCACCAAAGACGGCCCGCCCCAAAATGTCGATCATCCGGTTGGCCACCGCCTCCCCCGCCCACCCAAGGGCAGGGGAGCGACCCTACGCCGCCGCGGCCGCTGTCGGCTCGGGTCGTCCACAGGGCGCGGGGTCGGTCTTCACGTCGTCCACAGGGCGCACTGTCGGTTCTCTTTTCGTCCACGGGACGCGCGGCTCGTCCTTGGCTCGTCCACAGGGCGCGGGGTCGGCCAGCGGGCGCGCCGACGTCGTTGGCTCGTCCACGGGGCGTGCGGCGGTCTTGAAAATCGTCCACAGGATGCGCGGTTCGTCGACAGGGCGTGCGGCCGGTTCTCGGATCGTCCACAGGCGCATGGTCGGTCCTCGGGGCGTCCACAGGGCGGCCCGCCGGAGAAGAAAATCCGTCAGGATGTCGAGACGGCGACGGCTGCTCCGACCCTGAGAGGAAAGAGCGGGACACGAGAGGAGATCGGCCATGGGTAAGGTCACGACGGGCGCTTCGATGTCGATCGACGGGTACATCGCCGGGCCCGGGGAGAGCGGCTTCGACCTGCTGTTCCAGTGGTACAACAACGGCGACGTGGAGGTGCCCACGGCCATGCCGGGGCTGACGATGCGCACGTCGGCGGTCAGCGCCGGGCATCTCAAGCGGCTGTTCGAGCGGACGGGCGCGCTGCTGGTCGGCCGGCACCTTTACGACTTCACGAACGCGTGGGGCGGCCGGCACCCGATGGACGTGACCACGGTCGTGCTCACGCACCGCCCGCCGGAGGACCGGCCCCTGGCTGACGAGAACTTCGTGTTCGTGACCGAGGGGATCGAGGCGGCGGTGGCCCGGGCCAAAGAGATCGCGGGCGACCTGGACGTGGGCGTGAACGGTGGTCAGATGGCGCGGCAGTGCCTCGACGCCGGTCTGCTCGACGAGATCCACGTGGATCTGGTGCCGGTGCTGCTGGGCGCCGGCACGCCGTTCTTCGACGGGCTGGCCGGTGGCCCGGTGCGGCTGGAGGGTCCGGTGGAGATCGTCCCGGGCGACGCGGTCACGCACCTGCGCTATCTGGTGCGGTAGCCGGCGCCGACCCGGCTCGCAGGTGGGTGAGCGAGCGGGTGAGCCACTCGGCCAGGAGCGCGCGCTCGGCGTCGGTGAGCGCGGGCAAGTCGGCGAGCACGGTGCCGAACGTGACCGCGGCGGCGACGGGCCCGGGGTCGTTCCGAGCCGGGGCGGTGGTGAGGATGCCGGCGGCCACGGCGTCGAACATCGCGTCGGCCAGGCCACTGTCCCGGGCGTCCGCGGGCATGCCGAGCAGCGCCAGTACGGTCCCCGTGCCCGCGGCGTGGATCATCGACACGGCCCGGTCCTCGTCGACGCGGAGCGCGCCCGCGGCGGCCACCCGGCGTACGCGTGCCCGCAGCACCTCGATGCCCGTCGCGGTGGCGGGGGAGTGTTCGCGTTCGGGGTTGGTGAGCAGCGCGTACAGGCCGGGGTTGGCCAGCCCGAAGTCGACGTGCGCGTGCCAGGCGGCGCGCAGGTCGGCGACCGGGTCGTCGCGCTCGGCCGCCGCCTGCTCGGTCTTGGCGGCCACGTACGTCGCCATGACGTGCTCGGCGACCGCGTCGATGAGCCCGTCCTTGTCGCCGAACAGCCGGTAGATCGTCGGGGCTTGCACGCCCGCGGCCTGCGACACCGCTCGGGTGGTCACCGCCCGCGCGCCCTGCTCGCGCAGGAGCAGCGTGGCGGCCTCAACGATCCTGGAGCGAGCGTCGTCGCGCGTCGGAAGCATGTAGCGATGATAACAGTCACTTGTTAGCAAGTGGATTAGCGGTGATAACGTGAGTGGCATACCAACGGAAACAAGGAGTCCCGCCATGATCGTTGTCACCGGTGCCACCGGCCAGCTCGGATCCCGCATCGTCGACCGCCTACTCGACCGGGTGCCCGCCGAGACCGTCGGCGTCAGCGTCCGCGACGTCGCCAAGGCCTCGTCCCTGGCAGCCCGCGGGGTTCGGGTGCGCCGCGGCGACTTCACCGAGCCCGGCACGCTGGCCGACGCCTTCGACGGGGCCGACCGCGTGCTCGTGATCTCCGCGTCCATCCGCGGGGCCGCGGCCGTCGACGCCAACAAGGCAGCCATCGACGCCGCCCGCGCGGCCGGCGTCCAGCGCATCCTCTACACCAGCCACCAGGCGTCGTCCCGAGACTCGCTGTTCGCGCCGCAGCTCACGCACGCCGTCACCGAGGAGTACCTCGCCGAGTCGGGCGTGCCGTTCACCGCCCTGCGCAACGGCTTCTACGCCGGCACGATCGGCTACTACCTGGGCGCGGCGCTCGAGACGGGCCGGTTCGCGCTGCCCGCGGACGGCCCGGTCTCGTGGACCGCCCACGACGACCTGGCCGAGGCCGCCGCCGTGGCGCTGGCCGACGACGGCGTGCTCGACGGCGTGACCCCGCCGCTGACCGCCGCCGAGACGCTCGACTTCGAGGCCGTGGCCGCCGTCGTCAGCGACCTCACGGGCCGCACGATCACCCGGGTCGTGGTCGGCGACGACGAGTGGAAGTC
Source organism: Actinoplanes sp. URMC 104 (assembly GCF_051386375.1). Lineage (NCBI taxonomy): Bacteria > Bacillati > Actinomycetota > Actinomycetes > Micromonosporales > Micromonosporaceae > Actinoplanes > Actinoplanes sp. URMC 104. The sequence goes on along the minus strand of NZ_JBPQTO010000012.1, from coordinate 84,625 downwards.
CGCCGCCGTCGCCGCCGGCATGCCGGCCCCGGCCGCCGACTTCACGCTGGGCATGTTCCGGGCCTCCCGCCGCGGCGAGTTCGCCGTGACCGGCCCCGCGCTGGAGAAGCTGATCGGCCGCCCGACGACGACCGTCCGCTCGGTGCTCGAGGGCCTGCTCGCCGGCCGCTGACACACCTCGCCGGCCGGATGCGGCCGCGCCTGCCGACGGGCGGGTGTGGCCGTGGCGGCCGGATGAAGGCCCGAAAGGGCCGCGCGGCCGCCGATAGCATGTCGACCATGGGGCGCGAGTGGCTGGCCGACGCGGTGATGTACGAGATCTATCCCCAGTCGTTCGCCGACTCCGACGGTGACGGCGTCGGCGACCTGCGCGGGGTCATCGAGCGGCTCGACCACATCGCGTCGCTGGGGATCGACGTCATCTGGTTCAACCCGTGCTTCGCGTCGCCGTTCGTGGACGCCGGCTACGACGTGTCCGACTACCTCACGATCGCGCCGCGGTACGGCACCAACGAGGACATGGCCGAGCTGGTCGCGAAGGCCCGCGAGCGGGGCATCCGGGTGCTGCTCGACCTGGTGGCGGGGCACACGTCGATCGAGCACCCGTGGTTCCAGCGGGAGCTGGCGGCCGACGGGCCCGACCCCGGGGGCGACCGCTACATCTGGTGCGAGCAGCTGCCGCAACGGTCGTGGACGCGGGACATGCCCGGCACGCCCGCCTGGGTGCGCTCGCCGGGGCCGCGCAAGGGCTATTACCTCAAGAACTTCTACGACGAGCAGCCCGCGCTCAACTTCGGGTGGGTGGCGCGCCCGCAGAACGAGCCGTGGCGGGACGCGATCGACGCGCCCGGGCCGCGGCGCAACCGGCAGGCGCTCCGGGACATCATCGCCCACTGGCTCGACCTGGGCGTGGCCGGCTTCCGCGTCGACATGGCGTTCTCGCTGGTCAAGGACGAGGAGCTCACCCAGGGGTACGCCGAGACGGTCGCCCTGTGGCGGGAGCTGCGCGAATGGCTCGAGCAGGCGTACCCGGACGCGGTTCTCATCCCGGAGGGCGCGGAGCCGCGCACGGGTGGGCCGCTCGCCTTCGACGCCGACTTCTTCCTGGTCATCCACGACGCGCACGCGAGCCTGTTCAACAACCATTACGCGGGCCGGCTGCCGTTCCAGGCGCCGCGCGAACCGTTCTTCGACGCCGAGGGCAGGGGCAGCACGAAGCCGTTCCTGGACGCCTGGGCCGGCGCGCGCGACGGCCACCCCGACCGGCCGATCATCCTGGCCACCGCCGACCACGACTTCGACCGGCTCTGCTGCGGCCCGCGCACGGCCGAGCAGCTCGGCGCGGCCCTGGTGTTCCTCTTCACCTGGGGCAGCGTGCCGTGCCTGTACTACGGCGACGAGATCGGCATGCGGTACCTGCCCGGGCTGCCGGACGTCGAGGGCTCGATCTGCAACCCCGGCTACAACCGCGCGGGCTGCCGCACGCCGATGCAGTGGGACGACGGGCCCAACGCCGGCTTCTCCACCGCCGACGCGGCGAAGCTCTACCTGCCCATCGACCCCGACCCCGAACGCCCGACCGTCGCCGCGCAGGAGAACGACCCTTCGTCGACGCTCAATTTCGTCCGCAGGCTGATCGCCCTGCGCCGCGCCACCCCGGCGCTCGGCACCCGCGCGCCGACCCGCGTCGTGTCGGAGGGCTACCCCCTGGCGTACGTCCGCGGCGACTCCCACCTGGTCGTGGTGAACCCGCGCCGCGAGCCCGCCACGCTGCCCGTTCAAGCCCCGCCGACGCAGATGCTCGCCGAGGGCGTCGACGTCACGCCGACCGAGCTGCGGCTGGCCGGTTTCGGTTACGGCATCTTCACGCTCCCGGCTTAGCCACCCCCGGCGGAGTCGGATCCGGCGCGGGGCCCGAGGGGCTTGCGCTCGGAGGGGAGGTGGCCGGCGGAGCGGAGTCCGCTGCCGTGCCGGACGGGCTCCTGCTGGGGAGGGGTGTCGCCGGCGGAGTCGGATCCGGCGCGGGGCCCGAGGGGGTTGCGCTCGGAGGGGAAGCGGCCGGCGGAGTGCAGTCCGCTGCCGTGCCGGACGGGCTCCCGCTGGGGAGGGCTGTCGCAGGCGGAGTCGGATTCGGCGCGGGGCCCGAGGGGCTTGCGCTCGGAGGGGAGGTGGCCGGCGGAGCGGAGTCCGCTGCCGTGCCGGACGGGCTCCTGCTGGGGAGGGGTGTCGCGGGCGGAGTCGGATTCGGCGCGGGGCCCCAGGAGGTTGCGCTCGGAGGGGAGGTGGCCGGCGGAGCGGAGTGCGCTGCCGCGACTGAGGGAGTCCCGCTGGGAAGGGCCGTCGCAGGCGGAGTCGCATCCGGCGCAGGACCCGAGGGGATCGCGCCCGGAAGGGCTGTTGCCGGAGCGGTCCCCGGCGCCGTGCCCGAGGGGCCGGCCTGCGGAGGGACCGCGGTGGGAGTGGTGTTCGTTGCCCTGCCCGAGGGACTGGCGGTCGGAGGGACCGCGGTTGGAGGGACCGCGGTCGGAGTGGTGTTCGTTGCCCTGCCCGAAGGACTGGCGTGCGGAGGGACCGCGGTTGGAGGGACCGCGGTGGGAGTGGTGTTCGTTGTCCTGCCCGAGGGGCTGGCGTGCGGAGGGACCGCGGTGGGAGTGGTGTTCGTTGTCCTGCCCGGGGGGCTGGCGTGCGGAGGGACCGCGGTCGGAGTGGTGTTCGTTGCGGCGCCCGAGGAGGTTGCGTGCGGAGGGGCCGTCGCCGGAGTGGTGTCTGAGGGGGTCGTGCGCGGGAGGGGCGGCGCGGGAGGAGGGGAGTCCGAGCCGGAGGTCGGCGATGGGGTGCCGCCGGGATGGGTGGTGCGGGCGAGGGTGTGGAGGTCGTCGGCGTCCCAGGGGAGGCCGTAGCTGCCGGCCAGCCAGACGAAATCGCCGAAGGAGGGGCCGGCCAGGTGCCACGTCGGGACGGCGGCGGCCAAGGCTCGGACGACGTGGTGCTGGCGGTCGGTGAACGCGTCGGAGGGCACCGGGCCGGTGGGGAAAGCGCGGCGCAGGAGCTCTCGGGTCACCGGCAGGGCCTGCGGGCCGGTCACCGAGGCCAGGCGCCGGAGGAGCAGGTCGAAGGCCTCGGCGGACTCGTCAGGCATCACGAGGCGCAGGGACAGGGCGGCCAGCCCGGGCAGGTCGCCGCCCAGGTGGGGCACGTCGGCGGGCTCGCCGTGGCCGGACCAGCGCAGCAGCTCGTCGACCACGGGCCGGGGCACGCCGCGGCCGTGCTGCCGGGCGAGGGCGACAGCCGCCGCGCCCCGCACCAACGGCCGGGCGTCATCGAAGGCCCGGGCCAGCGGGCGGGCGTCGTCGAAGGCCCGGACCAGCGGGCGGGCGTCGGCCGCTCCGAGCAGGCCCAGCGACAGCGCGGCGGTCGCCGCCACCGCCGGGTCGGCGTCGGCCAGCAGCGGCTCGAGCGCGGGAACGCTGAGCTCGGCCTGCGCGGGGAACCACCCCAGCGCGTACGCGGCCGTCTTTTTGACCGGGGAGCCGAGCAGCTCGATGAACAGCGGCACACCCGCCGCCACCGCGGCATAGGCGCGCAGCTCGACATCGGCCTGCAGGCGGCGGGGGTCGCCGTCGGGCAGGTAGGCGTCGTCGGAGCCGATCGCCAGCGCGACGAGCAACGTCAGCAGCTCGGCCCGCCCGGGCGTCGCCGGCTCGGCCATCGCCTCGAGCAGGAACGTCGCCGCGGGCGCGCTCGAATCGTAACGCGTTCCCTGGTGGACGATGCTGCCGTCCAGACGGGAGAGGGCTTTGGTGCGCGCCTCGGCGTCGGCCGACAGCAGCGCCCGCAGGTGGGCGGGCACGTCCGCGGCCGAGCCGTAGGCATGAGTGAGATCCGGCCAGGACACGTCATCCAGCGTTTCGAACACGCCGAGAACCTACAGCGACCCCCTGACATTTTCGGCGCGTGCGCACCGGGCACGAACAAGCGCCGGGCATCACCCGATCTGCTGACGGCGCGGGCGTGCGGGGCGGCGGGCGATTACGTTCGAGCCGGTGAAACACAACACGGAGCAACCCGAGACGCGCCGGCGCCGGGGCAACCTGCCGGCCGAGCTGTCGAGCTTCGTGGACCGCACCCGCGAGCGCGCCGAGCTCAAACGGCTGCTGGCCTCCTCGCGGCTGGTCACGATCACCGGGATCGGCGGCGTGGGCAAGACCCGGACGGCGATCCGCGTGGCGGCCGAGGTGCAGCGCGCCTTCCCCGACGGGGTGTGGCTCGTGGACCTCTCGGCGATCTCGGAGCCGGGGCTGATCGCCGAGGCCGTCGGTCAGGCGCTGGGCGTCCACGACCAGACGGCCCGCCCGCAGCCGCTCTGCGTGGCCACGTACCTGCGGTCCCGGCGGCTCCTGCTGCTGCTCGACACCTGCGAGCACCTGGTCCACGAGTGTTCGGCGCTGGTGGAGACGCTGCTGCGGGCCGCTCCGGGCCTGCAGGTGCTCACCACGAGCCGCCAGCCGCTCGGTGTGGACGGTGAGCACGTGTTCCTGCTGCCGCCGCTGCCCGTGCCGGACCCGGCCGCGTCGCCCGCGGACCGCGAGGTGGACGGCGCGGTGATGCTGTTCGCCGAGCGGGCCGCCGCGGCCGCGCCCGGCTTCACGCTCACGCCCGCCAACCAGGACGCCGTGGCCCGGCTGTGCCGCCGTCTCGACGGGATCCCGCTGGGCATCGAGCTGGCGGCCGTGCGCACCCGGGCCCTGCCGGTCGAGCGGATCGCCGAGCTGGTCGACCAGTGGTACACCGACGAGGCGGGCCTGCTCAGCCGGGCCGGCGGCGGGCGGCACTCGTCGCTGCGCAAGGCGATCGACGGCAGCTACGAGCTGTGCACCGCGGGCGAGCGCATGGTGTGGGCGCGGGCGTCCGTCTTCGCCGACGGCTTCGACCTCGAGGCGGTGCAGGAGGTGTGCGGCGAGTCGCTCGGGCTGGTGGCCGGGCTCGTCGACAAGTCCATCCTGCTGCGCGAGGGCGCGGGGACCCGGGTGCGCTACCGGATGCTCGACACCATCCGGGAGTACGGGCTGGAGATGCTGCGCGCCGCGGGGGAGGAGCCGGAGGTGCGGCGCCGGCACCGCGACTACTACCTGCGGCTGGCGCTGCGGTTCGACGCGCAGTGGTGCGGCCCGGACCAGGCCGCGTGGTGCGAGCGCCTGACCCTCGAGCACCCCAACCTGCGTACGGCGATCGACTTCAGCCTCGCCGACCCGCGCGAGCGGCAGGGCGCCCTCGAGCTGGTCACGGCGCTGCGGTTCTTCTGGTTCGCGTGCGGGCACCCGCGCGAGGGCCGGCACTACTTCGAACGGGTCTTCGCGCTCGGCCCCGAGCCGGGCCCGGTGCTGACCCGGGCGCTGGGGACGTGCGCGTGGATCTGCGTGCTCCAGGGCGACATGGAGGCCGTGGCCGCGTACGTGGACGAATGCCGGCCCCACGCCCAGCAGCAGGGAAGCGTCGCCGCGGCCGGCTGGCTGGCGTACATCAGCGGGATCGCCGCCACGCTGAGCGGCGACGCCAGCCGGGCGCTGGCCTCGGTCGAACAGGCCGTGCGTCTGCACGCCGACGGGGGCGACTCGGGCATCGGCCTGTTCATGGCGCTGGCCGCCCAGTGCGTCACGCTCGCCTTCCTCGGCGAGACCGACCGCGCCGTGGCGGTCAACGTGGAGAACCTGCGGCTGTGCGAGCAGCGCGGCGAGCGGTGGGCACGCTCGTACGGCGAATATGTCCGCTCGGTGGCCGAACTGGCCCGCGGCGAGCCCGGCGCCGCGATCGTGCACGCCCGTGCCGCGCTGCGCATCAAGCGGCAGCTCAGCGACCACGGGGGCAGCGCCATGGCGATGGACGCGCTGGCGGCGGCCACCGCGGCGATCGGGGACGCGGAGCGGGCCGCCAGGCTGATCGGCGTCGCGCACCGGCTGTGGGAGGCGGTGGGGCTGCCGCAGATGGGCTCGCCGGATCTGAGCGCGAGCCGTGTGCTCGCCGAGAAGCAGGCCCGCGACGCGCTCGGCGACCGGCGGTTCGAGGCGGCCCTGGCCGAGGGCGCCGGGTTCGAGTTCGACGCCGGGGTGGCGTACGCCCTGGACGAGCGGCCCGTACGTCCGGCGCAGCCCGGCACCGCCCCCGAGTGGGCGCCGCTGACCAGGCGCGAGCGTGAGGTGGCCGAGCTGGTGGCGGGCGGGCTGACCAACCAGCAGATCGCCGACCGCCTGGTCATCAGCCGGCGCACCGCCAACACCCACCTCGAGCACATCCTGACCAAACTGGACTTTTCGGCCCGTACCCAGATCGCGGCCTGGGTCGCCGCGCGGATATCGGTCAGGTGACCGATTCGGATTACTTGCCACGCGACGACCATTGCGGGCATGACCGTCGATCACACCTGCCCGTCGCTGCTGCACCTGCACACCACCGAGGAGGGGCCGGCCGCCGTGGGCGTCACCGTGACCGGGGAGCTGGACGCGGGCAACAGCAACTGGCTGCGCGCGTGGGTCGCCGACACGGTCACCAGCCGGCACCCGGCCACGCTGACGCTCGACCTGAGCAGCCTGCACTTCATCGACGTCGCCGGCGTGCGCACCCTCTACGAGCTGCACGCCTCCGCGGCCGCCGCCGGCTGCGCCCTGACCGTCGGCCCGGCGCACGAGGCCGTCCGGGTCACGCTGTCGCGGCTGGGCCTCGACCCCGAGTTCGGTCCGCGCGCCACCCCGGCCGACCGGAGCGGCCGCGCCTGAGCCCGTCCCGGCCGGGTCAGAGCCCGAAGGCGCCACCCTCGACGAGGATCGCCACGCCGAGCCCGATCAGCACGACCGGCAGGACGACGTGTCCCCACCGCGACAGCGCCTCCGCGACCGGCGCCCGGGTGGCCAGCAACCAGCCCGCCGCGCACCACACCGCCACGCCGATCAGGAACACGGTGACGTAGACGCTCATCGCGCCGGCCCCGGCGACGGCCAGCACGGGCACGTAGACGCCGATGTTGTCGCCACCGTTGGCGAACGTCACGGTGGCCACCTGCAACGCGCCCGGAGCGGCCCTCGCGTCGCCGGGATCGTCGTCGTCGCGGTGCCGCCACGCGGCGAGCGCGGCCTTGACACCCAGCGCCAGCGGCAGCAGACCCAGATACGGAATCACCGGATCGGGCAGCAGGCCGGCTCCCAGGGCGCCCAGCACCGACGCGGCGAGGATCCCCAGAAAGCCCAGGTACTGGCCGGCGACGATCCGCCAGGCGCGGGCCCGGTCGGCGCCCGCCCGGCCGAAGAACACCGCGAGCACGACCAGGTCGTCGATGTTGGTCACCGCGAACATGCCCGCCGCCTGGGCGAGCAGGGACCAGCTCACCGGGGCAGCCACTGGTAATGCGTCGAGGTGGTGATCTGGTGGAAGCCGAGCCGGCGCAGGATGGGCGCGCTGGCCGGGGACGCGTCGACGTGCAGCAGCCGGAAGCCGCGGGCGGCGGCCTCGCGGGCCCGGGCGGCGACCATGGCGCGATAGAGGCCGCGTCCGCGCCAGCCGGGCACGGTCGTGCCGCCGAGCAGCGCCACGAACTCGGAGCCCGGGTGGTACACCGCCCAGGCGGAGCAGGCCACCCGCTCGCCCGCCTCGGCGACCAGCACGGTGATGTGGCCGGGATCGGCCGACACCCGGCCGGCCAGGTCGTCCGCGACCCAGGAGCAGTCGAAGCCCCACACCTCGGTCTGCTGGTCGGCGATCCGGCGCAGGTCGCCGGGCTCGGTGACCTGCCGCAGCACGATGCCGTCGGGCACGACCGGCTCGGCTGCCACCTCGGCGGCGAGCCCCAGCAGCACCGCCGACGGGTCCTGCGGCTCGAAGCCGGCCGCGCGCAACCGGTCGGGAAGGTCCACGGGCAGGTCGTGGCCCCGCACCTTCCACTCGACGCCCTCGCCGCGGGCCGCGAAGTAGTCCCGCTGACGCGCGATCAGACGGTCGAGCTCGGCGCCGGTGACGCCGACGTCGCGGGGCGCCCGGATCCGGCCCATGTGCGCGCCGACGACCCGCAGGATCGGGCCGTCGTGCTCGTACGTCACCCCGGACGGGACGGCTCCGGGCGGCATGCGCATCTGCGCGTCGTAGGCGGCCAGGAGGGCGGCGGTGTCGACCATGGAGACATCGTGCCCGGTCCGGCCGGAACCCGCCTACAGGCGCAGTTCGCCGGGCGCGCCGACCGGCACGACCGGGTGGCGTGGGGCGACAGCGGACAGGCGGCGGTACGGCGCTCCCAGCGGCGGTCGCGGGTCGGGATCACCGGCGTTGGGCCAGAACGACAGCGCCCGCTCGGCCATCGCAGTGATGGTCAGCGACGGGTTGACGCCCAGGTTCGCGGCGACCGCGGAGCCGTCCACGACGTGCAGCCCCGGATGGCCGAACAGGCGGTGGTACGGGTCGATCACGCCGTCGGCGGGAGTCGTGCCGATGGCGCAGCCGCCGGAGAAGTGGCCGGTCACGGGGCGGCCGGTCAGCTCGGTGAGCGCGCCGAGCGGGACGCCGTCGATCTCGTGCGCCAGGCGGCGGGCCGCGTCGTGGGCGGCGGGCACCCATTCGGGGTTCGGGGCGCCGGCTCCCTGGCGGGTGCGCAGCCGTCCGCGACGGCGGTAGACGGTGACGGAGTTGTCGAGCGACTGCATGGCCAGCAGCACGACAGTCTGCTCCGACCAGCGGCGCGGCGAGGCGTGCAGGCGCAGGTTGCGGGGGTCGCGGATCAGCCGGCGCAGACCCGCCAGCAGGCGCGAGCGGCCGCCGGCGTCGTCGACCAGCACGGTGGACAGCAGCGCGAGCAGGTTGCTGCCCCGGCCGTAGCGGACCGGCTCGATCTGCGTGTCGGAGTCGAGGTGGACCGACGAGGTGATGGCGACGCCGCGGCTGTAGTCGGCGTCGCGGCGGCGGGTGCGGGCGCCCAGGATGGACTCGGAGTTGGTGCGGCTCAGCTCGCCGAGCCGCGGCGACACGCCGGGCATCCGGTGCAGCAGGCGCTGGGTGCCGAGCGCGCCGGCGGCGAGGACGACGTGCTCGGCGGTGAGCGTGCGACGGCGGACCCCGCCGGTGCGGTGGGTGCGCACGGCGTGACCGCCGCCGGGCAGGGGGCGTACGGCATCCACGGTCGTCATCGGCAGGACGGCTGCGCCCGCGCGCTCCGCCAGGTGCAGGTAGTTCTTGACGAGCGTGTTCTTGGCCCCGACCCGGCAGCCCGTCAGGCACGAGCCGCAGAAGGTGCACGGCTGCCGGGCAGGCCCGGCGCCACCGAAGTAAGGATCCGTGCCGCCGGTGGGACCGAAATGGACACCCACGGGCGTACGCCGGAACGTCCCGGCGACCCCGAGCTGCGCAGCCACGTCGCGCAGCGCCCGGTCGGCCGGCGTCTCCAGCGGGTTCTCCGTGACGCCGAGCATGCGCCTGGCCTGGTCGTAGGCGGCCGCGAGCTCGGCGTTCCAGTCGGTGATCCCGGCCCAGCGCGGATCGGCGTAGAAGCCGGCGGGCGGCTCGTAGAGCGTGTTGGCGTAGCCGAGCGAGCCCCCGCCGACGCCCGCGCCCGACATGACCATCACGTTGTCCAGCAGGGTCAGCCGCAGGATGCCGAAGCAGCGCAGCGCGGGCGCGTAGAGATAGCTGCGCAGCCGCCAGGACGTGCGGGGGAACTGGTCGTCGGCGAAGCGGCGCCCCGCCTCGAGCACGCCGACCCGATAGCCCTTCTCGGTCAGCCGCAGCGCGCTGACGCTGCCGCCGAAGCCGGACCCGACGACGAGGACGTCGTAGTCGTACGCCATGGCGTACGGTGACACCGCTGTTGGCGATGTGTCAACAAGGAGGCGTCGTCGTGAACCACCACCGGGAGGGCAGCGGGAGCCCGCTCGTTCTCGTGCACGGGCTCGGCAGCCGCCGGCAGGTGTGGAGGCCGATCCTGCCGGCCCTCACCCGCCGGTTCGAGGTGATCGCGGTCGACCTGCCCGGGTTCGGCGCCACGCCGCCCGATGGCGGGCCGGGCGACGTCGCGCACCTGGCGGACCGCCTCGCCGCGTTCCTCGCGACGCTCGGCGTGACCCGGCCGGCGGTGGGCGGCAGCTCGCTCGGCGGCGCGGTGGCGCTGGAGCTCGGGCGGCGCGGGGTCGCGCGGTCGGTGACGGCGTTCGCGCCCATCGGCTTCTTCGGCCGGGCCGGGGCGCGATGGTGCCAGGGCGTCGTCGGCGCGGCCCGGGCCGGGGGAGCGGCGATGGGTCCGTTGCTGCCCAGGCTGCTGCGGACGGCGGGTGGACGGGCGGCGGTGTGCGGGATCTTCTACGCGCGCCCGGGCCGGCTCGACCCGGACGACTGCATCGCCGACGCGCAGGCGCTGGTGGCCGCGCCCGGGTTCGCGAGCGCCTGGAGGGCGGTGGCGGACTGGCGGTTCGCGGGCGCGGGCGGCGTGCCGGTGACGATCGCGTGGGGCACGCGCGACCTCGTGCTGCCGTACCGCCAGGCCGCGCGCGCCCGGCGGCTGCTGCCCACGGCCCGGCACGTACGGCTGGACGGCTGCGGTCATCTGCCCTTCTCGGACGACCCCGCGACGTGCGCGCGGCTGCTGCTCGAAGCGGGCTGAGCCTGTTGGCACTGTGTCAACAGGCTGCTACGTTCGGGCCTACGTCGTGTCGTCCAGGCAAAGGCGGTCGGCCGTGAGCTCGTCCACAGTGGTTGACCCGCGGTGAGGCCGCGCGTCCTGATCGTCGGCGCCGGCTTCGGTGGGGTCGCCGCGGCCGCCGCGTTGCTGAAGGCGGGCTTCGACGACGTGGTGCTGCTCGAACGGGCCGACTCGATCGGCGGCGTGTGGCGCGACAACGCGTACCCCGGCTGTGCCTGCGACGTCCCCGCGCCGCTGTACTCGTACTCCTTCGCCCCGAATCCCGGCTGGACGCGCCGCTACCCCGCCCGCGAGGAGATCCTGGCCTATCTGCGCCGGACCGCCGACGCGCTCGGCGTGACCCGGCGGGTCGTCCTCGGCGCGGCCGTGACGTCGGCGACCTGGACCGGGGACCACTGGACGGTCCGCACCGCCGACGGCCGCGACTTCGAGGCGGACGTGCTGGTTCCCGCCGTCGGCCAGCTCGGCAACCCCGTCCTGCCGCCCATCCCCGGCACGTTCGCCGGTCCGGCCGTCCACACCGCCCGCTGGAGCGACGACCTGCCCGTCGAGGGCGCCCGCGTCGGCGTGATCGGCACCGGCGCCAGCGCCATCCAGCTGGTCCCCGCGATCGCCGGCCGGGCCGCGCACGTCACCGTCTTTCAGCGCAGCGCCCCCTGGACGCTGCCCCGCCCCGACACCCGCTACGGCGCGGGCCGCCGGCACGCGTACGGGAAAGCGCCCTTCCTCATGCTGCTGCCGCGCGCCGGCGTCTGGCTGCTCACGCTCGTCGCCGGCCGGGCCCTGCTCGGCGGCCGGGTGGCCGGCCCCCTGGTGCGGACCGCCTCGCGCGCGCAGCGCCGCCTGCAGGTGCGCGATCCGGCCCTGCGCGCCCGGGTCACGCCCGACGAGCCGATGGGCTGCAAGCGGGTGCTCTACACCAACGACTGGCTGCCCGCCCTCGCCCGCCCCGACGTCACGCTGGTCACCGAGAAGGTCCTCGAGCTGACCCCGACCGGCGTACGCACCTCCGACGGCGCGACGCACGACTGCGACCTGCTGGTCTACGCCACCGGTTTCGCCGCCACCGACTTCCTGGCCGGCATCGACGTCACCGGCGCCGGCGGCCGCCCGCTCACCCGGGAGTGGGCGACCGGCGCGTACGCCCACCTCGGCATGACGGTGCCCGGCTTCCCCAACATGTTCCTGATGTACGGGCCCAACACCAACACCGGCAACACGTCGGTGCTCTACTTCCACGAGCGCCAGGCCGCCTACCTGGTCCAGGCCGTCCGGCGGCTGGCAGCCGGGTCGGGTCCCCTGGAGGTACGCCGCCGGGTCGCGGCCGCCTTCGACACCGAGATCCAGCAGCGCCTGTCCCACAGCGTCTGGACCGGCTGCCGCAGCTGGTACCGCAACGCCGCCGGCCGGATCGTCACCAACTGGCCCGGCTCGGCCGCCGAGTACCGCCGCCGGGTCGCCCGCCTGCGCCCCTCGGACTTCACGTAGGCCGGGTCCGCCTGGCGAACGACACCACGAACACCGTGGACGGCACCCAGCCCGCCGGCGTGGCGACGGCCAGCCACCAGTCGACCAGCGTGCCGTGGGCGCTCGCGCGTTGGCGTACCAGGTGGTCCGCTGCCCCAGCGGGACGAGCGGCACCATCGTTTCGACCGCATACAGCGCCGGGCGAAGCACCGGACCCGGCCCTCGCCGCAGACGTCGCGCCGACGGGTGCGGTCTGGTCGGTGCAGGAGAAGCCGTCGACGAGGCGCACGAGCCGCCGATCGTGCACTGGTGCAGGGAGAGGACCGGGCCCCCGGGATGGTCGAAGGTCGCGCCGTCCGCCCGCACGGTGGCGCTGCGGAAGCGCACCGAGCCGGCGAGCGCAGCGGGAACTCCACCGTCATGCCGGCCAGGTCGAGGCGGCCGCGCACGACAGCGTTGCGCAGGTGCAGGCCGCGGTAGCGGCACGGCGGTTCAGCCGGAACGGGTCGGAGGATCGGGGGAGAGCGGCCGCGGGAGGTGGTGGCTAGAGTCCCGGCATGGCTTGGGACGACGAGACCGTCCGGGACGCCGTCGACGTGTTGCAGGACCTGGTGCTGTGGGAGATGTCGGCGCAGCGGTGGGAGCACGTCGAGGCGACCCTGCACCGGATCGAGCGGGCACTGGCGGACGGCGACGCCGCCGAGCTGCGGGAGGCGGTCGCCGAGCTGGAGGTCAGCGGGCCGGTGCGGATCCTGCGCATCGGCACGCGCACGACGACGGGAATCCCGCCGCGGACGCTGGACCGGCGCAACGCGCTGGTGCACGCCCTGACAACCGCGCGTACGGCCGAGGACGAGCGTGGCCGGCAGCCTCGTTGAGCCGGAGCTGGTCGTCCACCTGTTCGCGCCGCTCGACGGGCCCGACGCGGACACGGCGCTGGCCGGCGTCCGGCGGCTGTGGGCCGCCTGCCGGGACCAGCTCGGCATGGTGCAGCCGATCCGCGAGACCGGACTGTCCACGGTGCTGCCCGACGGCCCGGCCGAGGGCCCGGTCGCGGCGCTGCAGGACGTACGGTCGGACTTCCAGGCGATCGCCCGGCGCGAGCACGACGTGCTCAACGTGTCGCTGGCGATGGCGGCGCCGCACGCCCTGCCGGGCCCCGGCGCTTCGGTCGCGCCGGGCTGGCGGGAGTTCACGCGGTGATGGGAGGCGCTGGGCGGGGGAGCGGGGCTGCTCGGCACGGCGATCGTCCACCTCGGCAGGACCGGCGACGCCGGCGCGGCCGAGGTGCGCGCCGAGCTGCCCGACCGGGCGGACGACGCCGACCGCTGGTGGGAGCGGCGCTTCGAGGTGGGCGGCTTCGCGGCGTGGGAGACCACGGCGGCAGGGCCGTACGCCGCCCGCCGGATCGTGCTGCTGGCGGGGCTGGGCGAGGACGAGGAGCTGAGCCGGTTCGCCTGGAGCGACGGCGGCACGGCGCTGCCGCCGCTCGGACGCTACCTGCTGCACGCCGCGAAACTGCGCTACCAGGCACGGGTGCGCGGCGACGGGCACGACCTCGCCCGGCTGCAGCAGCGGGCCGTCGAGCACCTCGGCAGCGGCGCCGCGGCGGACATCGCCGCCGATCGCGTCGAGCTGGCCGGCGCGCTGGCCGCGCTGACCCGCATGCGCCGTACGGTCGAGATCGCCCGCGCCAACATGGCCAGGGCCCTGCCCGAGCCGCTGCCCGCCGACGCCGAGCTCGCCGGCTGGCTCACCGACCAGCTCGGCGACGACACCGCCTATCTCGAGGCGACCCGCGACCAGGTCGAGCGGGTGTCCGCAGTGATCGGCGGCCCCGAGCGTGCCCCCGCGCCCGAGGCGCCGCCGGGCACCCGCATCGAGTACCGCGTCGGCTTCGGCGTGGACGTGGTCGCGTACAGCTCCCGCACGACGCCGCAGCAGCGGCAGGTGCAGTCCCGGGTCGCCGCCCTGACCGGCCGGGTCCTCGCGGGGCTCGGCGTGGACCCGGCCGAGACCGACCGGCAGCCCGCCGGCGACGGCCTCATGGTCGTGCTGCCGGCGCGCGTGCCGGCCGCGCAGGCCCTGCCGCAGCTGCTCAACGGCTGGCGCGCCCAGCTCGCGGCCGACAACGCCGCCCACCCGCACGACCGCATCCGGCTGCGGCTGTCTGCCGGGCTGGGCCCGTTCACCGCCGCGTCGCTGGGGTTCACCGGCACCACCATCATCGGCATCGGGCGGCTGCTCGACAGCGGCCCGGTGCGGCAGGCGGTCCGCGACCACCCGGACGCCGACCTGGTCGCGATCGTCTCCGACCGCATCTATCAGGACGTGGTCGGCGAGGGCTATCCCGGGTTGTCCGCCGACCGGTTCACGCCGGCCGACGTCGAGGTCAAGACGTTCCAGGGCGCGGCCTGGCTGTGGACCGGCGGCGCCACCCCGTCCCGGCCCGCCGCGGCGCCGCACCCGGCGCCCGGCCGCGAGGTCTTCGTCATCCACGGCCCCGGCAACCGGGCCGGTGAGGCCGTTCTCGGGCTGCTGCGCGGTCTCGGGTTGCGCCCGCTCGGCTGGGCCGACGCGGTGGCCCGCACCGGCAAGCCCTCGCCCCGGCGCGACGAGGTCGTCGGCGCGGGGCTCGAGGCGGGCCCGGGCACCGTCGTGGTGCTCACCCCGCCGGACGTGCAGGGCCGCACCGAGGTGCTGCTGCGCGCCGACCGGGCGCTCGCGCTCAGGCCCGACCGGACGATCCTGGTGGAGATCGGCGACGTCGGCCGGGTGCCCGACCTGGACGGCCGCGAGGCCGTGTGCCTGCGGGACGGCTCCGCGGAGGCCCGTACGGTCTTCGGTCAGCAGCTCGCGCAGCGCCTGCGCGTCGTCGGCTGCCCGGTCGACACGAGCGACCCGGGCTGGTCCGACCCCGCCCGATTCGACGGCCTGACCTGATCGACCGGCGGCTCAGAAGCTGTCCAGGGCCGCGCGGAGCACGTCGGTGAGGCGGTTGGCCGCCTGGGTGCCGGACAACCGTCCCCGGTGGATCACGGTGAGGTCCTCGACGGCGCAGGCGGGCGGGGTGCAGTCGACGGCGGCGGCGAGCGCGGGGTGGCGGCCCGCCCAGGCGATCAGCGCGCCGGTCAGCTCGCTCTCGAGCACCTCGGGCGACATGCCGGTGGCCAGCGTGGGCAGCAGCTGCTGGCGGTCGGTCCAGAACGACCACACCTTGGCCTCGTCGATGAGCTGCTCGACGGGGTCGGTGCGCAGGTAGCGCAGCGCGATCTGGATCGAGTCGCAGCCGCCGTCGCTGATCAGGTCGTCGACCATGCGGTGGCGGGCGTGGGCGCCGGCCACCTCGTAGAACGTGCTGCGGCAGCCGCCCTCGGCCGCCGCCACGATGGTCTTCCAGGTGAGCGGGGGGCGCGGCTCGGCCTCGAGCAGCAGCGTGGCGGCCCGGTAGTAGATGGATTTCGTCCGCCAGTGGTTGCGGCGCGGGGAGGTGCTGCCGGAGAGGCGGCCCACCCAGCGGCCCACCACGGTGTGGTCGAAGCGGTCGAAGGTCTGCGGTGCCGCGGGTGCCGTCGTCATCGCCCTCGGTCCTCTGTTTCGTCGCGATCCCAGCACAGGCGGGGAGGTTCCTGCGCCCTCCGAGCCTCCCCGGGCGGCGGCGCCCGCCGCATCACGCGTTCACGGGGTCCTGCGCCTCGGCCTGCAGCGAGTGGCCGGTCACGACGTCGAGCACGAGCTCCCACCGCGACGGCGGAGCGGCCGCGCGCCACGCGACGTAGTGGTCGGGGCGCACGAGCACCAGCCGGCTGCGCCAGCTCGCGCGCAGCACCCGGTCGTCGATCCGCAGGTACGCCATCGGGATGCCGCGTGTGACGGCGGTGTCCACGAGCGGCGCGCCGCTGCCGTCAGCGGTCAGGTCGATCAGGGTGAGCTGCGGCCCGAGCAGGTCGAACAGCTGCTCGCCGCCGCCGAGGCGCACGGCCGGCAGCCGGGTGCCCGGGCGGGTGGTGGCGGCCGGCCCGGTGCCGTCGCGCCACACCACCGCCGACGTGGCGTGGTCGCTGCCCGGCGAGGTGCCGGCCGGGTCCAGCTGCGGTGGCTCGGCGCGCAGCACCCCGGCCAGGTAGTCGTGCGAGGCGCCGGCCGCGGCCAGCCGCCCGAACCGCTGCCGGGTCTCCAGCGACCGGAACAGCATCTCGCGTTCCAGCACGGCCTGCTGCCGGCGCTCGTCCTCGTAGCTGCCGAGCAGCCCCGGCCCGCCCCACCGGCCGATCGCGGCGGCCAGCTTCCAGCCGAGGTCGACCGCGTCGGCCAGGCAGGTGTCCACGGTGGCGCTGGGCGGGTGGAACCGGTGCGCGGACTCGCCGACCAGATAGGCGGTGCCCCGGCGGTAGGTGCGGGCGATGCCCAGCGCTTCCTGCCACTGGTCGAAGCCGACCACCTCGGAGGCGTCCACACCGAACCGCTGCAGCAGCGCGAGCGGGTCGGTGACCGCCGCGTCGTCGGGGCCGAGCGGCACGTGCCCGATCCATAGGTCGTCGCCGGAGCGGCGGGTCAGCGCCATGCCGTCCGCGATGATCGTCGACGGCCCGGGGAAGGGGTGCGGCAGGCTGCTGCTGCGGAAGTACACGGTGCAGTGGTGCGCGGGCGCCATGGCGTCGTCCAGCGGCACCCCGAGACACCGGCGTACGGTGCTCCGGGCCCCGTCGCAGCCGGCCAGGTGCTCGGCCTCGATGACGTGCCGGGTACGGGTGGCGCCGTCGAGCACCGTCGCCGACGTGCGCGCGGGCTCCAGGCGCAGGTCGGTGAAGGTCCAGCCCTCGCGCAGGTCGACCAGCGGGTGGGCGCGCACCGCGTCGCGCAGGCACGCGGCCAGGTCCGTGCCGGCGACCAGGGCGTACGGCTCCACCGGCGCGCTGCCGTCGGCCCGGCGCGCGTACCGGCGGCGCAGGTCGTTGGCCGAGGGCACCGGTGTGATCAGCACGGGGGGCTCGCCGACCGCCTGGCTCCACACGACCGCCGACGGGCTGTCCGGGTCGACGGCCTCGCAGCGGATCCGCTCGGCCAGTCCCAGGCGGCGCAGCAGCTCCATGCCGCGGCCGCTGACCAGTGTGAGCCCGGGATCCGCGGGCGGGCGCAGCGCGCGTTCGACGACCGTGCTGCGCACCCCGTGGTGGGCCAGCTCCAGGGCGAGCACACAGCCGGCCGGGCCGGCCCCGACGACGAGCACGGGCGTACGCGTTGCGGACATGACGATCGGCTCCCGGTGTCCCCGTTGGCGGTGGAAGCGTCCACCTACCGCCATGCTGAGGTCGCCCGGCCCGGCCCGCCATCACGTAAGTCCGGGATTACTGCCGGCACTCCCGGGCGACCACGGTGGCCAGCTCCACCCGGCTGTGCAGGTCGAGCTTCTGGAAGATCTTGCGCAGGTGGCTGTCCACGGTGTGCGGCGAGAGGTGCAGCCGGCGCGCGGCGGCGATGTTCGTCATCCCCCCGGCGATCAGCAGCGCGACCTCGCGTTCGGCGGTGGACAGCTGCGGCAGGCACGACTCCGGCGGCCGGTCGGCCGGCGCGGGCGCCACGCCGCGCCACTTGCCGAGGTCGGCCACCAGCCGCCGCCGCGCGCCGGCCGCGCGGGCGGCGGTGAGCAGCTCGTCGGCCTCGTCGTACCAGGCCCGCGCGGCGCTGCGGTCGGTGCCACGGGCGAGCAGGGCGGCGTCGTGCAGCGCGGCGGCCAGCGCGAGGGGGCGCGGCGTGCGCCGGAACTCCTCGATCGCCCGGCGCAGGTCCTGGGTGGAGCGGTGCATCAGCCCCGCGGCGTGCGCCGCCGCGCCGGCCAGCGAGTGCGACTTGGGGTTCGCCGCGGCGAGCCGCGAGGTCACGTCGAGCGCCGCGGTCGCGCGGCCGCGGTCGCCGGCCGCGAGCGCGATCCGCACCAGCGCCGGCCCGGCGCCGGCGTCCTGGGCGATCACGGCCGGGCGCGCGGCGAGGTTGTCGTAGACGTCCGCGATCAGCGCGACGGCCCGGTCGACGGCGCCCTCGGCGGCCAGCAGCGTCGCGACGGGCCACCGGACGTCCTCGGGCGGCGCGCCGATCCCGGCGTCGAGGCGCTCCCGCATCCGGGCCTGGAAGCCGCGCGCCTGGTCGAGCTCGCCGCGCAGCACGGCCAGCTTGATCAGCGTGCCGAGCAGCGGAACCGTCAGCTGGTACGCGGTGAGCTGCTCGGCCAGGGCGACCCCGGCGTCCGCCTCGGCCGTCGCGTCCTCGAGGTCGCCGCGCGCGCTCAGCAGCGCGGCGGTGTAGTAGTGCAGCAGCGGCTGCGCCCACGCGGCGCCCAGCGCGTCGGCCTCCTGCCGCCCGCGGCGCAGCGCCTTGTCGGCCTCGTCGAAGCGGTCGAGCAGGGTCAGCGCGTTCGCCAGCCAGAGGCGCGGCTGGCGGTGCAGGGCCGCCCCACCGCTGCTGTCGGCCAGGTCGGTGGCGGTGGCCGCGTGCGCGTGCGCGTCGTCGAGGCGGCCCTCGGCCTGCGCCACCAGGCTGCGCGCGGTCAGCCCGAACACGGCCGCGCCGGGGTCGTGCTCGCGGCCGATCCGGTCGGCCTCCGCGCCCGCCGCGTCGGCGTCGGCGTAGTCGTCGCGGTAGAAGGTGGCGTGGGCGAGCACCGCGTGCAGCTGCGCGCGTACGGCCGCGGGGATGCCGGGCTGGCTCAGGCCGTCCTCGGCGTACTCGGCGGCCCGGCGGTTCTGCCCGGCGTGCTTGGACGCCTCCGCGAGCCCGAGCAGCAGCGACGCCTTGACGTGCGGCGCCAGCCCGGCCCGCAGCGCGGTCTCGCCCAGCTGCTGCGCCTGCGCCGTGCGCCCGGCCTTCGCGAGCAGCCCCACCACCTCGGCGGTCACCTCGGGCCGCGCCGGGTCGCCGTCGCCCAGGGCCTGCAACGCCTGCAGCATCAGGTCGGCCGCGGCGCCGGGCGCGCTCGTGGCCATCTCGGCGGCCCGCTCGCGCAGCATGCCGACCGCGGCGCCGGTGCCGCTGCGGCCGCTGCGCAGCAGGTGCCCAGCGACCTCGGCGGTGGGCCGGCCCTGCTCGCGGGCCAGCGCGGCGGCCTGGGCGTGCAGGTGCTGCGCCCGCGCGGCGCCGAGCGTGCTGTGCACGGCCTGGTGCACCAGGTCGTGCCGGAACGTCATGCCGTCCGCGTCGTCGACCAGGATCCCGGAGTCGAGCACCTCGTCGATCAGGTCGAACAGCCCGGCCGGCTCGGCGCCCGCCAGGCGCGCCGCGGTCTCGATGTCGAACGGCCGGTCGAGCACGGACGTCGCGCGCAGCAGCCACTGGGCCGGCGGCGACAGCACCCCCATGATCTCCCGTACGGTCGCCACGAAGCTCGACGGCAGGTCGTCGCCCACCACCGTGGCGGTCCCGTCCGCGATCACGATCTGGCCGGTCCGCAGCAGCGCGGAGAGCAGCTGCTCGATCCGCAGCGGGTTGCCGCCGCAGCCGGCCACGAGCGCCAGTACGGTGTTGTCGACCCGGGCGCCGACCACCTCCCGGCACAGCCGCTCGCACGCGTCGTCGTCGAACACGTCGAGGCGGATCGCGGTGCCCCGCTCGGCCAGCCAGTCCAGCGTCTGCCGTCCGGGCGCGCCGGTCTGCTGCGAGCGGCCGGCCAGCAGCCAGCGCACCGGCGAGGAGGCGAGCGCCGGCACCAGCTCGCGCAGCGCCAGCGCGCTGAGCTCGTCCATCCAGTGGGCGTCGTCGATCACCACGAGCAGCGGGCGGCGGGCGGCGTACTGCTCCAGCGAGTCGCGCAGCCGGTAGATCCGGGCGTAGTTGCCGGTCTCGTGCTCCGCGGCCGACATCCAGGCGAAGTCGTCGCTGGGCGGGCTGCAGGCCTGCAGCGCACCGGCGAGCGTGACCAGCGGCGCCGCCAGGTCGTGCCGGAACGCCTCGCGCGCGGCCACCGCGATGTCGCGGTCGAACGCGTAGTCGCCGGCGGCCCGCAGCAGCTTGGACTTGCCGATGCCGGGCGCCCCCAGGATGACGTGCCAGCCGCCGGCGCCGGCCGCCGTGTCGTCCAGCGCCCGGTGCAGCGTCGCCAGCTCACGGTCGCGGCCGACGATGCGCTCGGTCATCGACGCTGCCCCTCGTCGAGCAATCCGACCTCCCTGCCCTCCGAGCCCGCCGGAGGGTGACCACGTTAGTACCCGCTGTGCACCCCGCCGACCCACCGAGCGGGTGGGGGCCGGCGACCGGGTGACCGGTCAGCATCGAACGTGTCGAGAGGCACCCTGCCGTACCGGGCCGCCCGAATCCAATCGATCATCGGATGGTGAGGTCACGGCGGCGAGCATCCCGCCGAGGATCTCCGGCCCGTCCTCGGTGAGCAGCGACTCGACATGGAACTGGACGGATCGGATGCCCGGCGCGGCCAGCGCGTGCACGACCCCGTCGCGGGCGTCGCGGGTCACCCGGACCGGCCCCCGGACGTACGGCGACATCAGTTGATCTTCGCAGCTCAGCGCGGCGAACGAGTTGTAGAAGCCGACCAGCCGGGACCGTCCATCCAGGACGATCCGACGGCGTACGCCCTGCGCGGGTTCACCCAGACGGGTGACATGCAGGCCGAGGAGCGCGGCGAGCACCTGGTGGCCGAGGCAGACCGCGAGCAGCGGCCGGCGCCGCGCGAGCAGCTCGCCGGCCAGCCGATGCAGCGCGCCGACGCGGGGGTCGGTGCGGTCGCGCGGGTCGCCGGGGCCGGGGCCGAGCAGCACCACGTCACCGTCGAGGTCCCCGGCCCGGTGCCACGGCACGACCCGTACGGCGACGCCGAGCGACTCCGCCATGTGCGCCAGCATGCCGGTGAAGTCGTCCCCGGCCGCCACGATCGTCAGCCGCACGGCCGGCTCCGGCGCGGGCGCCCGCGGGCCGCACCAGAAGGTGGACAGCCCGTGGTCGGCGCGGACGGGCACCCGGCGTACGGGCCGGGGTGGTTGCGGCGGGGGAGCGCCGAGCAGGGCGCCGAGCAGCGCGGAGGCCTTCGCCCGGGTCTCGCGGGCCTCGGCGTCCGGGTCGGAGCCGCGCACCAGCGTCGCGCCGGCGGCCACCGTGAACCGGCCCTCCGCGTCGATGTCGGCGGTGCGGATGAGCAGCGCCGAGTCGAGGTCGCCGGGGGCGGCGAGGGCCAGCGCGCCGCCGTAGTAGCCGCGGCCGGTGCGCTCGTGCCCGGCGATCACCCGGCAGGCGCGCGCGACCGGGCTGCCGGTGACGGTCGGGGCCGGCAGCGTGAGCCGCAGGACCTCGCGGACGTCGAGGTCGGTGGGTCCGTCGACGGTGTACTCGGTGTGCGCGAGGCGGGACATCAGCCGCAGCCGCGGGCCGTGCACGCGGCCGCCGCCCCGGCAGACCCGGGCCATCGTCTTGAGCTCCTCGTCGACCACCATGAGCAGCTCGCCGGCCTCCTTGGGGTCGGCGAGGAACCGGCGCAGCCCCGCCGCGGTCGGGCCGCCGGCCGGGTAGCGCCAGGTGCCGCTGATCGGCGTCATCGTGGCGACGCCGCCGCGCACCCGGACCTGGCACTCGGGGGTGGCGCCCAGCAGCGTGCGGCCGTCGAAGTGCACGAGGAACGTCCAGTACGCGCCCCGCTCGGCCGTCAGCAGCCGGCGGTACGCGGCCAGCGCGTGGCGGGGCGACCAGGCGGCGAGCCGGCCCCGGCAGGTGCGGCGCAGCACGAAGTTCGGCCCGTCGCCGCCCGCGATGTTGCGCCGCAGAACCGTGCGCACGGCGTCGGCGTACGCGGCGTCGGACTCGTCGAAGCTCGAGGCGCCGGTTGCGGGCGTACGCGGAAGTGCGCGCAGGGCCTCGGCGAGCGGCACGGCGAAGCGGGTCCGGGGCCGGATCGCCACGAGCGGGGTGCCGTCGTCGACCGCGGTCAGCCCGCTCCCGGTGATCTGCCGGAACGGCACCACGGCGAGGATCCCGTCGTCCGGCAGCGGCAGCCCGGCGAGCGCCGGCACGGTCTCCGCCTCGCCGGCGAGCACCTCGACCCGGCCGTCGCCCGCGTCCGGCCGGTGCAGCAGCGCGAACGCGGGCGAGGCGAGCACATCGTCGAACGTCATCGGCCGATCCCACTGCGCCCGCGCCGGGAACGGCAACTACCCACATCGGTGGAGGAGTCGGTGAGCTGCGGAAACGCGCCGCCTACCCGTTCGAGTAGGAGACCGCCGCGCGTCGCCGTGGCTAGCGTCGCGAACGGACGGAACGACCCCCGCCGAATCGAGGTGACCCATCGTGCACGGCAACGGATCCTTCGGCCGGCGCCTGCGGCTGCGCCGGCTCTCGCGGCACCCGGGCGGCCTGCTCGTGGTGCCGCTCGACCACGCGGTCGGCGCCGGCCCGCTCGCCCACCGCGGCACGCTGGACGGGCTGCTGGGCCGGCTCGCCGGCGCCGGTGTGGACGCGGTCGTGCTGCACAAGGGCGCGGTGCGCCGGGTGCGGCCGGAACGCTTCCGCGACATGTCGCTGATCCTGCACCTCAACGCGGGCACCGGGCTGGCCGCCGACCCCGACGACAAGTACCCGGTGGCGACGGTCGCCGAGGCGCTGCGGCTGGGCGCCGAGGCGGTCAGCGTGCACGTCAACGTCGGCTCGCGCACCGAGGACCGGCAGATCGCCCACCTCGCCGCGACCGCCGGGCTGTGCGACCGCTGGGGCGTGCCGCTGCTGGCCATGATGTACGTGCGGGGTCCCGCGATCGCCGACGGCCGCGATCCGGCCCTGGTGGCGCACGCGCTGCTCGTGGCCGCCGAGCTGGGCGCCGACCTGGTCAAGACCGCGCTGCCGGACGATCCCGGCGCGGTCGCCCGGATCACGGCCGCGTGTCCCGTGCCGGTGCTCGCCGCGGGCGGCCCGGCGGGCGACGGCGAGGCGGCGGTCGCGCACCTCGGGTCGGCGCTGCGGGCCGGGGCGGCCGGGATCGCGGCGGGCCGGGTCGTGTTCACCGCCGACGACCCGGGCGCCGTGGCCGGTCGCCTGGCCGCGCTGGCGCACGAGGCGCGCACGCCGGTGGGTGTGTCGTGACCGGCACGCTGTGCTGGCTGGACGTCCGCGGCGCGGGGGAGGCCGGCCGGGCGCTGCGCGAGGAGGCCGTGCACCAGCGCTTCGACGCGATCGTCGCCGACGACCCGGCCGACCTCGCGGGGCTGCCCCCGACCGTCACGCGGGTGCTGGCCCTCGCCGCCGACCGGCCAGCCGGCGACCTCGGCGCCGCCGACCTGGTGCTGCTCCCCGCGGGCCCGCCGCCGCCCGCGGACGGGGGCGAGGGCCGCAGCGTCCGGTTCGGTGAGTGGCACGAGGTGGTGGACCGGGAGAGTTTGGAGCGGGCGTGCGCGGCGGTGCGCCGTGACGGCGTGACGTTGCTGAGCTTCGCCGACGCCACCAACATCCCGATGGAGATCGTGCTGGCCGCGGCGGCGCGCAGCGGCGGGACCATCGTCACGGCGGCCGCGAGCGTGGACGAGGCGCTCGTGCAGCTGAGCGTGCTGGAGCACGGACCCGACGGCGTGCTGCTCACCGCGCCCGCGCCCGGGGACGCCACCCGGCTCGCCGGGCTGACGCGGGCGTCCTCGCCCGGGCTCGACCTGGTTTCGCTCACGGTCACGGGCATCCGGCACGTCGGCGCGGGGGAACGGGCCTGTGTGGACACGTGCTCGGTGCTCGGTCCGGACGAGGGGATCCTGGTGGGCTCGTGGGCCAGGGCGCTGATGCTGTGCGTGAGCGAGACGCACCCGCTGCCCTACATGCCGACGCGCCCGTTCCGGGTCAACGCGGGCGCGGTCATGTCGTACACACTGGCGGACGCCGAGCACACCCGTTACCTCAGCGAGCTGGGCGCCGGCGACACCGTGCTGGCGGTCGGCGCGGACGGGCGCACGCGGCGGGTCACCGTGGGCCGGGTGAAGATCGAGACCCGGCCGCTGCTCGCGATCGACGCGACCGCCCCGGACGGTGAGCCGGTCAGCCTGATCGTGCAGGACGACTGGCACGTACGGGTGCTGGGCCCGGGCGCCGCGGTGCTCAACACGACCGAGCTGCGCCGCGGCGACGAGGTCCTCGGCCACCTGCCGGGCCGGGAACGCCACGTGGGCTACCCGATCGACGAACTGTGCGTCGAGCGATGACGGTCCTCGACTTCCACGCGCGGCTCACCCCCGGCGCGGACGAGCCGGCGCGGCTGCTGGCGGCGATGGACGCGGCGGGCATCGGGCAGGCCGCGGTCTGCGCGGGCGGGCTGCTGCCGCTCGACCGGCTCGCGCGGCAGATCGACGAGGGCGGGCGCGCCGAGGTGGCCGCGGACAACGAGGGCGTCCGGCGGGCCTGCGCGCGCTCGGGCGGCCGGCTCCTGCCGTTCTTCTTCGCCGACCCGCTGCGCGACGGGGCGGCGTACCGGAAGACCGCCGGCGACTTCCGCGGCCTGGAGATCTCACCGGCCGTCCACGGCGGACGGCTCGACGCGCCCGAGGTGGCGGAGCTGGTCGCCACGGCCGGGGACGCCGGGCACCCGGTGTACGTGGTCACGCTCGCCCGGCCCGGCTCGCGGCCCGCCGATCTCGCCGCGCTGGCGGCCCGGTTCCCGCGCGTGACCTTCGTGTGGGGGCACTGCGGGCACACCGGGCTCGACCTCGCGGGGCTGGCCGCGATCGCGGACCGCCCCACCGTGCTCGCCGAGCTCTCCGGCTGCCTGACCGTCACCGCGCGCCTCGCTGTCGCCCGGCTCGGCCCCGGCCGAGTGCTGTTCGGCACCGAGTACCCGTTGCAGCAGCCGGAGGTGGAGTTGTGCAAGGTGGCGTCGCTCGGCCTGGACCCGTCCGCCCGCGACGCCGTGCTGGGCGGCAACGCGCGGCGGGTGCTGCGAACGGCGGAAGGGACACGACCATGACGAGCCTGCCCCGGCTGGGGGACTGGACCGACTTCGCCGGGCTGCGGCGGCTGCAGGAACAGCGGCTGCCCCGCACGCTCGAGGCGGCGAGGCGCTCGCCGTTCTACGCCCGCCGCGGGGTGCCGGACGACCTGGCCGGCTGCCCGCTGACCACCAAGCGGGACCTGCGCGACGCCTATCCGTTCGGGCTGCTCGCCGTCGACCGCGCCGAGCTGGCCACCTATCACGAGTCGAGCGGCACCAGCGGCACGCCCACCTCCTCGTACTACACGCCCGCGGACTGGCAGGACCTGATCGACCGGTACGCCCGCAAGCACGTCGGCATCCGGGCCGGCGACACGTTCCTGGTCCGCACGCCGTACGCCTTGATGATCACCGGTCATCTGGCGCACGCGGCCGCCCGCTCGCGCGGCGCGACCGTCGTGCCCGCCGACAACCGGTCGCTGGCCATGCCGTACGCGAAGGTGGTCCGGGTGCTGCACGACCTCGGCGTCACGCTGACCTGGTCGCTGGCGACCGACACGCTGCTGTGGGCGGCCGCGGCCCGGCTCGCCGGTCGTGAACCCGCCCGCGACTTCCCGGCGCTGCGCGCGCTGTTCGTCGGCGGCGACCCGCTGGGACCGGCGAAGAAGCGGCGCATCGCGCAGGTCTGGAACGCGCCGGTGGTCGAGGAGTACGGCGCCACCGAGACCGGCAGCCTGGCAGGCGAGTGCCCGCACGGGCGGCTGCACCTGTGGGCCGACCGGGCCGTCTTCGAGGTGCACGACCCGGCGACCGGCCGGCTGAGCCCCGCGGGGCGCGGCCGGCTCGTGGTCACGCCGCTCTACCGGGAGGCGATGCCGCTGCTGCGCTACGACCTGGAGGACGCGGTGGAGGTGTCCTATCCGGACTGCCCGTGCGGCTGGGCGCTGCCGGTCGTACGGGTGCTGGGCCGCTCGGCGTGGACGGTGCGCGCCGGGGACGCCGAGCTCGCCCAGGGCGACGTGGAGGACCTGGTGTTCGGGCTGCCCGCCGAGTACGGCGTGCTGTTCTGGCGCGCCCGCGGGAGCGGGAGCGGGCTGCTCGTGCAGATCGAGGCGGACGACCCCGCCGCCGGGCGCGACCTCGAGGAGGCGCTCGGGAAGGCGTACGGGATCGAGGCGGTCGTCGAGGCGCTGCCGGCCGGAACCCTCGTGCCGCACCGGCTGCTGACCGCCGAGCCCGAGGTGGTGAAGCCGCGCGGGCTGTTCCGCGCGGACGAGGACTGGGACAAGGCCTTGGAGTACTACTGATGAGCGCGCACATCGTGGTGGTCGGCGCCGGCATCGGCGGGCTGGCCGCGGCCGCCGCCCTGGGCCGCCGCGGCGTCCACTGTCTCGTCGTCGAGCGCAGCCCCGTGCTGTCGCCCGCAGGCGGCGGCATCCAGATCGCGCCCAACGGCTCGGCCGTGCTGCACCGGCTGGGCCTCGCCGGCCCGCTGGGCGAGGCCGCCCGCCCGGTCGCCCGCGAGCTGCGCCGCTGGCGCGACGACCGTCCGATCGCGACGGTGCCGCTGGGCGCCGAGGCCGTGCGCCGCCACGGCAGCCCCTACTACGCGCTGCGCCGCGCAACGCTCGCGCGGATGCTGCTGCAGGCGGCGCAGCGGCACGCCGAGGTGCGGTTCGGCACGCCGTGCGTCGGCGTCACCGACCGCGGCGACCAGGCCGTCGTGCTGCTCGGCGACGGCACCCGGCTCACCGCCGACGCGGTGGTCGGCGCCGACGGCCTGCACTCGGTCGTGCGCCGGGCCGTGCTCGCCGACCGGCCCCGCTCCAGCGGCTTCGTCGCCTTCCGCGGCACCGTCCGGGCCCGCAGCGACCGCGTCGTCGTGCGGCTCGGGCCGGGACGGCACGTGGTCAGCTATCCGCTCGACGGGGACGCGGGCTCCGCCGTGGTCGCCGTCGTGCCGGAGCCGACGGCGCCGCCCGCCGCGCGCGGTGTTCCGGCGGGCGAGGTCCTCGCGGGCTTCCCGCGGTGGCACCGGTCGGTGCGCGACCTGCTCACCTCGGTGGGGCGGTTCGGGCGGCACCCGCTGCTCGACCGGCCGCGACCCGCGTGGCGGCGCGGGCGGATCGTGCTGCTCGGCGACGCCGCCCACCCGGTGCTGCCGTTCCTGGCGCAGGGCGCCTGCCTGGCGCTGGAGGACGCGGAGGCGCTCGCCGAGGGCCTCGAGGGCTACCAGACCGCGCGGGCCGCGCGCGTCGACCGGGTGGCGGCGGCCGGCTCGGCCGGGATCCGCGAGCTGCACCTGCCCGACGGGCCCGCGCA
Source organism: Actinoplanes sp. URMC 104 (assembly GCF_051386375.1). Lineage (NCBI taxonomy): Bacteria > Bacillati > Actinomycetota > Actinomycetes > Micromonosporales > Micromonosporaceae > Actinoplanes > Actinoplanes sp. URMC 104. The sequence continues at coordinate 57,278 of NZ_JBPQTO010000012.1, read as the reverse complement.
GCGCGCCCGCGACGATCGGCTCGCGGCGGCCGGCCCGGACGGCCACGACTGGCTCTACGGGCGGGCAGCGGCATGACGGGGCGACGCGTCGCGCTGGTGACCGGCGCGGCCGGGGGGATCGGGTCGGCCGTGGTGCGGGCGCTGGAGCGCGACGGCCTGCGGGTGGTGGCCAGTGACCGCTCGTCCGGCCTGGCGCTGGACGTGCGCGACACGGCCTCGGTGGACCGCGCGGTCCGGCACGTCGAGCACGCCGTGGGGCCGATCGCGGTGCTGGTCAACGTGGCGGGCGTGCTGCACGCCGGGCCGGCCCTGGAGACCACCGACGCGCAGTGGCAGGAGGTGTTCGACGTCAACGCGACCGGCGTGTTCCGGCTCGGCCGGGCGGTCGGCGCGTGCATGGCCCGGCGCGGCGCCGGGTCGATCGTCACGGTCGGCTCCAACGCGGCCGGGGTGCCGCGGGCGGGCCTGGCCGCGTACGCCGCCTCGAAGGCCGCCGCCGCGCACCTCACCCGCTGCCTCGGGCTCGAGCTGGCCCGCCACGGCGTGCGCTGCAACGTGGTGTCGCCGGGCTCGACCGACACCGCGATGCTGCGCGGCCTCGGCGGCGATCCCGTGCTCGGCTCGCCCGCGCAGTTCCGGGTGGGCATCCCGCTGCGCCGCGTCGCCGACCCGGCCGACGTGGCCGAGGCGGTCGCGTTCCTGGCCTCCGACCGGGCGCGGCACATCACCATGCACGACCTTTACGTCGACGGCGGCGCCGCGCTGCACGTCTGAGAGGAGCGACCCGTGCGCACCCAGCCCTATCCGATGCCGTCGCCGCCGACGCCGGCCGTGGCGTCGTGGCGGCCCGACCGCGGCCGGGCCGCCGTGCTCGTCCACGACATGCAGCGCTACTTCGTGGACATGCTGCCCGCGGGCCGCTCTCCGACGACCGAGCTGATCGCCAACATCCGGCGGATCCGGGCGCTGGGGATGCCGGTGCTCTACAGCGTCCAGCCGCCGACCGTCACGCGTGCCGAGCGGGGCCTGCTGCACGACCTGTGGGGGCCGGGCATGACGGCCGCCGGCCCGGGCGCCGCGGACATCGTGGACGAGCTGGCGCCCGGCCCGCTCGACCAGATCGTCGTCAAGCACCGCTACAGCGCCTTCTTCCGGACGGACCTGGCCGAACGCCTCGCCGCGCTGGGCCGCGACCAGCTGATCGTCTGCGGCGTGTTCGCCTCCGTCGGCTGCCTGTGCACGGCCGCCGACGCGTACGCCCACGACCTGCAGACCTTCCTGGTCGCCGACGCGACGGCCGACTTCACCCCGCACGACCATCGGCTCGCGCTCGACTGGGCCGCCCGGCGCTGTGCCGTCACTCCGTCGACCGCCGGGCTCGCCGGTGCCACAGCGCCACCAGCTCCACCCGCGAGCCGATCCCCAGCTTCTGGAAGATCTGCCGCAGGTGGTAGTTGACCGTGTGCGTGCTGATCCCGCTGCGGCTGGCGATCTGCCGGTTGGTCAGCGCCTGCCCGACCAGGTCGGCGATCTCCCGTTCGCGCGGGCTCAGCGCGTCCCAGCCGGGCTCGCCGGTGGGACGGCGCGGGGCCGGCGCGGGCGTACGGCGGGGCTGCCGGCGCGCCGGTTCCGCGCGCAGCGCCGCGGCGACCGGGCGGGGCAGCGTCGACTCGACGGCCGCGCGCACCAGGTCGTGGCCGAACGCGAGCAGCTCGCCGTCGCCGCCGAGCAGCCCCGACTCCAGCGCCTCCTCCAGCGCGGGCAGCATCGTCACCGGGCCGACGCCCAGCAGGTTCGCCAGGCGCAGCAACGGGAACGACACGCCGACGGTCGCGGCCGCCTGCAGCAGGTGCCGCGCCGGAGCCGACACCGCGGCTACCTGCCCGCGCACGGCCGCCTCGGTGCGGCGGGGCAGCCGCGACGCGCGCAGCGACGCCCAGCCGCCCTCCACGGTGAGCAACCCGTCCTCGTCCAGCCCGGCGAGCAGCTCGCGCAGCGCGGCCGGGCGGCCGGCGGCGACCCGGCACAGGTCCATCAGCAGTGGGTCGGGACGGGCGCCGAGCGTCCGCCGGACGAGCTCCGCCTGGGCCTGCGCGGGCAGCGGCGCCACCCGTACGCGATGGACGTCGGCGGAGGGCAGGTGCAGCGCGCCGTCCGCGGGGCCGGTGAGCACGGCCAGCACGGGCGCGCTGCCGGCGAGCAGGTCCAGCACCGTCCACGCGCGCGGGTCGATCCGCCGGGGGTGGTCGGCGAGGAAGACCAGCGGCCCCGGATGGTCGGCGGCGGAGCGCAGCACCTGCCGCGACCCGACCGCGCCCGACCACTCCGGCTCGGCGAAGACGGTCATGCGGCGCGCGCGGGCGAGCCGCGCCGTCTCGTCGAGCAGCCGGGTGCGGCCGCTGCCGGGCGGCCCCTGAAGCATCAGCACGGTCGGCCGCCCGGCGGGCAGGTCGTCGAGCAGGCCGCCGATCCGCCGCAGCTCCTGGTCGCGCCCGATCAGCGCGTGCCCCGCGATCCGTGGCACCATCGTCCCTCCCCGGGTCGGAAATCCGTACGCCCGATGGTGGGTGGGTTCGCCGCGGGAGATCGCCTACTGGTAGGGGATCGCGCTTTTCCGACTCTTACAGCTCCGCGGTCTTGCGCAGCCGCGCCGGGTCGAGGACGGTGATGCGCCGGTAGCCGGTGCTGATCAGCCCGTCGTCGCGCAGCTCGTGCAAGGCCTTCTGGATGGTGGCCGGGGCGATCGCGATCATCGCGGCCAGGTCGGTCTGGCTCAGCGGCACCAGCAGCTCGACCGCGCCGTCCGGGCTCGGCCGGCCGCACACCTCGGCCACCTCGGCCAGCAGGCGGGCCAGCCGGAGGTGCGCCGGGAAGGCCGCGAAGTCCGTGCGCCGCCGGTTGGCCCAGCGCAGCTGCCGGGCGACCGCCGCCGCGATCAGCGCCGCCGCGTCCGGGCGCTGTCTCAGGAACGCCTCGAACTGGGCACGGCTCACCTGCCCGACCGTGAGCGGGCCGCACGCGACGACCGTGGCGTTGCGCGGCTCCCCGGTCAGCGCGCCGATCTCGCCCACCACCTCGCCGGGCAGCCGGATGCCCAGCAGCGTCTCGACGCCCTCGGCCGACGTGGTCACCTTGACGAAGCCCGCCACCAGCAGGAACACGTGCGAGTCGCGGGCGCCCTCGCGCAGGAGCGTGCGGCCCGCCGCAAAGCTGCGCCGCACGCTGTCGCGCACCAGGGCCGTGGCCACCTCCGCCGGCAGGCTGCCCAGGAACGTTCCCGCCGCCCAGGGCTTGTCCATGGATCCCCCTCGATGTCCGCGCGTGCTCACTCCATCACGGCACGTGACTTGCGGCAATCTCGCGGGCCAGCTCGGCGTTGCGCGCGGCGAACGCGACCCACGCCGGCGGGGTCAGGTCGAGGTAGCGGCGGGCGTTGCGCTGCGAGGTCGTGCGCTGCTCCCAGCCGTCGAGGCGCCCGCCCCGGATGCGGAAACGCACGAGCAGCCCGTCCGACCACCCGTACACGTCCTGGTCCCCGACGGACCGCAGCCGCGTGACCTTCTGCTCCGCCGCGATCCAGTCGACCGCGTCGATCTCCTCGTGGATGCGGGCCGCCAGCTCGAAGGCCAGGTTCGCCGACGCCCGGTCGCGAAGGACGACGAGCTTCCCCCGTACGGCCTCCAGTGCCTCTTCCTCCCGCCGGAGCACCGCGAGAACGGCCGCCAGCAGCTCCGCGCGCTGCGACGGGTCGACCCCGCGGATCCTGGCCAGGTCGCGCAGGCCGCCGTCAAGACGCTCGCGGGTGTAGCGCAGCGGCAGCACCCGGTCCAGCGCGGACACGGCGAGCCGCCCCTGCGCGCCGCCGAGGTACGGCCCGAACGTGTGCGCGTCGTCGCCCGGCGCGGGCCAGTGCACGAGCGTGATCCCGGCGTCCTCGCTCACCCGGATGCAGACCGCGGCCTCCATGCCGCCGCGGATCCGGTTCCAGCGCGGCTTGGAGCGCTCGAGCAGGTTGCGCTCCAGCCACGCCGCCTCGTGCACCGAGTCACACGCCACCGCCTCGACACGCGCGATCAGCGGCACCATCCGCCGCAGGTGCCGGCGGTCACGAAGGTCACCCCAGTAGGAGCCGACCCGGCTGCGCAGCTGCGTGGCGCGCCCGATGTAGAGCACCCGGCCGCCCTCGTCGCGGAACCGGTAGACGCCGGGCGTCGCGGGCAGGCTGCGGACGGCCGCTCTCACCCCGGCAGATTACAGGTCTCCAGCAGGCGGGCCGCCATCTCGAGCTCGTCGGCGTCCGCGTCGTCGTCCTCGATCAGCACGTACGCGAGGGCGCGCTCGTCACCCGGATCGGTGGTCCGCTCGAACAGCGCTCGGAACGGCGCCGCGACCAGCTCCGGCCGCACCGCCCGGACCAGCAGGAACAGCCGCAGCGCGTGCGCGAACTCCCGCTCGGCCCCGGCCCGGTCCGCGGTGATGTCGCACGCGTCGAAGCGCAGCAGGCTCACCCAGGCCGCGAGCCGCACCAGCCCCCGGTCGGGGGTCGGCTCGCGGATCTCGTGCACGACCGCGGCCCGGCGCAGCGCCGCCACCCGCGGGGTCAGCGCCCCCGCGGAGTCGTCCGCCGCCAGGCAGGCGGCGACCACGAGCTCGAGTTCGCCGGCCACTCCCGCCGTCACGCTCCCGGACATCATGCGCCCATCGAAGCGGACCCGGCGCATCCGAAGAACCGTCGCTTCGGCCCATCCGTTCCGGCTGTTTCCCCCCTTGCCGCGGCCCGCCGTTTCCCGCCGTTCTCCCGCCCCGGAGGGAGCCCTCTCCCTCCCCAGGGGGATCGATTGCGGTCGTTCCTCGGCGATCGTGGACGCCAGGCAGGCCGCGGCACCGCGGCCGGATCGGAGGGAGACATCATGCGAAGGACACTCGGGTGGGGCGCCGCGGCGGCAGCGGTGGTCGTGGCGGTGGCGTCGGCCCCCGCGGGAGCGGCCGACCGCGGTGGGGCACGGGTGATCGGTTCGGCGGAGTTCGTGCTGCCGTACGGGCAGGACGCGGACGTGCGCTCGTTCTCTTTCGACGCCCGCTCGGTCCCGTGGAGCCGGCCGATCCCCGTCGAGGGCGGCGAGCACGGCGGCCCCGCCGATGCGACCGGCACCGTCCGGGTCTCGCACTGGGTCGCCGCGAAGAACCTCACCGTGCGGTTCGAGGCCGCCGTCGACTGCTTGATGACCAGTCCCGGACACGCCACGCTGACCGCGATCGTGACCCGCGCCGACGAGCCGGCCGCCGACTTCGTCGGCAAGCGGGTCGGCTTCAGCATTCAGGACGGCGGCCCCCGCCGCGACCGGGTCGGGTTCACCTGGGACGCCAGCATCGACCAGAACGAGGCCGGCGAATGGGGACCGTCGCGGATCGGCACCTGCCTCGCGCCGGCGCCCTTCGCTCTCGTGACGCGCGGCGACTACAAGGTGCGGCACGCCGAGCTGACGGCCCCGCCGGCCCGCTGAGGTCACCGCGACGCCGGGCACGGCGGGGCGGCCACCCGCCCCGCCGTGGCGTTCCCAGCCGACGGGGGTCGTCGTCACCCGCTGGCACGGCGTCCCCCTACCATTCATGATTTACGATCCGCGCAGGGGGCAACGGTGACGGATTGGCCCGACTCCACGGTGCATCTGCCGTACGTCGTGGAGATCGAACGGGACGATGGCGAGACGCGGGCGTACCCGGCGCATTTTGTGACCCTGACACCGGATTTCGTCTTCGTTCGTGATCCGGCCGGAGGGTTCGAGAACATCCCGACGCGCTCGGTTCGTTCGGCCCGAGTCACGGTGCAGGAGCTGCCCGCCGATCACGACTCGGTGCGCGCCGAGTATCCCAACGCCTACCTGCCCTGGGACGATCATGTCGAACCGGTCGTCCGTAGCGTGCACGAGTCCGCAACGACGCTCGCCGCAGCTGCGCGGCAGTGCGGCCGCCCCCCGGCGCACCTCGTCGCCAAGGCTCGCGAGTTCGGCTACGACCTCGGTGAGAAGCTGAACAATGCCGGGCACGAGCCGGAACCCGAGCCGGACGCGTTGCAGGTGCTGTTCGCCAGGCGCGCTGCCCGCAACGACTACCTCGTGATCTGCAAGCCTGGCGTTCCCGACCCGTACCAGGTGCTCAGCCGCCATCGCATCGATCCCGTTGACCTGTACCGCCTCGGCTCCTGGGGTTTCGCCGTCCCGCTGACCGGCTACCAGCTGGAGCGGGCGGCGGCGACCGGGGGCCCGGCACTTCCCGAGGATCCCGATGTCGAACGCATCGAGTTCGACCACGACCGGCTCGCGCCGCATTTCCGGACGCCACCGGAGCGGCGCGTCCACGGTGAGTATCTGGTCAGCGTTCGCGGCAGCGGTGACCCGCTCACCGTGGCTGCACGCGCGGGGGTGTCGCCCCAGTGCGTACTCGATGGCATCAACGTCTTCGGCGGTGCCATGACGGACGCCCAGATCCAGGCCCTGAGACGGGACCCCGACGTGGATCACATCGAGGACAACGGCATGGTCGACCTCGACTGAACACTGCGGTGGGCACCGGCATCGATGGCCGTTCGTACGATCTCCACCCGGTCCGGCGCTCTCTACGATGTCGGACGGTTGATCTTGAATGGAGATGTCGTGCAGCAGAAACTGGAAGCCCGCGCTTTCGAGTACGTCGCGTCATACCTGCAGGCGGGTGAGCAGCCCGTCGCGGCCGCGCGGGCCGTGGTGGGCAAGTTCTCGGCCAGCCGGCTCGGAACAGTCGTGAAGCAGGGCATCGCGCTGGAGGCCGGCGGGGCGCTCGCGGCGGCGCTCACGAAGAACCGTAAGCAGTTCGTGGTGGTGACCGACCGGCGGGTGCTGTTCCTGCCACAGACCTTCCTCGGCGGTCCGGGCAGGAACCTGCTCGGCGAGGTCCCGCGCGACCAGGTGACGCTGGCCGAGAAGAAGCTCGGTCTGGTCAGCCTGCTGCGCCTCGGGTTCGCAGCCGGCGACGGTGTGTCGCTGACCTTCCCGCGGGTCGACCGCAGAAACGCCGAATCCCTCGCGGCGGCCCTGGAGCAGGCACCGGTCGCCTGACCACCTGGTACAGGCCCCGGGCACCAGCACCGGATCAAGTTTCGGACCCGATTCTGCTCAGCTCTCCGACGGCGGCAGCCCGAAGAGGATGCTGACCGGACAGTGGTGCGAGAGGTCGGTGCCGCGCCGGTTGGGGGTCGGTGGTGCAGTCTGCTCTGGTCGTCGGTGGTACCGGCTTGATCGGCCGTGCCGTGGCGCGTCGTTTGCTCTCAGCCGGTTGGCGGGTCACCGTCACTGGCCGTGATCCGCGTCGCCTGCCTGCCGACCTGGCAGCTGCCGGTGTCGAGCTGTCGTTGATCGATCGCGACGATCCGGCTGGACTCGGGGTGGCCGTGGGGGATGGGCGTGATCTTGTCGTCGATTGCGCCTGCTATACGGCCGCCCAGGCCCGCCTGCTGCTCCCCTTGATCCGCAATGTCGGCTCCACCGTGATGATCTCCAGCAAGGCGGTATACGTCGACGCGGAGGGCAACCACGTCAACTCGCCGTCACCTCCCCGGTTCGCCGGAGCGGTGACCGAGCGGCAACCCACCATGAAGCCCGGCGATATGCCGTATGACTCACCGCAGGGGTACGGCGCCAACAAGGTCGCCGCCGAGCAGGTCCTGCTCGACAGCGGCCTGCCGGTAACCGTCCTGCGTCCCTCGAAGGTGCACGGCGAAGGCGCTGCACCACCGCGGGAGTGGTACTTCGTCAAGCGAGCTCTCGACCGCCGGCCGGCGCTCTTGCTTGCCGGTCATGGTCAGGGCACCGACCATCCATCGGCAGCTGTCAACATCGCCGCTCTCGTCGAGGTCGTGGCGCAACGGCCGGGGCGCCGCATACTCAATGCGGCGGACCCGGACGCCCCCGACGGGTTGACGATCTCCCGCCTGATCGCCGCCGTGACTGGTCACGCTTGGAACGAGGTGCTTCTCGACGAGAACGCGCCGCCACAGCTCGGCAAGCACCCGTGGCACCGGATCCCGCCGATAGTTCTGGACACCAGCGCCGCACAGGCGCTGGGATACCGGCCGGTCGGCGACTACGCCACCACGGTCACCGACGAGATCGACTGGATGATCGACGAGGTTGCCCAAGAACCCACCTGGAAGCCGCCAGGCATCGAACCGGAGACCGCCACGTCGTGGTTCGACTACGCGGCAGAAGACAGCTGGCTCCGCGCTACCGAGCGTCCGCCGACCTGAAAGTTCCTGCACATCGTCTGCACGACCGGGGATGCACGGCTTGAATCCGGTGCGCGGATCTGCCGCGTCCGGGCGTCGCCCACCCTTGGCCCGGGGCATCTGCTCGCGCGCCGGCGGTATCGGTGCTGATGGGTGAGACATGTTCGGTAAGGATCTTCGATACTGAATCTTTGCGGTGGTCGGCGGTTGTCTTGGCATTGCCATGGGGGGACGCACCATGCGAGGAGCTCGGTCCGTGCGGGTGACCGTCGCCGCGACGCTGGCCGGCGTTCTGGTGATGGCCGGGACCGCCTCGGACGCTTCCGGCGGCGGCGAAGGGCGGCTGCAGGCCGCCGTCGAGGAACTGCACGGGTACGGCATCACCGGCGTGCAAGGACTGACCGACGTCGACGGGCGGGTGACCACGGCGCGGGCCGGGGTCGCGAGCCTCGCCACCGGGGCGCCGGTGCCGGCCGGCGGATACTTCCGGATGGGCAGCAACACCAAGACCTTCGTGTCGGTGGTGCTGCTGCAACTCGTCGGCGAGGGGCGGCTGTCGCTCGACGACTCGGTGGAGCGCTGGCTTCCCGGCGTGGTGACGGGCAACGGGAACGACGGGCGGAAGATCACCGTACGGGAGCTGATGCAGCACACCAGCGGCATGGCCGACTACACCGACGGGCTGCCGCTGCTCGCGTCCGCGGATGGCTTCCAGGCGCACCGGTTCGACCATTACGACGCCGGCGGCCTGGTGGCGCTGGCGATGAGGACACCGCCGCTGTTCGCGCCGGGCACGTCGTGGAGTTACTCCAACACCAACTACGTGCTGGCCGGGATGATCGTCGGCCGGGTGACGGGGCACTCGTGGGCGCTGGAGGTCCACGACCGGATCCTCGCGCCGCTGCATCTGGACCACACGTACGTGCCGGACGACGAGCCGGCGCTGCGTGATCCGCACGCCGACAGCTACACCCAGGCCGAGGCCGGCGGGCCGCTCGTCGACACGACCCTCTACAACCCGACCGCTGCCGATGCCGCCGGGGCGATGATCACTACGCTCGCCGACCTCGCCCGATTCTGGCAGGCGCTGCAAGGCGGGCGGCTGCTCGCTCCGGCCCAGATGGCGCAGATGCACGAGACGGTGCCGGAGTCCGGCCCGGCGCAGGTGTTCCCGGGCGCCCGGTACGGCCTCGGCATCACGTCGATCCCGGACAGCTGCGGCGGCTACTGGGCGCACGCCGGCGGTGAACTCGGCTGGACCACCCTCAACGGCGTCAGCCCGGACGGCAAGCGCGTCGTCGTGCTCTCGATGTCGTCCCAGCTCGCTGATCAGGCGAAGGAGCAGTCCATGCGTCAGCTTGCGCAGAAGCTGATCGACGACACGCTCTGCCGGCGTTGATCTGCGCGGCTTCGCGAGACGGCCAGTGACAACGGCCTGTCATCCACCGTCGCAGCTTCAGACGGGCGTCGGTGTCCGGGTCCCGTAGGGTCCGGGGAGACCGTGTCGTCTCGCAAGGGCTCTCCGCAGGCGTGCGTGAGCGGAGCGCCGGTCAGGGTGGGGGAGCGGTGCTGTCGCGTTCGGTCAGCGTGGTGGGGACGAGGACGGTGCCGGGTTCGACGACCCGGCGCTGGATCTGGTCGAGCAGGAGCTGGACGCACCGCCGCCCCACCTCGGCGAAGTCCTGGTGCACGGTGGTCAGCGGGGGCAGGTAGGCGACGGCGTCGGGGATGTCGTCGAAGCCCACCACGCTGACGTCCTGGGGCACGCGGCGGCCGCGTTCGTGCAGGGCGCGCAGCACGCCGAGGGCCATCTGGTCGTTCGCGACGAAGATGGCGGTGCAGCCGGGCTCGTCGGCCAGCCGCAGGCCGGCGCGGTAGCCGGAGAGCGCCGACCAGTCGCCGCGCTCGACGGGCGGCACGGGACGGCCGGCCGAGGTGAGCACGTCGCGCCAGGCGGCCGCGCGGCGCTCGCTCGCGAAGGACTCGGCGGGGCCGGTGACGTGCCAGACGGTCTCGTGGCCGAGCCCGAGCAGGTGGCGCACGGCCTGGCGGGCGCCGTCGGCCTGGTCGGTGTCGACCACGGGGTAGCGGTCGCCGGCGTCGGAGTCGACGACCACGACCTGCACGCCGGGCGGCAGGGTGAGGTTCGCGGCGTCGAGCAGGTGCACTTCCATGATCACAATGACGCCGTCGACCGCGAGCTCGCCGAGGCGGGTGAAGGCGCCCAGCACGCCGTCCTGGGTGGGCATCGCCACCGGGATCAGCGTGATCGCGTAGCCCTCCTGGGCGGCCTGCGCGGCGATCGCCTCGACCGTCCGGCTGTTGCCGGTGGTCGACAAGGTGAACAAAATGACGCCGATCGTACGAAATTCGCCCCGTTTCAGGGCGCGCGCGGCACTATTGGGCCGGTAGCCCAGCTGTTGCATCGCGTTCAGAACCTCGCGCCGGGTCGACTCGAGCACTCCGGGGTGCCCGGTCGAGACGCGGCTGACCGTCTGGGAGGAGACCCCTGCCAGACGCGCCACGTCGGCCATCGAGACGCCTCGGCGACGGTTGCTTGACGTTCGTTGCACGTGGTGAAACTATCACCCGCATGTTTACGCAAACATCACAGCAGTGATCGTAAAGAAACATGGTCGAACACCGTCGGCCGGTGTCATGTTTGCGTAAACATCCGGGTGTCGGGCAAGACAGGATGAGGGCAGATGGCAGTTCCCCAGGTTGCGGCGCCGCCCAGGGCGACGCGCACGCGCCGTTCGTACAAGGGCTGGCAGTTCGTCGGCCCGTTCATGATCGTCTTCGCGCTGGTGTTCCTGGCCCCGATCGTCTACTCGATCTACCTGAGCCTGTACCGCAACCGGCTCATCGGCGGCAACTCGTTCGTCGGCCTCGACAACTACACGCAGGCGCTGCAGGACCCCAACTTCTGGTCCGGGGTCGGCCGGGTCGCGCTGTTCCTGGTGGTCCAGGTGCCGATCATGCTGTTCCTGGCGCTGCTGGTGGCGCTCGCCCTGGACAGCGGCCGGCTGTACGGCAAGAGCTTCTTCCGGGTCTCGATCTTCCTGCCGTACGCGGTGCCGGCCGTCGTCGCCGCGCTGATGTGGGGCTTCATCTACGGCTCGCAGTTCGGCCTGATCGGCAACCTCAACGACGCCCTCGGGATCACGCTGCCCGATCCGCTGCGGCCGAGCCTCATCCTCGCCTCGATCGGCAACATCAACACCTGGGAGTACGTCGGCTACAACATGCTGATCTTCTATTCGGCGCTGCAGGTCGTGCCGAGGTCGCTCTACGAGTCGGCCGCGATCGACGGCGCCGGCCAGTTCCGGATCATCCGCTCGATCAAGCTGCCCGCCATCCGCGGCGCGCTGGTCATCGCCACGATCTTCTCGATCATCGGCAGCTTCCAGCTGTTCAACGAGCCGGCCATCCTGCGGAACCTCGCGCCGAACGCGATCACCACGTACTTCACGCCGAACTTCTACGCCTACTCGCTGACCTTCGCCGGCCAGCAGATCAACTACTCCGCGGCCGTCGCGGTCGTGATGGCCGTGCTCACCATGGTCGTCGCCTACGTGGTGCAGCTGCGCGGGACGAAGGACCTCTGATGACCACGACGTCGGTAGCGAAGACCTCCCCGCGTACGGCGAAGCCCGTGACCCTGTCGACGAGAAAGCCGCGCCGCAAGGGCAGCATCACGCTGACCGTGCTCACCGCGCTGATGGCGATCTACTCGCTGTTCCCGCTCGCCTGGCTGCTGATCAACGCGACGAAGACCCAGGAGGGGCTGTTCTCCTCGTTCGGGCTCTGGTTCGACGACGGCCGGTTCGCGCTGTTCAGCAACCTCGCCGACACCTTCACGTACAACGACGGGATCTTCCTGCGCTGGCTGGGCAACACCCTGCTGTACGTGGTGGTCGGGGCGGGCGGCGCGACGTTCCTCGCGCTGCTGGCCGGCTACGGGCTCGCCAAGTTCGACTTCGTCGGCAAGAAGGCGGTCTTCGCGATCGTCATCGGCGCGGTCGCCGTCCCGCCCACCGCGCTCGCCGTCCCGACCTTCCTGATGTTCAGCAAGATGGGGCTCACCAACACCCCGTGGGCCGTCATCATTCCGTCGCTGATCTCGCCGTTCGGGCTGTACCTGATGTGGACCTTCGCGGCGCAGGCGGTGCCCACCGAGATGCTCGAGGCGGCCCGCGTCGACGGCGCCGGCGAGTTCCGCACGCTGTTCCGCCTCAGCGTGCCGCTGCTGATGCCCGGCATCATCACGACCCTGCTGTTCACCATGGTCGCGACGATGAACAACTACTTCCTGCCGCTGATCATGCTCAAGAACCCGGACTGGTACCCGCTGACGGTCGGCCTCAACTCGTGGAACGCGCAGGCCGCGACGGCGGGCGGCGAGGCCGTCTTCAACCTCGTCATCACCGGTTCGCTGATCACCGTGGTGCTCCTGCTCGCAGCGTTCCTCTCGCTGCAGCGGTACTGGCAGTCCGGCCTGGCCGCCGGCTCCGTCAAAGAATGATTCCCTCGAAAGGACCCGCCTCCATGTCCCGATTCCTCAAGGTGGCGGCCGCCGCGTCGGCCGCTGTCCTGGCCCTCGCCGCCTGTGGCGGCGGCGGGGACGACACCTCGTCCGGCTCCTCCGGCGGCGGCGCGACCGTCACCGACGCCCAGGTCGACGCCGCGCTCCAGAAGGGCGGCACCCTGACGGTGTGGGCGTGGGAGCCCACCCTCAAGGACGTCGTCACGAAGTTCCAGGAGAAGTACCCGAACGTCAAGGTCGACCTGGTCAACGCCGGCACCGGCGACAAGCAGTACACCGCCCTGCAGAACGCGATCTCCGCGGGCAAGGGCGTGCCGGACGTCGGCCAGATCGAGTACTACGCGCTGCCGCAGTTCGCGATCGGCAAGGCGCTGACCGACCTCAAGCCGTACGGCGCGGAAAGCCTCAAGGCCGACTTCAACCCCGGCCCGTGGAACTCGGTCAACTCCGGCGGCGGCGTCTACGGCCTGCCGATGGACTCCGGCCCGATGGCGCTGTACTACAACAAGGAAGTCTTCGACAAGTACAAGATCGAGGTCCCCAAGACCTGGCAGGAGTACCTCGAGGCCGCCCGCAAGCTGCACAAGGCCGACCCCAAGGTCTACATCACCAACGACACCGGCGACGCGGGCCTGACCACCAGCCTCATCTGGCAGGCCGGCGGCAAGCCGTACCAGGTCGACGGCACCAACGTCACGATCAACTTCAACGACCCGGGCTCGCAGGAGTTCGTGAAGGTGTGGCAGACGCTGATCAGCGAGAAGCTGCTCGCGCCGATCAGCTCCTGGAGCGACCAGTGGTTCCAGGGCATGGGCAACGGCTCGATCGCCACGATCGCGACCGGCGCCTGGATGCCCGCGAACTTCGTCACCAGCGCGCCCGCAGGCAAGGGCAAGTGGCGCGTCGCCGACCTGCCGCAGTGGACCGCCGGGCAGACCGCCAGCGCCGAGAACGGCGGCAGCTCGCTGGCGATCATGGACAAGGGTGCCAACAAGGAGCTCGCGTACGGCTTCCTGAAGTTCGCCAACGACGGTGACGGCGTGCAGATCCGCGTCGACGGCGGCGCGTTCCCGGCCACCAGCAAGACGCTGGCCGACCCGAAGTGGCTCGGCGACGAGTTCGAGTACTTCGGCGGCCAGAAGGCCAACGAGATCTTCGCGAAGTCCGCGCAGAACGTCGTCACCGGCTGGAGCTACCTGCCCTTCCAGGTCTACTCGAACAGCATCTTCAACGACACGGCCGGCAAGGCGTACGTCTCGAACACCCCGCTCGCCGACGGACTGAAGGCCTGGCAGGACCAGTCCGCGAAGTACGGCAACGAGCAGGGCTTCACCGTCAAGTAACTGGGAGATTCTGTGTCAGCACCCCGTTGGCTGCGCCGGGACGGGCAACCCCGCCTCGAGTACGGCGCCGACTACAACCCCGAGCAGTGGCCGCGCGAGGTCTGGGACGACGACGTGCGCGCCATGCGCGAGGCCGGCGTCACGATCGTCTCGCTCGCCATCTTCTCGTGGGCCAAGCTCGAGACGGCCGAGGGCACGTACGACTTCGGCTGGCTCGACGAGGCGATCGACCTGTTGCACGCCAACGGGATCTCGGTCGACCTGGCCACGGCGACGGCCTCGCCGCCGCCGTGGCTGGCGACCCGGCACCCGGAGATCCTTCCGGTGGACCAGCACGGCAACACCGTGTGGCCCGGCGGCCGCCAGCACTGGCGGCCGACCTCGCCGATCTTCCGCGAGCACGCGCTGCGGCTGGTGCGGACGATGGCCACGCGGTACGCGAACCACCCGGCCGTCGCCGCCTGGCACGTCAGCAACGAGCTCGGCTGCCACAACGTCTACGACTACTCGGACGACGCCGCGGCCGCGTTCCGCACGTGGCTGCGGGCCAGGTACGCGACGATCGACGACCTCAACGAGGCCTGGGGCGCGGCGTTCTGGTCGCAGTGGTACGGCTCGTTCGACGAGATCCTGCCCCCGCGGCAGGCGGCCACCCACCCCAACCCCACGCAGCAGCTGGACTTCAAGCGGTTCTCGTCCGACGCGCTCAAGGACTACCTGATCGCCGAGCGCGAGATCCTGCGGGAGATCACCCCGGACATCCCGGTGACCACGAACTTCATGGTCATGGGCGAGACCCGGGGCATGGACTACGCCGACTGGGCGTCCGAGGTCGACTTCATCGCCAACGACCACTACCGGCTGCCGAGCCCGCAGGAGCTCGACGAGCTGTCGTTCTCGGCCAACCTGACCGGCAACCTGGCCGGCGGGCGGCCGTGGTTCCTCATGGAGCACTCGACGTCGGCGGTCAACTGGCAGCCGATCAACCTGGCCAAGAAGCCCGGCGAGCTCGAGCGCGACGCGCTCACGCACGTCGCGCACGGCGCCGACGCGGTCTGCTTCTTCCAGTGGCGGCAGTCGCGGGCCGGCGCCGAGAAGTACCACTCGGCGATGGTGCCGCACGCCGGCACCGACAGCGAGCTGTTCCGCGACGTGGTCGCGCTGGGCGCCACGCTGCGGGACCTCGCGCCGCTGGCGGGCACACTCCGCACGCCCGCCAGGGCCGCCATCCTGTTCGACTGGACCTCGTGGTGGGCGGTCGAGCAGGACTCGCACCCCACCGAGCGGCTGCGCTACCGCCGGGAGGCGCTCGACTGGTACACCGCGTTCCTCGAGCTGGGCGTGCGCGCCGACGTGATCCCGGCCGGGTCCGCGTTCGACGGGTACGACGTGGTGGTCGCGCCCGTGCTGCACGTCGTGCCCGGCGAGCTGGCCGCCCGGCTGGAGGCGTTCGTGACCGGCGGCGGGCACCTGGTCACCACGTACTTCTCGGGCATCGTCGACGAGAACGACCACGCGTGGCTCGGCGGCTACCCCGGCGCGCTGCGCGACCTGCTGGGCATCCGCATCGAGGAGCTCGGCCCGCTGCTCGACGGCGACACCGCCGAGCTCGACAACGGCCTGACCGGCACGCTGTGGACCGACCGCATCGACGTCACCGGCCCGGACACCGCGGTGCTCGCCTCGTACAAGACCGGCGACCAGGCCGGCCGCCCGGCGATCACCCGGCGCACCGCCGGCGCCGGCTCGGCCGCGTACGTCTCCACCCGGCTCGGCCCCGCCGGCCTCGTGCCGGTGCTCGGCGACCTGCTGGAGCGCGCGGGCGTGACCAGCGAGCTGCCCGAGGACCTGCGCGGCCGGGTCGAGCTGGCGGTCCGCGGCACCACCCGATTCGTTATCAACCGCACCGACGAACCGGTCGACCTCACCTCCCTCGGTGGCGCCGGCCGCACTCTCACCGCCAGGGGAGTGGCGGTGCTCCGCGCCTGAGTCCCAGCCGGGCGCGCCGAGGGGCCCGGTGACCGCACTGTCCGCGGTCACCGGGCCACCTCTGTCTGTACCGCTGCTGCGCGCCGCGATCGACCGCCGCTCGACGCCTCCGGCGCTGCTGGAAACCGGTTTCGTGTCGGCCGGGCACCGCATCGGAACAGACGATGGTGCGCGCCTGGCGGTACGCCTCAGCGGCCGATGTCGCATACCCGAGCCGACCCGTCAGGCGGACATCGTGTCGCGGCGGATCCTCGCCATGACCCCGGAAGGGTGAGCGAGCGCCGAATCCCTCTCGGATGACGCCCCACCAGGCATGATGGCGCGCCGATCGGCGGTTGCGAGACAAGGTCACATTCCGTGCACAATGCACTCAAAGCCGACACCTCAGGTCGCCGGGCACGTTGTGCTGTCGTAAAGACCTTCGGGAGGCGGCATGGCGAAACGCGTTTTCCTCCACATCGGCGCGCCCAAGACCGGCAGCACCTTCGTGCAGAACGTGTTGTGGCACAACCTGCAGTCCCTCAAGGACGCCGGCATTCTGCTGCCCGGCAAGTTCGCGTCGCACGACGAGGCGATGGCCGACCTGCGCGGGCTGAGCTGGCACGCCAGCCCCGCCTGGTCGTGGGAGCGGATGGTCACCGCCGCCGCCGCCTGGCCCGGCGACGTGGTGATCACCAACGAGGGGCTGGGCGCCGCCACCGCCGCGCAGGCCGCCCGCGCGGTGCGCAGCATGTCGCCCGCCGAGGTGCACGTCATCGTCGCCGCGCGCGACCTGTGGCGGACCTTCCCGTCGATGTGGCAGCAGAGCATCCGGGCCCGCGGCGTGTGGAGCTTCGAGGACTTCCTCGGCGCCGTGCAGCAAGGCCGGTTCGACGACTTCTGGGAGCACCACACGGCCAACCGGATGCTGCGCCGCTGGGGCGACCTGGTGCCCGCCGAGCGCCGCCACCTGATCACCGTGCCGGGCCCCGGCGCGCCGCGCGAGACCCTGTGGCGGCGCTTCGCGGAGGTCATCGGCATCCCCGACGGCGTCTGCGACCTCGACGTGCCCGGCGGCGCCAACACCTCGCTGGGCGCCGCCGAGGTCGAGGTGCTGCGCCGGGTCAACCGCGCGCTGGGGGAGCGGTACCCGCACCGGGCGCCGTACCAGCGGGTCGTGCAGCGGCACCTGGTCGACGCCGTGCTCAAGCAGCGCACGAACGAGCTGCGCTTCGGCATCGGCCCCGACCGCGCCGAGTGGGTGCTCGACATGGCCGAGAAGCAGATCAAGGAGCTGGACGAGTACCCGTGCGACGTGGTCGGCGACCTGGCCGAGCTGCGCCCGGTCGACGTCGAGCCGCAGGCGACGCCCGACCAGCTGGCCCAGGAGCAGGTCCTCGACGCCGCCATCGAGACCATCATCGGCATGATCGGCCACGCCGAGCACCTCGACCTCCAGCTGCCCGAACCCCGCCGGAACCCCCTCGAACGCCTCCGCCGCCGCGGCCGCCGCCTCAAGCGCGGCCTCCAGAAGGTGAGCTCCCGCTAGCCAGCCCGCCTAGGCTCGGCAGGAGCCGGGACACGAGGGGGCGACATGCAGGAGCAGCCGCAACAGATGGTCGCCCGGGGATACGACGCTGTCGCCGAGCGGTACGCCGAGCTGGAGCGGGACGCGCCCTGGCCGCGGCTGGCCTGGCTCGACGACCTGCTCGCCCGGCTGCCCGGCGGGGTGCGGGTGCTCGACCTCGGCTGCGGCAACGGGCTGCCGGCCGGCGAGCGCATCGTGCGCCGGCACCGCCTGACCGGCGTGGACGTCTCGCCGCGGCAGGTCGAGCTGGCCCGGGCCAACGTCCCGGCCGGCGAGTTCGCCACCGGCGACATCCTCGCGCTGGATCTTCCGCGGGGCGCCTTCGCGGCGGTGACCGCCTTCTACACCTTCGACCACCTGCCGCGCGAGCGGCTGCCGGAGATGTTCGGGCTCGTGCACGGCTGGCTGGCGGAGTCGGGGCTCCTGCTGTGCTGCGTGGAGGTCGAGGACACCCCGGGCGTGGTCGCCGACTGGCTGGGCGCCCCGATGTACTTCAGCTCCTACGAGCCGGGCACCAGCCGCCGGCTGCTCACCGGGGCGGGCTTCGACATCCTCCGCGACGAGATCGTGGCGCAGCTGGAGGGCGGCCACGAGGTCAGCTACCTCTGGCTGCTCGCGCGCAAACGCTGACCGGACCGGGCCGGCGGTCAGCGCGGGGCCAGGGCGACCCCGTCCTCGCGGCCGTACGCGGCGAAGAACTTGTCGCGGAACTCGTCCATCCGCCACACGGGGGCGTCGGCGGCGGGGCGCAGGCCCTGCGTCCAGTTCCAGCCTGCGATGCGCTCGAGGACGGCCGGGTCCTTGGCGACGACCGAGACGGGCACGTCGCGGCTCGCGTTCGGGCCGGTGATCACGGACATGGGCTGGTGGTCGCCGAAGATGACGAGCACCAGGTCGTCGCGGCCGTACTTCTGCGCCCACGAGACGAAGCTGTCGACGGAGTAGGCGACCGTCCGGGCGTACGCGGCCTGGGTCTTGACCGTGTCCGACCACAGCGCGGGGCGGTCGGGGGCGCCGGCGGCCTGGGACTCGAAGACCTGGCCGGCGCCGAGCGACTCCCACGGGACCATGGACGGCACGTGGGTCCACGGCTCGTGGCTGGAGGTCAGCGTCACCTCGGCCATCAGCGGCCGGGTCGCCGTGGCGTACACCTTGCGCTGGAACTGGTCGAGCACGTACTGGTCGGGCATCGGGCTCCAGCCGAACTTGGGCCCCCGGTAGCCGAGGGTGCGCTTGTCGAGCACGCGGTCGTAGCCGTAGAACTCCGCCTCGGGCCAGTCCTTGGTGTTGCCCGGCTCGATGCCCGCGGTCTGCCAGCCGGCCTCCTTGAACGCGCGGGTCAGCGTGAGCCGGTCGCCGCCGGTCACCCGGTCGTACCGCTGCTGGGTCGTCACCCACAGGCCCGACTGGAACGAGCCGTGCGCCAGCCAGCTGCCGCCGCCGTACGTCGACGAGGTGAGCCACCCGGAGCGGCTGTGCATGCCGGCCGAGGCGAGCTTGGCGTCCGCCGCGGCCAGCGCGGGACCCGTGATCGCCGCCATGCCGGGGTCGGTCAGCGAGCTGCGGCCGTAGCTCTCGACCACCCCGATGATCACGTCCTTGCCGCGCAGGCCCGACACCAGGTCCTCGGCGGGGGTCTGCGCGTAAGGGTCGTGGCCCACCGCGGAGGCGAACTGGCGCTCGTCGCGGATGGTCACCGGCACCTGCCGCGCGGTCGACTTGAGCAGCGAGATCGCCGAGTCGGACGCGACCGGCGCCTTGGGATAGAGCGCCACCCCGCTGAGCGCGAGCGCCACCCACGCGGCGCTCAGCCCGGCCAGCACCCGGCGGGCCGGCAGCACGTGCCGGGTGCCCACCCGGGCCAGCCGCAGCGACGCCAGCACCAGGGCGGCGAGGATCGCGATCGCGAGCAGGACCGCGCCGGCCACCGCCAGGTTGGCCCGCGCGCGCCCGTCGGTGTAGAGGATCGCGTTGTAGCCGTCGCGCAGCAGCGGCGGGTCGACGATCGGGTCGAACCTGCGCCCGAGGACCGTACGGAAACCGGCGTTGGCGATCTTGAAGATGACCAGCAGCCCGATGCCCAGCCCGGCCAGCGCCGCCACCGGCCGGCGCCACCGCACCGGCAGGGCGAGGACCACCGCGCCCGCGAGGATGGCCTCGATCGGCAGCCGCAGGAACGCGCCCGGCAGGAAGGCGCCGTCCTTGGGCTTGGCGATCGAGTCGGGCACGACGAGCGCGGCGACGATCAGCGCGGCCGCGGCCACGGTGAGCAGGCCGCCGGCGAGCGGGCGGAGACGGCGGCGGACCGGCGTGGGGGTGTCGGGCACGACGGGAGGTACGGGCGGCAGCCGCGCAAGGTTCACCTTCCACCGACCGGAAACCTTCCGTTGATCGCGCGGAAACAGCAGGCCTACGCTCGGCGGACCCCCGTCCCCGCGAAGGGAACCCCCGATGGCGCTGCTCGACGAGAACCGCTGGAACGATCTGATCTTCACCGACGGCCGGTGGCGCGGGGGCAGCGGCGAGACCGTCGACGTGCTGGAACCCGCGACGGGCAGCACGCTCGGCAAGCTGAACCTGGCCACCCCCGCCGACGTCGAGGCGGCTTCCCGTACGGCCGCCGCCGCCCAGCGGGAGTGGGCCGCCGCGCCGCATGTCGAGCGCGCCGCCGTGCTGCGCCGGGCCGCCGCGCTCTGGGCCGAGCACGCCGAGGAGATCTCGTGGTGGAACATCCGCGAGGTGGGCGCCGTCCCCGGGATGGCCGGCTTCGCCGTGCAGACCGCCGAGCAGGAGTGCTGGGAGGCCGCGTCGCTGCCCGGCCGCCCGTACGGCGAGCTCATCCCGACCGGCGAGCCGCGCCTGTCGATGACGCGGCGCTACCCGGTCGGGGTGGTGGGCGTGATCGCGCCGTTCAACGTGCCGATCATCCTGGCGATCCGCTCGGTGGCGCCCGCGCTCGCGCTGGGCAATGCGGTGCTGCTCAAGCCCGATCCGCGTACGGCGGTCACCGGCGGCCTGGTGCTGGCGCGCATCTTCCAGGAGGCCGGGCTGCCCGACGGGCTGTTCCAGGTGCTGCCCGGCGGCCGCGACGTGGGCGAGGCCGTGGTCACCGACCCGCGTACGGCCGTGCTGTCCTTCACCGGCTCCACCGAGGCCGGCCGGCGGGTGGGCGAGCTCGCGGGCCGGCACCTCAAGCGCGCCCACCTCGAGCTAGGCGGCAACTCGGCGCTGATCGTGCTCGCCGAGGCCGACGTCGACCAGGCGGTCAACCTGGCGGCGTGGGGAAGCTGGTTCCACCAGGGCCAGATCTGCATGACCACGGGCCGCCACCTGGTGCACGAGAGCCTGTACGACGACTTCGTCGAGCGGCTGGCCGCCAAGGCCGCGCAGCTGCCCGTCGGCGACCCCGCGCGCGACGAGGTGGCGCTCGGCCCGGTGATCGACGCCGGTCAGCGCGACAAGATCCACGACATCGTGACGTCCAGCGCGGGCGTCCCCGGCGTGCGGCTGGCCGCCGGCGGCGAGTACGACCAGCTGTTCTACCGGCCCACGGTGCTCGCGGGCGTCACCGCGTCGACGCCCGCGTTCGCGAGAGAGATCTTCGGCCCGGTGGCGCCGGTCGCCCGGTTCGGCAGCCTCGACGAGGCCGTGGCCCTGGCCGGCGACTCCGAGTACGGCCTGTCGCTGGGCATCGTCACCCGCGACGCCCTGCGCGGTGTCGAGCTGGCCGACCGCATCCCCACGGGCATCGCCCACATCAACGACCAGACCGTCAACGACGAGGCCAACGCCCCCTTCGGCGGGGTCGGCGCCTCCGGCACCGGCTCCCGCTTCGGCGGCGCCGCGGCCAACATCGAGGCCTTCACCGAGACGCGCTGGATCACCGTCCGCAGCCAGGCCGCCGGCTACCCTTTCTGACCCCAGGCGATCCGGTGTGATCGCCTGCTCGATGCCCTCAGGGTTGCGGTCCGGGTGCCGATGCGGGGGCCGTGAACAAGCGCTCCCGGTGGATCGTGATCGCGGTGGTGGCCGCTGCTGCCGCCGGTGGGGCCGTGTGGGGTGTGCGCCACGGCCGCGCCACGGCCGGGCGGGAGGCGGCGGAACCGCTGGAACTCCCGGCTCCCGCGACGGCGACCGGGCGCAAGCCGCCGTCGACGCGCGGACCTCTGATCGTCGTCGCCGGCGTCGTGGCCGCCGTGCTCGGCGTCACCGGGGTCGCGGTGCACCTTCATGGCTCCTCCGACGGCTTGACCGACGCCACGATGCCGTACGTGCCGGCCTTCGACCCCTATGCGTACGGCGTGACGCCGGCCCAGCCCGCCTGGACCCCGACGGCAGCCCCGACGCCCATGACCCCGCCGCCCACGACCCCGCCGCCCACCAGCCCGCCCGCGCCGGTGCCGGTGGGCCGGGTGCTGCCGCCGGACGGCAGCGTGATCATGCCGGGCGACGCCGGCGCGGAGATGACGCTGAGCCTCGTGCGGATCCTCAACCCGGCGTCGCCCGTCGACCCGGACAACCCGTCGGCGCCGGCGCTCGAGCCCCGGCTCGGCTACCGGCTGGTCTCGGTCACCGTGCGGGTCGAGAACACCGGCGGCGTGCCCTTCCTGACCGACGTCGAGAGGCACACCTGGCTGGTCGACAAGGCCGGCAAGGCGTACCCCCGCAACGTCGAGTTGACCGAGGCGCGCCAGCTCCACCCAGCCACCCGGCTCGACCCGGCCTCGTGGACCGGGCGCGAGGTCGTCTTCGAGGTCGAGGGCGGCGCCGAGCTCACCCGTTTCCGCCTGAGCACCCACCCCGGCGCGCCCGGGCAGACCCAGGACTGGCGGCTGAGCTGACGCCCCGC
This sequence comes from Actinoplanes sp. URMC 104, assembly GCF_051386375.1. Taxonomy (NCBI): domain Bacteria; kingdom Bacillati; phylum Actinomycetota; class Actinomycetes; order Micromonosporales; family Micromonosporaceae; genus Actinoplanes; species Actinoplanes sp. URMC 104. The sequence continues at coordinate 34,724 of NZ_JBPQTO010000012.1, read as the reverse complement.
CGGTCGACGGCGACGATCAGCGGGCCGGGCGCGCCACCGACAGGGCCACCTCGCGCGAGGCGTCGAGACGTTCCAGGCGGCGCACGTACGAGGCCCGGACGTCGCGGTACGTGTCGTCGCCCAGCGGCAGCCGCAGCGGGGCCTCGTCGCCGTCGGCGCTCGCGATCATGGCGGCGGCGATGGCGGCCGGGTCGTTGGTGACCCGGAACGACCCGTCGGCCAGCCCGCGCCGGGTGTCGCCGGCCGGCGTCCGGTCGTACTCGGGCATCACCGGCGCCGTGTCCAGCCCGGCGCCGAAGCCGGTGGGCGTGGCGCCGGGCTCGACGATCGTCACGCCGATGCCGAACGGGGCGACCTCGGCGGCGAGCGTCTCGCAGAAGCCCTCGATGCCCCACTTCGCCGCGTGGTAGTAGCCGAAGCCCGGGTACGTGGTCTGCCCGCCCGCCGACGACACCTGCAGGATCCGGCCGTGTCCCTGCGCGCGCAGATGCGGCAGCGCCGCGCGGATGACGTCGATCGACCCGACCAGGTTGGTGTCGAGCACCCGCAGGATCTGCTCGCGGCTGGGTTCCTCCACGGCCGCGAGCAGGCCGTACCCCGCGTTGTTGACGACCACGTCGACGGTGCCGAAGTGCGCGAAGGCCTCGTCGACGACCCTGCGTACGTCGTCCGGCCGGGTCACGTCGAGCGTCGCCACCCGGAGCCGGTCGCCCGCTCGGGCGGCCAGGTCGTCGAGCGCGTCGGGGCGGCGCAGCGTGGCGGCGACCCGGTCGCCGCGCTCGAGCAGCCGTTCGGTGAGCAGGCGACCGAAACCCGACGAGGTGCCGGTGATGAGCCAAGTCTTCATGCGTCCACGATGCCCCGCCGCAGACCCGGTCTCCAACGAAGATCAGACACGACAGCCATGCGCCGGACGCATGGCAGAATCGCGGGATGGCCGAGTTCACGTTGACCGGGCTGCGGGTGCTGCAGGAGGTCGCCGCCACCGGCTCGTTCACGGCCGCGGCCGAGACGCTGGGCTACACCCAGTCGGCGATCTCGCGGCAGATCGCGGCGGTGGAGGCTGCGGCGGGCGTCGCGCTGTTCGACCGCGGCCGGCGCGGCGTCACGCTGAACGCGGCCGGGCGGGTGCTCGCCCGGCACGCGGCCGGGGTGCTGGCCGGGGTCGAGGCCGCCGAGTCGGAGCTGGCCGGTCTGCGCGACCGCCTCGCCGGGCGGGTCTCGGTCGGTGCCTTCCCGACCGCGTGCGCCGCCCTGCTGCCGCGGGCGGTCGCCCGGATGCGCGCCGAGCACCCCGGGGTCGAGGTGACGCTGAGCGAGGCCTCGACGCCGACGCTGCTGCGGCGGCTGCGCGGCGGCCGGCTCGAGGTGGCGGTCGTCGGGGTGGGGCAGGGCCTGCCCGCGTGGGACCTGGGCGGGCTGCGGCAGGACGCGCTCGGCGAGGACGTGTTGCTGGTCGCGGTGCCGGACGGTCACCGGCTGGGCCGGCAGGGCCCGGTGGGCGTCGCCGACCTGCGGGACGAGCCGTGGATCGTGGGCGAGGGCAACCGGGGCGACCCGCAGTTCGGCGCCTGGCCCACGCTGCGCGAGCCGCGGATCGCGTACGCCGTCCGCAGCTGGCCGACCCGCCTGGGCCTGGTGGCCGCCGGCCTGGGCCTCACGGTGCTGCCCGGCCTGGCGGTTCCCGGTCTTCCTTCCGGCGTACGGGTGGTGACCGTCCAGGACGCCGGCTGGCGCGGCCGGGCGGCCGTGGCCGTCAGCGCGCCCGGTCGCTCGCCGCGCGCCGCCGCGCTGGTGTCCGCCCTCACGGCGGAGGCGGCTGCTCTTCGAGGAAGTCGACGATGAGGCGGTTGCACAGCTCGGGCTTGTCGCCCAGCAGCCCGTGCGTGGTGCCCGGGACGATCGCCAGCTGCGCCGCGGGCATCGCCCGGTGCATCGCGTGCAGGTGCGCGGGCTCGACCTCGTCGTCGTCCGCGAACATGAGCAGCGTCGGCGTCGCGACCGCCCGCAGGTCGTCGACGGTGAGCGTGGGCTCCGAGCGGTGCGTCGCGTCGAGCCGGGCGTACACGTCGTCGAAGTGCTCGCGCCCGTCCGGGGACACCTCGCCGTACCAGTCCTTGAGGAACGTGTAGTCCTCCTCGGCCAGGTCGAGGATGCCCGGCAGCCACCCCTCGTGGTGGAAGACTCCCGAGGCGAAGACCAGCCTGCGGACGAGGTCGGGCCGCTTGAGCGCGACCAGCAGCGCGACCGGCGCCCCGTCGCTGTGCCCCAGCACGTAAGCGGGACCGCCGACCACGCGCTCCAGGAAGGCGATCCCGTCGTCCGCCATCCGCTCGTAGGTGATCGGCCCGCCCACGTCCGCGGTGCGCCCGTGCCCGCGCCGGTCGTAGCGGTACGTCCGGTACCGCTCGGCGAGCCCCGCCAGGTTGGTCATCTCGAAGGCCCGCGAGTCGGCGCTGCCCGGGTGGAGCAGCACGAGCGGCTCGCCCGCCCCCTCCTCGGCGTACCAGGTGTTCACGTCGTCGAGCTGCGTGTACGGCATCCCCACACCGTGCCTCAAGACGGTTTAGCCCGACAGACCCCGGGCGGCTACGGGCCCGGCCGGAGCGGGTCAGCGGGCGAGCGCGCCGTGCAGGAACACGTCGATCACGTCGGCGATCCGGCCGCGGTCGGCGCCGCGGCTGAAGAAGACGCCGAGGAACGTGTCGGTCGCCTGCTCGGCGGAGAGCCGGAGCTGCTCCTGATCGGGCTCGAAGAGCTCGAGCACGGCCCGGCGGGTGGCGGCCTGCGCGGCGTCCCGGCTCTCGGAGCGGGCGAGCGCGGGCCGGCGGGGCGTCCCGGACGCCCGCAGCGCGCCGATCACGGCGCCCATCCGGCCGAGGTGGGCGTCGAGGGCGTCCACGGCCTCGGTCAGGCGGTCGGCCAGCGGTTGGTCGAGCGGGATCGACTCCAGCTCGCGCAGCACCTGGGAAGGGTCCATGGCGGCCGCGATGCAGGCGGCCAGCACGGCGTCCTTGTCCGGGAAGACGCGGAAGATCGTGGCTTCGCCGATGCCGGCGGCGCGCGCGATCTTCGCCGTGGTCACCGCGGAGCCGAGCTCGGCGACCAGCGGCAGGGCGGCTCGCACGATCGTCTCTCGGCGCTGGTCCGGTGTCATGCCGGGTGCTCTCGTCATGCGCTCACCCTACGGAGTGAGTACTCACTCCGTCGATACGATAAAACGGGCCGCCCTCGGGGGAGAGGGCGGCCCGTGGTCACTTCAGCTTCAGCGTGACGTTGAACTTCGGCGAGGCGGCGAGCTTGCGGAACGCGGTCAGGCTCGACGGGGAGCTGTCGATGCTGATGTCGCGGTCGCCGAACAGGTCCTTCTTCGTGTCGAAGTAGACGACGGCCTTCACCTTGGGGCGCTTGGCCAGCTCGGGCAGCACGCTGGCGAACTGCTTGCTCTTGTCGACGACCTTGCCGATGCGGTGGTAGGCGCCCCACTCGGCGACCATCAGCGGCTTCGACGGGTGCTTGGTGGTCGCCCACGAGTAGAAGCCCTCGCCGCCCTTGGCGCGGCGGTCGAGCAGGTCGGCGAAGACGCCCGAGTGGTAGTAGCTCTGCTCGGCGCTGACGTAGGAGTCCAGGCCGATCCAGTCGACCAGGTCGTCACCGGGGTAGAGGTCCTTCCACCACGACTGGGCCATCCACTTCTCGTTGCCCATGTACGCGACCACGTTGACCATGTTGCTCAGGCCCCGCGCCTTGAGCCGCTCGACCACGTGACGGTACGAGGCAGCGAAGTCCTTGGCGGTCATGCCCGAGCCGGCGGCGGGGCGCACGTCGTCCTCGGGCTCGTGGTTGAGCACGAGGAAGAACTTCTCCGGCAGCGTGGCCCTGACCCGGGCGGCGAACGCGTCGATGCGCGCGTCGTGCTTGCCGGCGGCCACGTTCGCCCAGGTCGAGCCGTACTCGACGCGCCAGTTCAGCAGCAGCACGCGCGGCTTGGCGGGGTCGCGCACCATGGCGACCTCGGCCGCGGTCGGGAAGTTCTCGTCACCCTTGTGGTACGTGTGGAAGATCGTCGCCGTGCGGCCGCTGAGCTTCTCCCAGTTCCGGTGCTCGACGTCGCGCGGCAGCGAGGTGAACCCGCCCGCGGCGGCGCCCCACAGCACTCCACAGCTCGGCACCAGCTTGGCGTCCGTCACGCACTTCTGGGTGGCGGGCGCGGCCGTGACCGCAGCCTCGGCCGTGGCCGGGCCGGTCGCGAACCCGGCGCCGGCCCCGGCGACGAGCGCGGCCAGCGAGAGCACGGTCTTGCGAAGCATCTGATCTCCCCCGGTTGTCCGGCCGTTGTCGGCCGGGCATGGGGAAGAGACTCCGGGTCGGGGGGTGCGCCGCCGGTGCCCGTCGCGGTGCGCTGTGGTTGCGCGCGCAGGACCCCCGGATGATCGGTTGCCGCGGGCGCGGGTTGAGGATTGTCAGAGCCCGAACACGTGGCCGAGGCCGGTGACCTCGATCGCCTTGCGGACCGGCGGGGAGGGCTCGGCCAGCGTGAGCGTGACGCCCTGCGCGGCGGCGCTGTTGCGGGCGCTGACCAGGGCGCCCAGGCCGTACGAGTCGATGAAGTCGAGGCCGGCCACGTCGACGCGCAGGTAACGGCAGGCGGGGTCGGTCGCGATCGCGGCGAGCTGGTCGCGCACGGCGTCGGCGCGGTCGAGGTCGAGCTCGCCGCTGAGCGAGGCGACCACCAGGCCGTCGGCGTCGGCCGGTTCGTGCACGATCGTGGCGTCCATGGGCATTGGCCAGATGCTACCCGCCACCCGCCACCGCGGCACGGCCGTCGATCAGGGGCGGGACGGGTGGGGCGGTTGCGCATCGGCGCGGGCCGATCCGGTATGGTTCTCCTCAACGCGGACGTAGCGCAGCTGGTAGCGCATCACCTTGCCAAGGTGAGGGTCGCGGGTTCGAATCCCGTCGTCCGCTCTCTTTCCCCCTTCCGGGCGACCGGGCGGCCTCAGTCGTCGCCGCCCATGTGCTTGCGCAGCTTCGCGAGGCTCCCGGCCAGCAGCCGTGACACGTGCATCTGCGAGATCCCGAGCTTCTCGGCGATCTGGTTCTGCGTCTGGTTGCCGTAGAAGCGCAGCGCGATGATCTGCTGTTCGCGCGGGGTCAGCGTGGCGACCGCGGGCGGCAGCGCGGCCCGGAACTCGGCCAGCTCGTACCCGTTGTCCTCGGCGCCGAGAGTGTCGCCGAGCTCCATGTTGCCCTCGTCGCCGACCGGCGTGGACAGGCTCGTCGCCTGGTAGGCGCGGGCGCCCTCGAGGCCCTCGATCACCTCTTCCTCGGTGACCTCCAGGTGCGCGGCGACCTCGGCCATCGTGGGCGCGCGGTGCATCTGCTGGGTCAGCTCGGTGTTCGCCGCGGTGATGCGCATCCGCAGCTCCTGCAGGCGGCGCGGCACCCGGATCGACCAGGTGCGGTCGCGGAAGTGCCGCTTGATCTCGCCGAGGATCGTCGGCACGGCGAAGCCGGCGAACTCCACGCCGTGGCCGGGCTCGTAGCGGTCCACCGACTTGATCAGGCCGACGACGGCCACCTGCACCAGGTCGTCGGTCGGCTCGCCGCGGCCGGTGTAGCGGCGGGCCAGGTGGTGCGCCATCGGCAGCCACGCCTCGATCGTCCGTTCCCGCAGCGCGGCCCGGGCGGGGTCGCCGGCCTCCATGCGGCTCAGCGCGTCGACGAGCTCCGCCGCCGTGTCCTCCCGGGTGGTCCTCAGCATCGTCATCGTTGCTCCTCCGTCGCCCGCACGTCCGCGTCGGGGCCGGTCGTCCCGGCCGCTCCCGACGACAGTAACCCCAAATCGCTGAAGTTGCGTCGTTAGCCGCGTCGATTTGCGATCTGATACACATCGGGCCTGCTTTTTTCCGACAGCGTCACCGGCCGCGCACGCGACTAGCGTGGGTGGTCGGAGTCGTCTGGAGGACGAGCCGATGGAGCAGGTCGCAGGGCGTGGCAGCACGGCGCGGGTGACCGTGTGGGCGGCGCATCTGGCCGCCCCGATGGCAGGGCTGTGGCTGCTCGTCGCCCGGCCCGAGATCGACGCACACTGGCAGCACCACACGGTGCACTTCTGGCTGGTCCTCGCGGTCGCGGTGGTGAGCCTCGGGCTGGCGATCGTCGTGAACCAGGCCGCGCGGCGCCGCGCGGACACGAGGCTGCTGCTGGTGGCGTTGTCGTTCCTGGTGGCGGCCGCGTTTCTCGGCCTGCACGCCGCGGCCACGCCCCAGGTGGTGCTCGACGCCCGCAACGCCGGCTTCGCGTACGCCTCCCCGATCGGGCTGACGCTCGCCGCGGTGTTCGCGGCGGCGAGCGCGGCAGATCTCGCCGAGTCGTCCCGTGCCACGTTGCTGCGCTGGTCGGGGCCGCTGCGCACGCTGCTGTTGCTGCTCGTCGCCGCGTGGGCCGTGGTGTCGCTGACCGGCAGCGCGCCGCTCGACCGGGTGCCCGGCTCCGGGCGCAGCACCCCGGCGATCCTGCTCGGGGCCGCCGGCGTCATCCTCTTCGGGTACGCCGCCCTGCGCTACTACCTGCTCTACCGCCGCCGCCGCGCGGTCATGCTGCTGTCGGTCGTCACCGCGTACGTACTGCTCGCCGAGGCCGCCGTGGCGATGGCCGCCGCGACGAGCTGGCACGCCTCCTGGTGGCTGTGGCACGCGCTGATGGCGGCCGGGTTCGGCTACGTCGCGTACAGCGCCTGGGTGCAGTACCGCAACGAGGGCGCGGCGGCCGGGCTGTTCGCGTCGGTGGGCACCGAGGAGACCGCACGGCAGCTGCGGGCCGAGTACGGCGCCGCGCTCGAGGGCCTGACCGACGCGTTGCGCGGCCGCGAGCAGGGTGCGCTCACCGAGGAGCAGATGGCGGCCGCCGCGGAACGGGTGGGGCGGCGCTTCGAGCTCACCGGCGGGCAGACCGCCGTGCTGAGCCGGGCCGCCGACGCGCTCGCGAGCGAGCGCGACCAGATCCGCAAGCTGGGGGCGCTGGTCGCGATCGGACACGACGCGCGGGTCGTGGTCGCCGACTTCGAGCTGCTGCGCGGGGCCGTCCACCGAGTTGCGTCGGTTTTCGGCGGCTACACCGTCCGCATCGGGCTCGTCGAGGACAACCGCCTGGCGTTCCCGTCGGTGCTGGCGGCGGGACCGGACGCGGGCGCGCCGATGCAGCCGGCCACGGTCCGTACGGCTCAGGAATCTCTCGACGGCAAGCTCCAGCGGGTCGATCCGGAGCGGGCGCTGCACGTGCCGTTCGTGGTGAAGGGGCATCCGGCCGGGGTGCTGATCGCGGGCCGCGGCGATCCCGTGCCCGACCGCGACGCCGCGCTGCTCGCCTCGCTGGGCGCCCAGATCGCGATCGCGCTCGAGAACGCCCGGCTCTATCGGCAGCTCGACGTGCTGTTCCGGCAGTACATGTCGCCCGACGTCGCGACCGCGCTGGTCGCCGACCCGAGCCAGGCGGCGCTGGGCGGCGCCGTCATCGAGGTGACCTCGCTCTTCGCCGACCTGCGCGGGTTCACGACGTTCTCGGAGCGGTCGTCGCCCGGCGAGATCGTCGACATGCTCAACCGCTACTTCGACGTCGCCACCGCCGCCGTGCTCGGCGAGAACGGCACGGTCGTGCAGTTCGTCGGCGACGCGCTGATGGCGCTGTTCAACGCGCCCGCCCGGCAGGCCGACCACGCGCTGCGCGCGGCAAGGGCGGCGCTGACCCTGCAGCGCGAGGTGGACCGGATCGCGGCCACGTGCCCGCAGTGGCCCCGGTTCCGGGTGGGCGTCAACACCGGCGAGGCGCTGGTCGGCAACATCGGGGGAGAGGCGCTGCGCAACTTCAACGCGATGGGCGACGCGGTCAACGTGGCCGCCCGGCTGCAGACCCAGGCCGCGCCGGGCCAGGTGGTGATCGGCGCGTCCACCCGCGACCGGATCGGCGAGGACGCGCTGGTCACGCCGCTGGGCGACCTGTCCGTCAAGGGCCGGGTGCAGCCGGTCGGCGCCTACGTCCTGCACGGCCTCAGTGGGGAGGACCCGTGGCACATGAGGATGGTCTCCTGATCCGCACGGACCCCGGGGAGTTCCTCACCGGGCTGGCGGCCGGCGACCGCGCGGACCTGTTCGGCATGGGGCGGCGGCGCCGCTGGCCGGCCGGGGCGACGCTGTTCAGCGAGGGCGACCGGTCGACGACCGTGGTGCTCGTGCTCAGCGGCCGGGCCAAGGTGTTCTCGCTGACCGCGCAGGGCGGCGAGGTGCTGCTGGCGATCCGCGGGCCGGGCGCGCTGCTGGGCGAGATGTCGGCGCTCGACGGCGCTCCCCGCTCGGCGTCGGTGTCAGCCGTGGAACCGCTGGAGACGTACGTGATCAGCGTCGGCTCCTTCCTGCAGTTCCTGCACGCGCACCCGGAGGCGGCGATGCGGATCGTCCGGATGATCGTGTCCCGGCTGCGCGACGCGGACCGCAAGCGCGTGGAGTTCGGCACCTACGACACGCTGGGCCGGGTCGCGCTGCGCCTGGCGGAGCTGGCGGACCGCTTCGGGGCCGACGCCGACCAGGGCGTACGGATCACGCTGCCGCTCACCCAGGACGAGCTCGCGGCGTGGACCGGCTCGTCGCGCGAGTCGGTGACCAAGGCGTTGCGCGCGCTACGCCGCCAGGGCGTCATCGCCACCAGCCGGCGGTCGGTGTCGGTGATCGACCTCGACTCGCTGCGGTCCCGCGCGAAGTAACGGGGTGGAGCGCCGGTGGGCGCTCCACCCCTGCAGGGAGGGAGGGTCTGTCACAGCTCGCAGCTGTTGCGCAGGTCGCCCGGGTCGGAGATGCAGCGGTCGGTGCCGGCGCCGCCGAAGTTGCGGTCGTTGGCCCGCACCAGGTCGCGGCTGTTGAGCAGGTCGTTGCCGGCCTCGCCGAACAGGTTGTCCGCGCCCAGGTTGCCCGTGATCGTGTCGTTGCCCGGGCCGCCGGACTCGCGGTCGTTGCCCGTGCCGCCGGACTGGCGGTCGTTGCCCGCGCCGCCGGCCAGGATGTCGTTGCCGGCGTCGCCCGACTGGGTGTCGTTGCCGTTGCCGCCGCTGAGGTTGTCGTTGCCGTTGCCGCCGGACTGGTTGTCGTTGCCGTTCCCGCCGACGAGGACGTCGTTGCCGTTGCCGCCGGACTGCCGGTCGTTACCGTTGCCGCCGCTGAGGAAGTCGTTGCCGGCGTCGCCGGACTGCCGGTCGTTGCCGTTGCCGCCGCTGAGGTTGTCGTTGCCGGCGTTGCCCGACTGCACGTCGTTGCCGGCGCTGTCGGAGAAGACGTCGTTGCCGGCGCCCCCGGTGGACTGGTCGTTGCCGATCCCGCCGATCAGCACGTCGCCGCCGGCGAGGCCGAAGAGCCGGTCGTTGCCCGCCTGGCCGTCGAGGCGGTCGTTGCCGGAGCCGCCGATCAGCACGTCATTGCCGGTTCCGCCGCGCTGGGTGGAGGGCGTGGGCGTGTTGTTGGCGATGCGGTCGTTGAGGTTGCCGGTGTCGACGACGAGCCGGACGACGTTGTTGGCGGTGCACCGCACCAGGTTCGGGTTGACCAGCACGCAGCCGGGCCCGGCTGTCATGGTGTCGCCCGTGTCCCGGACGAAGAAGAACGCGCCCACCCGGTTGATCGAGACGTTGTTGGCCCGGTTGGCGCTGGAGTTCACGACGATCGCGTTGCCGGCCTTGGCGACACCGGTGACGGCGTACGCCGGCGCGGCGAGGATCAGCGCGGGCGCGGCGCCGGCCGCGGCCAGCGTGGCGAGGCGAAGCATCCTGCGGCGTCGGTTCTCGGTGGAGCTCATTTGTTTCCCCCCTCGGAAGTGGATAGGGAGACCTTCGCAGGAGAATGGGCCCCGCCCACAGCGACAATGACCGGGTTCGAACGCGTAAGAATGCGCGCGGGAATTGTCGGCGACCGGACTGTGAAAAGGGGTGGGACGCCCTATGGCAGCCCACCCCTTCCCGGTCGTAACCGCTACGGCAGCTCGCAGCTGATCCGCAGGTCGCCGCGGTCGGAGAAGCACGTGTCCGTGCCTGCTCCGCCGTTGTTGCGGTCGTTGGCGCGCACGCCGTCGCGGCTGTTCAGCGTGTCGTTGCCGGCGTTGCCCGCGAGCGTGTCGCGGCCCTGGCCGCCGGTGACGCGGTCGTTGCCCGCCCCGCCGGACTGCCGGTCGTCGCCGGCGTTGCCGGTGATCCGGTCGTTGCCGTCGCCGCCGAGCTGGGTGTCGTTGCCGTTGCCACCGGTCAGGGTGTCGACGCCCGCGTCGCCGTTCTGCTCGTCGGAGCCGTTGCCGCCGTCGAGGTCGTCGGCGCCGGGGCCGCCGGACTGGGTGTCGCTGCCCCCGTCGCCCTCGAGCGTGTCGAAGCCCGCCTCGCCGTTCTGCTCGTCGGCGCCCCCGCCGCCGCGCAGCTCGTCGTTGCCGAACCCGCCCGACTGGGTGTCGTTGCCGCTGCCGCCGCTCAGCTCGTCGTTGCCGAACCCGCCGAGCTGCGTGTCCGAGCCGTTGCCGCCCTCGACGACGTCGTTGCCGAACCCGCCGGACTGCCGGTCGTTGCCGTTGCCGCCGTCGAGCCGGTCGTTGCCGGCATTGCCGAACTCGGTGTCGGCGCCGTTGCCGCCCCGGATCCGGTCGCTGCCGGGCCCGCCGCGCAGCAGGTCGTTCCCGTCGCCGCCGTCGAGGACCGAGCGGGTACTCGTGTTGTTGAAGACGGTGTCCGCACGGTCCTTGGCGTTGACGACCAGCCGGAGGACGCCGGTGGCCGAACACCGCACCTCGTCCGCGCCGGCCTGCACGCAGCCCGGGCCGGCGACCGGGTCGTCGCCGTCGTCGCGGATGCTGAAGGTGTTGCCCGCCCGGTCGATGCGGATGTCGTTGGCGCGGTTGGCCCGCGCGTCGACGGTGATGGTGTCGCCGGCCCTGGTGACACCGGTTGCCGCGTACGCCGGAGCGGCCAGCACGAGCGCCGGCGCCGTCCCCGCCACGGCGAGCGTGGCGAAGCGGAGCAGCCGGCGCCGGCGGGTCTCGATCGAACTCATGTCTTTTCCCCCCTCGAAGACGCACCCGTTTTCCGGGTACCGCAGCACCTTCGCAGGAAAAAGCCGCATTGCAGCAGGCACTATTACGCGCTCGAACGCGTAATAGTGCCTGCGGGAACTGTCGGGGATCGCCTTGCGATCGGAGCAATTGTGCTCCCCGGAGCCTCAGATGCGGAAGGCCGAGACCACGCTGCGCAGTTCGGCGGACATCCGGGCGAGCTCGGCCGTGGCCTCCTGCGTCTCGGTGACGCCGCGGCTGGTCATCTGGGCCGCCTCGGCGACGCCGCTGATGTTGGCGGCGATCTCGCCGGTGCCGTGGGCGGCCTCGGTGACGCTGCGGTTCATCTCGGCCGTGGTGGCCGTCTGCTGCTCGACCGCCGAGGCGATGGTGGTCTGGAAGTCGCTGATCCGCTCGATGACCGACGAGATCTCCTCGATCGCGGCGACCGCGCCGCTGGTGTCGGCCTGGATCGCCTCGACCCGCTTGGAGATGTCCTCGGTGGCCCGGGCCGTCTCCTGCGCCAGGTCCTTGACCTCGGAGGCCACCACCGCGAAGCCCTTGCCCGCGTCGCCGGCCCGGGCGGCCTCGATCGTGGCGTTGAGCGCCAGCAGGTTGGTCTGCTCGGCGATCGCGGTGATCGTCTTGATGACGTTGCCGATCTCGGCGGACGACTCGCCCAGCTTGCCCATCGTCGACGAGGTGACCGCGGTCACCGACACCGCCTCGGCGGCGACCCGGGCCGCCTCGGCCGCGTTCTGCGAGATCTCCCTGATCGACGCGCCCATCTGCTCGCCGCCGGCGGAGACGCTGTCGACGCTGCGCGACACCTGCTCGGCCGCGGCGGACACGGCCTGCGCCTGCACCGAGGTCTCCTCGGCGGAGGCGGCGATCTGCGTGGCGGTGTCGGTCATCCGGTCGGAGGCGCCCGACAGCGAGGCCGCGGAGGCCTCGATCGTCGCGACCGTGCTGCGCAGCCGGGCCATGGCGGAGTCGAGCGAGCGGCCCATGCGGCCCGGCTCGTCGGCGGTGGTCAGCCCGGTCGTCCGGGTCAGGTCGCCGTCCGCGAGGCCGTCGCAGACGACGGTGACCTTGGTCAGCGAGTGGACGATCCGGCGGGCGACCCAGAACCCGAGGACGAGGGCCACCGCGAGGCCGACCACCAGGACGGCGATCACCCACCAGCGGTTGGTGCTGTAGCGGGACTCGGCGGAGGCGGCGTTGTGCGCGGCGTCCGCCGTCTCCGCCTCGTCCAGGGCTGCCACCGCTGCGACGATCTTGTTGATGATCGGCAACGCCTCGTTGTCGCGGACGGTCGCCCACCGCTTGACGTTGTTGCTCGCGCCGATGGGCAGCAGCTTCGTGCGCGCCACCTCCATGTAGTCGTCCCAGTCGGCCTGGAGCTGGTCGATCGCGGCCGGATCGGCGGAGGGCATGCTGGCGCGGTACGCCTTCATGGCCGCGGCGAATGCCTGCGTGTCCGTCTCGAACGCCGTGGTGAACTTCTGCGTCCCCGCATCGTCCAGCGACAGCGCCTGGTTGGCGGTGTCCAGGCGGACGGCGGCGACCGTAGCCCGGATCTGCCCGACCGCGCGGATGCTCGCGACGTTGCTCGTGTACATGAGCTGCGCCGAGGAGTTGACGCTGCTGAGGGCGACCAGGCTCATGATCCCGACGATCAGGGCGACGAGGGCCGCGATGCTGACTGCCGTCAGCACCTTGACCCGGACGCTCAGGTCGTCGAACGACCGCCGGCCGGTGCCCGCCTGCGCGATCGGCTCGGTCAGCGTCAGCACGCTCATATCGCTCCCCGTCTCCCTGCGATACCCCTGTCCCTCCCTACTATTACGAACACTTCTCACCAAAGGGGCATAAACGCCGAGATGCATCGCTCAGACGTAGAGCGAGGCCAGCCGGGCGACCATCCCGACGACCACCACGACCAGCACGCCGCGGACGAAGCCGGCGCCGCGCTGGAGGGCGGTGCGGGCGCCGAACCGGGCGCCCGCGATGTTGCAGACGGCCATGGCCAGCCCCAGCTTCCACAGCACGTGGCCGCCGGCCGCGAAGACCAGCAGCGCGCCGAGGTTCGTGCCGGCGTTGAGGATCTTGGCAGTGGCGGAGCTCGCGACGAAGTCGAGGTTGAGCAGCGCGGTGAAGGCGATGATGAGGAACGTGCCGGTGCCTGGCCCGAAGACGCCGTCGTAGAAGGCGATCACCGTGCCGGCCAGCAGGACCGCGGCCACCCGTCGGCGCCATGTCCGCGACGGCTCGCTCGCCGCGACGCCGAACGACGGGCGCGCCACCACGAAGGCCAGCACCAGCAGCAGGAGCAGCATCACGACCGGACGGAAGGCCGCAGCGGGGATGTGTGAGGCCGCCACCGCGCCGGCGGCCGAGCAGACCACCGCCAGCGCTGCCGCCGGCCCCGCGATCCGCCAGTCGATCGTGGTCCGGCGGGCGTACGTGATCGCGGCCGACGTCGTCCCGCAGATGCTCGCCACCTTGTTGGTGCCGAGCGCGGTCACCGGCGGCAGGCCCGGCAGCCCCAGCAGGAGCGCCGGCACGAGCACGAGCCCGCCGCCACCCACGACCGCGTCGATCCAGCCCGCCGCCGCGGCCACCGTGAGGAGCAGGAGAATGTGCTGCCAGTCCAAGGGTTCGTCCCTTCCCGATCGCAGCCCATCCTGATGTAATGCCTTCATGCACCTCAACCCTTACGGCGAGGACGCGGTGCGGCTGGCCCTCTCGCTGGTCACCGACCCGCCCGCCACCGAGGAGGCCCTGGCGGCGCGGTGCGACGCGTTCGACCTGGTCATCGAGCTGCCGGTGACCGCGGACGACGTGCCGGCAACGGCCGGGTTCGTGGCCGAATGGCTGGGCGTGATCGACGCCACGTCCGAAGCCCAGCGGGCCGCGCGCCTCAACGACCTGCTGCGCTCGGCGTCCGCGTACCCCCGGCTCACCGACCACGCCGGCAGCGGCTGGCACCTGCACTACCGCGACCCCGACCAGCCGCTGGCCGCCGTGCTGCGCACGCTGATCAGCGTCGGCACCGCGCTGCACCTGGCCGGCCGCGGCATGCACCGCCTGGGCCGCTGCGCCGCCGAGGGCTGCCACCGCCCGTACGCCGACTTCAGCCGCACCGGCAGGCAGGCGTACTGCTCCCCGGCCTGCGCCAACCGCGCCGCCGTCCGCCGCCACCGCGCCCGCCACGCCACTTCGCACCCCTGAGCCGGCGCGCGCCGCGCAAGCCGTGCTCAGGCGACCAGGCCGTTGCGGTAGGCGTACACCACCGCCTGCACGCGGTCACGCAGGTCGAGCTTGGCGAGGATGCGCGACACGTACGTCTTCACGGTCTCGTGGCTGATCACGAGCGTCGCGGCGATCTCGCTGTTGGAGAGGCCGTTCGCGATCAGGCGCAACACCTCCAGCTCGCGCGCCGTGAGGGCGGCGGTGGCGGACGCGTTGCCCGCGGGACGGATCCGGGCCGCGTACCGGCCGACGAGCTGCCGGGTCACCTCGGGCGCCAGCAGCGCGGCGCCGCTCGCCACCGTCCGGATGCCGTGCAGCAGCTGCGCCGGGGGAGCGTCCTTGAGCAGGAACCCGCTCGCCCCCGCGCGCAGCGCCTCGTACACGTACTCGTCGAGGTTGAAGGTGGTCACCACCAGCACCTTGACCGGATGGTCCACCCCGGCGCCGGCCAGCAGGCGGGTCGCCTCGATGCCGTCGAGCACCGGCATCCGCACGTCCATCACGACGACGTCCGGCCGCAGCCGCGCGGCGAGGTCCACCGCGCCGCGGCCGTCACCGCACTCGCCCACCACCTCGAGGTCCGGCTGCGCGTCGATGATCGTGGCGAAGCCGGTGCGGATCAGCGCCTGGTCGTCGCAGACGAGCACGCGTACGGGCGTGGTCACGAGGACGACCCGGTGGGGATGCGCGCCAGCACGACGAAGCGGCCGCCCGCCCGCCGGCCCGCGGAGAACTCGCCGCCGAGCACCTCGACGCGCCCACGGAGCCCGGCGAGGCCGCGCCCGCTGCCACCGGGGGACGCGGAACCCGACCCCGATCCGTCGCTGCCGACCTCCACGCTGATCTCCTTTGTGCCGTACCGGATGTGGACCACGGTCGCGCGCGCCGTGGTCGTACTTCAACGCGTTCGTGAGGGCCTCCTGCACCACGCGCGCGGCCACTGCCTCGGCGCTGCCCGCGGACTCCTGCGGCTGTCCCTCCTCGGTGAGCTCCACCGGCTGCCCGGCCCGCCGGGTCTGCTCGACCAGCCCCCGGACGTGGTCGATCGTGGGCGTGCCCGTCCGCGTGCCGTGGCCGGGGTCGAGGAGGTCGAGCATCTGCCTCAGGTCCGAGATCGCCCGCCGGCCGGTGTCGGTGACGGCCGTGAGGGTCTGGTCGAGCCGGTCCGGCGCGGCGGTCAGGTAGCGCGCCGCCTCGGCCTGCACCACCATGGCCGTCACGTGGTGGGTGACCACGTCGTGCAGCTCCCGGGCGATGCGGGCGCGCTCGGCCGTACGGGTGCTCTCCGCCAGCCGCCTGCGGCGTTCCTCCTCGGCCCGCCGAGTCTGGCGCAGCCACGCCCCGACGCCCCAGAACAGGAGCATGGCCAGCAGGAACGTCATGTACCCGGCGGCGCCCTCACCCGACCCGAGCCGGTCCAGGCCGCGCGTGAACGGCACGTACGCCGCGCAGATCAGCAGGAGGACGAGCCGCCGCCGCCGTTCCAGGTGGGCGCCCGCGCTCAGCAGCGCGATCGGCAACGCGGTGCCCGCCACCAGGTGGTAGCCGCGGAGCTGGTCGATCGCGAAACCGAGGCACACCAGCAGGAGGCAGACGGCCGGCAGACGGCGGCGCACGACCAGCGGGGAGCACTCGAGCAGCATCACCGCGACGGCGAGCGCGTCGAAGGGGCGGCGTGGCAGGTCGCCCAGTTGCGTCCCGTACTTCTCCAGCGCCGGCGTCACCGACGCGACCGCCAGCAACAGCGCCGCCGGAAGATCCCGGACGGTGACGTCCCACCGCCGCCACCGGTCCGGGATCCGCCGGAAGTCGATCACCGCAAGACTGTAGCGGGCGGCTGCGCTGCGGACCCGCGGCGACGGGGGAGCAGGGTGCCGCGGCGGTGGGCCAGCCACAGGAACACCACGGTCAGCGCGATGCCGGCGCCCAGCGCATAGAGGCTGCCCTCCGGGCCGAAGGCGCCGCCGGTCACCAGGGCGGGGCCCGACAGGGTGGCGTCGAGCAGGCCCTGCGGCGCGCCGGTGCCGGAGACCGGGGCGCCGAAGACGCCGCCCAGGGCGAAGTTCCAGCCCAGGTGCAGTCCGATCGGCACCCACAGGGTGCGGGTGGCGGCGTAGCAGGCGGCGAGCATGAACCCGGCCTCGACGGCGACGGCGGTCGCGCCCCACAGGGTCGCGTCGGGGTTGGCCAGGTGCATGGCGCCGAAGACCAGGCCGGTCAGCAGCAGCGCGATCCAGGTGCCGGTGCGCTCCTCGACGATGCGGAACAGAACGCCACGGAACAGCAGCTCCTCGGTCGTGCCCGCGGCGGCAGCGAAGCCCAGCACACCCAGCGCGCCCGGCACCGAGCCCAGGCCGTCGACGTCGTAGTGGCCGAGCAGGGCGATGTTGACGATGACCGCGGCGACCATGCCGACACCGAGCAGCACGCCCCGGAGCAACCCGCCGGGCGCGCCCGTGCGGGCGACCTCCGCCGGCGCCCGGCGTTCGGTGCGCCGCACCACCCACGCGTAGACCACGACGGCGAGCACGGCGGTGAGCAGGCCGAGGATCAGCGTGAGCCAGTCGTTCCCGTCCACCGCGGCGACGGCTCGCCCTCCGACGGCGGCGACCACGCCCACGGCCAGCAGCTGCTTGACGAACCGCATGGAACTCCCTTCGAGCAGCCGCGGCCGGGGTGCCGCAGCTGCGAAGAAAAGCTAGGGACTCGACGGCCCGTAATCGTCACCCACCGGTGGACACTTGCGGTAGCTCGCGCGAGGGACAGCCCCTCGAGGGGTGAGTGAAGGGCAGGTCGCGGCGGCCCGGCTCTCCGGCCGGTCTTGACATCACGCCCCGATTGACGCCTTGTTGGCATAGGCCCCCAGCGGCGTGCGGACGGGAGAGGCGACGATGCGGATCAGCGACATTCTCCGGGTCAAGGGCGAACGAGTGGTGACGGTGTCACCGGAGGCGGACGTGACGGAGCTGCTCGCCGTCCTCGCCGAACACAGGATCGGCGCGGTGGTCGTGGCGCGCGACGGCCGGGTCGAGGGCATCGTCAGCGAGCGCGACGTCGTCCGCGCGCTGGCCGACCGGGGCGCCGCGGTGCTGACCGAGCCGGTCGCGGCGATCGCCACCGCCCAGGTGCGGTCGGTGACCCGCGACGCCGCGGTCCACGACGTCGAGCGGCTGATGACCGAGCGGCGCTTCCGTCACGTGCCGGTGATCGAGGACGGGGCGCTGCGCGGCGTGGTGAGCATCGGCGACGTGGTGAAGTTCCGCATCGACGAGCTCGAGACCGAGCGGCACAGCCTCGAGGAGTACATCACCGGCGAACGGGCCTGACGCCCGCGCGGTCGAGCAGGTCGTCGGCGGGGCAGCGGCCGCGCATCACGTAGCGGTCGGTGAACTCCGCCACCGCGTCGCGCAGGTCGCGCGTCACGCCGTGCCGGGCGAGGACGCCGTACGCCTCGACGAAGCACGCCCGCGCCGCGGCGGCCAGCACCGGGTCGGTGAGCGCGTCGCGGGCCGCCCGCTCCCAGAGCCGAGGCTCCGCGGCGAGCGGCGCGGTGATCTGTTCGGCCACGGCGGCGGCCCGCGGGTCGTCGAGCAGCGCGGCCGTCACCGCGACGACGACCCGCCAGCCGGCGCCGGGCTGCCGGTCGGCCACGTCGATCTCGAGGTGCCCGCGCGCGGCGACCGGCGGCCGCAGCGCGTCGACGTGCCGGGCGAGGTCGGTCAGGCGGAACCGCGGCGCGAGGCCGGGCGCCTGGAGGACGTACGCGGCCCAGGCGGCCCGCGGGTCGGCGACGGCGCGCAGCACCGGCAGGTGACGGTGGCGCGCCTGACGGGTGCTGCGCCAGCCGGTCGGCTCGCCGTCGCGCAGCGGCGAGTTCGCGAACGCCGCGGCCAGCACCGGCGCGAGCGTGTGCGCCAGCGCCCAGCGGCGGGTCAGCCCCAGCGGGCCGCCGCCGTCGAGCCCCGCCTCGAGCGCCACCCGTACGCCGCCCTCGCCCGCCTCGTCGGCCGCGGGCAGGGGGAGCGGCACCGCGAGGTCCTCGCTCATCCGGGCGATGCTCGCCTCCAGGCCCGGCGACGGCGGGCCGCTCACGACCGCGACGCGCGGCGAGCGGGCGGTCAGGAAGCCGTGCCGCAGCGCCGGGCGCACGGCGAGCGTGGCGAGCATCGGGTCGCTCAGGCCGGGCGCGGCCAGCGGCAGGTCGACGGCGGCGCCGACGAAGCCCGGCGTGGCCGGCGCGAAGGCGTGCTCGGCGATCAGCAGGGCGGCGGCCCGCTCGGTCAGGGTTGTCACGCGGCGCCTCGCTGTCGTTGCGGCCGGTCGGGAAACCGCACGAGCATAGCAATCCTATCTGCGGTGTAGGCATTATCCGTTCGGCCGACCCTCCGCGCGTATGACGTCTTCGATATGGCCCGCGCGGCGACCGGCCACCCATAGAGTGATCTCCATGCTCCGGACGAAGCGTCTCGCCCTGCTCGCCGCACCGGTCCTCGCCGTCGTCCTGCTGACCGTGCCCGCACGCGCCGCCGCCACGCTGACCGTCGCGCAGGCGATCAGCAGCCAGGGCGGCACCGGCACCGTGCGCGGCTACGTCGTCGGCGAGCCCACCGCGACCGGCACCGTACGGTTCGGCGACTTCACCGGCGACACGGCGCTCGCCCTCGCAGACAGCGCGGCCGAGACTTCGCCGGGCCGGATGCTCTACGTGCAGGTGACCAGCCCGTACCGGGCCGCCTTCGGCTTGGCGAGCAACCCCGGGCTCGTCGGCGACCCGATCACCGTCGCCGGCACGCTCACCGCGTACTTCACCCACCCCGGCCTGAAGTCGCCCACCGCGATGACCGCCGGCGCCACCCCGGCGCCCACGCCCACGCCGACCGGCTCGTCCGGCACCGACGTCTACTACGCCGCCGCGCTCGGCAAGTCCGGCGAGAGCCTGAGGAACGCGCTGCACGGCATCGTCTCCGCCGGCGTGACGAAGCTGTCGTACGACGCCGTCTGGACCGCCCTCAAGGTCACCGACCAGGACCCGGCCAACCCGGCGAACGTGAAGCTGTTCTACTCCGGCCTGAGCCGGTCCAAGTCGCTGAACGGTGGCACCGCCGGCAACTGGAACCGGGAGCACGTGTGGGCGCAGTCGCACGGCGACTTCGGCACCGCGGCCGGCCCCGGCACCGACCTGCACCACCTGCGCCCCGAGGACGTCGCGGTCAACGCGCTGCGCGGCAACAAGGACTTCGACGACGGCGGCTCCGCGGCCACCGGCGCTCCCGGCAACTACACCGACGGCGACTCGTGGGAGCCGCGCGACGCCGTCAAGGGCGACGTCGCGCGCATGCTGTTCTACATGGCGGTGCGCTACGAGGGCGGCGACTCCCACCCCGACCTCGAGGTCGACGACGCCACCTCGGGCGGCTCCGCCCCGCGCATCGGCCGCGTCTCCGCGCTGCTGCAGTGGAACGCCGCGGACCCGCCGGACGCCGCCGAACGCACCCGCAACCAGATCGTGTACGCCACCTACCAGCACAACCGGAACCCGTTCGTGGATCACCCGGAGTGGGCCGCGTCGATCTTCCGCTGACGTGGTTGGCTGGGCGGCATGACGACCTATCCGACGCTCGTCCAGGTGGTGCTCGACGCCGTCGACGTGCGCGAGCTCGCCGAGTTCTACCGCCGGCTGCTCGGCCTGCAGTACCGCCCGGGCGACGAGCAGGAGCGCGGCCAGGACTGGCTGAACCTGCGGCACCCCGACGGCCGCCCGGCGCTCGCCTTCCAGCAGGTCCCCACCCTGCCCCGCGCCACCTGGCCCGACGGCGCCGTGCCCCAGCAGCTGCACCTCGACACGTCCGTCGCGACCACCGAGGAGCTCGACCGCCAGCACGAACGCGCCCTCTCCCTGGGCGCCGAGCTGCTGCTGGACCGCAGCACCGACCCCGACGAGCCCCTGCGCGTCTACGCCGACCCGGCCGGCCACCCGTTCTGCATCTTCGTCACCTGAGCAGCCCGGCGCGCCGGGGGCGCGGGAGCCGCCAGCTCGGCCATGAGGAAGTCGGTGAACGCGACGCTGAGGCGCACGCCGGTCAAGCCTTCCAGGAACAGGAACTGGCCCTGCGGGTTCACCTCCAGCCACACGTACTCGCCGGTGCCGAGGCGTTTGAGGTCGAACACGCCCATGCGCAGGCCGAGGATGTCCAGCACGGTCCGCAGGCGGGCGGCGGTGTCGTCGTCGATGTCGACCGGCGCGATCGGCACGTTGAGGTCGCCGCGCCAGTCCAGCGCGTCGGACTCGATGGAGAAGGCGTACGTGCGGTCCCCGAAGCAATGCGCCCGGATGTGCGTGGGCCCCGGCACCAACTCCTGGTACATCGCCGGCGCGAGCCTGATCGCTTCCTCCGAGGCGACCAGTTCCGCGGAAGCGCGAACGGTGTAGAGCGGGCGCCGCGCGCTGCCCTTGACGGTTTTGACGACGACCTCGCCGTGCAGCGATTCACAGAATGCGCGTACCTGTTCCGGATCGTGGCTCACCAGAGTGCGCGGAACGCGAAGTCCCGCCCGTCTCGCGGCGTCCAATTGCAGCAATTTGTTCTCGGCGCCGAAGCCGGCGAAGGGATCGTTGACCCAGCGGCCGCCGAAAGAGGTCGCCAGGGCGCCGAACATCGTCGCCTTGTATTCGTTGTTCACTATTTCCAGCTGTATCGGGTCGAGATCGTTGGCGGGCAGCTCCTGGGGATAGTTCGTGCGCCGGAACCAGACGAGGTCGAGGCCCGGCACGTCGACCAGCTCGCCGAGGTTGCCGGGCATCGTGGGCGGGCTGCCGGGGCTGCCGTCACCGGCGTTGGACCAGGCGAGACCACCCCGGCAGAGGCGGCTGGTCTCGACGACCACGCAGTCCACGTCCCGGCTGATCAGCTGGTCCTGGATCATCAGGGCGTGCAGGTCGTCGGGCAGCGACAGGATGGCGACGGAATGCCGGCGCGCCATGGGACACGCTCCGGCCGTCAGTCGGCGTCGCAGTCGTCGGGCCCCGAATCGCCCGGCCCGCTGAACGAATAGGTGGCCGTGCCCGACGTGATCGTGATGTCGATCGTGATCGTGATGTCGATGGTCACGCCGCGGCGGGCCAGCACCTCGGACCGCATGTCCCGTTCCCATTCCTTGAGGCGGTCGCCGGTGACGACCTCGTAGGAGGTCGGCTGGAACATGAACACGACGGGCTTGGTGTCGAGCGAGCGTCTCTTCTCCTGCTGATCGGTCATGGTCCCCCCTCGGTACCCCGCCAGCTGGATATCCTCGAATATCGCCGAACGTACACCTGCCCCGCGCGAGGGCATATGTGCGAGACGCCGGTCGGCTATTGTCCGCTCTCATGACGGATCCGTTTTACCGGCATATTGCCTATCGCCCGGTCGGGTGTCCGGAAAGGACGCCCGCGGTGGCGCGCCAGGGGGCCAGGCAGTCGGCGACGAGGCCGAGGCGGCGGTCGGCGTCGGGCAGGGGAGTGCCGACGACGGCGTGCACCTGGTGGCCGATGGAGAGGCAGAGCAGCACCTCGACGAGGCTGTCGGTGGGCACGTGCGGCACCAGCTCGCCGTCCTCGACGGCCTCCTCGACGTGGCGGCGCAGCTGGTCGCCCCAGAGGACGGCCACGTCGGTCAGGCCGGTCAGCAGCTGGCGGTTGATCGCCACCCGGCCCCAGAAGCCGACGACCACCTGCGCCTCCGCGAGGGTTCCGCGGACCAGCGGCAGGATCTCGCACATCGTGGCGTCGATCGCGGCCAGGCCGCGCCGGTCGCCGGTGGCGGCCAGGATGCGCGCGGTGGTGCGTTCGAGCACGCGCTGGTAGGCGGCCGAGAACACCGCGTCCAGGCTGTCGAAGTAGTGCCACAGGGCCCCGGCGCCCACACCCAGCTCGGCGGCGATGGCCCGGCTGGTGGCCGCCGCCGGTCCGTCGCGCCCCACCACGGTCAGGAACGCGTCGACGATCTCTCGGCGCCGCTGGTCGTGGTCAACAATTTTCGGCAAACCGCTTCCTCTTCCTCGTGGTCCCACCGGGGGCGAGGTCGGTTACCCATCCCTGACTGCCTTACACGGGCCTCCTAGGGTGTGCTCATGGAGTTGGAGTTCGCGGGCGAGATCTGGTTCTGGCGGGGACCGGCGCCGTGGCACTTCGTCACCGTGCCGGAGGACGAGTGCGCCGCGCTCGAGTCGGCCTCGGCCCAGGTCAGCTATGGCTGGGGGATGATCCCGGTGACCGCCCGGATCGGCCGCACCGACTGGACGACGTCGCTGTGGCCCAAGGACGGGCGCTACCTCGTGCCGATCAAGACGGCCGTCCGCCGGGGTGAGGGCCTCGAGCTCGGCGACACCGTCACCGTGCGGCTCACTGTCTGAACGAGAACCGTCCCGACGCGGGGCGCCAGTCGCCCGGCGGGTCCTCGCCGACGCGGCCGTCGATCGCCTCGCGCAGCAGGTCGGCGTGCCCGGTGTGCCGGCCGTACTCCTCGATCTGGTCGCACGCGTACCGGCGCAGGCTCGGGCTGCGGCCGTCCGGCAGGGCGCGCGGCGCGAGCTGGTCGAGCCCGCCGCGGGCCAGCGCGGCGGCCATCGCGGCGCGCGAGCGCGCCACGGCGTCGTCGTACCAGCCGTAGAGGTCGGCGGGGTCGTCGTCCGCGGCCGAGGTGAACTCCGCGCCGGGCGACGTCAGCCGCTGCCACGGGTCGGCGGGCGGCGACGCGTCGCCGAACTTGACGTCGAACGTGATGTCCTCGACCAGCGCGAGGTGCTTGAGCAGCCCGCCGATCGTCAGCGCCGAGGAGGCGATCCGGGTGTTCAGCCCGGCCGCGTCCAGCCCGTCGGCCTTCCAGCGGAACGTCGCGCGCAGCCGTTCCCACATGCCCAGCAGGTGCTCGGTCTCGGTGCCGGCCATCGGCGGCTCCCACGGAAAGTCGGTCATGGCCCCCACCCTAGGAGCCATTCCGGACGGTCGGCTTCCGCGTCCGAGCGGACGCGAAGTAGATTCGCCCGCGTGACTCAGCTGGAACGCCGCACGATCGCCGGACTGACCTGCGCGCAGTGGAACGCCGGCGCGGCCGGGCCGGCCGTGCTGGCCCTGCACGGGCTGACCAACACCTCCGAGGTGTGGCGGGCGCTGGCCGAGGCGGTGCCCGGGTCGCCGGTGATCGCGCCCGACCTGCCGGGCCGCGGCGGCTCGCTGACGGCCCGGGCCGCGCCGGGTCTCGCCGGGCACGCCACCGAGGTCGTCCGGGTGGCGGACGAGTGCGGGCTCGACGACGTCGTGCTCGTCGGGCACTCGATGGGCGGCTACCTCGCGCCGCTGGTCGCGGCGAAGCTGGGCGACCGCGTACGGAAGATCGTCCTGCTCGACGGCGGCGTGCCGCCCGAGCCGCGGTGGACGTTGCGGCGACCCGTCGTCCGCGCGCAGTGGACTCTCGTCGTGCGCCCGCTGGGGCGCCGGTTCGCCGGCGCGGGAGCCTTCGCCGACCGCGTCGAGGGCCGTTCGATCGCCGGCCGTCCCGACCTGCGGCCGCGGCTGCTGCAGTGGGCCGGCTACCTGCTCGACGACACCGGCCGCCCCCGCGTGGACCAGGCCCGGCTCGTCGACGACGCGGTCGACACCCTCGCCGGCGAGCCGACGTTGCCGCTGCTCGCCGCGCTCGACGTGCCCGTGCACGCGATCCTCGCCGAGCACGACGCCGACGACGGGTCGCGGCCGTTCATCAGCGAGCGCGGGCTGGAGCTCGGCCGCGCCGCGCTACCCCGGCTGACCGCCGAGCGCATTGCCGCCAACCACGTCACGATGCTGTTCCACGGGGCCGTCGCCCGTTCCGTGGGCCAGTAGCGGCCGCACCAGCGCGGCGAACTCCTCGGGACGCTCGAGCTGCGGCATGTGCCCGGTGTCGGGGAACAGGTGCCACCGCGCGTACGGCAGGGCCGCGCGCGCGGCCGCGAGGTGGGCGGCCGGGAGGATCAGGTCGCGCTCGCCCCAGACGAGCAGCGTGGGCTTCGGGTGCTCGGCCACGCGGGCCAGCAGCTCGCTGCGCCAGCGCGGCGCGATGCCGCGGAAGCCGCCGAGCGCGCGGGCGGTCTCGAGGTAGACGGCGGCGAAGTCGGGCTGCCGGGCGATCTCGACGGCCATCGCGACGCGTTCCTCGGTGACGTGGGCGCGGTCGAAGAACAGCGACCGTTCGACGCGGCGGGCCGCGCGCGGGTCGATGCGGGCCAGCAGGCGGCGGCCGAGCCCCGGCACGGCGAGCAGGCGCAGCGCGAGCGTGACCTCCTTGCCGAACCCGGCGCTGCTGGCCAGCGTCAGCGTGGACACCCGCGCGGGCGCGCCGGTCAGCATCCGCATCGCCACCGCGCCGCCGAGCGAGTTGCCCATCAGGTGCACCGGCCGGGTCACGCCGAGCCCGTCCAGCGTGGCCCACACCGCGCCGGCGAGCCCCTCGAGGGTGGTGGGCCCGCTCAGGCGCCGGGAGAGGCCGAAGCCGGGCAGGTCGAGGTTGATCACCCGGTGGTCGGCGTCGAGCAGCGGGCGCTGCGGTTCCCAGTCCTCGAGGCTGCGCCCGATGCCGTGCAGCATCACCACCGGCGGAGCGTCCGCCGGGCCGCTCACGCGGTAGCGGACGCCGTCGAGCGTGCTCACCGCGACGACCGGCCGTTGACCAGCAGCTGCACCACCCGCGCGTGGCCCACCGGAGCCAGCCGGGCCAGCAGGTCGGGCACCTTGGCGCTGGAGGCGATCAGCAGGCGGGCCTTGCGCCGGGCCACCGCGTCGAGGATCTGCGCGGCGGCCTTCTCGGGCGGGAACGTGAGCAGCTTGGCGAACAGGCGTTGCTGCGGTTCCACGTCGGCCGCGGGCACGCCGCTGCCCACCCGGGCGCTCTCGGCGATCCGCGTACGGATGCCGCCGGGGTGCACGGTCGTCACGCCCACGCCGTTCTCGGCGAGCTCCGCGCGCAGCACCTGGCTGAGCCCGCGCAGCGCGAACTTGCTGGCCGCGTACGCGCTCTGCCCGTACGGGGAGATCAGCCCGTAGAGGCTCGACACGTTGACCAGGTGGCTGCCCGGCGCGGCGGTCAGCGCGGGCAGCAGCGCGTGGGTCAGCAGCATCGGGGCGCGGAAGTTCACGTTCATCACGGTCTCGAACTCCTCGACCGTGACCTGGTCGAAGCGCCCGCCCAGCGCGATCCCCGCGTTGTTGATCAGCAGCCCGATCGTCGGATGGCCGGCCCGCACCCGGGCGGCGAGGTCCTCCACCTGCGCGCGGTCGGCCAGATCGGCCACGATCGGGGTCACGTCGATCGCCGGACGGGCGGCCCGGATGCGGTCCACCACCGGCTTGAGCCGCGCCTCGTCGACGTCGACGAGCACGAGGTGGCTGCCGCGCGCGGCCAGCCCGTACGCCAGCTGCTCGCCGATGCCGCTGGCCGCGCCGGTCAGCACGGCGGTGCGCCCGGGGAACCGGTACGGGATCATGACGGAACCTCCTCGAAGGTCATGTCGCGGGTGACGTCGGCGCGCGGGGTCGTGATGACGTCGCGCAGGTAGTTCTGCCGGACGATCCACGGCGCGCGGTCGCCCTGGCGCGGGAACAGGTCGAGCGCGCGCTGCACGTACCCGGAGGACAGGTCGAGCAGCGGGCGGCCCTGCACCTCCGGCTCGGACGGCCTCGCGACCGCGTAGCCGTGCCGGTCCATGTGGCGCAGCAGCCGGCAGACGTACCGGTGCGACAGGTCGGCCCGCAGCGTCCACGAGGCGTTGACGTAGCCGATGCAGTACGCGAGGTTCGGCACGCCGCTGAGCATCAGCCCCCGGTACGCGGCCCGCTCGCCGATCTTCACGACCTCGCCGTCCACCGAGACCTCGATGCCGCCGATCGCCACCAGCTGCAGCCCGGTCGCCGACACCACGACGTCCGCCTCGAGCACCTCGCCGGAGCGCAGCCGGATGCCGGAGGGCACGAACCGGTCGATGTGGTCGGTGACCACCGACGCCCGCCCGGCCCGGATCTCCTCGTACAGGTCGCCGCCCGGGATCACGCAGAGCCGCTGGTCCCACGGGTCGTAGCGGGGCTTGAAGTGCTTGTCCACGTAGTCCGCGTCGCCCAGCCCGCGCACCGCCATCGCCCGCAGCACCTTGCGCACGCGCTGCGGGCGCCGCCGCGCGAGCTGGTAGAAGCCCTGCGTCAGCAGGATGTTCTTGGCGCGCGCGATCGTGTTGGCGGGCTTGGCGGGCAGCACCCGGCGCAGCGCGTCGGCGATCACGTCGCGGGGCGGCAGCGCGGTCAGGTACGTGGGGGAGCGCTGCAGCATCGTCACGTGCGCGGCGTCCGGCGCCATCGCGGGCACCAGCGTCACCGCGGTCGCGCCGCTGCCGATGACGACGACCCGCTTGCCCCGGTAGTCCAGGTCGGCGGGCCACGACTGCGGATGCACCAGCCGCCCGGTGAAGTCGGCCAGCCCCGGGAAGTCGGGCTGGTAGCCGCTCTCGTACGAGTAGTAGCCCGCACAGGCGTACAGGAAGGAGCAGGTCAGCTCGCTGCCGTCGGCGAGCCGGACGGTCCAGCGCGAGTCCGGCGTCGACCAGTCCGCCGCGACGACCTTGGCGCCGAACCGGATGTGCGCGGTGATGCCGGCCTCGTCCGCGGTGTCCTGGATGTACTTGCGGATCTTCTCGCCGGACGCGAGCGACTGGGTGTCCGTCCACGGCCGGAACGGGTAGCTCAGCGTGAACATGTCGGAGTCCGACCGGACGCCCGGGTAGCGGAACAGGTCCCAGGTGCCGCCGATCGCGTCGCGGGCCTCCAGCACGGCGTACGTCTTGCCCGGCAGCGACTCCTGCAGGCGCCACGCGGCCCCGACGCCGGACAGCCCCGCGCCGATGATGAGGACGTCGAAGTGGCTCATCGCGACCACGGCGGCGTGCCGGTCCCCGACAGTCGTACCCCGCCCCACGGGTCGGGCTCGCTGAGCCGTACCCGTCTCGGCGGCGCGTCCGCGATGCTCAGCTCGGCCTCGCGCAGGCCGTGCCGGGTCCGCTCGAGCAGCCGGGCGTCGGGCGACGTGCGCCCGGCCCACCGGAAGCGGCCCTCGACCGGCTCGAACCGGGCGGACAGGCGGACCCGCAGCACGTGCCGCTGGTCGCCGGCCGTGAGCGTCGCGGGCCCGCGATATTCCTCATCGATCACTGGTGCTGCCTTCCTGGTATGCGGCCAGTCCGCCCGGGACGTCGGCCGCGTGCCTGATGCCGGATACCCCGCTCCACAGAAAAGTCGTCAGGTACTCGCCGAGCGCGTCGCGGCTGATCGGCTGCTGCTGCCGCAGCCACCAGTCGCCGACCGCCTGGACGTAACCCACGACGCCGTACGCCCACGGCAGCGCGGCGCCGGAGTCGAGCCCGCGGGCGCGCAGCCGGTCGCCGAAGATCCGCGCGAGCCCGCTGGCCACCGTGTCGACCACGTCGGCGACCACGTCGCGGTGCCGGGCGATGTCGGGCTGGTGCACGACGAACTGGTAGAGGTTTGTGTCGGCCGCGATGTGCGCCAGGTAGGCGTCGATGGCAGCGCCGACGGCGTCGCGCTCCTCCCGTACGGCCGCGACCGCCGGGACTATCGCGTCGAGCACCAGCTCGCCGGAGCGCTGGCCCACCGCCAGCCACAGCTCGCTCTTGTCGGCGAAGTAGCGGTAGAGCACCGGCTTGCTCACCCCGGCGTGCGCGGCGATCGCGTCCATGCCCACCTCGGGGCCCAGCTGCCGGATCGCGCCGATCGCCGCCTCGGTGAGCTCGGCCCGGCGCTGTTCGCGGTGGCCGGCCCAGCGGCCGCGGCGGCCATCGGTATTGACCACTGTCTCCTCCGACTTCATAGTACTAGCAGTAACTGTTACCTCAGGTAACGTCAAGTCGTTGGAGGCTGATCATGGACCGCGACCGCGTGGCAACCCGGCTTCTGTCCTCGTCCGCCGAGCATTCGTACGACCCGTCGGTCGAGATCGACTGGGAGGCGCCGCTCGCCGCCGACCTGTACTTCGTCCCGCCGCACCGCTCATCGCTGTACGGCACCGCGGTCTGGGAGCGGCTCACCGAGCAGCAGCGGATCACGCTGACCCGGTACGAGGCGGCCAGCATCGCCGGGCTCGGCATCTGGTTCGAGACGATCCTCATGCAGCTGCTGATCCGGTCGTACTACGGCCAGGACCCGACCAGTGCCCACGCGCAGTACGGGCTCACCGAGGTCGCCGACGAGTGCCGACACTCGGTCATGTTCGGCCGCATGATCGCGGCGCTGGACACCCCGGTGTACCGCCCCGACGGCGTCAACGAGTTCCTCGGCCGGTGGATCGGCGCGACGGCGAGCGGCCCGCGCATGTTCGCGGCGATCCTCATCTGCGAGGAGATCCTGGACACCCTGCAGCGCGAGGCGATGGCGTCCCCGCAGGTGCAGCCGCTGGTGCGGATGGTGTCGCGCATCCACGTGGTCGAGGAGGCCCGGCACGTCCGCTACGCCCGCGAGGAGCTGGCCCGCCAGGTGCGCGCCGCGAGCCGCCGGCGGCTGCTGTTCGACAAGGTGGTGATCGGCCGGGCGGCGTACCTGTGCGGCACCCGCCTGATCCACCCGGCCGTCTACCGGTCGATCGGCCTGAGCCCCGCCGAGGGCCGCGCCGCCGCGCGCGCCAACCCGTACTTCCGCGAGACGCTGCGCTGGTCGGCCGGGCGCGTCGTCGCGTACCTGTCCGAGCTCGACCTCGTCGACGGTCCCGGCAAGCCCCTGTGGAACCGCTCCGGCCTGCTGTGATCAGCCGGCCGTCGCGGGCGGGGCCAGGCGGATGGCCAGCTCCACCTGCCAGCGCGTCTTCAGGCGCTCGGTGCGCGGATCGGTCAGGTAGGCCTCGTAGCGGCAGGCGAAACGGTCGCCCGCGGGGTCGTCGGCGACGTCGAGCCGGAGCCGCTGGGCGTGCACCCAGTCGATCAGGGTGCCGTTCGCGCGGCGGCCGTGGTTGACGTACCTCAGGACGGCGTAGTCGCCCGCGGGCAGGGTGCCGGGGACGATCCGGCCGTCGGCCTCGACGGGCCCGTCGGTGACCACGCCGACCTCGATCTCCATGTCGCCGTCCATGTCCACCACGTGCAGGCGCAGGAAGGTGAGGCCGGACCAGCCGCGGTCGTACAGCTGCGCCATCAGCCGGTCGCGGACGGCGAACATCCCCCGGAACGGGGTGACCACCCGGATGCCGGCGGTGTGCCGCTCCGGCAGCGCCACGACCTGCGGACCCTCGAGGATCTCCACGCTTCCTCACTCTCGGTGACGATCGGCGAACTGACCGCCACGAATGTGAGGCAGGCCGCCGACAAAATGTCTGATCGCGGGCTTGACCTGGGACTTTAGGATTTCGGACCGGCCGGATCGGGCGGTTGGAGACCCCGCGGCGGCGTGTGAGATTGGTTCGCGGTGTCTGCGCTCGAACGCGCGGCGTGGCGTTCGAGGAGGATACATGGACAGCGCTGACTCCGCGCTGCGGGCGTACGGCGAGGGCCGCGCCGACGGGGCGGCCGGGCGCCGCGACGAGACGCGCACGGGCGACCCCGACTACCGGGCGGGGCTGACCGACGGCGAGGTCGAGGCGTTCGAGGCGGACCTGCTCGCCGCGATCCGCCGGGCCATGGGCGACGAGAGCTGAGGGCGTGGACGAGCAACTGCTGGCGTACGACCGGGGGCGCGCCGACGGCATAGCCGGGTGCCGCGACCACGCGGGTTCGACGCACCCGGACACCGGCGCCGACTACCGGATGGGCTTCCTCGACGGGCGCATCGAGGTGTTCCACCTGCTCGCCGCCGCGCGGCGGATCGTGGACGAGGCGGACGGCGGCCCGCTGCGCTGACCGTCTTATCACTTTGGAAACACGCAGACGACCTTGGCGGAAACCCGGGCTCGGAACCCTGACGGGGAACGTTCCGGGACGGAGGTGCCGATGATCGAAGGCGTGCTGACGGGTTTCACCGTCGCCGTGACCGCCGAACGGCGGCGCGACGAGATGACCGCGCTGCTCGAGCGGCGCGGGGCCCGGGTCGTCACCGCGTCGGCGATCACCATCGTCCCGCTCGCCGACGACGAGGCGCTGCACGCGGCCACCGCCGCCTGCATCGGGCTCGGCCCCGACCTGGTCGTCGCGACGACCGGCTTCGGCTTCCGCGGCTGGCTCGAGGCCGCCGAGGGCTGGGGGCTGGCCGAGCGGCTGCGCGAGGTGCTCGGCCGGGCGCGGATCATCGCGCGCGGCCCGAAGCCGTGCGGCGCCATCCGGGCGGCCGGGCTCAGCGAGGACTGGGCCGCCAAGACCGAGTCGACCGACGAGATCCTCGAACGGCTGCTCGCCGAGGGCATCGCCGGCGCCCGCATCGTGGTGCAGGAGCACGGCGAGCCGCAGACCGAGTTCGTCGCCGCCCTGCGCGCCGCGGGCGCGGCCGTGGTCGAGGTGCCCGTGTACCGCTGGGTGCTGCCGCCGGACGTCACCCCCGTACGCCGTCTCGCCGATCAGATCGCGGGCGGCCAGATCGACGCGGTCACGTTCACCAGCGCGCCCGCCGTCAAGGCCTTCCTGCGCGTGGCCGGCGACGCCGGACCCGCCGTGCTCGACCGCTTCGGCTCCGGCCACACCCTGGCCGCCTGCGTCGGACCCGTCACCGCCGCGCCGCTCACCGACCGCGGCATCCCGGTCGTCATGCCCGAGCGCTACCGCCTGGGCGCGCTGATCAAGACCCTCACCGACGAGCTTCCCCGCCGTACGGTCAAGCTGAACGTGGCCGGCTCCACCCTGGAGCTGCGGGGTCACGCCGTCCTCATCGACGCGGTGCCGCACACCCTGGCCCCCGCCGCCATGGCCATTCTGACCTCGCTGGCCGCCCGCCCCGGCGCCGTCGTCTCCAAGGACCAGCTGATCGCCGCCCTGCCCCGTGGCAACGACGGCCACGCCGTCGACGTCGCCGTGGCGCGGCTGCGGACCGCGCTGGGCTCCGGCCGCCACATCGAAACCGTCATCAAGCGCGGCTACCGCCTCCGCCTCGACGACCCCTCTTCCTGAACCTCTCCGCCCCGGCGCTGCCCGCTCCTCCTGGGCGCTCGCCCCTCCGCCCGCCTCTCCACCGTTCGCCCTTTCCGCCCGCCCGTTCTTTCCGCCCGCCTCTGCCTGGCCGCCCTCTGCCCGCTCGCCTTTCCGCCCGCTCGCCTTTCCGCCTGCCCGCCTTTGCGTCTGCCCGATGCCCGCCCGCCAGTTGCCCGCCCGTCCTTGCCCGCCCGTCCTTGCCCGCCCGTTGCTTCCGCCCGCCTTTTACCGTCCGGCCGCCCTGGTGGCTCGCCGGCCGTGACTTCTACCGCCGCCAGGACGTGCGGCGGCCGCCCCTCGACCGCAACGACGCGGCGTACCGATCACGCCGAGCCGGAAGGCCGACACCATGCCCACCCTCATCGCCGTAGCGCACGGCACCCGCAGCCCCGCCGGCCAGGCCCAGATCCGCGACCTGGTCGCCCGCGTGGCGGCCCGCCGCCCCGGCCTCGACGTCCGGCTCGCGTACGTCGACGTGCAGGAGCCCAAGGTCGCCGAGGTAGTCGCCGCCGTGCCCGACGCCGTCGTCGTCCCGCTGCTGCTGTCGGCCGGCTACCACGTACGCGTCGACATCGCCGAAGCCGTGGCCGGCACCGGCATCCCCGTCACCCGCCCGCTCGGCCCCGACGACGTGCTCCTCGACAGCCTGCTCAAGCACCTGCCGCCCGCCGACGCCGTCGTGCTCGCCGCCGCCGGCTCCTCCGACCCCGCCTGGCGCGCCGACGTCGAATCCGTGGCCCGCCTCTTGTCCGAAAAACTCGAAATGCCCACCGTGGGCCACCACCTCCCCCGCCCACCCCGGGTCGGGGGTGGCGACGGTACGCCGCCGGATCGGGGTCGGGCGGGGTTGTCCACAGGCATTGGCGACGATTTCCGGCATGTGCGCGACGCGGATCGGCCTGTGGACGCCGGCTCGACGGCGCGCGGCGGCGCGCGGGTCGGCGCCGGCTTCGTGAGCGACCACGGAAGGCAGGCCGGCCCGTCGGCGCACGGCGGCCAGCGGGTTGGCGCAAGCCTCGGGGGCGACCGCGGTGGGCAGGCCGGCCCGTCGGCGGGCCGCGGCGGGCGGGTCGGCTCGGTGCCCGGCTGCAGTAACAACGTCCGCGTCGCCTACGTTTCGGGACCCGGGGAGCGCGTCCCCGACGTTGTCGCCGATCTGCGGCGCGCCGGCGCACGACGCGTCGCCGTTGCGGCCTACTTCCTGGCGGACGGCCTCTTCTACCGCCGCCTCCACCAGGCGGGCGCCGACGCCGTGACCGCCCCCCTCTGCCTCGACCCGGCGGTGACGGACCTGGTCCTGAGCCGGTACGAGCAGGCGGCCCTCACAACCACCCGACGGCGTTTGTAGGATTTTTCGTACGCGGACGCAACGGCGCCGGTCCCGGCGGTAAACAAACGGCGCCGAGCATGTGCGGTGTGACGGCGACCGATACGCATTGTCCCTACTGCGCCCTGCAGTGCGGCATGACGCTGACCCCGGAGATTCCCCGGGTACGGCTCGAGCCGCGCGACTTCCCGGTCAACAAGGGCGGCCTGTGCGCGAAGGGCTTCACCGCCGCGGACCTGCTCGACCATCAGGACCGGCTGCTCACGCCGCTGGTGCGCAAGGAGCCCGGCGACCGCACGAGCCCGCTGCGCGAGGCGAGCTGGGACGAGGCACTCGACCTGATCGCCGCGGCGATCACGAGCGCGCAGCGGGCCACCGGCCGCGACAGCGTCGGCGTGTTCGGCGGAGGCGGGCTCACCAACGAGAAGGCGTACGCGCTCGGGAAGTTCGCGCGGGTCACGCTGCGCTCCTCGTCGATCGACTACAACGGCCGGTTCTGCATGTCGAGCGCGGCCACGGCGGCCAACCGGTCGCTGGGTGTGGACCGCGGGTTGCCGTTCCCGCTCGAGGACGTGGCACAGGCCCGGACGGTGCTGCTGGTGGGCGCCAACCCGGCGGACGCGATGCCGCCGAGCATGCAGTACCTGGACACCGGGCGGGAGAACGGCGCGCGGCACATCGTGGTCGACCCGCGCCGCACGAACACCGCCGCGGGGGCGTACCTGCACCTGCAGCCGTTGCCGGGCACGGATCTGGCGCTCGCCAACGGGTTGCTGCACATCGCGATCCGCGAGGGCTATGTGGACGACGAGTACGTCGCCGCGCGCACCACGGGGTTCGAGGCGGTGAAGCAGGCGACCAACTCGTACTGGCCGGAGCGCGTCGAGCGGATGACCGGCGTGCCGGAGTCGAAGCTGCGCCAGACCGTGCGCCTGCTCGCCACCGAGCGGCCGGCGATGATCCTCACGGCCCGCGGCGCCGAGCAGCACAGCAACGGCACGGACACGGCCCAGGCGTACCTGAACCTCGCTCTGGCCCTGGGTCTGGTGGGCCGGCCGTTCTCCGGCTACGGCACCATCACCGGGCAGGGCAACGGGCAGGGCGGCCGCGAGCACGGGCAGAAGGCCGACCAGCTTCCCGGCTACCGCAAGCTCGACGACCCCGCGGCGCGGGCGCACGTCGCGAAGGTGTGGGGCGTCGACCCGGACGAGCTGCCCGGGCCCGGCAAGTCCGCGTACGAAATGCTCACCGACGACCGGCTGCGGGTGCTGCTCGTGCTCGCCAGCAACATCGTCGTCAGCGCCCCGCACAGCAACCACGTCCGGGCCAAGCTCGAGGCGCTCGACTTCCTGGTCGTGTCCGACATCTTCCGCTCCGAGACGGCCGAGCTCGCCGACGTCGTCCTCCCGACCGCCCAGTGGGCCGAGGAGGAGGGCACGATGACCAACCTCGAGGGCCGGGTCATCCGCCGCAAGCGTGCGCTGCCCCCGCCGCCGGACGTGAAGACCGACCTGGAGATGCTCGCCGAGCTCGGCAGGCGGCTCGGCCGGCACGAGAGCAGCGATCCCCGCACGGTCTTCGACGAGCTGCGCCGGGCCAGCGCGGGGGGCATCGCCGACTACGCGGGCATCACCTACGAGCGCATCGAGGCCGAGGACGGCGTGTTCTGGCCCTGCCCGGCGCCGGACCACCCGGGCACGCCGCGGCTGTTCGCCGACGGCTTCCCCACCTCCGACGGCAGGGCGCGGCTGATCCCCGTGCAGCACCGCGACCCGGCCGAGATGCCTGACCGGCAGTACCCGTACGTGCTGACCACCGGCCGCAACATGCAGCAGTACCAGAGCGGCAACCAGACCCGCCGGGTGAAGGCGCTCACCGTCGCGCTGCCCGAACCCCGCGCCGAGATCCACCCCGACCTGGCCCGCCGGCACGGCATCGCCGACGGCGACCTGGT